>JBGPKL010000042.1:0-34832 GCA_041485885.1 Sulfurifustaceae bacterium
ACAGAAGAAGAGATACACCGGACACGCCAGCAGGCTCGCCAACAGAAACGGACCTTGGGCGAACGGCGCCTCGCGGCCCAAGAACGACACGCGCGCCACGCGACCGTTGTCGCCGGGGGGCGTTCGATCGCCGACGATGACCAGCAGCTCGCCGCGATCGATTTTCTCCTGAAGCAGCATCGCCGTCTCCGGACCGATGGTGGACACCGGAATCAGGTTGACGCCGAAGCCGTCGTTCGTGCGCGCGAGCAGCCGATTGAAGCGGCGCGCGTGCTCAGTGTAAACGACGGCGTTGACCGTTCGATAGCCGCCGAAATGCGCGAGCGCGCGCGACATCTCCCAGTTCCCGAGGTGAGCGCCGATCAGCACGGCGCCGCGACCCGACGCGATCAGCGCGTCCAATTCCGCTCGATTGGGAAACTCCACCTGCGAGTGATCCACGTCGCCGAGCCACGCCGCGACTTTGTCCAGCGTGGATTCGCCGAACGCAAACAGATGCCGCCAGGTATCGCGCCAACCGGGCGGTTGCGGAAGCGCCGGGCTTGGGCCGGCGTGTTCGTAAAGCCGCCGCAGATAGAGCTTTGACGCGACACGCGCCTGGCGGTGCACGACCAAAAAATATCCGACGATCGGATATAGCAACGCGCGCAACGCGCGGCGACCGAAGATCCGGTAAAAAGCAAAGACGATCTGCAGGCCGAGATAACCGCCGCGCTCGTCGAGTCGCGCCCAATGGGTAGCGGCGGGCTGGCGCGACAGCGAGACTTTACGCCACAGCAGCATCGGCAATCGCCACAACATCCCGGCGATGAGGAGCAGATGCGTGCGACATATTCTGAGATTGTCGCGCAGCATGTCGAAGTGCGAGACCCCGCCGCGCGGATAGGTGACGCGCGTCGGCAAACTGATGACCGGTGCGCCGGCCCACGCCAGCCGCACGATCATCGCGGTATCGAAGTCCATACGCGTCGGCAACCGGTGGGTGTCGATGAGCTTGACGGTCCGCGCCAATGGATAAAGACGAAACCCGCACATCGAATCTTTGATCGCAAGCGACAGCGTCTCGACCCAAACCCACACGTGCGACAAATAGCGGCCGTACAACCGCACCTTCGGGATGGACGAGTCGTAAATCGGTTGGCCGCTGATGACCGCCTCGGGATGATCGTGCGCGACGCCGATAAACCGAGGAACGTCGCGGGCGTCGTGCTGACCGTCCGCGTCGATTTGCAACGCGTGAGTAAAACCGTCACGCCATGCTTGGCGCAAGCCGTGCACCACCGCCGCGCCCTTGCCCTCATTGCGCGGCAGCCGAAGCAACCGAACGAGCGGCTCCGCCGCGGCAAGCGCGGCGAGTTGCTGTTGGGTCGCGGGGTCGCTGCCGTCGTCCACCAAATAAATGGGCAGCCGATAGTCGCGCAGTCCCGCAACGGTGGCGCGAACCGGACCGCCGTGGTCATACACCGGAATGATCACGCAAGGTTGAATCGTCATACGCGCGCGCCGAAGAACGCGATCCCCGAGGAATATTTGGCGGTCGAGTTGTCGTAAACAAAATCAAGCCGCGATTTGCTCTCGTCAAACTGTAGCGTCAGCGTAAGCTCTATGTTCGGCCGAACGATGCGATGGAATTTCAGATTCTCCAATCGCTGACAAGCGCGGGGGCAGTCGAAGTAGCGTCGCGCGAACTCGATCGCCCAGTGTACTTGCACAATGCCGGGCAGGATCGGCCAGCCCGGGAAATGATCCGCGAAGTACGCGAGCTCGGGAGCGATACGAAACCTAAGCCGCACCGCGGCGTCCTCACGCGATTCATCGATCAGGTCGGGTCGGTACATCGCGCTTCCTTAGTCGAGTCCCGAGAACAGCGCCGCCAACGCGGCGGATGAAATCTTGCCTCGGTCGTTGTGCGGCATCGCTTCCACGAAACGCCAGCGTCGCGGCAACAGGGACGGTTCATAATATTGGCTCAGAAAGCGCTTTAGTTCACCGCTAATCTGCCTTTTCCCGTCATCTCGCAGCCGCTCCCGCCCCGCGGCCGTGAGGACCAGCACGGCGCCGAGCACTTGGCGCTTGCCTTCGAGCACGGCGACTCCGGCTTCCGCGACCCACGAATGCGCGGTGAGACGCTGTTCGACTTCCGGCAGCGAGAGCCGCTTTTCCTCAATTTTTACGATGCGATCCGATCGGCCGAGCAAGAGGAACCGGCCGTCGTCGAGAAGCTGAGCGGTGTCCGCCATGGCGAACCACGCATCGCCTCCGATAAAAGGGGAACGAACCTGCAACGTACTGTCCGCCCCCACGCGCACATCCACGCGTGGAGACGGCGTCCACGCTTGCGAGTCCGCCGCGTCGCTTTGGACACGCCAGCCGATGCCGCCGGTCTCGCTGCTGCCATAGACCTCCGTCGGCGCGGAACCGAGCGCGCGTGCGTATGCCGCCGCGGTGGCGGCCGACAACGGGCCGCCAGAGGAAAAAATCGCCGCCGTATGCGGCGCGAGCGCCGTAAGGTCCATGAGCTCGGGCCAACGGCTGAGCTGCGCCGGGCTCGATACGACCACGGCTCGGCCAAACTTCCGTAGACGTTGTAGCAATTCGTCCGGACCGCTGCAGGGAATCGCGTCGAACGGACGTTGCGCGCGCAGCGGCCACAACAATCGAAACAGCAGCCCATATATATGATGGTGGGGCACCGTGCTAATGACGGCGGCCGTTCCGAGCTCCTTGCCCCAAAGCGCCTCGAGCACATCGACCTCGATGGTGAGTTGATGAGGATGTTTAGGAACTCGCTTCGGCGTGCCCGTCGTACCGGAGGTGTAAAGGTCGATGACGGCGGTATTCGGGATGATCGATTCCGCAGATGCTTCCGCTCGCAGGGATTGTACGGCGAGGCGCGCGCTGTTCTTACCGGCCTCCTGGTCGACGGTATCGACGATCCGGCCTTCCGCCTCCGCATCGAACGACGCGAGCGTGCCGGGCTGAAAGTTCGGCGGAATGATCAACCGCTTTCCGGCGTACAGAGCGGCAAAGAATCCACAAAGAAAATAAAACGCATCCTCGCAACAAAGCAGCCAGCTATGCTCGTGTCGGTGCCGAAGTTCGGTCGCTAAGGCGCCTACGTGCGCGTCGAACTCCGCGCGCGAGATCCCTTGGTCGTGACGGTAAGCCACCGCGTGATCGAATCGCGGCCGCAATGTCGACGGCGTTGTGGCCGGAACCGTATTTTTCACCGTGCCGCCTCCTGCGAGAGAAAGTGACGACGGACCAGCCATTCGCCGAAAAACAACGCTCCCATCAAACCGTACGCGATGAAACCGTTATATAGCGTCCAAACTTCGCGCGTCGCAAAGAGCGCCGTGTACGTGGCTACCAACCCGTTGCATACAAAGAAGACACACCATACTAAAGTGAGGCGCCGGGTATAACGGATGGCGTCCGCGGATAGGACGCTCTCCTCAAGCCGCGCGAACCGTTCGATCATGCTTGGGGGATGCCACAGGGTGTAGGCGAAGACACCGAGAACGATGAGATTGAGTAGCGCGGGATAGAGGCGCAGCAACCATTCGTCGTTCGACCACCAAACCGCGGCGACAAACGAAGCGGTCAACACCAACACGATCCAGCCGACTCCGTCGAACGCCGCGGCGAAACGGCCGGCGTTTTTCCGGTAACGCAGACCCAGCAAGACGAAAAGCGCTACGCCCAAGTATTTCGCCTCGACGTACTCGAGAGCGACATACACGACGAGCGGGTAAACAACGAATAGTAGCGCGCGTATCGCCGGACCCCAGCGCATGAAGCAGGCCGGGGCGTCAGTTCGAGTAGAGCCGTTGGATGGCGAGAACGACGTCGCTCACCGTGCGCACGGTCTTGAACTCTTCGGGTCGAATGCGCTTGCCGGTCAGCTCTTGCAGCTTGATGGCGAGATCGACGCCATCGATGCTGTCGAGATCGAGATCTTGGAACAGACGCGCTTGCGGCACGATGCGGTTTTCTTCGATCTCGAAGGCTTCCATCAAAATAGCCTTGAGCCGATCGTAGATTTGCTCGTCGGTGAGTACCACGGTTTGCACCTCGGTGCTGTTACTGGCAGCGCTAGACATTGCCGCGCTCCTGCAGCAACTGCGCCAACGTGCTGACGGATCGGAAATAAGTCTTGATCCGCGGATCGTCCGCTTCCAGCCTGAGCCCGTATTTGCGCCGCAAGGCGACGCCGAGCTCAAGGGCGTCGATCGAGTCGAGCCCGAGACCCTCGTTTCCGAACAACGGCGCCTCGCCGTCTATTTCCTCGGGAACCATGTCTTCAAGATTCAGCGCCTCGACGATCAATTGCTTGATTTCTAGATGCAGGTCGCTCATGGATGCGGATCTGCTCCGTGAAGTAGTGTTGCAAATTTTGGGTTAGTCGCCTGGCTGCCAAGGGTTCCGCTTCTCCGGCAGATACCCCCAATTCCCTTAGTTTAACAGGTGATCCCACTTCCAGCTTAATCCGAAAAGGCCGTCGGGCAATTTCCGATAGGCGGAAGCCCTTGGCCCAAACCGGTGGGTCGCACGTAATGATTACCCGCACGATTTCACATCGACTGCGCAGCGCGATTCGGGCCGCCCCGCGCTGGAACGCCAGTGGCTGTCCGGGAACGGAGCGGGTGCCCTCCGGAAAAATAAGCAATGGACCGCGCTGCACGATCGCCGCGGCGCACTCTTCGACCAGCTGGTCGGGATCGGAGTTGCTGATATAGCCGGCTTCCCGCACAACCCCTCGAAAATATCGGCTATGCCACAGACCCTGTTTAACCACGCAGTCGGCATCCGGCATCAGTGCAAGCAAAACCACGACGTCCAAATAGGAAGGATGGTTGGCTAGGACCAGCTTATGCCGGCAATTCTGCAATATGTGAGTATTGTGCATCTCTAGGATCATTGTTCCTGTCGAGCGGAAGATCGTCACCAGAGTGGCGAAGCAACTACGCACTAGACGACGGGCACGTCGGCGATGGGCGTCCGGCCCACCGGGAAAGAGGCGCATCGTCGGAAACACGACTAGCGTGAAAAAAATCCCGCCGATGCCGAAAGCGGCGAAGGACGCGGCTACAACGCCGAGGCGCCAGAAGTAGCGAGCCGAGTGAATTCGCGAAGGAGGATTCTCGGCGCCCGAATAGCTAGGCGGCATCGGCTACGCTCCAATCCCATACGCATCGTTCACCCCGCCAACTCGCCGCCGGCTCCCTTGCCATCCACGCACGGAGGAAGGCGAGCGACTGCATTTCGGGCGCTGGGTCACCGGCGTCGGCGGGCCGCCGTCCCACCCGCAAGGAAATCGACGCATCGCGTGAAATCAGCAACGCCAGCGCGTGCGGACACTCGTTGGCGCGAACGAGCGAGCGGTATTCAGTCGGCGCGGGCTCTTCCGCGTAGATGAGCAGCACGGTGCGCCCGGAATCGAGCTGCCATTGGCTGGCCGCTTCCAGCAAACCATATGCGAAGCTTTCCTCTCCCGCCGCGACGGCGACACTCGGGGATCGATCGCGACGCACGATGGAATGAATCCCAGCAACCGCGTTGTGGACCGACAAGGAAAAATCCGTCGGAGACAAGTCATGACCGCGACCGAGCTCGTGCAACATAGCCACCGTGCGATGCAGCTCGCCGTGGCGTGACGCCACAACGGTGCGATCAGCCGTGCGTCCCTGCAAACAGGCATTCGCGACGTGCAGCACCATCCGCGCGGCCCGGCTGAGACGTCGACGCATGAGGGGATCGACGAACCCGAGTGAGGGCGATCCCTCACGCGACGGTACGGCCTGCCCAGCGGCCCACGCGCTCCACGCCTGCTCGGACTCAAGGCCGGGGGCCCAAGCGGACCACGCCGCGATCGGCAAAACGAACTGTTGTCGCCGCTCCACCAATCCACCGTTACCCGCAGGCTCTAAAGCCGCGCGTCATGATATGGGGCGGATACCCGCGTGACAAGCACGCTTAGTTGACGCGCTGGCGCCGAATAGGCACCAGCGGAATCAGGCAGCAAGGGTTTACTTGGAAGCGGTGCGGCGCACCGGCGAGGTGGGATAGTGACGTAACGTTCTTCCGACGTACAGTTGGCGCGGGCGATCGATGCCGTGCGACTCATGCTGGAGCTCGAGCCAGTGGCTCACCCAGCCGGCGGTGCGGCCGAGCGCAAACACCGCGGTGAACATGTTCGTCGGGAAACCCATGGCGCGCAACAGAATGCCGGAATAGAAGTCGACGTTCGGATAGAGCTTACGCTCGACAAAATATTCGTCCTTGAGCGCGATCTCCTCCAGGCGCATCGCCACCTCGAGCAAGGGATCGTCCTTGCCGATGTGCGACAACACCTTTTTGGCTTGCGCTTGGATCACGCGCGAGCGCGGATCGAAGTTGCGATACACGCGATGGCCGAAGCCCATGAGCCGGAAGGTATCGTCCTTGTCCTTCGCCCGGGCAAGCGCGCGCGGGATGTTCTGCACGCTGCCGATCTCGGTCAGCATCTTGAGCACAGCCTCGTTCGCGCCGCCGTGCGCGGGACCCCAGAGCGAGGCGATGCCGGCGGCGATGCAGGCGAACGGATTCGCGCCGGAGGACGCGGCCATGCGCACGGTCGACGTAGAGGCGTTCTGCTCGTGATCGGCGTGCAGAATGAGGATCACGTCGAAGGCTTTGGACAATACCGGATCGACTGGATACTCGTCGGTCGGCCGTCCGAACATCATCTGCAGAAAATTCGCGCTGTAATCGAGCTTGCCGAGCGGATAGCGCTGCGGGCGGCCGATCGAATACGTGTAGCTCGCGGCGGCGATCATGGGCATCTTCGCGATCAGGCGGATGCCGGCGTGGACGCGATCGGCCGGGTTCTGAATATCCATGACATCGTGATAGAACGCCGAAAGCGCGCCCACGACGCCGACCATCACCGCCATCGGGTGCGCGTCGCGGCGGAAACCGCGATAGAACGACAGCACCTGTTCGTGCAGCAGATTGTGCGTCTTGAGGGAGATCTCGAACTTCGCCATCTCCTGGGCGTCGGGCAATTCGCCGAACATCAATAGATACGCCACTTCCATAAAGTGGCTGTGCTCCGCCAGCTCCTCGATCGGATAACCGCGGTAGAGCAGCACACCGGCGTCGCCGTCGACGAAGGTAATGGCGCTCCTGGTTGAGGCAGTGGCGCGGAAGCCCGGATCGAACGCCAGCAGACCGTGTTTATTGTAAAGCGGCTGGACATCGACCGCGGATGGCCCCAGCGTTCCGTCCAGTATCGGAAGGGCTTTCTCGCCCGGTGTCTCGCTAACGGTCACATTGAGATACTTCTGCGCCATGACGGGTCCCACCTTTCAAACAAACGACGAATTGAAAATCTACCTTCCCGCGCTGAATCTGCGAGCGGGAGGATCGACAAAAATACGACGAGGGGGAAGCCTAACCGTTGTCCTCGGCCCGAGCAATTAGCCGCTCATTGAATGTGCTAATGCTCACTATCCATCCGGTTCCGACCGTCGTCGTCGGCGGCGGCCGCTGGTGCTTCGCCGCGCGGGCGGCGTTCATAAATCCAATCGAGCAGTGCCTGCTGCATCGCCTCGGCAGCGTTGCTGTTCGCACGAAGGTCATTGTATAGGCAGACCACGACGACCCAGCGACCGGCGCCGTCCAGCACATAGCCGGCTAAGCTGCGTACGCCATCTAGGCTCCCGGTCTTCAAATGCAAGCGCCCCGCAAGCTCGCCGCCGAAGCGATGCGCGAGCGTGCCGTCTTGCCCCGACAGCGGCAGTGCCGAGATGAACTCCGGCATGTACGGGCCTTGGTAAGCGGCGAGCAACAACCGCCCGAGGCTACGCGCTGAAACGCGCGCGGCGCGCGACAAACCAGCGCCATTATCGAGGACAAGTTCCGGAAAATCGAGTTCACGACGGCGTAACCATTCGTGCACGACTCGGCTGCCGTTCTCCGAAGTCCCCGGCGAACCGAAGCGCTCGGCTCCGAGGGTTAGTAAGAGCTGGCGGGCCATGACATTGTTGCTGAACTTATTGATGAGTCGTATAACTTCCACCAGCGGTGGAGAGCGAAACGTATATAGCAGCTTCGCGTCGGGAGGCGTCGCGCCGTCGCGCCACCCGCCCTTCAGGCGTCCGCCTTGCTCCTGCCACAGCGCCTGAAAGACGCCATGAATGTACGGGCCCGTCTCCGAAAGTACACGGTAGAGCTCGGTCTCTCCACAGGCGGCCCTATAGTTGCCGTCGAACACGAGTCGAGTTTGTTTCCCATTGCGGACACGCATCGACCATCGATGCCCTCCCCCGCGACACGGCCCGCCTTCTAGCTTCAAGTGATTGTCAGTTGCCACGGGTGGATCCGCGATTACGCGTACCCGCTTCGCCTCGGGCAAGACGCGAATCTGAACCGCCTGGAAATTCACCAGCAGCGCGCGCGGGAGGACATTGTAGGCACGCAGCGGTTGGCCATCGAACTCGGCCGGATCTCCAGACTCACCCGCGAAATAACTTTGATCGAGTACCAGATCGCCTGCTATCTCTTCCAAACCGGATAATCGCAGACCCCGAACCAGCCGCCAGAATTGCTCGATGACCAAATACGGATCGCCGTGGCCCTTAAGGTAGAGATCGCCGTCGAGACGACCCTCGTGAGGGGCTACACCGCCGTAAACCTCGGTTTTCCATTGAAACGCAGGGCCAAGCTCCTCGAGCGCGGCTAGGGTCGTCACGAGCTTCAACACCGACGCCGGGTTGCGCGCCTCGTCGGCGGCAACGCTGAGGAATGGGCGCGGAGCGCCAATCACATGCGCGTAGACGCTCAATCCCTGCGAGGAGAGGCCGTGCCGCTTCATGATTTGCGCTATCCGAGGCGGTAAATCGTCCGCTGTCGCGGCCTGGGATGATGTAAACACAATCGCGAGCAGGCCGAACGCATAGCCGAGAATGAACTGTAGAGTGATTCGCACGGGTGCTTTCATAGAGTTCTGTTTTGCACGCGCTTTATCGCAGCGTCGCGCGCCGCCATCCGAAAGGAACCACGCCAGAAAACTGTTGCACATTATATTTTTACTGGCCGAAACCCAATCTTTAGGTTAACATGCGCGCCTAACCGTGATGACATTACTATAAAATACACCACGGCATTGCTAGACCTAAGCCAGCACCAGAAGGTGGCAGTGCAATATATAAAAGGTCCGCTTCTTGTCGTGGGAGGGGCGGGCAGCGGTAAGACATCCCTCCTCGCCCATAAAATCGCCTGGCTGATCCGCGAATACGACACCTCTCCCGCGCGCGTCGTTATCATTGCAAACAACGCTCACGCGGCCCGACTGATGCGATCTTGCGTAGCGGACCTGCTCGGGCGCCAAGTCCCCGACCTGTGGGTTGCGACTTTTGCTGAAATTGGCCTAGCGCTGATACAGCAGCGCCTGGACATGCTCAACTTGCTCCCGGGCTTCAGCCTGTACGATCGGCTCGACAGCGAGGCGCTCGTTACCCGCTTGCTGCGCGAAACACGCCCGGAACTGATCGGTTTGGCCAATCCTGTTTCGCGGCAGATCGCACGCTGGAAGCGAGCATTGATCACGCCACCGGTCGAGCGCGAGATGCGGGGCTCGACCGTGGGAGAGATATCGACGTGGCTATACCGCCGCTACGAACAGCGCCTGCGCAGCGCAAACGCGATCGATATCGAAGATTTGGTCCGCAAGGCCGTCCGCCTCTTGACCACCGACGCCGCCCTACTGACCGAATGGCGGTTGCGCATCAGCTTTCTCCTGGTCGACGAATACGAGCGCACCGAGGCTGGCGAACATGAGCTGGTGAGACTCCTCACCGCGGACGGTCCGGTGCTGACCGCCGTCGGTGACGAAAACCAATCACCGAGCGAGCCACACGGGCACGCCGACAATCTCGCGCGGCTGCGCACGGAACATACCGGTCTTCGGATCATCCATCTTGACTACAATTTCCGCTCGACCCGCCGGATTGCGCGCTCGGCCGCTCGACTCATCGGCTCTCGTCGCCCAGACGTGGATCCGGCGCACGGTAATGCCCGTGAGTCCGGCGTGCCGCTGCGGGTGCTGCAAGCACGAAGCGAACAGCACGAAGCCGACAGCGTCGTTGCTTCGCTGCTGGCTCACAAGTCGCGCGCCGGATGCGAATATCGCGACTACGCCATTCTGCTTCCCCGCCTACAACACGCGGCTCTGATAGAGCGCGCCCTACAGGTGCACCGCGTGCCCTACTACTTGCGCGGCGGTGCGTCTCTCTTCGATCAAGCCGAAGTGCGCGACCTGCGTGCTTATCTAAAGCTCTTGTGCAATCCATCCGACGACATCGCCTTCCTGCGCGCGGTAAACACACCGCGCCGCGATATCGACCGCTTGACGCTCGAGCAACTCATGAGTTTCGCCGCGAGTCGCGGCCGACCGTTACTCGAATGTACGCTCGACCCGGAACTCGCGCAGGGGTTAACCCCCGGTCGGCTCACCGTGCTGCATAACTTCGCGCTGCTGATGCGCGCGCTCGGCGAACGCGCGAGCCACACCAACGCGGTACAGCTCATTTACGATCTAATTTTGGAACTGCGCTACGACGAGTGGCTGCGCGATACCTGCAACGATGTGAAAATCGCGGAGCGTCGAATGCAGAGCGTGATGGATCTCATTGGGTGGCTGCGGCGCATGGCGAAGCAGCGGCCCGAAGCGGATTGGCGCGCGCTCGTCGCCCAGCTCAGTCTCAACGCCGCGCTCGATCCCGAAGAGCACGAGACGACAACCGACGGCGTTGTACTGATGCCGATTGCGACCGCCAAGGGTTTTGAGTTCGCGCACGTATACGTCGTCGGATTCGAGGATGGATGGTGGCCCAACGCGCCGGCGACTGACCCCGATCCGAATGAAGCGCGCCGGTTGGCGTACGTAGCCATCGGTTGCGCGCGCGAGAGTCTCGCTTTCAGTTTGACCGAACATCGACGCGTCAGCGGCGATGTCGCGGCGCGCCCTCCGAGCCGTTTCCTCGCGGAGCTAGCCCCCGAAGACGTCGAGTGGACGAATTCGGCAACCGAACCCGCGACCGCTGAAGCCGTCATAGGGCGCACCCTCTTGCCCACCGACAGTCTTTCTCCGCGGAGGTACGGTTAGCACGTCGAAACGCGCCGATTAAAAGATCGTGCCAGAATATTCCCGCCGATGGGCCTTTCCCCGTCAACCCAGTTGCACGAATGCGCTGGACGGGCGATCATATGCCCGCTCCCGATAGCCACACTATAACTAACTAGAGGGCCATCTCACTGGCCAATATCGGCACGGGCGCTATCCTAAAAGTAATAACTCGCGACGCAACCGGAGTTAATGCATGCCGGATAAACCGCTGCCAATGTCCGACGCTCAGGATTTCTCGGCGCTACATCTAACGCCCGATACGTTCGAGCCGGTCTACAACACGATCGTCGCCCTCAAGTTTCCGATGGATGTCGCGCGCGTGCTGGAATTGCGTTATGTCATCAACCACGCCGCCGATGCGTTTCCCGAACCGGCACCGACCGCCGACTACCGCGAATTTCGCGACGCGTTGCAAGCGGTCATCGATACGACCGGCATCGAGAACAAGCGCCATAGCGAAAAGCTGCTACGCATCTTGAGTATGATGCGTGAGCTTCATTACACGTACAGCATCAACACCCGAGACGCGGAAAACAAGCTGCGCGCCAGCATGGCGGACAATCGTCATCAACGACGTCGGGCGATACGCTACGCTCTGGGTTTCACCGTCACCGCGATTTTGTGCGCGATCTTTTGGCTCGGCTTCCCGGACCCGGGTTGGCCGTTGAAACTCCTGACCGCCGGCTTCGCCATCGGCGCGTGGCTATACGTGCGCACGATACCGTCCCTCGACCGCAGCCTGATCTCTCTCGAGAAACGCACGAGCCAACTACAGCGCCATCGCGTGAAGTCGATTCACTGGCGCATGCTCGTGCAGAAACTCGCCCTCCTGCTTGGATTCAAACGCAATAGCGAGGTCGAAGTATTTCTGATCGATACGGATCATGATCATTCGCGTCCGTCGGGATTGACGCATTAGTCCCCCTTGGCGCGGTCCCCGGCTCTTTGTCATTCCCGCGAAAGCGGGGTGAGGCGGAGCTTTCGCGGATGCATCTAACATGCATTCGCGCCGCCGAACGGGTGCAACGAAGTTTGTTGCACCCTGGGCAGCAACAGATAGTTGGGACGCTCACCACGTTGCAAATAAAATACCGGCCATCCCTGGCGATACGCCGCGGCTCGTCGTACAGCGTTCGGCGGCGCGAGCACACGTTAAGTGTGCTCGCGAAATCTCCGGCTTGGATTTCTTCTCCGTTGGCTGGGGTGTGCCGGCCATCCTTGGCGAGGCTTCATCGCTTCGTTGTACCCCGGCCCGCACTTCCGTGTGCGGGCGTTCGGCGGCGCGAGCACACGTTAAGTGTGCTCGCGAAATCTCCGCCTCACCCCCTCGGATGATGGCGGGCGTGTAGTTCCTTCAGCCGCGCCTGCGCCACGTGCGTATATATCTGCGTAGTGGAAAGGTCCGCGTGCCCGAGCAGCATTTGCACCACGCGCAGGTCGGCCCCGTGATTGAGCAAATGCGTCGCGAAGGCATGGCGCAGCGTATGCGGTGAAAGCGGCGTACGGATAGCGGCGTCGCGCGCGTAGCGCTTTAGGTTATGCCAGAACGCTTGCCGCGTAAGAGGTCCCCCGCGCGCCGTGATGAACAAGGCGTCCGTCACTTGACGGGCGGTGAACCCGGTACGCACCTCGCGAAGGTAGCGATTTACCCAGGCGATTGCTTCCTCACCGAGCGGCACGAGCCGCTCCTTGTTTCCTTTGCCGACCACGCGTACTAAGCCTTGCGTCAGATTTATCTGTGCGAGCGTCAGCCCCACGAGCTCGGAAACGCGTAGACCCGTCGCGTACAGCACCTCGAGCATGGCGCGATCGCGCAACCCGAGCGGTGTCGCGGCCCGCGGCGCCGCCAAGAGCCGCTCCACTTGGTCCTCGCTCAGGGTCTTGGGCAACGGTCGCGCGAGCTTCGGCGAATCGATGAGAGCCGTCGGGTCAGCCTCGATCCGCCCTTCGCGCGCGAGATAACGGTAAAAGCGGCGCAGCGTGGACAGCAGCCGCGCGGCGGTACGAGATTTCACACGCTCGCCGCGGCGACGTTCGAGGTACGCCAGAAGATCCTCGCGCGTCGCGCGCACGAGGTTCTCGCAATCGCGCACCCGCAGAAAACGTTCCAGCAAGACCAGATCGCTACGATACGCCGAGAGGGTCGCTTGGCTCAGGCCCTGCTCGAGCCAAAGCGCGTCACAGAAACGGTCGATCAGTTCGCTAGGTTCGGCGTTCATGCGCGAGCAGCCAGCGTTTGATCGCGAGCGCCGAACCGGATCGCTGTCCCATGAAGCCGCCGATCGCGTGCTTGGCGACGACGCGGTGACACGGCACGATGATGGGAATGGGATTGGTGCGGCAAGCGCCGCCCACCGCGCGTGGCGAACTCTTTATGCGGCGCGCGATATCGCCATAGCTTCGCACCTCGCCGGCAGGGATGCGGATCAAAGCGCGCCATACACGGCGCTGATGTGCGCTCCCTTCGAGCGCGAGCGGCAGGTCAACCGGGCGACGGGAATCGTTGAGATACGCACGAAGGGCGCGGCACACGCGTCGCGCAAACACGCTCCGCGGAGCTTTGAGCGGCAGTCGCTCGGCAACGAAATCGATGTCGGTCACCCGCCCGAGCTCGGTGCGTATCCCAATCCGTCCGAACGGCGCCGCGATGATTGCGTCGTATACCGGCACGCTAGTACCTCGCGACCAGGCAGCCTCCTCACCCCATCCCTCTCCCGGAGGGAGAGGGGGAGTCGGACCGCTGATGCGGCGATACGACTCGCACGCGCGCATTATGTGCGCGCGCGCCGGTCGAATCCAGCCGGCGCCGGTGTGATGACTCGCGAGTTGAAAAAGTCCGTGGAAGGACTTTTTCAACATCCTGCTAGACTTTTTCGCGGATACGCGCGGCTTTGCCGGCGAGCTGACGCAAGTAGTAGAGCTTGGACCGACGCACGTCGCCTTTGCGCTTCACTTCGATCTTCGCGATGGCCGGACTGTAGAGCGGAAACACACGCTCGACGCCTTCACCGTAGGAAATCTTGCGCACCGAGAAGGAGGAATTGAATCCGCGGTTGCGCCGCGCGATCACCATTCCCTCGAACGCCTGCAAGCGCTCGCGCTCGCCTTCCTGCACGCGAATGTACACGACGACGGTATCTCCCGGCCCGAAGTCCGGAAGCTTTTGACTCATCTGACGCGATTCGATCTCTTGCAGAATTTTACTCATGGCTCGACTCCCACTCTCAATCGACGGCCGCTACGTACGGCTCCGCTCCTGTTGAAACTCGGCAAGCAGTCGCTGCTGCTCTTCGTTAAGCCGCAACCGGGAAAGTAAATCCGGCCGCCGCAACCACGTGCGTCCCAACGCCTGTTTGAGACGCCACTGTCTTATCCGTTCATGATCGCCCGACAACAACACCTCGGGCACGGCGTGGCCGGCGTACGACTCCGGGCGCGTGTAGTGCGGCCAATCGAGCAAGCCGTCCACGAACGAATCTTGCGACGCCGAATTCTCGTCGCCGAGCGCGCCGGGTAGGCGGCGCGCAATGGCGTCGATCAAAACCATCGCCGGCAGCTCGCCGCCGGACAGCACGTAATCGCCGATCGACCATTCCTCGTCGACTTCGGTTTCGATCACGCGCTCATCCACGCCTTCGTAGCGACCGGCGAGGAGAATAATTCGCTCTCGCGCCGCCAACACGTCGACGGCGGCGTGATCGAGTCGCCGCCCTTGCGGCGACAAATAAATCACTTGCGATCGAGCGCCCGCCGCCGATCGCGCCGCGGCAAGCGCGCGCGTCAGCGGTTCCGCGCACATCACCATTCCCGGACCGCCGCCGTAGGGCCGGTCGTCGACCGACCGATGCTTATCCTCCGTATAGTCGCGCGGGTTCCACACCTGCAACGATAAAAGTCCGGCTCGTATCGAGCGACCGGTAATGCCAAACTCGCGCACCATCTCGAACATCGCCGGAAAAATACTGATCACGTCGATCCGCATGCGCTTTGTCCCGACGCGCGTCAGTTATCCGCGTCCCAGTCGACATGAATAACGCCGTCCTTTCGATCCACACGCCGGACCACACCGCGGTCGAAGGGAATCAACCGTTCGCGCTCTCCTCGCACGACCATGACGTCGTTTGCGCCGGTCTCGAACAAATGACTCACCTGACCGAGCTCGTCTCCGCCGAGATTGACGACACGCAATCCCTCGAGCTCGGCCCAGTAGTACTCGTTCTTACCGACCTCGGGAAGCTGCGATACGAGAACCGCAATCTCCGCGCCCACGAGTGGCGCCATCGCGTCCCGATCCGTACAACCATCCAATTGCGCGACGATACCCCTGCCGTGCACGCGGCCGTCGGCTACACCGAATTCCCGCCACGCGCCATCGTGCTCGATGAGCCAAGGCCGGTAATTCAAGATCGCCTCGCGCGGACGCGTATATGAGTAAACCTTGACCCACCCGCGCACTCCGAAGAGACCGGCCACGCGGCCGACGGCGACTCGACGGTCCGGAGGCGGCGCCATCGTCCTGCTAAAAGGAAGCTCCCGGCCGACCGGTTGCGTATTTCGTGAAATCGTTCGCCGTCATGCCGTTGCCGGAAAAGATGAGCACACGCAGCCCGATGGCCGTCGTCGATTTGCGACTTAACCGGGAGCGGCTTTCTTCAACAGGTCCGCCACGCGCTCGGTCGGCTTGGCTCCATGGCCCAGCCAATATTGCACGCGCGCCATGTCGACGCGTAATCTCTCTTCCGTCGCTATCGCTTTAGGGTTGTAGAATCCTATGCGCTCGATGCACTTGCCATTCGGCGCGCGGCGGCGGTCGGCGACCTCGATCCGGTAGTACGGCCGCTTGTTCGCGCCGCCTCGAGCCAGGCGTATGGTTACCATTCGGGATTTCCTCTGGTGTTACGATTTCCGGCGGGACTTACGCCCGACCGCATAAAGCGCGGCATTCTAACCGTTCATTGCCGTGAAACAAAGGCCGAAAACCGGCTCAAGAGCCGGGCGCAGGGCTCGGCCGCGGCGAGTCAGTGGGCTTTGCCGGCCGATCGTCCTCGAAGATGGAAGGATCCAGCGGAGACGGGCCCGCGGTGGCTCCGTCCTCGATCAGACTGCGGCGGCGCTGTCGATACGCTTCGCGCACGAAAACATACGGGTCCTGACCGGCGGCCTGTTCGAGAATATCCCCGGCATCGAGCAACCGCGCGCGCGTATCGATCGCCTCGATCAAATAGAGTTTCCAAGCCGTGCTTTGCTCCTCCATGTAAGCGGGCGGGTATAATTGTTGATCGCCATACAGGCCGATACCGTCGCGAATGTTGCTCGGTCCAAGCAAAGGCAACACCAAGTACGGGCCCTCCCCTACACCCCACACGGCAAGCGTTTGGCCGAAGTCTTCGTTGTGGTGCTCGAGACCGAAATGGCTCGCGACGTCCACGAGGCCGAACACGCCCAAGGTCGTGTTGGTAAGAAAACGACCGAGATCGGAAGCCGCCTCTTTGAACTTCCCCTGGAGCGCGTCGTTCACGAGCACCGCCGGTTCGCGCAGGTTGCGGAAGAAGTTCGAGACTCCGGTGCGTACCGGTGCCGGGATCGCCGCGCGATAGCCCGTCGCCACCGGCTTCAACAAATAGCGGTCGAGCTTGTCGTTGAATGCATAGACCGCGCGATTAAGAGGCTCCAAAGGATCGTTTGCCCTTTCCGTTTCCTCGGCAGCCGCTCGGGGTTTACCAGACTCCGTCGCCTCACGCGTAGTCGCGCAGCCGAAAAGCAGAAGGACGAACAGGAGCCATAGCGGAACGGACAATACCGGCGGCGCTTTCGGGCGGGGTTTCATCGACGTCACACCGGCTCGTTCATGAGTAGCAAGGCTATCGAAGACAGGCGCCTGATGTAAAGCGGGGACACTAGCAGGATGTTGAAAAATCCTTCCACGGACTTTTTCAACTCGCGAGTCGCGGCGCGTGTCCGCGCCTCGCGCGGCACTTCCCTGTGTCGCCCTAGCGGGCTGTTTTTCAACCGCCTGCTAGGGCGGAGCACGGATGGCTCTTCGACGCGCAGCGTCTATATTTAACTCCATGGGTTCACGAACCGCCGCCGCTTACCAATATCCGACGCCCGACGAGATCGGCATAAGGGTCCCCCCGCATCTCATGACCGATCGCTTCACCGCTGGCTTCGATCATGGATTGAAGGGCGGGCAATTGGATCATATCGAATATTTCCGGCGTTCCTTCCGGCTCGGCTTTCGCGCGGCTAAACTTTACCTCCGCGAAGTTCGCCGGCAACAGGGTGTGTTGCAGTTTCCCGCTCGGTACCGCTTCCGGCTAACGGCCTACTGGTCGGACCGCTGATAGTCCCGCTCACGTAGTTGCTCGCCGCGCGTCTCGATACCGAGCGTATAATGCGCGCGTGCTCGACGCGGTATCGAGCGATCGTCGCAACGGAGCCCATGATTCGCGCCGTACTCACCGACATCGAAGGGACGACGTCGTCGCTTTCCTTCGTGAAGGACGTGCTCTTTCCCTATTCGCGCGCGCGGCTCGCCGATTTCGTACGCGCTCGCGCGCGCGATGCCGAAGTTCTCCGCCTTCTCGAGGAAGCGCGCGCCGCGGCGAATGCTCCGCCGGGAGACGAAGCGCTGATTGCGGCGCTCATTCAATGGATCGACGAAGACCGAAAAGTTACGCCGCTCAAAGCGCTCCAGGGTCTCATCTGGGAAGAGGGTTATCGCAACGGTGACTTTACCGGCCACGTGTACGCCGACGCGCACATCGCTTTGCGCGCGTGGCGTGAGCGCGGAATCCGTCTTTACGTATTCTCCTCCGGCTCGGTCAAGGCGCAGCAGTTGCTGTTCGGCCATGCCGATCAAGGCGACCTGAGGCCGTTGTTCGACGGCTACTTCGACACTACGATCGGCGCGAAGAAAGAGCCCGACGCGTATCGACGTATCGCGCAAAAAATCGGGCTTACAGCCGACGAAATACTTTTTTTATCCGATATAAGAGAAGAGCTCGACGCCGCGCGCCATGCCGGCATGCAGACCTATTGGCTCATTCGAACCGGCGAGTCGCCGAGCCAGGCGCCGCATCCGATCGCCCGAAGCTTCGTGGACATTGCTCTTTGACGGAGCGGCGCGCAGCAGCGGCCGACCTAGTCGGCCGCGACTTCCGAATTCGATACGCCGAACCACCGCGCCACGGTAACGTAGGGGGTGAGACCGGCGCGCACCAACGCGCGCAACGTCGAGTACGGACGTATCGCATCGGCGAACGGCGGGCTGAGTTTATAGTACGTCGCTACGAACGCGCGGCCGACGACGTTAGTAAGCAGATAGCGATCGCGAAACGCGCGCAATTGCACAACTTCCTTAGCGCTAGCCGTGCCGTAAGCGGCGGTCGCGATGAAGCAGCCGCCACCTCCGGCGCTACCGCCGCTCGCGCTCGACGCGGCTACCTCGCCCGATCCCAACTGCACCTTCACCGTGGCGCTGGAGGATAGACCGCCGTCGTCGGTCACGGTCAATTGGAAGCTCAAGACGCCCGACTGTTCCGGCGCCGTGAAGGAAAGGTTCGCGTTTTGCGAATCGGAAAGCGGAACCGACGGCCCGCTCAACTGCGTCCAGTCGTATCGCGCGATGGAAGCCGGTGCCGCCGCGCTCGAAGCGGCGGCGCTAAGCGTTACCGTCGCTCCGGGTTGGGCGTATTGGTTTGCTCCGGCGTTTGCCACGGGCGGCGTCGTATTCGCCGCCGAGCGGAGCGCCGCGGTCGCATCGAGCATACCCGCTCCGCAGAGAGACATGGTGCACGTCGAACCGTCCGGAAAAGCGCGCGCCGTTGCCCGTAGCTTTTGTTGCACTTGCTCAGGCGTCAACGAAGGATTCAGCGAAAGCATCAGCGAAGCGACCCCCGCGACGTGCGGCGCCGCCATGCTCGTGCCCTGCATATAGCCGTAGTCATCTCCTTGCGGGCTCGGATTCGGCGATGTCGTGCCGGTGTTGTACAACGACTTCGCGATGCCAGGCGCGCTCAATGCGACGGTGCTGCCCATGCTGCTGTAATAGGCCCGATTGCCGCCACGATCCAAAGCGCCGACCGCGATCACACCCGCACAATTTCCCGGCGCAACGGCGCCGGCGTCGGCGCCGCTGTTCCCGGCCGCCGCAACCACAACCGTGCCGGTCGCACGAATATCATTCACGACACTCTGGATCAACGCAGAACACGGATAGTTAGCGCCAAGACTCATATTAATGACGCGCGCGGGATTCGAGTTAGGGGGCAGATTCGGATCCGATATACCCGCCGCCCAACGCGCGCCGTCCAGCACGTCGGACATCCAGCCGCCACATTTACCGAGGACGCGAACGGGCAGAAGCTTCGAATTCCAGTTGATGCCGGTCACGCCGATACCGTTTTGCCCGGTCGCGCCGATGATGCCCGCGACATGCGTGCCGTGCCACGAGCTGTACTCCGAGTAGCCGCACTGCGAGTGACGGTCGGCGACGTCGGTGTCCGTCACCCAGTCGCCGGGATCGCTGGGATCGGCGTCACGTCCGTCCCCATCGTTGGCCACAAAGGAATCGCTCACGAAATCGTAACCGGGCAGCACGCGCGCCATCAGATCGAGGTCGGCGTGCGCTACGAACCCGGTATCGATGACAGCGATGATAACGGCTGCCGAGCCGGTACTGATATCCCACGCGCCGGGAAGGTTCGCCCCCGCGATCTCGGCCGCGGCATCATGCAAACTCCATTGCTGGGAATAGAGCGGATCGTTCGGCACGAGCAGCGGTTGCACTCGGCGGTCCGGCTCGGCCAGTTCGACATTGGGGTCTAGGCGCAATTGTTGCGCGACTGCCTCGGCCTCCGCCGGCGTCGTGACACCGGGCAAGCGGAACACCTGCGCACCGCCGGACATGCGGCGAACATGCTCCAACGACACTCCCGCACTCGCGCTCAGCGCATCGAGAATGTCGGCGGACACCGCCGTCGCGCGGACGGTCCGCGAATCTCGCAGTTTCACCATGAGCTGTTGCACTTCGCTTGCATCCGCGGTATTCCCGCCCAGGGCGAGCGGCAGCGACAGAAACGCACAAGCAGCGGACAGCACCAGTCGTCCTAGACGACGGAACGCAGCCGGAGCCACGGCTCTTGCTCCCGTACTTCCGGAATCCAGCTCCACGCGCACGATCTCTCCTTTGTTTCTCAGCTCGCGCACGGCCCACGTAGATGGACCCGTACACGCCCGAATAACCCCCAGTTGCTGAGTGGATATGCAAGCGATGTGCCGCTTGCCTGCCTATGCGCGCTCGCGATCGAAAAAATCAGCGGAATTTTCGGGAACACCGCGGCGACCGGAACGATATCCGCCTCGGGTCGTGGGAAGAGTAGCAAAGGCATCCGGCCGTCCGACGCCGGATTTCTAACCCCCCTTTCGCATCCGCCGCCACAATAGGCGCGGTCGGCGCGACTCCTATTCTTCATAGGGCTAGCCACCCTTGTTAGCCTCGCGGGATTATATCCCTACACCCGATGAAGCAACACGCGAACCGAAGAGCGGTATCGGACTTTAGTGCCTGCAACCTGTGGCGTAAGAGAAATCAATTTGAGTGTAAGGACCGGCCACGAGGGAAACGCATAACCTTGGATCGCCGACCATGTCGTCATTTCCGACCCCATCTCTCACTCCAGTCACACCCGCGTCCGATCCGGGGTTAATGGAGCTGGCGCGCGACTTTTATCGCGATGGGATCAAGGATCACGCGACGTACTCCGCCTTGGCGGGTCGCGAGCGCGACCTGAACCTGCGGGAGGTGCTGACCCGAATCGCCGGTATCGAACTCAAACACTCGCGCTTTTGGCGCGCGTTTCTCGAGACGCGAGGGAGCGCTGCGCCCCTGTCCCGTGAAGGCTTGGGTGCGTCACCTGTTGCTCCACGCGTTTCAGCAATTTTTCAGCTCCACGCTGCTCGTGTCGGCGCTCGAGCTCGGCGAGTCGATGGCCATTGGCGCCTTCGTATCGGTACGCTCGCAACGACAAGTCAATAAGCGCTGCGCCACCGCATGGAGATTCTGTTTAACGTGGCGCCGCAGCGGGCGGTGTTGGAGTATCGCGAGCGGCTCGCCGAGTCGACAGCTAGCCCCTTGGTAACGCCAGTCCGCATCCGAACATGTCTGCTCTGAAGTTCTGCGGATTTCACGAAAAGACCGAACCCGACGAGTGCGCTACCACCCAGAAGCGCATCGGCTCCTGACTATACTCAGGTGGCGGCCCCGGAGCGGAACCAGCCCTACTTTCCGATTCTCATGCGATTGTTTCTCGACATCGGCTACTACGAGCGATCGACCAAGCGCGGCATAAACCCCGGTAGCTGCCTCGCCGCTGTTACGGAAAACGCGCGCGAGATAGCGCAAGGCGTGTTGCTCGCGTGCGCCGAAGCGATTGCCGATCGACCGGATGGAGAAAACGCGGCGCGATCCGCCACGACCGCTCTCGGCGACGTCTACTATGCCGCTGACGCCGCATCCCCGCGCGAAACGCTGCAGGAAGGATTGCACGCCGCCAATCACGCCGTGCGCGCGACCGGCGAGCGCGGGCGCGCGGTCGCGGTCGCGGCGCTCGTGTTGCACGGCCGGCGCTGGTACGCGGGCCATGCGGGTCACATTCGCGCCTGGCGCTGTCGTGACATGCAGATCAAGCAACTCACGCGCGATCACCTGCTGCCGCTCGCGCCGCGCCGTACCGAAATCACCAAAGCCTGCGGCTATGGCGACGTCGTCGACGCCGAGTACGGAGAGGGAGGATTGAAGGAAGGCGACGTTTTTCTGCTCACGAGCCCCGGCGTGCATGACGTGCTGGCGGGATCCATACTCCTCAGTGTGCTGCAGTCCGACGGCACCGCCCAACAAATCGCGGAGACGTTAGTGCAACACGCGCTCGCCGCGCACACGCCCCCGTATGCCGGCGTTTGTATCGCCCGCGTCGAAAAGCTTCCAACCGAAACGACGCAGCCTGTCGGAGGTTCGGGCCTACCGCTCCTTGCGCTGCCGCAAGCCGGCACCGAGGTGGATGGGTTCGCAATCGAGAAGCTGATATTAAAGAGTCGCCGCTTTCGCCTCTACCAAGCGAAAGATGGAGAATCCGGCGAGACCGTCGTACTGCGCTTTCCCGATCCTTCCTTCGAGGGAAACGCACAGTCGTTCTTGCGCGAGGAGTCGATTGGACAGCGCCTCGACAACCCGCATCTCTTGAAGCCGATTTCGTTGCGGCCCGGGCGACGCACCGCACGCTATTCGGCGCTCGAGTACCGCAAAAGCGAAAACCTCGCCAAACGCATCAAGCGCAAACATTACCTGCCGCCCGAGGAAGCATTGCCGCTCGCCGAGCAGCTCCTCGCCGCCCTTGAAGCGCTGCACCGGCAAGGAGTCGTTCACGGCGACATTCGTCCGCATCACCTCCTCCACGACAAGCGGGCTCGTCACATTTATCTAGTCGGAATGACGGCGAACCCGCGCGACGAGGCGTCGAAAATCGAGCAGCGCGCGCCCTCCCGGTCGTTGACCTTTCGGGCCCCCGAGCTCTTTGGTGAAGGAACGGCGACCGAACGCAGCGACATCTACGCCGCGGGAGTAACCGTCTACCAGATGCTCACGGGCAAATTTCCATATGGGAAAATCCGCTCGAACACGGATAAGAAGCAGTTCAGCTACACGACCGTGCGCCACTATCAGGAAGGGTTGCCAATCGCGCTTGATGACATCTTGGCGCGCGCCTGTGCGGTCGATCCCGCCGATCGCTACCCGACGGTGACGCAGTTCGCCGCCGCGCTTGCATCGGTACCGATCGGCGCACCGGCCGCTGCGCCGACGTCCTCTCCGCCCTCGAGCTTCAATACACAAGGGTACGGCGGATGGTGGCTCGCCGCCGGACTGCTCGTCGCGTTGCTCGGGTACCTCTACTTCGCGTTGAAGTAAGGATTAACCGGGTGTTCGCACGAGCGATCGAGGTTCGACGAAGGCGATTCGACGACTCACCCTCGCCCTCTCCCTAGAAGGGAGACGGTATTTAAGGTAAGAACACTTTCGCGGGAATGACGACACCTATCGGCAGGCAGCGCGCGAGCGAGTCACACACAAACATCGAATCGATCGCACGAAGCGCGACCAACGAATCACGAACTGGAAGCGGCCGCGCCTTCCTCGACGGCTTTCATGCTGAGGCGTATACGTCCTTGTTTGTCGACTTCGAGCACTTTGACTTTCACGTGATCGCCTTCGCGCAGCTTGTCGCTGACGTTCTCGACGCGCTCGCGCGAAATTTGCGAGATATGGACCAAACCGTCCTTCCCCGGCAGGATCGTAACGAACGCGCCGAAGTCCATGAGCTTCGCGACTTTGCCTTCGTAGATCATGCCGACTTCGACGTCGGCGGTTAGCTGTTTTATGCGTCGGCACGCTTCTTCACCGGCCGCGCGATCGGCGGACGCGATCTTGATCGTACCGTCGTCCTCGACATCGATGGTGGCGCCGGTCTCCTCCGTCAGCGCGCGGATCGTGGTGCCGCCCTTGCCGATGACGTCCCGTATACGGTCTGGGTGGATCTTGATCGTGATGATGCGCGGCGCGAACTCGGAAAGCTCGGCACGCGGCGTGGCGATGACCTGGTTCATTATGCCTAGCACATGCAGGCGTGCCTCGCGCGCCTGCTTCAGCGCGACGTCCATGATCTCTTTGTTAATGCCTTCGATCTTGATGTCCATCTGCAGCGCGGTAACGCCCTTGGACGTACCGGCAACTTTGAAATCCATGTCGCCCAGATGATCTTCATCGCCCAAAATGTCCGTGAGAACGGCGAAGCGGTTCTCTTCCTTGATGAGACCCATCGCGACTCCCGCGACGGGCGCGGAAATCGGGACGCCCGCGTCCATGAGCGCGAGACTCGCACCGCAGACGGACGCCATCGAGCTCGAACCGTTCGACTCCGTGATCTCGGATACGACGCGTATCACGTACGGGTAAACGCTCATATCCGGCAACACCGCCTGAATGCCGCGTTTCGCCAACCGCCCATGTCCGATCTCGCGACGCTTGGGGCCGGTCATGCGGCCGGTCTCACCGACCGAATACGGCGGGAAATTGTAATGCAGCATGAACGGCTCTTTGCGTTCGCCTTCGAGCGCATCGATCAGCTGCGCATCGCGGCCGGTGCCGAGCGTGGTCACGACGAGGGCCTGAGTCTCGCCGCGCGTGAAGAGCGAGCTGCCATGCGTGCGCGGCAGCACGCCGGTGCGTACCGTGATCGGCCGCACCGTGCGGGTGTCGCGCCCATCGATGCGCGGCGCGCCGGAGAGAATGCGATCGCGAACGATGCGGTACTCGATGTCGCCGATTAGCTTGAGCACTTTTTCTTTGGTGCTTTCCGGCGAGCCCTCCGGCGCGAACTTCGCGACGGCCTCGGCGCGGATCTCGCTCATGCGATCCTGGCGCTGCGCTTTTTGCGGAATTTTGTACGCTTCGGTGATAGCGTTACTAAACGCGCTCTTCAGCGTATCGTTCAAGCCGCTGTCTTCGGCCGGCGCCTTCCAGTCCCAACGCGTCGCGCCCGCCTCTTGCACCAGCTCGCGAATCGCCCGGATCGCGGTCTGCATCTGCTCGTGGCCGAACATCACGGCACCGAGCATCACGTCTTCCGGCAGCTCTTTCGCTTCCGATTCGACCATGAGCACCGCCTTCTCGGTGCCGGCCACGACGAGATCGAGCTGCGAGGTCTTGAGCGCCGTGTTGGACGGATTAAGCAGATATTTACCGTCCTGATAGCCGACCCGCGCCGCGCCGATGGGACCGCGAAACGGCGCACCCGACAGCAACAACGCGGCGGACGCGCCGATCATGGCGACGATGTCCGGATCGATATCCGGGTCCATCGACTCGACGGTGGCGACGATCTGAATTTCGTTGAAGAAGCCTTCGGGGAACAGCGGACGGATGGGACGGTCAATCAGGCGGCAGGTCAGTATTTCTTTCTCGGAAGGTCGGCCTTCACGCTTGAAGAAGCCGCCCGGTATTCGGCCGGCGGCGTGCGTTTTCTCCTGATAATCGACGGTCAGCGGGAACCAGTCCTGTCCCGGCTTCGCCTGCTTCGCCGCGACTACCGCCGCGAGCACGACGGTGTCGCCCATCGACGCCAGCACCGCCCCGCTCGCTTGGCGCGCGATCTCACCGGTCTCCAGGCGAACCGTACGGTCGCCGTATTGAAAGGTCTTCGTGACTTTTGCCAACGCCTTGTCCTCTGGGGTTATTTGCGCAATCCGAGTCGCTCGATCAGACGGCGATAACGCTCGCCGTCGACTCCTTTTAGATAATCGAGCAGCTGACGGCGCTGGTTCACCATCTTGAGCAACCCGATGCGCGAGTGGTGGTCCTTTGGGTGCGTCTGAAAATGCCCGGCCAGATCCTCGATGTGCGCCGATAGGAGCGCCACCTGCACCTCGGGCGAGCCGGTGTCGCCCTGGTGGGTCTCGTAATCCTGCATGACTTTGGCTTTCTGTTCCGCCGTGAGGGGCATGTAACTACCTCGTTTTCCTTTATAGGGCGCCGTCTTCGGAGGGCGCGTATTCTACTAGCGCTTCTCCGGCCTAACAACCTTGTTTTCCGTATCTCGTGCGCTGAATCGATCCCGGCTCAAAACCTCTGCGTCACCAACCGCCGCGGCGCAACGCGTCCGTCGTCCAGCACTTGGCCCATGCCGAGGAAACGGTCCTGCGAGTCATAGAGCCGCACCCATCCCGGCGCATGCGGATGGCGAACCGACACCGCTTGCCCGCGCAATACGTAGTGCGTCGCCAGCAGAGTCAGGCGCACATCCGGAATCGCGCTTAGGATTCGATCCGCCGGCACCAGGGCGCGTGCTCGCTCCTCGGAGTCGCACATCGCCGCGAGCTTCTCGAGCGTCATCGCGCTTGCGACCGTCAGATCGCCGACCGCGAGTCGCCGAAGCTCGCAGACGTGCGCGCCGCAACCGAGTTGCTCGCCTAGATCGTACGCCAGGCTGCGAATGTACGTTCCTTTCGAGCACGCGATCTCGACCTCGACACGATCGCGGTCGAACGACTTGAGCGCGAGCTCCCGTATGACGACACGGCGCGCGGCGCGCTCGACTTCGACGCCGGCGCGCGCGAACTCGTAAAGCGGCCGGCCGCCGCGCTTCAGCGCCGAATACATCGGCGGGATCTGATCGATCTCGCCGCGAAAATCGGCCAACGCACGCTCGAGCGCATCTCGGTCGATCGATACCGGCCGCACTTTGAGAACCTCGCCGTCGCCGTCGAACGTAGCGGTCGTTACACCCAGGCGAAAAACGGCCGAGTAGCGTTTCTCGGTGTCGAGCAGAAACCGCGCGAGCTTGGTCGCCTCGCCGAAACACAAGGGCAATAAGCCGGTCGCAATCGGATCGAGATTGCCGGTATGCCCCGCCTTCACAGCATTGAGCAGACGCTTCGCTTGCTGCAACGCCTGGTTCGAGGTGTAACCGCGCGGCTTATCGAGCAAGAGCACGCCGTCGATCGCGCGCCGCGCCTCCCGCTGGGACGAGGCGCCGGTCATTTCTCTTTTCCCGCCCGATCTTCGTGGAGCGCGCGATCGATAAGTCGGCTCAAACGATCGCCGCGTTCGATCGAGGCGTCGAAGTAAAATTTGAGCTCGGGAATTATGCGCAGCGCGACGCGCCCCGCCAGCTCGTGGCGCAGATGCCCGGCCGCCTTCTTGAACGCCGTCAGAACCGGTTCCGCCGCCGCTTCGCCGCCGAGCAGGGTGAAGTACACGCGCGCGGACTTAAGGTCGGGCGAAACCTCGACGTACGTGATCGTCGCCTGGTGCGTGCGCGAATCACCGAGCGTTCGGGGTATCAGGATCGCCAACTCGCGTTTAACGAGCTCGGCGACCCGAAGGGGTCGGTTTGTATCCTTGCGCATATGATCTTTGAAACCGCAGATGAACGCGGATAAACGCGGATAAAGAAGAATTGAGTTACCAATCTCCAGTGATTAATCGCCCGTCAGCCTGAATGAGTTCTCTCCTTGATCTGCGTTCATCTGCGGTTCCCAAATCTTTAAACCGCGCGCGCGACCTCGACTTTTTCGTACACTTCGATCTGATCGCCGACCTGCACGTCGTTGTAGTTCTTCACCGCGATGCCGCATTCGAGCCCGGCCTTCACTTCGCCGGCGTCGTCCTTGAACCGGCGCAGCGACTCGAGCTCGCCTTCGAAGATCACGACGTTGGCGCGCAGCACGCGGATCGGCCGGTTGCGGCGCACTACGCCTTCGGTGACGAAACAACCGGCGACAACGCCGATCTTCGGGGCGCTGAATACCTGGCGCACTTCGGCGAGACCGAGGAACTGTTCCTTGATCTCCGGCTTCAGGAGGCCCGTGATCGCGGCCTTCACGTCGTTGACCGCGTCGTAAATGACGTTGTAGTAGTGCACGTCGACACCATGCGTTTCGATCAACCGGCGCGCCGCCGCGTCGGCGCGCACGTTGAACCCGATGATGATCGCGGTCGAGGCGGCCGCGAGGTTGACGTCGGATTCGCTGATGCCGCCGACCATCCCATGGATGACCTTCACCTTAACCTCTTCGGTCGACAGCCGCTCGAGCGCCGCGCTCAGCGCCTCGACCGAGCCCTGCACGTCGGTCTTGATGATGAGGTTGAGCGTCTTCGCCTCGGTACTCTCCTGCAATTGATCGAAGACATTCGTGAGCTTCGCGCTCTTCGCCGCGAGCTGCACGTCTTTGAACTTGCCCTGGCGATAGAGCGCGATTTCGCGCGCTTTGCGCTCGCTCTCGACTACGACCACTTCATCGCCCGCGTTCGGCACGCTGGATAGACCTTGGATCTCGACCGGTATCGACGGACCGGCTTCTTTAACCGGCCGGCCTTTTTCGTCGAGCATCGCGCGCACGCGGCCGAATTCGCGCCCGGCTAACATCACATCACCTTTGCGCAATGTGCCGCGCTGCACCAGCACCGTCGCGACCGGGCCGCGGCCTTTATCGAGACGCGCCTCGACGACGAGGCCGGACGCGGGACCGGTGCGCGGCGCCTTGAGCTCGAGCACCTCGGCTTGCAACAGCACGGCTTCGAGCAGCTTGTCGATGCCGGCGCCGGTCTTCGCCGACACGTCGACGAAAATATCGGCGCCGCCCCATTCCTCGGGTACGACCTGGTGCTTCGTCAGCTCCTGACGCACGCGCTCCGGCTGCGCTTCGGGTTTGTCGATCTTGTTCACCGCGACCACCAGCGGCACCTTTGCCGTGCGCGCGTGGTGTACCGCTTCGACCGTCTGCGGCATGACGCCGTCGTCGGCAGCGACGACGAGGATCACGATATCGGTCGCCTTGGCGCCGCGCGCGCGCATGGCAGTGAACGCCTCGTGGCCGGGCGTGTCGAGGAAAGTGACGACCCCGTTCGGCGTCTCGACGTGATAAGCGCCGATGTGCTGCGTGATGCCCCCC
This sequence comes from Sulfurifustaceae bacterium, assembly GCA_041485885.1. Taxonomy (GTDB): domain Bacteria; phylum Pseudomonadota; class Gammaproteobacteria; order Acidiferrobacterales; family Sulfurifustaceae; genus JACQFZ01. The sequence continues at coordinate 28,676 of JBGPKL010000042.1, forward strand.
GCCTCGCCGGCCGCTACTTTGGCCTTGCGTATGTAATCGAGCAGCGACGTCTTGCCGTGATCGACATGGCCCATGACGGTAACGACCGGCGGCCGCGGCTCGGCGGCGATCTCCGGTCGTTCGGTGCCGGTCAGCAAGGCTTCGGGATCGCTCGGCCTTGCCTCTTTGGCAACATGGCCCATCTCCTCGACGACGATCGTCGCGGTATCGCGATCGAGCACTTGATTGATGGTGACCATCATGCCGAGCTTCATCAGCACTTTGATCACTTCCGCGGCCTTGACCGACATCTTCTGGCCGAGTTCGGCGACCGTGATGGTCTCCGGCAACATGACTTCGTGCACAATTGGCTGCGTCGGACGCTCGAAGGCGTGCTGTCCGGACATGCTCGTCACCACCGTGCGCGGCGGGGCGACGCGCGCCTTGCGGCGCATCTTTTTTCCTTCAGCCAGATGAAGCTCGCCGCGCTCGCGATCATCGAGCTTCGCGTGCCGGTCTTTCTTGTGCTTGTCGTGCTTCTCTTTTTCTTTTTCCTTTTCCTTCTCTTTTCCCTTTTGCTGCTCCGGCGGCTTCTTCGGCGCCTCGGCGACGGGTGCCGGCACCTCGGCGGTCGCCGGTGCCGGTGCCGGTGCCGCGACCGGCGCTGCCGCCGGCGCGGCAACTTCCGCAGGGGCCGCTACCTCCGCCGCGACTTCGACTTTCGGCGCCTCCTCTTCGGGCACGCCCTCCTCGACCGTAGTGCGCTTGACGAACGTACGCTTCTTGCGGACCTCCACTTGCACGGTGCGCGCCGGGCCGGTGCGGGAGGATTGCGTCACCTGGCTCGTCGACTTGCGCTTGAGCGTGATCTTCTTGCGCGCGACGCCTTCCTCGGCATTGTGACTGCCGCGCAAATACGTGAGGAGCGCGAGCTTCTCCTCGTCGTTCAGCTCATCGCCCGGATTCTTCGCCGACATACCCGCCGCCACGAGCTGCTTCAGCAGCGTGTCGGACGGCACGCCGATCTGGAGCGCGAAGCCTTCGATTGTGATGCTTGCCATATGTTCGTCGGTATCTCAGGCGGTATCGCTCGTCTTCTCTCCCGTCGCCTGCGTCTCAAACCAAGGCGCGCGGGCGGTCATGATCAGCTCCCTGGCGCGCTCTTCGGTCATGCCTTCGACAACGAGCAGCTCATCGACCGACTGCTCGGCCAGCTCTTCGCGGGTCTTGATTCCGGAGCTCGCGAGGAGTCGTGCCGTGTGCTCATCCATACCTTCCATCGTGATTAAATCGGCTGCGGGTTCGGCCATATTGAGTTTCTCCTCCTGCGCTATAGCGCGTGTCAAAAGAATATCGCGCGCACGGTTGCGCAATTCATCGACCAGTTCTTCGTCGAACTCCTCGATCGCGAGCAGTTCCTGCTTCGGCACGTACGCAATCTCGTCGAGATTGGTGAATCCCTCTTGCACCAGCACGCTCGCGACGTTCTCATCGACGGCCAAGCTTTCTTGGAAGAGCTTCACCGCATTTGCCGTTTCGTTCGCCCCCTTCTCGGAGGCCGCCTGCTCGGTCATCACGTTCAGTTCCCAGCCCGAGAGCTCCGAGGCAAGTCGCACATTCTGCCCGCCGCGGCCGATCGCCTGCGAAAGCTGGCGCTCATCGACGATCACGTCCATGCTGTGCAGCTCCTCGTCGACCACGATCGACAGCACTTCTGCCGGAGCAAGCGAGTTGATGACGAACTGCGCCGGATTGTCCGACCATAAAATAATGTCGACCCGCTCGCCAGCGAGCTCGTTCGACACGCTCTGCACGCGCGAGCCGCGCATACCGACGCACGCGCCGATCGGGTCGATGCGCTGATCCTTGGAGCTGACGGCGATCTTCGCGCGCAACCCGGGGTCGCGTGCGGCGGCATGGATCTGGATCAGCCCTTCGCTCGCCTCGGGGACTTCGAGCTTGAACAGCTCGACGAGGAGCTTCGGCGCGATACGCGACAGAATCAGTTGCGGACCGCGCGGAACGGATTTGACATCTTCGAGCAGCGCGCGAATACGATCGCCCGGCCGCAGACCCTCGCGCGGGATCATCGCCGTCTTCGCGAGCAACGCCTCGGCGTTGCCGAGATCGGCGATAGCATCGCCGCGCTCCAGGCGCTTCACGACACCCGTCACCATCTCGCCCTTGCGGGGGAGATACTGGTTCACGATCTGCTCGCGCTCCGCCTCGCGCACCTTCTGCATGATGACTTGCTTCGCCGCCTGCGCGGCGATGCGACCGAACTCGACCGCTTGGAGCGGTTCCTCGATGTGCCCGCCGATCTCGATGCTCGGATCACGCTTGCGCGCTTCGGAGAGGCGTAGCTGGTGATCCGGGAACTCCAGCACCTCGAGCTCGTCCGGCACGACTTCCCAGCGCCGGAACGTGTGATACCCGCCGGTCTGGCGGTCGATCGCGACGCGCGCGTCGATCTCCTGCGTATAGCGCTTGCGTGTCGCCGTCGCGAGCGCCGCTTCGATCGCCTGGAAGATCGTTTCTTTGTCCACGCCTTTTTCGCGTGAAACCGCGTCCACTACTATTAATACTTCATTGCCCATGTCGTTTGTCCGTCACTAACACCTGGGGCACCAGTCTAGCCCGCTCTATCGATGCAAAAGGCAGTCGAAACTGTACGTTGTCGACCTCAACCAGCACGTCGTCGGCCGTCGTGCTCAGCAACCGTCCGGTGAAATTTCGCCGTCCATCGAGTGCGTTGTGCAATCGAACCTTGACGGTCGCACCCTGAAACCGGCGAAAGTCCGCCGGGGTCACCAGCGGCCGATCAAGACCGGGTGAAGAAACCTCCAGCATGTAACTTCCGGGGAACGGATCCTCCACGTCGAGGATCGCCGAAAGCTGGCGGCTCACCTCGGCGCAGTCATCGACCGTCACGCCTTGCGGACCGTCTATGTACACTCGCAGGGTGTGATGCTGACGACCGCCCATGAGCTCGACGTCGACCAACTCGAACCCGAGCGCTTGCGCACCGGATTCCAGCCGCTCCCGCAGAGCAGGGCCTACACCGCGCATAAGTCTCTATCCGAGAAAACAAAAGTGGGCACGCGGCCCACTTGAGATTGTTGCAACTACGATACGGCGGAGGATTATAAGCTGTTTTGCCTAAATCTCAATGTGCGCCACGGCAGATTTGCATGCGCGGAAACAACCGCTTGGGCATCCGGAAGTCCTTGACGAGGTATAAGGGAACGCGATCGAGAAGGCCGGGCCAAGGAATCGTCTTTGAGGCGGCGGGATCTGGCTCCCACCTTTCGGATCGCAGCCGCCCGCCGAAACAATACACGAGACTATCCACCTATAATAACGTCCCGTTCAGCCTTACTGGCAGACTCAGGTGCGCACGCCGCCGATCGATATGACCCAGCTAAGGAACCCCTGATTAATCACTATTTTTTCGATCCCAACATCACGCCAAGTCGCGGTGTTAACGTCGATCAAGCATTCTGTTCCTGTTCGTCGCTCCTGCGCGCTCTGTCTTACGGATCGTGAGGCGCAATCGGGCGGACTACGCCCCTTGCAACCGCAGCAGGAATCGCCGCGCCATAAAAAGATTCGCCAACGCACACGTCACAACAATCGATGGGCGTTCTTAAGAAGCCCCCGGTAGCGGACGTTGCTGCGCATCGGTGAGTGGATGGTTACGCGTGCCCTTCGCATGGGTGAAGTCTTGGGCCGCCGGGGCACATTGGCGGATCACGTGCCGCTGTCCGGTATAGGCCCGACACCCGCGTTTCCGCTCCGTGCAGCAGATCGGGGAGAATCCTCGAGTCGTGCACGTTGGCGGCCGTCGCTCGATTCGATACCGAGTGGGAAAAAACGAGAATGTACGATGGGACAGCAGACAACGAGAAAGCGACTAAGGAGTCTCTACATTCGACGGAAGGTTGCGACAGTTAATAAATTTTTTTCTCTCGCGCAAAAGCTGCGCAAGACGTATGCCAAGCGCTTCCTTACCGCTCGCGACAGCCCTATCGAGCTGCATACCGAGCATTTCGGCAGACCGGCGCCGGCCCACGCTCGACCGCTCTTCGGGTGGCGCGCTACAGCCTTTTCGAAATGAGTCTTCGCTTCGTCCGCGTCCTGACGTTCGAGCGCCAGCGACCCCAAGGTAACCAACCCTCCAGGTTTTCGCTGTTACCGCTTAGCGCCTTTTCGCCCCATTCTTTCGCCGACGCGAGATCCTCGGCGTCTAGCGCCAATAGCGCCATGGCGCCTTGCGCATCGGCGTCCTTCGGCTTTTTCTCAAGATGCCGACGCAAACATGCCATCGCTTCCTCCACGTCACCCAAATGGTGCAGCGCACGCGCAAGGAGCACGAGCGCCCCATCGGGCGTGTCGGGCAAATCGCTGATTGCCTGCAGATGTTCCTTGGCCTCGGCATATCGGCCAAGATACATGAGCGCGTAAGTCAAGTTATACCGCACGGCCGCGGCAGGCACTCCCTCCGCGATCAGCTCCTGCGAGAGCGTGACCGCCTTCTCGAATTGACTGCTGGCGACGGCGAGGACGGCTTGCTGTGAGCGCAGCGAGGGATTTCCGGGAGATAACGCCAGCGCCTTATCGAGCGCCCGCCTCGGCACTGGCGAAATCGCCGACTTGCATGCGCAACTCCGCGACCTCGGCGATCAACGCCACGTTGCCGGGATCTCTCGCGACAAAACTCTCGTAGCGATCGAGCCTCGCGCGTATCTGCTCGGCGTTTTGCATCAATGCTCGGTTTGGTAGGGATCGGGCGGGATCCGGGGCACGCCCAGTTTCGCCCCGCCGTTCCCGCCCCTAGCGGCCGAGGCGTCGGGGACACGACCGATTTCTATCGCCTGCAGCAACTCCTTAGCCCGCGTGAAATAGAGATTGTCGGCGGACGCCGATTTGAGTAACCCATCGAGCACGTGCTTAGCCTCGTTGATCTTCCCGAGCTGGGTCAGCACCAAACCCTTGTAAAACAGCGCCGGTGGGTAGTTCGGCTGCTCCTTGAGCACTACGTCCCATACCTCGAGGGCCTGACTGGCTTTACCGCCCTCGAAGCGGGTCATGCCCAGTTGAAAGCGTTCCAACGTCGCGTCCGGGTGTTTTTCGAGAAAACGCTGGTAGAGCTTTTCGGCGCGGTCAAAGAGCTTGAGCTGTGCGTAAACGCGCGCGGCAAGCGCCAATCCTTCGGCCGGGGCATTTTCAGTGTTCACGACTTTTTTGAGCTTGCGGAGCGCCCCTTCGAAGTCATTGCTCTCGATCGCCAGGCGCGCGAGCGCCAATAACTCGTCCGTTTCGAAACCATCGATATCGGATTTACCGGTCATTTGTTCCTACCCCCGGCGTTGTCGTCGCGTGCGATGAAGAGCACACCATATCTCACACGGATACCTTTCGTGAAGCTATTTACGGTCTGTACGTCGGTTTGATGCGACGCGCCGCCTTTGCACGACGACTCCGGCTAATAGCGATCGGGCTCGGGAGCAGAAGCGGGGGGCGGTGCCGGCGCGGCGACATCGCGCAGCCGAACGAGCTGGGCTTGACGTTCCTGGTAAAGCGCAGCGACGCAATCGGCATGCTCCGGGGTATCGATAGCCAGACGCCGTTTCAAGCACGTCGTGTGATACTCCGCCAACGCCGCCTCCGCTTTCCGATCGAGTGCCGCTTCTCCCGTACACGCGCTCGCCACCAACGCGACACTGCACGCTAAAACACATTTGACCAGGTTCACATTTCTCCTCCCCGCATTATTCCCAGTTGCTGTCCGCAACACGATCAAGATCCGCTCAAACAAAGACATGGAACCGTGTCCGCAACGTCGAAAAATCCTGCTCCGTTCGATCGAACAACACTACCCCGGTGCCGATACTCGGCGCAATAAAGAAAAATTGCCGACGCACGTCTTAGCGAGGAATAATTTCGAAAGCAGAAAAAAAGGGCGTCGAGTAGAAGCGTACGAGCGGGTCGCGCACCGAGTCGAAACTGGCATAGCACGATTAGCGGGCCGCAACACCTCGGCCAATACCCAACGAGACGATGCCCGCGAGCTAATTGAGGAACCAGCTAACGGGCTTTCTATGGCGATACGGTTTGAGCTGGAGAACCAGAGCAGGCTCGGTGCGACGAGCCGCACGGATGAATTTGGTAGCGGGGG
>JBGPKL010000043.1:0-34286 GCA_041485885.1 Sulfurifustaceae bacterium
GGAGATGGTGCGCAGCGACGGCGGCAAGGTATTAGTGGAAGGATCGGTGCATCTCATCAAGGACGCCCTCGGTGAACCCGGCGGATTCCGCGGCATATTGCGCGACGTGGGCGCGCGCCGGCAGATGGAGCAGGCGCTGCGCGCGAGCGAAGAGCGCTTCCGCAGCCTGACCGATCTCTCCTCCGATTGGTTCTGGGAGCAGGACGCCGAGTTCCATTTCACTAAGTTCGAAGGCAAGGGCGTCGCCGAGAGCCGCTACGACCCCGCGTCCGCGGTCCTGGGGAAGCTTTCCTGGGAGCTCCCGGGAATCGTTCTGGAGTCGGCGGCGTGGGAGGCTCATCGCGCCACGCTGCTGCGCCACGAGTCGTTCCGCGATTTCGAGTATTCCTATCGCGACCCAAAGGGCAATCTGTACTACGTCAGCGTGAACGGCGCGTCGGTGTTCGACAAGGATGGAAAACTCGTCGGCTACCGCGGCACGTCGCGCGACATCACCAAACGCAAGCACGAGGAACGGTTGCTGGCGCTCGAACACGCCGTGACGCGCGGCCTGGCCGAGGCCGACAGCACGCACAAAATTCTGCAAACGGTGATGCGTCTCGTCTGCGAATCGGAGCAGTGGGAATCCTCCGGTTACTGGACCATGGACGAGCGCGCGCAGACGTTACGTCTGACGATGGGATGGAACGGCGCCGGAACTCAGACCGCGACTACGGAGTACTACAAAGATTCGCTCGGCGTCACGCTCGCCGCCAACGGGCCGCTCGGCGACGTATGGAGAACCGCAAAGCCGCTGTGGGTCGGTCACGTCGTGCGCGATTCGAGTCCGCAATGGCACCAGCGCTTTAGCTATACCAGCGAACACTCGAGTTTCGCGTTTCCGGTCATGGCGGACGGAAAGATCATCGGCGTGCTCGGCTTCGCCGGCGCCATCATCCACGAGCCCGACGAGCGCCTCCTGCGCACCGTCGGCGTCATCGGCAACCAGGTCGGCCAGTTCTTGCAACGCAAGCAGGCGGAACGGGTGTTGCGCGAGAGCGAAGCGCGTTTCCGCGCGCTGACGGAGCTTTCCTCCGACTGGTATTGGGAGCAGGACGTCGAATTTCGCTTCACGCGCGTGGAGAGTCGGCGCGGCGACGACGACGAATCGAAACGGTTCTTGCTCGGCAAGCGCGGCTGGGAAACCGGCCTGCAAATCGAGTTCGAGGGCGGTTGGGAAGCCCACCGCGCGCTCGTCGAGGCGCACAAACCGTACCGTGACGTCGTGATGCATGCCACGCTTCCCAATGGAAGTCGCCGCTATATCAGCGTGAGCGGCGAGCCGGTGTTCGGCGCCCATAGTCGCTTCGTCGGCTATCGCGGCGCGTCGCGGGAAATCACCGATCAGAAGCTCGCCGAGGAGCGCATTCAATACCTCGCCACCCACGATGGCCTCACCGGCTTGCCAAACCGGTTGATGTTCAGCCAGCTGCTGACCGCGGCGATCCATTCGGCGCGGCGCTATAGCCGCGGTCTCGCGGTGCTCTTCGTCGATCTCGATCGTTTCAAGCTCATCAACGACACGCTTGGGCACGACGCCGGCGACCAATTGCTGCAAGAGATCGCGCAACGCTTGCGCGAAGCCCTGCGTGACAGCGACGTGATCGCCCGACTCGGCGGCGATGAATTCGTCGTGCTCATACCGGAAGTGAGCGAGCCGACTCAAGTCGCCATCATCGCGCACAAGATCCTCTCGACGGTGATCCGCCCGATGGTGCTAGCCGGCCAGGAGTGTCGCGCGACCGCGAGCATCGGCATTTCGATGTATCCGACCGACGCGCAGGACGAGCAGGCGTTGATGAAAAACGCCGACATGGCGATGTATTCGGCTAAGGACGAGGGTAAGAACAACTTCCAGTTCTACTCCACGCGGGTCAACACCCAATCGCTCGAGCGCCTGGCGTTGGAAGCGAATCTGCGTCAAGCGCTCGAGCGCCGGGAGTTCGCGCTGCACTATCAGCCGAAGCTCGATCTCAAGACCAACACCATCACGGGCGTCGAGGCGCTGCTGCGCTGGCAGAACGCCGCGCTCGGAGCGGTATCGCCGGCGCAGTTCATTCCTATCGCCGAGGAAACCGGTCTGATCGTGCCGATCGGTAAGTGGGTGCTCAACGCCGCGTGCGCCCAAAACATGGCGTGGCAGCACCAGGGCCTGCCCGCGGTGCGCATGGCGGTCAATCTGTCGGCGCGCCAGTTCGTCGACGAGAACCTCCTCGCCGACATCGCGGCCGCGCTCAAGGAATCCGGCATGCCACCCACGTTGCTGGAACTTGAGATCACCGAGGGCACGGTCATCCACAATCCCACGCGCGCGATTCAACTACTAAACGCCATCAAGGAAATGGGCGTGCATCTCGCGATCGACGATTTCGGCACCGGTTACTCCTCGCTCGGGCAACTCAAGCACTTTCCGATCGACACGCTCAAAGTCGATCGCTCCTTCATCCGCGGGATTCCGAATGGCGCGGAAGACAGCGCCATCACCGAGGCGATCATCGTCATGGCCAAGACGTTGGGCCTCACCGTCGTCGCCGAAGGCGTCGAGACGCCCGAGCAGATGGAATTCTTGCGCACGCACCGCTGTGACGAGATGCAGGGTTACTATTTCAGTAAACCAATCCCGTCGGACGAACTCACCAAACTGCTGCGTGCGCATGCCTGCGCTCACGATGATCCGGGCGCCTTGACGAGCGCCGCGGCCGATCGCCCGCGAGTCTCGCGTAGGCGGATACATTGAGCGATCGCGACGAGACACACGGAGCCGAGATGAAATCGGTGGCGAACGTCGACGGAACGTCGGCGAGTCAAACGGAGAACGAGGCGCGCACGCCAGAGTCGATCGAGATCGCATCGAGCGGCGAACGCGAGCACACCGCGAAGACGCTGCTGCGGCTCAACCGGATGTACGCCGCGCTTGGCGCTACCAACGAAGCGATATTGCGCGCTACGTCGGTGGAGGATCTGTATCAGCGCGTGTGCGACGCGGCGGTGCATGGCGGCAAGTTCAACACCACCGCCGTGGTCGTTCCGATTCCCGACAGCAAGTCCGGGCGAGTTGCTGGGATCAGCGGCGTCGGTGCGCGCCGGTTGCGCGAGACGCGCCTGTCGCTCGACCCCGCGTCGCCCGAAGGACGGGCGGCGATCGGCACGGCGTTCAGCACCAAGAAGAGCACGGTGGTCAACGACTACCAGAACGACGAGCGTACCAAGCTCTGGCACGAATCGGGGAAGAAAATGGGTATCGGCTCCAACGCCGCGGTGCCGTTGCTGCGCAATGATTGCGCGGTCGGCGTGCTGCTCCTGTACTCCGCCGAGAAAGACGCCTTCGACGACGAAATCGTCAAACTCCTGGAGCGCATGGCGGAGAACGTGACATTCGCGCTCGATAATTTCGACCGCGAATCCGAACGACGGCGTTCGGAAGAAGCGACCGTGCGCCTCGGTCGCATGTACGCCGCGCTCAGCACCACCAATGAAGCGATTCTCCACGCCAAGTCCGCCGAGGAGCTTTATCAACGGGTTTGCGACGCCGTCGCGCGCGGCGGTAAGTTTTTATCCGCGGTAATTTTTCTGGCGCAGCGGGGATCTCCCTGGATGAAGATAGGGGCGGTCTCCCGCAAGACCGATATCGAGCGTGTGCGCGCCGCCCGCGTGTCGACCGATCCGATGCATCCCGAAGGCCGAGGATTAGTCGGCGAAGCATTCCGCACTCAACGACCGTGTGTCAGCAACGACTTTCTGAACGACGAACGCACCCGCCCATGGCATAAGGAGAACGAGCAAAGTGGCATCCGCGCCAACGCCGTCGTGCCGATCATCCGCGGCGGCGACAGCATCGGCGTGCTCATCATGTATGCGCGCGAGGTGAATTCCTTCGACGACGACACGATCCGGCTGCTGCGGCGCATCACCGAGAACGTCGCGTTCGCGCTCGACAATTTCGATCGCGAGGCGGAGCGGCGCGCGGCCGAAGCGGCGGTGCGCGAGAGCGAGGCGCGGTTTCGCGCGCTAACGCAGCTCTCCTCCGACTGGTACTGGGAGCAGGACGCCGAATTTCGCTACATCCGCGTTGAAAGCCACCGCGGCGACGAGCCGCCCGACGGGCACCCGCATTTAGGCCAATGCGGCTGGGAAACCGACTACGTTCCCGAGGCGGAAGGCGGATGGGAGACGCGCCGGGCGCTCCTCGAGGCGCATGAGCCGTATCGCGACGTCGTCATGTACAAGCTGAACTCGGACGGAACCCGGCGTTACATCAGTATGAGCGGCGAGCCGATCTTCAGCGCCGATGGCCGCTTCCTCGGCTACCGCGGCGTGTCGCGCGAGATCACCGAGAAGAAACGCGCCGAGGAGCGCATTCAATACCTCGCCACCCACGACGCGCTCACCGGGCTGCCGAACCGCGACATGTTCGGCCAGGTGCTAAACCTCGCGATCGCCTCGGCGCAGCGCTACGATCGCAAGCTCGCCGTGCTCTTCATCGATCTCGATCGCTTCAAGATTATCAACGACACGCTCGGTCACGAGGCGGGTGACGCGTTGCTCAACGAAATGGCGGTACGCCTCAAGGAATGCGTGCGCGCGAGCGACCTCGTGGCGCGCCTCGGAGGCGATGAGTTCGTCGTGCTGTTGCAGGAAACCGGCGACGCGTCCCAAGTCGCCACGGTCGCGCGCAAGATTCTTTCCGTCTTGATGAAGCCGATCAACATCTCGGGCCAGGAATGCCGCGTCACCGCGAGCGTCGGCGTCTGCATGTATCCCGGCGATGGCGCCGACGAGCAGTCGCTGATGAAAAACGCCGACAGCGCCATGTATCTCGCCAAAGAGGAAGGTAAGAACAACTTCCAATTCTATTCGCCGAAAATCACGACACAGTCGCTCGAGCGCCTCACGCTCGAAGTGAGCTTGCGGCGCGCGCTCGAGAGTAACGAGTTCATCCTCCACTATCAGCCGAAGCTCGACTTCAAGACCAACGCGATCACCGGCGTCGAGGCGCTCATCCGCTGGCAGAGTCCATTGGGTCTCGTCTCGCCGGCGCAGTTCATCCCGCTCGCGGAGGAAATCGGATTGATCGTCCCGATCGGCCGCTGGGTGTTGAAACAGGCGTGTGCGCAAAATGTGACCTGGCAACGCCAGGGCCTGCCGCCGATGCACATGGCCGTGAACCTCTCGGTGCGACAGTTCAGCGATGGAGAATTGCTGAAAGATATCCGCGACGCGCTCCAGGAATCCGGCATGGCGCCCGAGCTGCTCGAACTGGAGATCACCGAGGGCATGGTCATGAAAGACACCGAGCGCGCGATCAAGCTGCTGACGGCCATCAAGGGGATGGGCGTGCGACTCGCGATCGACGACTTCGGCACCGGCTACTCTTCCCTCGCGCAGCTCAAGCGCTTCCCGATCGATACCCTCAAGGTGGATCGCTCCTTCATTCGCGACATCCCGAAGGATCTGGAAGACAACGCCATCGCCGAAGCGATCATCGCGATGGGTCAAACGCTCGGCCTCACCGTCGTCGCCGAGGGCGTGGAAACCAAAGAGCAAGCGGAGTTCCTGTGCGGCCGCGCCTGCGATGAGATGCAAGGCTTTTACTTCAGCAAGCCGATCGAGCCGGAGAAACTCGCGGAGCTGTTGCTCGCGCACGTCCGCGCGCTACCGAACTAGCGCGCCGCTGGCGCGCGCCACCGCGCCCGTTTATGCTCGCATCATGGGCTCCACCCCGGGATTGCGCGTCGGCCTGTTCGTCACCTGCCTCGTCGATTTGATACGTCCCCGCATCGGATTCGCGGCACTGACATTGCTCGAGGCCGCCGGCGGCGGCGGAGTTTTTGCCCGCACGGCGTTATACTTTCTTTTCGATGGTGTCGTCACGACCAAGGAGGTGTTAGATGCGCGTCGGCCCGTTAGTCTTTCTCGCGTCGGTGGCGCTGCTCGTCGGCTGCCAAACCGCTTCTTATCAAGCAAACGAAAACTCCCCGTACTATGTCGTACCAGCCGGTGCGCACGTAATGCTGAGCAAGGAACTCTCGATTCCACCGTACCAGGTCGGCGTCTACATCCAGAACGGTAAAGTTTTGCCGAACACGGAGGTCCAGCATTACTACCCTTTCTGTAAATTCGAGCTGTATAAACAGAGCGACACGGCGCGCCCGGTCCCCCCCGATGACATGACGGTCACGAAGACCTCGCAACTGCAATGGGACGGCGCCGTCGCACAGACCGGTCGGATCCATTACGCCGCCCTGTCGTCGCCGATAATGCGCACGCAAATGGAGGGCGGTTATCCTCCGATACAAGCCTTCCTCACGCAAATGGACCTGCGGTCCGAGAAAAATCCGGACGTCTACCGGCTCACCTGCGCAAAGTTCGGTTATCCGAACATGGACCGCCACGTAACGATCGCCGAAATTCGGCGCACGCTCGATCCGCTGTTTACTCTGCGCCTCCCGGGCGCCGGCGGATGACGGCGGAAGTCACGAGTTGATACGAGAGAGACGGAAGGTAAATAGAGCCCGCGAGCGTCGTGGGTAAAGTAATGGGACGCGGTCATCGGCGGGGAGTTACAATTCGTTCTTGACGCTGTCGCCAATGGCCATGGAGGTGTGAGATGCGTGTCGTCCTATTATTAGTAGTCTTTTTCCCATTGGCGGCGCTGCTCGCCGGCTGCCAAACCGCGTCCTACCAAGGAAACGAGAATTCGCCGTACTACGTCGTCCCCGCCGGCTCACGATTAACCCTGAATCAGGAGCTGACGATTCCGCCGGAGGCAACCAGCGTATATATACAGAACGGGCAAGTGATGCCCAACGTGCAGGTGTTGCACTACTACCCGTTCTGCAAATTCGAGCTGTACCACCGAAGCGATTCCGCCCGAGCCGTTGCGCCGGATACGGTGACGATTACGAAAACCGTTCCGCAGGAATCGGATAGCCCCGACGCCGACGCGGGTCCGATCCACTATGCCGCCGGCATGTCCGCGTCAATGACGGACATATCGCCGGGCGGGTATGTTCCGATACGAACATTTTCCACGCGCATGGATTTGCGAGCGGAAAAAAATCCGGACATCTTCCGGCTCACCTGCTCGCGCTGGGGATATCCGAACATGGATACCTATGTAACGATCGCCGAGATGCGACGCACGCTCGGTCCGATATTCACTCTCAGCCTGCCCGGCTCGGGCGGGTAGAGGGCGAAAAGGCACCTACGTCATAACATCAACAGAGGGCGGAACGTGAAATACAATCGTTGGGGTCGCACCGACCTGCTAGTGTCGGAAATTTGCCTGGGCACGATGACCTGGGGCCAGCAGAACACCGAAGCGCAGGCGCATGAGCAACTCGACTACGCGGTAGCGCAAGGCATCAACTTCATCGACACCTCGGAGATGTATCCGGTGCCGCCGCGCGCCGAAACCGCATCCCGCACCGAGCAATATATCGGCACCTGGCTGAAACACCAGCCGCGCGAGAAGCTGATCGTCGCGAGCAAGGTCGCGGGGCCCGGTAGACGCGACTGGATGCGTGGGGGCAAGACCGCGGTGAACCGCGCGAACATCGTCGAGGCGGTGAACGACAGTTTGAAACGCCTGCAGACCGATTACCTCGACCTGTACCAAATTCATTGGCCCGATCGTAACGTGCAGATGTTCGGCGCGACCGAGTTTAGTCCGAAGCGAGAACGGCAAACCGTCCCGATTTTAGAGCAGGTCGAAGCGATGGCCGAGCTCGTCAAGGCCGGGAAGATCCGCCACTACGGCTTGTCGAACGAAACCTCGTGGGGCGTGAGCCGCTTCTGCTGGATCGCCGAACAGACGCGCGTGCCGGCGCCGATCTCGGTGCAGAACGTCTACAACCTCGCCAGCCGCCAGTTCGATCTCGACCTCGCCGAAACCAGCTACCGCGACAACGTCCCACTGCTCGCCTACAGCCCGCTCGCGGGCGGCATGCTCTCCGGCAAATATTTGAACGGCGCGAAGCCCGCCGGCGCCCGCTTCAGCCTATTCGCGGAGTTTCAGCCGCGCTACGCCCGGCCCATCGTACCGATCGCCGTCGCCGACTACGCCGCGCTCGCCCAAAAGCGCGGTATCGCGCCCGATCACATGGCCCTCGCCTTCGTGCGCCAACGCTGCTTCGTCGGCGCGACGATCATCGGGGCGACGACGATGGATCAGTTGAAGCGCAATATCGACAGCGTCAACGTGACGCTCGACGCCGAAACGCTGGCCGACATTGAGGCGATACACGGAAAGTATTCGACGCCAGCACCGTAACGCAGGAATTCAGTTATGACGTTTTTCCCCTCTCCCTTTCACGGAGAGGGTTGAGTGATGGCGGTGAGCTGCGCCTCAAGCATTCCCGGCGTCTTCGCCGCCGGCGACGTCCAAGACCACGTCTACCGCCAAGCCGTCACCTCCGCCGGCAGCGGCTGCATGGCGGCACTCGATGCCGAGCGGTATTTGGCGAATTCCAAGTTAAGGTAGTGCCCCTTTATTTCTTTGTTTGCCTGGGGCGCTACGCTAGCGTCTTCCCATGACCTGCGCCGGCTAGCCGACGGTGATGGGTCTATCACCCAAAATGATTCCTGGCACTTTTTCCGCCACTTAAAAGCCTCTGCAAAATCTAACGTCCAGTGGCAAACGGAATCGCGGCTGTGGGCGCATACCGAGAAATACCGTTTACTACTGCAAATGGCAACGCAAGTCCTACGTTAACGCCACTCATGAATTCACCGCCGAACATATTGTTGGTTCCATTCCCGAGTGAGTCGTAAGCGTCCATCATGTCGTTAAAAAAATCATGCGGACCAGAAAATGCCTCGAGAATTCGATCAAAAACACCTCCCGGAGAATACGGTAGAATCGCACTTGTTATGAAGGAATTTCCATTGTAATCCTGCTCAACAAATGCAATCAAAAATCCCTGGCCATTTTGAAACCCGCCCATACATATACCCGTGCTACCGCCGCGACAACCCGCGAGCTTAGCGCCATCGCCCATTCCAACACTTTCCCCCATATCGTTAGACTTTGCGGACCTAGCCTTCTCATACCCACGCATCGCGCGACCCGCGATATCCAGTACTGCCATCACAGCCCCACTACGGAACCCATCGCTGAACGATCCTCCATTAATCTCGCTTATTACGCCGCCGGCAACGCCCTTTACTGCCACTTCCGTGGCCGCGGCGCCCCAGTCGATCGCTCCAGTGTTCACGTTCACTGACCCAAGACCGTTAGCGTACGCCGAAACACTTCCAGATATGTATGACGTCGCAAAGCTCCTCACCCCAACTTTAAAGCACGCGCTCCCGGAGCCGCCGGATAGTTCACACATGTGCTGATCGAACTCTGCATTGAACCCCGCGGCAGCTTCATACGAATCTGTGTAGTAAATGATAATCGCATCCACAATCACCTTGACCCAAGGTTGATACCCTGGATGCCTCATCAAGAAACCATCTTGATGGGGTTTCAGTACAAATGCCTCCAGAGCCGCGGTTCCTGGGTCGAAGCCGTGTCCTAGAAACTTCTTAAACATGTCTCCTTGGCTCGAATGCATCATCTGATCACGCTTGTGATCAAGCCGGTTCTTTGCCTTGCTCAACCACGAATGCCCCGAGGGGTCTACGCGCGAGAGCGGATTGTTATCGGTATAGGAGTAACGATTAAGCCCTTGCCCCACGGCACTGATTATCAACGTATCTGGACTCATAAACCGCCCGAGCACCGGGTCATACTCACGCGCATTCATGTTGATGAGGCCGGCCTCATCGTCCATCTCATGACCGGTGTAACCGATAGAGGTCTGTGCGCTGATCGGAGCCGTAGCATCGGTCCAATTGCTGTTCCTGCGCTTACCATGAGCATCGGTGCTTAAGCGCTGGACGACAGTACCGTTCTCATCGGTAATCGTATCGACACTGCCTAAGTGATCGGTATGCAGATAGCGGGTGTCGTTTACATTGGTGGAACGCTGGGTATAAACGACCAGCGTACGACCGGCACTCACAAAGTGCTTATGCTCAATGAGACCGCCGCTCGTGACACGCTGATAGAGGCCACCGAGGTAGATCGTGGTGGAGGTGGGCGTTACCTTCTTCACGCGGTTGAAAGCAGGATCGTAGGTTAAGCTTGCCGTCACCCCGCCACTCGTGATCTGGGCAGGTTTATTGAAGCTCGTCCAGGTAAGGGTGCGCCCCGCACCGGTTAACAGATTGCCGTTGGCATCGTAGTTATAACTCGCGTTCAACGTTCCGCTGGTCGATGCCACTGCATGCGGGCGGACACCCCCCGTTCCACTTGCGTTGTAGGTATAAGTGCCAACATCGGACTTGTAGGTGAGATTACCAATCGCGTTGTACTGGTAGGTCTTCGATGACGGTCCAGTAACGGCGGTCACGCGGTTTAACGTGTCGTAGCTGAAGCTTTCCGTCAGATGCTGAATGTTATCGGTGCGCGAGAGCAGATTGCCCAAGATATCGAACGTAAAGCTCTCGTTCTGGGCGACACCGGGCGTGCCGCTGGTGACTAGCGTTTGCAACGAGCCATTCGTTGGATCGTAGGTCGAAGCGGCAGTGAGGTTGTTGCCGAGCGTTTCGCTCGTCATATGACCTAGAGCATCGTCTTGATTCGCGAGCCAATAACGCAGATTAGTCTGGGCGTTACGAAGTTCAGTGAGATAGCCGTTGGCATTGTAGACGCGCTTCACCGCAAAGCCGGTGCTCGGATAGGTCGTGGTGTCGATTTGGCCCAGAGTGTTGTAGCTTGTGGTCGTGGTGTAACTGGTCGCATCGATGGTCACTGTGTTGGAACTTGGACGGCCGAGAGTGTCGTAAGTCACACTCGTTTGGTAACCGTTCAGACCGGAAACGGAGGCGAGCTTACCAATGCCTTTTGTGGCAGTGTCATAGGTCCAGGTGCTGGTACCTTCCAAGGTGGTGCGCGTCTTTAGTCTTCCGAGAAGATCGTAGGTGGCCGTCTGGGTTTGACTCTTGGCATCGATCTGAGAGGTCAATTCGCCCAAGGCGTTGTAGTTGTAGTTCCAGGTGCCCATGTTGGGATCCGACATCTGGGTTTTACGCCCACGTAGGTCGTAGACCATCGCTGTCTGATTACCCAAGGGGTCGATGACCTTGGTGAGATTCCCAAGAACATCGTATTGGTAGGTCGTCGATTGACTCGGATAGAGAGAATCGGCCACTGAGACTACTTGGCCGACGACATTTGTTACGGACGTGCGCGAACGGAGGGTGATACCTGTGCCACTTTGTTGGATCGTGGTACTGAGACCAGCGTAGGTGTTGGTGGCGACACCCCCATCGGCTCCGGTGAGGACAGTAACGCGCCCCAGCGTGTCGTAGGTCGGCACATTCCAGCGGATCGTACCCCCGGTGAAGTAAGGCAAGGAGCCTTGCGTCACCCTGCCCTGATTGTCGTACTGGGTATCTTGGTAAACGACAGTCCCGGTTAAGCCGACGCGTTGAGTACGAAGCGTGCGCCCGAGCAGATCAAAATAAACGGTCGTAGGCGCGCTACCGCTGGATTGGGTGGTGACTTTGTAAACGGCAAGTGCGGGGCAACTGCTGTCGCAGGCCGCATAGGTGATGCTGGAGCTAGTGCTATCGGCGCGAGTCTCGGAGAGCTTGCGCCCGAAACCGTCGTAGCCATAGGAGACGCTGATGCCGTTAAAATCCGTCACCGTGAGCGGGGCTCCCCACTTGGGATCGTAGGTGGCTGGGCTCGCAGGGCTTTGGCCGAGGGCGTTGGTGACGCTGATGGCAAACCGACCACGAGAGTCGTAGGTGGTCGTGCTACCGCGGGAAGTGACATTGGGGCCGCTCACGGTTGAACTGATGCGGTTACCAAAACCGTTGTAGCTGTAACTGGTACTTAGCGTTAAGGCGTTGTTACCAGGCTCGATGCTCTCGGCGTTGATCAAACCGGTCGTCGCATCGTGAGTGAGGGTCGAAGTGCGGGTCAAGTCCAGATCGGTTTGACCCGGAACGTGACTTGTGACCTGAACCTGTGTGAGCTGGCCTAAGATCCAACGCGTGGTGTCGTTGGTGTAGGTGTTGTTGGTGGTTGTGGTAAACGCAGTCGGCGAATTACAGACGGTATCGGTCTTAGAAATGCTTTGGGTAACGTTGCTGAAGCTATCGTAGGTGTAATCGACACTGGTGCAACTGATCTGGGTACCGTTTAGCTCGTTACTCTGATCGAGCGTGCCATCGAGGCGGGCGAACCTGCGACCACCCCCTAAGTCGACTGCGCTCCAGAAGTAGTTCTGAAGACCAACAATCTGTCCGTTCACGCCTCCGACATTCACTTGAGTGTAGTTGGGCGCGCCCTCCGTGCCGTTGTAAGTCTGATTGAGATAATCCGTCGTAACGATGTTGCTTAGCTCGTCGGTGGCGCGCCGCCAGCGAAAACCCAGCCAACCGGGACCGGTTAAGTGAACCTTGGCGCCGCCGTATTGGTAGCTTGTTCCCTGCAATCCTCCCACGCCATCACTTTGGGTAATGCGTGAGACGACGTAGGTTGGAACCTGGACTTCTTGATACGGATAAACTGAACCTGAGTCCTTGGTGTAAACAGAGGAATCAGTTATGGGTTTGTACGTGACGTTGGTCGTGGCGCCGAGACCTGTGGTCACGGCTGCTAGTTTATTTGGATCGTTATATGCACTCAGATCGGCATAAGTCGTGTTGTACGTACTCAGTTGATTCCATATCAGATCGCTCTTGCCGTCACCGTTAATATCAGCAACCTGCAATTGAAACCCAGACCAACCCGTCTCGGGCTCCCACGTCGCGATAACCGGGGCGAAGCTGCCATCGCCGTTGGAAAGCGCGACATACGTCCGATTGCTGGTAGTTGAGGGATTGCTCCACACTAGATCGCTCTTGCCGTCGCCGTTGATATCCGCAATGAGCAGCCGATAACTAGCCCAGCCTGTTCCAGGTTGATCCCAAGCGGTGGTGACACGGGTAAAGCTGCCATCGCCGTTGGACAATGAAATGTAGGTTCGATTGAGACTTGCAGTTAAACAATACCAAACCAAATCGCTCTTGCCGTCACCGTTGATGTCGGCAGTCTGCATGTGGCAGCTACCCCAACCACTTTCGGGCTGGGCCCAAGCTGTCATAACACGAGTAAACGTACCGTCGCCGTTAGATACCGCAGCGTAGGTTTGGTTAAGGGTGCCGAGACAATTCCAGATAAGATCGCTCTTACCGTCACCATCGATATCGGCAATAAACGTTACGCAACTTCCCCAGCCGGTTTCAGGTTGGACCCATTGCGTAACCAAGGGCGCAAAGGTGCCGTCGCCAATGGAGCGATAGATAATCGTATTGTTATTCGTGCCTAGACAGCTCCAGAGAAGATCGCTTCTCCCATCGCCATCGACATCTGCAATGAGTAGGCGGCAGGTCGACCATCCGGTTCCCGCGTATGACGAATAGACGGCGGGGGCAAACGTGCCATTACCATTGGCAAGCGCTATATAGACGCTGTTGTAATCGCTGCCAAGGCAATTCCAGACCAAGTCGCTCTTACCATCGCCATTAATATCGGCGATGAACATCTGGCAACTACCCCATCCAGTCCCAGGTACATTGGCATCGGGAAGGCGGGTGAAACTGCCATCGCCGTTGGACAGTGCGACAGAAATCCAATTGTTGGTCCCTAGACCGTTCCAGATCAGATCGCTCTTGCCGTCGCCGTTGACGTCAGCCATTTGCAGTTGCCAACCGCCTCCCCAGCCGGTGTCCGGTTGGGTCCAATGAGTCGTAACACGGGGGAAACCCGTCGACGGTTGATCCCATCCGATTGTCGTGGGGTTAAAGCAGACTCCGTCACTCCCACATTCCTGGATGCTGGTAAGACGCGATGCGTTCCCGGAGCCACTACTGTCGTAGCTCACGTTATACGTGCGAACAACGCTGTTATCGGTATAGCTTTCGAGTTTGGTCAGGCGTTGCGTTAGCTTGATCTGAGATCCCCCTTCGTAGCGAGGAACGATGTCTGGGCGCGCTGCGTAGGTGAAGCGAATCGAGTTATAGGGGGTGAGGCCGGTGTTTATATTCCCCGTGTAATCAATTCGTGCGGGACTGTACTCCCCGTTGGCATTGTTCTCGTTGTAAGTGACGGTGTAGTAGTTACCGGTGGTGTCCTGGACTTTGTTTAGCGCCCAAAGACGCACAGTAGCCTGAGCAACACCGTTCTTGGGAGACGCCTCGATGCGGGAGTCAGCGGTGACGCCGTACTCCATGAGCGTGCCGCCCTTCAGCATCACCTTGAAGTATTGGGGACCGCTGCCGGTGAAGCCCGAGTCGCGGTAGGCACAGACACGGCTGAAGCCTTCGTGCTCGGTGCGGTATTCGCTTCCGTTGGTGCCGCAGGCAGTGCTCGTAATAGCGATAAGGCGCTGACCATCCAAGCAGAGGCGATCGTTACTGTCGTAGTTCACGCCTCCCTTCACGCCATCGAGAGCAATGGTCCGGCCGCAGCGGTTAATGACTGAAAGCCCGGAGATTGAGAAGCCGAGCCCGACCAGGGGGTTATCGATCGCTTTCGTATAAGTAAGTGCAATCTTTGGCACCATCCCGGCAGTGCCGGGCGGGGCGGCAATTGGGATGGTGTAATTGGCCCCGCCGTTGGAATCGACGGAGAAGCTCCCCGCTGTCGCCCCTACGGGAGCTGTCGCCAGAGCGGGATTGCTTATTGCCAGGACGAGAAAAAAAGAAACAACGAAAGACACATAACCGAACGAACGCCGAATTGAGCACGAAGACAGCATAGTTCTCCTCCCTGGTGGAGATGTTTTCGGGGTGTAAAAGATATTCGTTGCCTAGTGAACTATCCCGATGTATTTGTGCGCAACTCGATTCTTACAAACAGAAGATTCCGCGGGAATCGCAAAAAGTTCGGCGCTCTGGGGCATGGGTCCGTAACGATATTCCCAAATAACTACACCGGCCTGTGTGAATTAAGTAGACAGGTCCATCGGCGATGTGCCTATCCATTGAGTCACCTAGGTTGCGCAACGCGTATTGATCCTTGTCGTTGCCGTAATACACGAGCGTCACCATCCCATCTGCGAGAAATCGGGCTTCACCGATCTCCGACATGCGCAAACGGCGCCATGGCCTACAGCCAAGCGTCGATTCAGCGAATTCGGTGGATCGATCAGCGCAACTTGCATCGGGCCGTGACTCTCTTATTTCGACTTTGGATTCTTCACCACAGCGCGAATCCTAAGCAACAGAGTCTCCGACCCCGTCACTCCTAGCACAATAGATAGGATGATCCAAAGTGCGAGCGGAATAACTTCTACCGTGCTATCGCAGTGATCTAGGAGTTGATGCGATTTTGAACCCGAGTCCGATCGCCTTCGAGACAGCCTGCGTGCGATTGGGCGTGCCCAATTTCGTGAGGATTGCGTGAACGTGATTTCGAATCGTCATTTCACTGCGCTTAATTCGATTGGCGATCTCCCGGTTGGTCTTACCGGTAATCATCCAGGCCAAGATGTCGCACTCTCGCGGGGAAAGCGAGTCGAGCGTCTGCGATGCATTCAGGTCATGTACAGTACCGCTGTGAGTCGCCTTAAGCAGTGCTTGATGCATGTGTGGAACCAGGAGTTCCAACAACTGCCCGTGGCGTAACGTAAGCCGCCCGGGGATCTGAGAGAAACAAAAGTAACTGCACTTACGTCCTTCGAGGTCAACCAACCCGTGAGCGGCAATATTGCGCAGCCCGAAATTTACAACTTCGCGGTATTCCATGACCGACAACGAGGTATATCCTTCGGGTGACTCGTCTATCAGTTGCGGTTTGCGCAGACGGTACCACTCGCCAATCACCGGCCGATCGATTACGTTGGTATTAAGGGGAATCCGGTCAATATAACGCTGCGGATAATCAACTCCAATCAGACAATC
Organism: Sulfurifustaceae bacterium; assembly: GCA_041485885.1. Classification (GTDB taxonomy): domain Bacteria; phylum Pseudomonadota; class Gammaproteobacteria; order Acidiferrobacterales; family Sulfurifustaceae; genus JACQFZ01. The sequence goes on from JBGPKL010000043.1 coordinate 15,985, forward strand.
AATGGTAATTTGGTTACCGATAATGCTGCCGATGCCGGATATCATGATGCCGTGGGGAAACAGTGGACGTACGTCTTTTTTCATCCATTCGCGGTAGTCGCTGACGGAGCCGATGACACTTGCTGAAATAGCAAGCTCCAAAAAGTGCTTTTCCTCCTCCGCGGATAGTTCAAGTGGCGGGACACACTGCGTTTCATCTGCTAAACGGTTCGCCGGTTCCTTTACCGAAGCTGGATACTTGGATGCCACGGAAACTTCTATGTTTTTCATGGGCTCTCCCATAGTATCGCACATTATATTTTCCAAGCGGGAGGCCGTCGCGTACTTGGCCACGGAGCACACCATGGCGATACGTCGGGCCTGTCGAGTTCTCGCTCGCGCCGAGCAGTTAATACTACCGTGTGCATACGAGCAATGACGCCCCTATCATTGAGGCGCTGAACGCCTTGGTAGCCGAGCACCCGCGCGAGGGCTTCTGGCCCTATCGCAAGCGCCTGCCCTCGCGCGTACGCGTGGCGATCGAGGTGCCCGCGGGTCCGGAGCATGTTTGGTCGATCGACTTCATGCGCGATCGCCTTTATTCGGGGCGCGCGTTTCGCACCTTCAATGTCGTCGATGACTTCACGCGCGAGGGGCTCGCGATCGAGATCGATACCTTGATCGGAGCCGAGCGAGTCATCCGAGTGCTTGAGAACCTCAGTACCTGGGGCGGGCGAGCTGCCCGCGCCATCCGCTGTGACAACGGGCCAGAGTTTCTCGCGCAACGCTTTGTGGCCTGGTGCGCCGACCGCGCGATCGAGATTCGCTACATCCAACCGGGCAAACCCAATCAGAACGCCTTCATCGAGCGCTACAACCGCACCTTCCGTCACACGGTGCTCGATCTGTATCTGTTCAATGATCTCGATTAAGTGCGCGAAGCGGCGCATCGGTTCCTGATCGACTACAACGAGCGACGTCCGCATGACTCGCTCGGTGACTTGCCGCCCACGTTTTCCATGACCCTCAGGTGCGCAGCCATCTTGATGAACTTCCCCAGGCAGTGGGAACCACGCCGCTTACGAGAAGTCCCGAGTCGTTGAAGGTCTCGCGGCTTTTGCTGGAGGTCCGGCGGCGAACATTTGCCGGCAATGTGGCGGCCATGGAAAGGTGAGTGGAAACGGATGACAACCGAGGATGTTTCATTACACTCCCTCCCTTTTTCTGCATTATTCGAACACACGGTAAGGAATGGAATAGTACAAATGTATTGGGTCACCGCCGTATCCGGTACCGACCGGGGATTTACTTCAATGTTGACCGACATCGAGACAGCACACGGAAGGGATTCGACGTCAACCCCGTAGCCCGGGTAACGGTCGTGCTATCGCGCGATCTATCAAGGATGCAACTGACTTGTGGTGGTTGACAGTCAATCATCACAAGTAGGATTCATATTTTCGACGAACATCGCCGAGGGCGATTCGAAAAGATCGCGACAGGCGCGGTCCGTTTACACCTTCAACCGCTTCCCATCACCCCAAAGTTTCTCCAAACCATAGAAATCGCGCGTCTGCGCGCGCATGACGTGGACTACGACGTCGCCGAAGTCGATGAGCACCCAATCCCCGCTCTCCATTCCTTCAACGCCGGTGGGACGTCGCGAATGGTCGCGCAAGTGCTCGATCACGATGTCGGCCGCCGCGACGACGTGGCGGTTGGAGGTGCCGGTCACGATGATCATGTAGTCGGTGAACGTCGCGACCTTGCGCACGTCGAGCACCGCGATATCGCGCGCCTTCGCGTCGTCGAGCGCGTCGAGGATGAGGCGGCGTAACTGCGAAACGCGCATCAAGCGGTCGCGTTCCGGTAGAGACCTTGCGCGTGCACGTATTCCCATACTTTCGGAGGAAGCGCACTCGACGAAGGCGTGTCGCCGTGCGCGATCGCCGCGCGAAGGTGCGTCGCGGAGACGTCTTGCGGCGTAACGTCGAGAAACAGCAGCGCACCGGCGGGCCGCTGCGACACCGCCTCGAGGTCGTCGTGAAATCGTGAGGCGGCCCATTCGGGAAGACGATCGCGCGAAAGCGGCGACGCGCCGGGGCGCTGCACGACGACCAAGTGGGCGAGCTCGAACAAGTTGCGCCAACGATACCATGTGGGGAGCCCCGCGAACGCATCGGCGCCGAGCACGAAGTACAACGGCTCGTTTCCGATCTCATCGCGCAGCGATTCGAGCGTCGGGACCGTGTACGAGACGCCGCCGCGCCGTATTTCGCGATCGTCCGCGATCAAGCCCGGGAATTCTCCAACCCCGAGTGCCACCATGTGTAACCGTTGTGCCGGCGTCGCGATGGGCCGAGCGCGGTGCGGCGGCATGAAAGCCGGGACGACGTGCAGCACGTCGAGCTTCAAGCGCTCGTACACTTCGTGCGCGGGACGCAGATGGCCGTAGTGAATGGGGTCGAACGTACCGCCGAGGAACCCAATCATAAGAAGTGCGCGCGCGAGCGCGTATCGGCTCGCCTCCCTCTCCCCTCGCGGGAGAGGGGGAGTTGGTTCGCTAACGCGACCATTAAGATCGGATGTGACCGTCGCCGATGACGACGAACTTCTGCGACGTCAGACCTTCGAGTCCTACCGGCCCGCGTGCGTGGAGCTTGTCGGTCGAGATACCGATCTCCGCGCCCAGGCCGTACTCGAAGCCGTCGGCGAAACGCGTCGAGGCGTTAACCATTACCGAGCTCGAATCGACCTCGCGCAGGAAGCGCCGGGCGCGCGTGATGTCTTCCGTGACGATCGCGTCGGTGTGCTGCGAGCCGTACTTCGTGATGTGATCGATCGCCATGTCCAATCCGTCCACCACCCGCACCGACAGGATCGGCGCTTCGTATTCGGTGTACCAGTCGTCCTCGGTCGCCGCTTTGATGCCGGGAAGTATGCGGCGCGTCGTTTCGCAACCGCGCAGCTCGACCGCTTGCTCTCGGTACATCTTTCCGAGCACCGGCAGAATGCGCTCGGCGATCGCGCGCGCGACGAGCAGCGTTTCCATCGCGTTGCAGACGGCGTAACGCTGGCACTTGGCGTTGAAGGCGATCTTCACCGCCTTGTCGAAATCAGCTTTGTCATCGATGTAGACGTGGCAGATGCCGTGTAAATGTTTGAGCACCGGAATCGTCGCCTCAAGGCTCACGCGCTCGATCAGGCTCTTGCCGCCGCGCGGGACGATGACGTCCACGTGTTGCTTCATCGTGATCAGCGCACCGACCGCCGCGCGATCGGTCGTCTCGACGACTAGCACGGCGTCGGTCGGAAGACCCGCCTGCGCGAGCCCCGCGTGGATGCACTCGCCGATCGCCTGATTGGAATGCATCGCTTCGCTGCCACCGCGCAGGATCGCAGCGTTGCCGGATTTAAGACAAAGTCCGGCGGCGTCGGCCGTCACATTCGGTCGCGACTCGTAGATGATACCGATGACGCCGAGCGGCACGCGCATGCGTCCCACTTGGATGCCCGACGGACGATAGCGCAGATCGGTGATCTCGCCGACCGGATCGGGGAGCGCCGCGATTTGACGCAGCCCCTCGGCCATCAGGCGCACGCGCGCGGGATTGAGCTCCAATCGATCGAGCACAGCTGCGTCGAGACCTTGCGCTTTCCCCATCTCCAAATCCTTGCGATTCTCGCCGATCAACGCGTCCAAGCGCCGCTCGATCTCGGCGGCGGTCGCGATGAGCGCGTCGTTCTTCGCCGCCGTCTCTGCGCGCGCGAGCCGGCGCGATGCCGCGCGAGCGCGCTCACCGAGCGTGCGCACATACGCTTGGACGTCCAGCGTCGTCGATAGATTCATCGCTTTCATTGCGCTTCTCCGCTCATGGCGTAAGCGGCGGTCTTACAGCCGCCGATCGCGAGCGCCAAACTCTCCAGCTCCAACCACACATCCCCCGCGCCCCGGCCTTTCACGACGCGGTCCAATCGCGCCGCGGCGCAAATCAAGTCGTGCCATTCATCGACCGAATGTCGCAGGAGCGCTTTTTGCACCACGGGTTTTCTGCGCATCCACACGCGAAAATCCTCCAACACCGCTGCCGGCGCGCGACCGCCGGCGACCGCTTGCGCCATGCGCGCCAGTTCCCGTACGTCGCGTGCGAGCGCCCAAGAAATCAGCGCCGGCGCTTCGCCCTCCGCTTTGAGGCTCTTCAGTATGCGAAGGATAGCGATCGCATTGCCGGCCAACGCCGCGTCGCTTAACGCGTACACCGTGAATCGCGCATTGTCGCTAAGATCTCCCGCGATGTCATCCGCGCTCACGGCGCGCGGTCCGAGGAGCGCCAGCTTGTCGATCTCCTGCGCGCAAGCGAGCGAATTACCCTCGGTATAATGCGCCAACATTTCCGTGACACCCGGGCCGGGAATCAATCCGCGCGCGCGCATGCGCCGCTCGATCCACCCCGGCAATTGGCGCGCGTCCGTCGGATACAAGGTGATCGAGACGCCCGCCCCTTCGAGCGCGGCCACCCACTTGGCGGCGCGCGCCTGCTTCTCCAGCTTCCCGGTCGTCACCAGCAGCACGATATCGGGCGACGGATCCCCAGCCAGCTCGGTCAACGTCCGCGCGCCCTGCTCACCCGGTTTGCCCGAAGGCAAACGCACCTCAATCAACCGACGCGCCGCAAAGAGCGAGCCCGCGCGCGTGTCCGCATAGAGCGCGTCCCAATCGAAACCGCTCTCGACCGTATGCACCGCGCGATCCGCGTACCCCGCCGCGACCGCGGCCGCGCGTATCGCGTCGGCGCACTCGAGCGCCGCGAGCGGCTCATCGCCGGAAATGAAATAAACGCGAGCGAGTCCGCGCTTCAGGTGACTAGGAAGTTGATCGGCGTTGAGTTGCATGGGGAGATTGTACCCGGAGAGGGGAGCGGTCGCGCGAGACGCGCGACCGCCCTACTTCGCGCTTGGCGCGATCGCCCGCGCCAGCCTCCGCACGATCTGCTGCGCCGCGTCGCGGCGCAGGTCGCGCTGCAGGTCGCGCTCCTCTTGTTCCTTCGCGATTACGTTGTTTGGATCGAACGAGTAGTCGCGCTGCAAGCGGATGGTTTGCACCGGCACCGGCTGCGTCCCGTCGAGCCGGAAACTCACGGCGTAGCGTAAGGTGTATTCGCTCGCTTTCCCGGTCGCCGTGCGCACCGCTGCCACTTGGCTGTCGATCCGCTCGTCGTAGAGCAAGAGCGTGGGGGCATCGCCGCTCTCTACCACTTTCGCGCCCGCTTGGGTGATCGCCTCGCGTACCGCGACGGCGAGCGGCTGGTTGGCGGAAGGCCCCGCCATGACGACGCGCAGGGTTGAGAGCGAGGGGGGAAGCAGCGCGCCGCCGCTACCGCGCAAGTGGAAGCCGCAACCAACAGTCGCGCAGGAGATCAACGTGCACAGGACAAATGCCCCCACCCTAACCCTCTGGATCGCTCTCGACGTCCTGTCTTCCGCGATCTTAGTGCGTCCATGCACGTCACCGCAGCGGAGGAGGGAATGCGAGAGAAGGACGCTAAACCACCACATTGACCAACTTTCCCGGCACGACAATAACCTTGAGCACCGGCTTGCCGGCGACGTGGCGCACGACCGATTCTTCGCGAAGCGCCGCCTCGCGCACGCGCTCCTCGCTCGCGTCCGCCGGCACCGACACCTTGCCGCGCAGCTTGCCGTTAACCTGCACGACGATTTCGATCACGTCTTGCGCGAGCGCCGCTTCGTCGTGGACTGGCCACGGCGCGCGCGAAATGTCGTCGCCGAAACCAAGCTCTTGCCACAGAACGTGGCTAACATGAGGCGTGATTGGCGCGAGTAACCGCAAGAGTATGCTCAAGCCTTCCGACACAATCGTCTGTCCCGCAAGCTGGATCTTGTGGTGCCCTAACATGTCACTGGCCCCCGGCGTCCGCTCAAGCGTGTTGAGGATCTTCATAGCCGCCGAAGCGACCGTGTTGAACTGATGCCGGGCAAAATCGTTGTTGGCCTGCTTCAGCGCCAGATGGATTTCGCGGCGCGCGCTCTTGTGCTCATTGGAAACTTCAGACCAATTGATACTCGCCGACGACAACTTCGCGTCAACAAACGTCTTGCATTCATGCGCAAAGGTCCAAAGGCGCTTGAGAAAACGTGACGACCCTTCTACTCCATAGTCCGACCATTCGAGCGTGTGTTCCGGCGGCGAGGTGAAGATGACGAAGAAGCGCGCGGTGTCGGCGCCGTATTGCTCGATCAGCTGCTGCGGGTCGACGCCGTTGTTTTTGGACTTCGACATCGTGCCTAGCCCATCCCATTCAACCGGCTGGCCATCGGCGCGCAGCACCGCGCCGACGCGATTTCCCTTGTCGTCGCACGTTACGTCGATGTCGGCGGGGTTGTAATACGCGATGCGACCGGACTCCGGTTTGCGAAAGTAAATGTCGTTCAAGACCATGCCTTGCGTGAGCAGGCGCGTGAACGGCTCGTCGTATTTGACGAGTCCGAAATCGCGCATGACTTTCGTCCAGAAACGCGAATAGAGCAGATGCAAAATCGCGTGCTCGATGCCGCCGATGTATTGATCGACCGGCATCCAATAATCCACGCGCTTGTCGACCATCGCGGTAGCATTGTCCGTGCCGCAGAAGCACGCGTAGTACCACGACGAGTCGACGAACGTATCCATCGTGTCCGTTTCGCGCTTCGCCGGTTTGCCGCAGCGCGGGCACAAGCAGTTGACGAAATCGGCGCGCTTGGCGAGTGGATTGCCGGTGCCGTCGGGCACACAGTCCTCGGGCAAGATCACCGGCAGTTGGTCGTCCGGTACCGGCACGTCGCCACACGTAGCGCAATGAATAACAGGTATCGGGCAACCCCAATAGCGCTGGCGCGAGATGCCCCAATCGCGCAAGCGCCACTGCACTTGCTTGTCACCGAGACCTTTTGCATTCAGGCCGGCGGCGATGGCATCGACCGCCTCGATGTAGCCGAGCGCGTCGTACTTTCCGGAATGGATGCAGCGACCGTTCCCCTTGTCGGCGTACCATTCTTGCCAGGCGTCGGTACTGAACGGGCGACCCGGCACTTCGATGACTTGTTTGATCGGCAACCGATACTTCTTCGCGAAATGAAAGTCGCGCTCATCGTGCGCCGGCACGCCCATGACGGCGCCGTCGCCGTAACCCATGAGTACGTAGTTGCCCACCCACACGGGCACGGACTCGCCAGTGAGCGGATGCGTGACGCTCAAACCAGTCGGCATGCCTTTCTTTTCCATCGTCGCGAGATCGGCTTCGATGACGGTACCGCGCTTGCACTCGTCGATAAAATCGGCGAGCGCGGAGTTGTTGCGCGCGGCGTGCGTCGCGAGCGGATGCTCGGCCGCGACCGCGCAGAACGTGACGCCCATGATGGTGTCGGCGCGCGTGGTGAAGACCCAAAGTTTCTCTTCTCTTCCCTCAACCTCTCTCTCGTTTGAGGGCGGGGCGACCGCAGCATCCCTCACCCCATCCCTCTCCCGGGGGGAGAGGGGGAGTTGGTTCGCTGATGCAGACAATTTATACGGAAACGCAAAACGCACGCCTACGCTCTTGCCGATCCAGTTCGCTTGCATGGCGCGCACGCGCTCGGGCCATTCAGTGAGCTTGTCGAGATCATCGAGCAACTCCTGCGCGTACGCGGTGATACGCAGGTAGTACATCGGGATCTCGCGCTTCTCGATGAGTGCGCCGGTGCGCCAGCCGCGGCCGTCGATGACTTGCTCGTTCGCGAGCACCGTCTGGTCGACGGGGTCCCAATTCACCACGCCGGTTTTCTTGTACGCGAGCCCTTTTTCCAGCATGCGCAGAAAAAACCATTGGTTCCATTTGTAATAGTCGGGTTTGCACGTCGCGAGCTCGCGCGACCAATCGATCGCGAAGCCGAGCGACTTCAATTGCTTTTTCATATACGCGATGTTGTCGTACGTCCACGCGGCCGGCGGCACGCGGTTCGCCATGGCCGCATTCTCCGCGGGCAGACCGAACGCGTCCCAACCCATCGGCTGCAGCACGTTAAACCCGCGCATGCGCTGGTAACGCGCGATGGCGTCGCCGATCGTGTAGTTGCGCACATGGCCCATGTGCAGCTTCCCCGACGGGTAGGGAAACATCGAGAGACAATAGAATTTCTCGCGACGCGCGTCCTCAACCGCACGATAAGCGTCAACACGCTCCCAATCGGCTTGAGCCTTGCGCTCGACCTCGTCCGGTAAGTAACGGGGATTCATAGTGCGTCAACAATCAATCGGAAAAACGAAGAATACCGTAACCGACGCGCAGGTGACTACGGCGTGGCGTAGCGTTCGATCGAGCGATCTATAATAATGGCGTCGCAACACCACATCCGGCACTGCGACGTATGCCTTCCGACATGCTTCTGCCCCTTCACCTCCACCTCAAGCTGCTGCTTCTCGTCGGCATCGCCAACGGTGCGCCGCTTTTCGGTTACACGCTGTTGCGGCAACGTTTCGGCCAGCCTCTCGACGGCGGCCGCAACTTTTTTGACGGTCGACCCTTGCTCGGTCCGTCGAAAACGATTCGCGGACTATTCCTCGCGCTTCTCGTAACTCCGGCGGCCGCTGTGCTCGTCGGTTTAAATGGAACCACCGGCCTACTCATCGGCCTCTTCGCCATGTTGGGCGATATTTTCTCGAGCTTCACCAAACGCCGTCTCGGCCTACCCTCGAGCAGCCGTGCGTTGGGCCTCGACCAGATCCCGGAAAGCCTATTTCCCTTGCTCGTCGTCAAATCGCAATACGATCTCGACAGCATCGAGATCGGGCTGATGGTCGCGGCGTTCGTGATCCTGGAGTTGGTGGTGTCGCGGGTGCTGTTTAGGTTTCGGTTGCGGGATCAACCGTACTAGGCGGAGAGCGCCCTTCGGGCGCTGCTCTTATCGAGTGTAATAAATTCTACTTGTGGGTGGTTGACCCACGGCAAGCTACTTTCTTTTGCTTCGCCAAAAGAAAGTAGCCAAAGAAAAGGCGACCCCGGTCGCTGCGCCGCGCAACATCAGCGCGGTCCCCTGCGCTTCTCGGGAAGAGCGCGCGCGAGACCAACTCGCCGGCGGACGAAAGACACGTCCGCTCGGGCTCGACACGGTCTCGCGAAACCCCGCGCTCTCCCCTGCGATGCTCGGCTGGCTCACGGGGGTTAACAACAGCAACAGCAACAACACCCACGATAAGTTAAACAGTCGTAAATTTGCTGTTGTTGCAGTTCAATCCCCGTAGAGCAAGCCGAGCACCGCAGCCAACACCGAGGGGTTTCGCGAGACGGTGTTCGAGCCCGAGCGGCGGGGTTTTCGCCGCCGGCGAGTTCGGCTCGCGCGCGGTGTTGGCGAGGAGCACAGGGGACCCGCGCTGACGTTGCGCGGGCGCAGCGACCGGGGGGTCCTTCTCTTTGCGTACTTTCTCTTGGACAAGCAAGAGAAAGTACGCCGACTGCGGTTCGGGAACCGCAATTATATTTATTAGATTCGAGGAGATCGCGCAAAAGCGCGAACCGGCTACGCTACGCGTAGCCGGTGCAACGTCACCTCCGGCGGACAGTTCAACCGCACGTCGACGATCGACGTGCCGGAACCGGTGGAGGTGTAGCCGATCATGTCTTGATAGCGCCACGCACCTTTCGCGTAGCGGCGCGGGCAATCGGCGTCGATGATGAGCGGGAATCCGCCGGGGAGGCAGATCTGGCCGCCGTGCGTGTGGCCGCTCAGCATGAGACTAAACCCGGCGTGCGCGGCTTCACGGTACGCTTCGGGCGTGTGCGAGAGCAACACCGAGGCGGCGCCCGATGGGATCGAGCGCGTCGCTTTCTGGAAATCGTGCAGTCGATACTTGTGCGCGTCCTCGATCCCCGCGAGATGCAGCGTCGCTCCGTCCCGCTCGATCGCGACCGATTCGTTCAAGAGCACGCGGATGCCGAGGCTCTCGAAACCCGGAACCATGCGAATGCTGTCGTGATTGCCGAGCACCGCGTAAACCGGCGCCTTGAGATGCGGACGAATGCGCGCCATAGCGGCGAGCGTGGGTTCGCACGGCCCGAACGTGCGCGTGCGATAGTCGCCGGTGAGCACGCACAGATCGTACGCGAGCGCGCGCACGCACTCGATCAAGAGGCTCGGAATATCTGGACCGAGATCGACGTGCGGATCGCTGATGTGCAGGAGCGTGAAGCCGTCGAACGCTCGCGGCAAATCCTTGAGCACGACGTCATTCGGCTGCACGCGCAATGCCCGCGCGTTGCGGCGTGCGCGCCCGTGCAAACCGACGACGTGCAGGCTCGCGCGGATCACCGTGTGCGCGGACCACCAACCTTCGGCGTAAAAGAACCGTTTGCCGAAGCGTTGCGCGCTGCGCTCGTGCGCCGCTTCGCGCGCGAGGCGCTCGCTGAGGTGCGCGCGACCCACGCGGCGTTCGAGCTCGGCACTCACCATTCCCGCGCCGGACTCGCTCGGCGAGTCGACATCCACGATGGAGAAGTCGCTTTTCACGAGTCTTAACCCCCATAGCGCAACCACCGAGGTGCGCGTGACAAGCGCTCCCCTTTGACCTACGCGCGTTCGATACTCTTCGTGAAGCGGTGCGCCGCGGGCGGGCGCCTACCCACCCTTCGCGTCGAAACGCTGTAAGACTTTATCCGTCAGATCCGGGCCGTCGATGGCGTATAGCACGGGCATGTCGCGCTTTTCGAAGACCAGCGTCAACTTCTCTTCCTTCGCCAGGTCGCGGATGATCCCGCGGACCTCGGGAAGCGCCTTGCGCGTGTACTCCTGCTCCTTCTGCTCGATCTCGCGTTGCGCTTCCGCCGTCGACTGCTGGTACGCCTTGAGTTTTTCGTCGAACTCCTTTTGCCTGGTCTGTTTTTGTGCGTCGGAGAGCAACAACTTGTCCTTTTCGTACACCTCTTGCAGTTTCTTCAATTGCTGCTCGTCCCGACTCAGGCCTTCCTGGCGCTGCTTGATCGTCTTCTCGATCTCGTCCTTGGCGCGCTTGCCCACCTTGCTTTCGGTCATGACCTTACGCATGTCGACGTAACCGATGCGTATGTCGTCGGCGCTCGCGCCGGCGTTGGCGAGGAGCCCCACTATCAATGCGATTGCCCAGCTGGTCCGTTTCATCTCGTTTCCCGTTCAAGAAAAAAAGTGGCACGCGCTCGCGCCGGTAAAAAACCTTTTAGCTTGATTCGTAACCGAAGGCAAGAGAATCCCGGCCGCGGCGCGCGGGACGCGAAAGCGCCCGGCCGGCGGCTTCGCTAGCGGTGGGTGCGCTGTCGCTTCTGCTGATACATCGCCTGGTCGGCGCGCTTCATCATGTCCTCGATCGACAGTTCCTGCTTGGGATCGAAATACATGGCGCCGGTGCTCATCGATAACTTCCACGGGCGCGGCTTCGCGACGTTGTATTCGGCGGCGATCTTTTGCAGCCGCTCGAGGATCGGTTGCACGCCCTCGTCACCCCCGCGGATCGCGAGCGCGGCGAACTCATCGCCCCCGATGCGCCCGAGGATGTCTGAAGCGCGGAACGTGCGCTCCAAGCTCTCCGCCGCTTGCATGAGCGCCTCATCGCCCGCCTGATGCCCGAACGTATCGTTGATCTGTTTCAGCCGATCGAGATCGGCGTAGATCAGCACCAGGCCGCGGTTCGAGTGGCGCGCGACTTTCAAATGCTGCTCGGCGAGCGTCACGAAGCCGCGGCGATTGTAGAGCCCGGTGAGGCCGTCGGTGAGCGAGAGCGCGTGGACTTCGAGGTACATCTGATGGCGCTCGAGGGCATGCCGGATGTTGCGCACGAGCCAGTACCGATCGACGCGACCCTTGGTGAGGAAATCTTGCGCGCCGTCCTTGACCGCCTGGATCGCGAGCGTATCGTCATCGAGACCGGTCAAGACGATGATCGGGATCTGCGGGACGTGATCGTGCACGCGCGCGAACGTCTCCAGGCCCTGACTGTCGGGCAGGCCGAGATCGAGCAAGATCAAATCGAAGTCTTGCTGTTGCAACGTGCGCAGCGCATCCGCCAGCGTTTCCGCGTGCGCCGTGCGAAACTGCGCGCGGCGCTCGTCGGTCAACGCTTCGCGCAGCAGCAGCGCATCCGTCGGGCTGTCCTCTACCAACAAGACGTTGACCGGTTTTTCGTCCATGACGGGTCCTTGGTTAATCCTTTAGTGGGTAGGCTCTGACCAACCCAAGAACGTAGGGTGCGCCGTGCGCACCGATTCACAAGATGGTGCGTGAAACGCACCCTACACCAGTTGTCAAACAGGTTTCCTCATCACTCCTCGACGCGAGTCGCGAGCCCCAGCCAGAAGCGCTCGATGAGGCGCACCGCCTCGGCGAAGTCGTCGTAATCGATCGGTTTGGCGACATAAGAGTTAGCGAACGCGCGGTACGCGCCGGCGATATCGCGTTCGTCGCGCGAGCTGCTCAATACCACGACGGGAATCGTCCGCAAGCCTTCGTCGGCCTTTATCTCGGCGAGCACCTCCTGGCCGTTCTTACGCGGGAGCTGCAAATCGAGCAGAATCAAGTCGGGACGGGGTGCCTCGCGGTACGCTCCCTGACGCCGTAGAAACTCAAGCGCTTGCATCCCGTCCTCCACCACGTGCAGAGCATTCTCCACGTGCACCTGCGAGAGAATCTCGCCGATCATCATGGCATCCGTCGGACTGTCTTCGACGAGCAGGACGTGCAGGCGCCGGCGGCGCGGGGCACCTCGCTCGTCAGTGTTGCTGGCTGCTGAAACGCTCGGACGGCTCCACATGGTGCACGCTCCCTACGGGTAGAGTGAAGTAGAAGGTCGACCCCTCGCCGGGCGTGGAATCGACCCAGATGCGCCCGTTGTGGCGCTCGATGATCTTGCGACAGATCGCCAGACCGATACCGTTGCCCGGGTACTGGTTACGGTTATGCAGCCGCTGGAAAACGCCGAAGATTCGATCGATATATTGCGGCTCGATGCCGATGCCGTTGTCGTGCACGGAGAAAACGTAGCCGCCGGGCTTCAGCTGCGCGCCGACGTGGACCTTCGGAGCGCGCTCGGCGCGAAACTTGAACGCGTTACCGATCAAATTCTGAAAGAGTTGCGTCAACTGCGTGGGATCGATGCTCGCGACCGGCATCGGATCGCTCGTGACCGTCGCGCTCGCTTCCTTGGCGGCGAACTCGAGATTGGCGAGCGCCTGCCGCAACGGCTCGCTCACGTCGCACATCTCGAACGGGCGCGCGCGCGTGCTAACGCGCGAATAGCTCAAGAGATCGTTGATCAAGGCTTGCATGCGCAACGCGCCGCTCACCGTGTGCTCGATCAATTCGTTCGCTCTGCCGTCGAGCTTGTCGCGGTAGCGCTGGGCGAGCAATTGCACGCAGCCGGAGATCGCGCGCAGCGGCTCTTGCAGATCGTGCGACGCGACGTACGCGAATTGACCGAGCTCGCGATTGCTGCGCTGCAGCTCATCGGTGTGGCGCCGCAGCTCCTCCTCCGCGCGCCGGCGCTCCTTCACCTCGGCGTCGAGCTCGGCGACCCGCGTCTTGAGCTCGCGCTGCGCGCGCTCGGCCTCGGCACGGCGGCTGCCTATCTCCTCCAGCATGTTGTTGAAGCCGTCGACGAGCGCGCCGATCTCGTCGTTGCCGCGCTTGCGCGCGCGCAGGCTGAAGTCGCGCTCGCGCACCATGCGGTTCATCAGATGCGCCAGATCCTCGATCGGCCGGGTGACGAAGCGCAGCCCCAAGGACACGAGTAGCCCAACCGCGAGAACCATGCTGAACAACGTGACGAGAATCACGAGGAACGCTCGCAAAGCGTTACTCCATTCGCGCGTATCGGCGACGACATAGACGTTACCGATCGGCTCTCCCTTGAGCTCGACCGATCGCGTCAGCGCGACGCGCCCGTGCGCGAAGGTCGGCGCATCGCCGAGCGGGGCAACATCGGGCAGAGCAAGATCGACGTCCGCGCGCCGATAGCTGGCGAAGAGCCGGCCGTTCTGGTCGTAGACGCCGCCGATCATGATTCGCTCGTCGTTTCCCAAGGCGGCCAGCGTCTGCGTGGCGGCGCGCCGATCGCGAAACGTGAGAGCAGCGGTGCTGTTACTCCCGACCACGTCGCCGACCAACGTTAGTTCCTGCACGACTTCGCGCTCGAACGCAGCGCGCGCGTGCAGCAATAGACCGGCGCCGGCAAGTAACAAGCTGATCGCCACGAGCACCAGAATGATAGCGGCGACTTTCCAGCGGATGGAGATGTCGCGAACACCGAATGACTTCATCGGGACTCAATTCTCCGAGGCGAGGCGCAGAAGTTGAGAGCTGACGACCAGTCCCGCTCGAACGGGGAGCTGGGCCGAGCCTCGCCCCGTTTGCGAAGGGGCGACACCGGCGAAACCTCGCTTGAATGGAACGGGTGGCGCTGCAAGCCGTGTCCACCTTTGCGAGCTGAAGGTGTCCCACTAAAGGCGCGCGGGTCGTGCGACGTTAACAGCCGAAGCGACGCGCAAGAATGCGGGAGAAACTCTAGCGAACCGGGGGTTTCCCCGGAGTCGGTCGGCCGCTACGCGTCGACCGTCACCAGACCCACCCGTATCGCATACCGCACGAGTCCCGCGACGTCGTGGATGTCGAGCTGCTTCATGAGCTGCGTGCGGTGCGTCTCGATGGTCTTGGGACTCAGGTTCAGCATCTGCGCCATTTCCTTCGACGTATAACCCTTCGAGATCAATTGCAGTATCTCGCGCTGGCGCTTGGTCAGCTGATCCACCGGTCCCTGCGAACCGGTCGTGCGCATGAGATAGTCATCGATCACGCGCTTGGAAATCGTCGGCGTGAGGTACGTCTCGCCGCGCGCGACCGCGCGCACGGCGAGCTCGAGCTCGGACGTCGCCGCGTCTTTCAACAAGTAGCCCGAGGCACCGGCGCGCAGCGCCTGCATGACGTATTCCTCGCCCGCGTGCATCGACAGCATGATCACGCGCACGCTCGGGAATTCCTTCGTGACGCGCGTCGTCGTTTCGAGTCCGTTCATCTCGGGCATCGCGATATCCATCAAGACCACGTCGGGTGCGCGGGCGCCGACCATCTCGAGCGCCTTGCGCCCGGTGTCGGCCTCCCCGACGACGTCCACCCCGTCGATGTTGGAAAGCAGGGCATGTACCCCAGCCCGAAACAAACTGTGGTCATCGGCAAGCAGCACTTTTATTGCGTTCATTGGCGAAATCCTAAGTAAGTTGGTGTAGTTGAGAAACGAACGATTATCGTCGTTCCTGTCCCCGAAGCCGACATTATTTCCAGTTCGCCTCCGGCAAGCAAGGCGCGCTCTTCCATCCCGAGCAAGCCGAAACTTTCTCCCTGAGCGGCGCGGCGCCTCGATATCGAAACCGCACCCGTCATCGATGACGCGCATCTCGAGCTTATCGTCCGACTGCGTGAGCGTCACCTCGACGTGACGCGCGAACGCGAGATCGGAGTGCGGCGACCATGAGGAGAGAGAGTTCCTGCGCCCGGGCGAGGCGCGCCTCGCTTTGCTTCAGGCGCTCCTCGGCCTCCTTGCGCTCGGTCATGTCACGCGTCACCTTCACGAATCCACGCAGCGTCCCGCTCGGGTCGCGCAGTGCCGTGATCGTGACGCTCGCCCAGAAAAACGCTCGCCGCCCTTGCGCACGCGCCAACCTTCGCTCTCGTGCGCTCCTTCGGCCGCCGCCTGCGCGAGCGCGCGCGGCGGTAGCTGCCGGGCGACGTCATCGGGCGTGCAGAAAATGGCGACATGCTGACCCAACACGTCCTCGGCCGGGTAACCCTTGAGTCGCTTGGCCCCGTTGTTCCAGCTCGCGACGCGGCCCTCGGTGTCGAGCATGTAGATCGCGTAATCGTGCGCGCCTTCGACCAGCAAACGAAAGCGATCATGCGCGCTCCTTTCCCGGTCCAACGGAGCGAAGAGGCGGTAAAGGCGACGATCTCCCGCGGCGTCACGGCCGCTGACGCGTCACCTTTGAGTAGAAATGTTTGCGACGGATTACGCATTCGAGCGAATCATTCTCGTGGCGCATCGATGGGCAAGGGCATTTGCGATGAGAGCGTCACCGGCTTTCGGGGAATTCGAGATCGTCCTATGACTCTTCGATAGGAGAACACGTCCGCTCCTTACGCGGCCGCCCTACCCTCCGCGCGTCCTGAGAAAATTATTTCGTGACTCCGCGTCGAACACTCGCGACCGCCTCATATTACTCAAAACGGGGCCGCGCGTGCACTCTCAATCGGGGAATTGCGTACTCCTATCGGGGTTTTTACTGAGGCGTCGGGTGATATCGCTCCCGAGAAGAATTAGCAAGACGAACACGACGACGGGTGCATTGCCGTAGCGCGAGTAGAAAGTCGCGCCGCTCATCGGTTGTATTTCCCCCGCAAGCACATAGGCGGCGAACTGCGGCGAGCGCGCGATCACATTCCCGCGATGGTCGATGATCGCGGAGGGCCCGGTGTTCGCGGCGCGCAGCATCGGCCGCGCCGACTCGAGCGCGCGCACGCGCGCCATCTGCAGCCGCTGGTGCGGCGCGAGTGAATTGCCGAACCAGGAATCCTCGCTCACGTTGACGAGCAACGTCGCGGTGGGGAGCGCCTTGATGATCTCCTCGCCGAAGGCGTCTTCGTAGCACACCGACACGCCGATCGGCTGACCCGCGGCGACGAGGAGCGGCTGCCCCGCCGTACCGCGATTGAAATTCGACATCGGAATGTGCAGGTGATCGATCAACCACCCGAACGCCGCGGGCCAGGGCAGAAACTCGCCGAACGGCACGAGGTGCTGCTTGCGATAGCTTCCGGTTTGCGCGCCGACGGCGAATACGCTGTTGTAGTACTCGCGCGCACGCGTGTCTCGCTCGACCGCACCGATGAGAAACGTCGTGTCGCGCCCGCGCACGCTGCGTTCGAGACTCGGCACCAACGCCGGCGCAAGCATATCGAAATAGCCCGGCACCGCCGCCTCCGGCCACACGATCAGTTGCGCGCGCGGCGCTTGCTCGCTCAGCTCGATATAGCGATTGACGATCGCTTCGCGCTGCTCCGGTCGCCACTTGACGGTGATCGGCACGTTCGCCTGCACCAGCGCAATCTTGATCGGCGATCCGGTGGGCTGCGCCCACTCGGGCTGCCCCGCGAACCAAGCGCCGACCCACAACAGCGCCGCCGCCGGCAAATACCAAATCGCGCGGCGCCGGTCGAGCCACGCGGCGGCGAACACACCGGCCGTAGTTACGACGGCGAAGCTCATGCCGTAAACGCCGATCCAGGGCGCGAGACCGGCGAGCGGCGTGTCGGTTTGGCTGTAACCGAGATTGAGCCACGGGAAACCCGTCAAGAACCACCCGCGCGTCCATTCGAACACCACCCAGAGCGCGGGTAGAAACAACGCAAGGCGCAAACCCGCGGGGAACGACCCGAACCGCGCCTGCACCCAGCCGACACCGGCTGGAAACAACGCGAGCCCCGTGACAAGCAGCGCGACCGCGAACCCGGCAAGCGGCGCCGGCATGTAACCGTACGTGTGCAAGCTCACGTAAACCCAAGACACGCCGACACCGAAGAGACCGACGCCGTAAAGAAATCCGCGCCGCGCCGCGCGCGCCGCGCTCGCTTGATTCCACGATACGAACAAAATCGCCGGCGCGATCACCGCAAGCGGAAACAGCTGGAACGGCGCGAACGCGAGCGGAGTCAACGCGCCGGCGAATAACACCAGAGCGTCGATGCGACGATCGGTCAGGTGGGAAGCGAAGCGGTGAAGCATTTCAAATGCGATGACGTCCTCTCCTACTCGATGATCCGGAACAACGGCTACGACTACAGCACACGCTTTCATGCGTTGCTGTTGCAGTTCAATCCCCGTAGAGCAAGCCGAGCACCGCAGCCAACACCGCGGGGTTTCGCGAGACGGTGTTCGAGCCCGAGCGGGCGTGGTTTTCGCCCGCCGGCGAGTTCGGCTCGCGCGCGGTGTTGGCGAGGAGCGCAGGGCACCGCACACGTGAACTTCGTGTGCGGCGAAGCGACCGGGGTGTCTTTTCTTTTGGTGACTTTTCTTTGGACAAGCAAAGAAAAGTCACTTGCCGTGGGTCAACCACCCACAAGTAAATTCATTACATCGACCAGATCGCGCCGAAAGGCGCGACCCCCCACACCCTCATGTCGCCGGCTGCTCCGCCGGCGTCGGCGCTGCCCGCGTGACCTTCAACAAATGCACGCGACGACTGTCGGCGCGCAGCACCTCGAACTGTAGACCATCGATCGGA
>JBGPKL010000044.1:0-33960 GCA_041485885.1 Sulfurifustaceae bacterium
CTCAACAACAAGATCCGCGTCCTGCAGCGTCGTGCATACGGTCTGCGCGACGAGGAATACCTGCGGCTCAAGATACTGACATGCATGTTGCCGGTGCTCTAAAGTGATCGAAATCACCCACACGATTTCACGAAGACCCCTTTTATCAGCGTTTATCTGCGTGTATCTGCGGTTCCAAATTCTTAAGGAATTAATCAGATCTTCTTAGATGATCGCGCAGAAACTCCGGGACGCGCTCTTCGAGATAGTAACGCGGGCGCCACGGCCACTTGCCGCCGACAAAACCGACATGCCCGCCGCGCGGATACGCTTCGAGCGTGACGCACGAAGCAAGCTCGTGTGTTTCCGGCACGACGTCGGGTGTCATGAATGGATCGTCCCTAGCTTGAATCAAGAGCGTCGGCACGCCGACGTGACGCAGATACGGCCGCGAGCTGCACGCGGCGTAGTAATGCGCGGAGTCGCGGAAGCCGTGCAAGGGCGCGGTGACGCGGTCGTCGAAATCGCGGATGCACTTGAAGCGCCGCGCGTCGGACGCGACCGGCAATTGCACGCGGCGGCGTTTTTCATCGAGAGCCTGAGACAGCGATGTCAGTAGGTCCCACTGATACAGGCGTGCAAATCCGGTCTCCAGCCGATCCGCAGCGCGATCCAGCAAGAACGGAACCGATATCGCGACGGCCGCCGCGAGCGGTGAGGAAGTCCCGGTTTCGCCGAGCCACTTGAGCAGCACGTTCCCGCCGAGGGACACGCCTACGGCCGCGAGCGGTGTCGCGGGTTCGCGCTCGCGCAGCAGTTGCGCGACATGAGCGATATCACCGGTTTCTCCCGAGTGATAAGAGCGCGGCAAGCGGTTCGGCTCAGCGCTGCAGCCGCGAAAGTGCACGACGGCTACGCGCCAACCCGCACGGTCCAACGCGCGCGCGAGACCGAGCGCGTAATGCGAGCGCGACGACCCCTGCAGGCCGTGCAACAACAGCACGATGGGGCCGGATGATTTCGCCGTCCAGTCGATATCGATGAAGTCGCTGTCCGGCAGCTCGACGCGCTCGCGCCGTAGCTGCACCTCGGGCCGCGCCCGCAGCCGATTCGGGAAGATGGTTTGCAGATGAGGATTGCGGCACCACCACGCCGCGCGAAACGGCGGGATCATGCGGCGGTCGTCGGCGGATGCCGACGGGCGAGGCGGGCGGCGATCATGCCGCCATTATTTCACGATACCGAGTCGCTCCCGAAGCGTTTCCAGGGTCAGTGCGAGATCGAGCTCGAGTTGCTTGTCGCAAAGATCGATCAGTGGCCAAAGCCGTGCGAGGAGATCGGGGAGATAAGGCGACAACTTGCCGGCGTCGCCGTCCGCGAGCATCCGCAACGCGGTTTCCATGTCGGGCTGTTCCATCACCGACTCTTCGGGCGGCGCGACTTCCTGTTCGTAGCCGACGCTCAGTTGATTTCCGCCGCCCGCCTTCGCGAGGGTCAGGTGTTGCTCCGCGCGCCCGAGTAAATCCTCGACGGTATCGACGCGATCGCCGGCGAGCGTCGCGAGGCCGAGGCTAATAGTAAGCGGCACGCGCGTGCCGTTGTGCTCGAACGCCGTGTCGGCGACGGCGGCGCGCAGCCGGTCGCACACCACCGTGGCCTCGGCGCGGTCGGCGGCGGGCGTGAGGATGGCGAACTCGCCGCCGCGGATGCGCGCGGCCGTATCTTCGGTGCGCGTATTCGCGCGCATGAGGCGCGCGAGCCAGATGAAGATTTGATCGCAGACGTCGTCACCGTAGTGCTGGTAGATAGTGCGGAAGTTATCGAAGTCGACGCGAATGATGCCGAGATCCTGACCGTGGCGTTTTGCGAACGCGAGATCTTGCGTGGTGCGTTGCAGGAAATAGCGGCGGCTGTGCAGCTCGGTGAGCGGATCGACGGCGGTTTGTTCTTCGAGCGATTTGGTCGTCTCGTTGAGCTTGCGTATGGTCTGATCGAGACGCGCGTGCGCGCGGGCGCGGGCGAGCAACTGCACGCCATCGAGCGGCTTGATGACGAAGTCGGTCGCGCCGCAGGCGAACGCGCGCTCGCGCGTTTGATCGTCCTGCGCGCCGGTGATAACGATGACGGGAAGATCGCGTATGCGCTGGACTTCCGAGGCGCGGACGCGGCAGATGAACGCGTAACCGTCGAGCTTGGGCATCGCCACGTCGGTGATCACGACTTGGATGCGCTCGTTCGAAGCCAGATGTTGCCAGCCGGCTTCGCCGTCCTCGGCCTCGATCAGGGTAAATTCGCCGGAGAGTATTTTGCTGACGGCACGGCGAATGACGCGCGAGTCATCGACGACGAGCAGCGTCGGATTTTCGGCGCTCGCGCTCCGCGGCTCGCTCGGTGGTGTAGCGCTGGCTTCGTTAGCGACTTGCGGCTGCATGAATGGGTGGTAACACCCCGTTCCTTCAACCATAGTCTAGGGTCCCAGGACATTCAAAGGCGAAGCGGAGTCTTCGCAGATGCACTTAACGTGCATCTGCGCCGCTGAGCGCCCGCACACGGAAGTGCGGGCCGTGGCTAATGGAGGTCAGAAGCGTTACGCCAGGGACGGCAGGCACCAGCCAGCATGAAACTCATTTGCGGCGTACCTGGCGCACGTGCCGGCGGACGTACCAGACTATGGCGGCCAATAGCGCTAAACCGATGACGGTGTCGAAGCGATGGAAGTAGACCCCCAATGTATTCCAGTGCTCGCCGAGCTTCATGCCGATCCAGGCGAGCGCGAGGCTCCAGATATAGGACCCGACGAACGTATAAATATTGAAGCGCCAGAGCGGCATGCGCGCCACACCCGCCGGAAAGGCGATGAAGGTGCGGATGACGGGGAGCAGGCGGCCGACGAAAACCGTGATATCGCCGTGACGTTCGAACCAGCGATCGGCGATCGCCAGATCGTGATGGGATATCAAGACGTACTTGCCGTACTTCTCGATCAGCGGGCGTCCGCCCCACGCGCCGACGTAGTAGGCGGCGAGCGAGCCGAGCACGCATCCCGCGGCGCCCGCCAAGGCGACAAGCTGCAAATGCATTTCTCCGCGATACACGAGGAAGCCCGAGAACGGCATGATGATTTCCGACGGCAGCGGGATGCAGGCGCTCTCGATCGCCATCAAGAGCACGATCCCGCCGTAACCGAGCCGCGAGATCGTGGCGATGACGAAGCCCGCGAGCAGCGAGAGCAATTGCTCGATCACGTCGGAAAGAAATACCAAAGCACCAGGAGACCGAACCCGATGCGGTAGTACGCGAACGGCGCGAAGTTGTGGCGCGACACGTAGGCGATAAAGAGCTTCACCACGACGATCGCGGTCACGAACGCGGTGACGAATCCGACGACCAAGAGCAGGGCATCCCCCGGCGCGAGGTACCCATAGTTTTTTGCCAAGTCGTACACGGTTGCCGCGAGCATCGTCGGGATGGCGAGAAAGAACGAGAACTCGGTCGCCGACGTGCGCGAAAGGCCGGTGAGCAATCCGCCCATGATGGTTGCGCCGGCGCGCGATACGCCCGGGAAAAGTGCGAATGTTTGGGCAATGCCGATCTTCAGCGCGTCGGCAAGTTGCATCGTATCCACGTCGTCGACGCGCGCGCGCCGCGGGAAGCGTTCGATCAGGAGAATGGCGACGCCGCCGACGATCAACGCGAGGGCGACCGTGATCGGATTAAACAGGTATTCCTTTATATAGCGGTGCAGCAGTAAGCCCAAGATCGCGGCGGGCAGGAACGCAACGAAGAGGTTCAGCACGAAACGCTGTTCCTCCGGGCGACCGAGATGCCGAACGACGCGCAGCAGCCGCTCTCGATAGAGCCATGCGACCGCCAATATCGCTCCGAGCTGGATGAATATTTCGAACGTCTTCGCGCGCTCGTCGTTCAAATCGAGCACGTCGCCGACGATGATGAGGTGGCCCGTCGATGACACCGGCAGGAATTCCGTCAGGCCTTCGACGATCCCGAGCACGACTGCTTTGACCAGGAGTATCAGTTCCATCGTTTGCGGTCTTGTCGGGTGAGGCTGAGAGTTATTCGTTCGCGGTAAACTGCAACGCCGTTCCACGCACGCCTTCGCGGATGCCTTGGGGCTCGTACACGATTCGTCCGCCGACGATCGTGTACTGCGGCCAGCCGGTCAGCTCCTTCCCCGCGTAGGGCGACCAACGCACGCGCGTGTAGAGTTCCTCGTTGCGCACCGGTCGGTAGCGCTCGACGTCGACGAGGGTCAAGTCGGCGTCGTAGCCGGGGATCAAGCGGCCTTTGTTCGGGATGCGATAGGCCTCGGCGGGAGCGCGGCACATCCAGCGTTGAATTTCCGCGAGCCTGCATTTGCCCGCGCGCATCGCGGTGAGCATGAGCGGCAACGATGTTTCGACGCCGGGCATGCCGGCGGGCGATCGCGGGTAGCCCGCGTGCTTTTCGTCCAGCGTATGCGGCGCGTGGTCGGTGGCGATGAAGTCGATGACGCCGTCGTGCAGCCCTTGCCACAGCGCCTCGTTGTCGGCGCAGGTGCGAATCGGCGGGTTCATCTGCACCAGCGTATCGAGCGTCGCGTAGTCATCGACACTCAGCAGCAAGTGGTTGGGAATCACCTCGGCCGTTACCCACGCGGGCTTGTCCTGCCGAAGCAGTTCGACTTCCTCATGCGTCGACAAATGCAATATATGCAATCGCCGCCGGTATTTCTTCGACAGCGTCAGTGCTTTTGCGGTCGCAAGGCGCGCGCATTCATTGTCACGAATTTCCGAGTGCACGGCCGCGTCGCCGCGGCCGGCGAACTGCTGCCGGCGCGCGCGAATGCGCGCTTCATCCTCCGCGTGCACGGCAATCAACCGCGTGCCGTTCGCGAAGATCCGCTCCAGGTCTTCCTCCCGATCGACGAGCAGGCTGCCGGTGCTCGATCCCATGAAGATCTTGATACCGCACGTCGGACGTGCGCGATTGATCTCGTCGAGATTGGCGGCGGTCGCGCCGATGAAAAAACCGTAGTTGACGAGCGAATGACGCGCCGCACGCGCGAGCTTGTCATCCAGCGTCGCCTGGTCGACGGTCGGCGGATCGGTATTCGGCATTTCGAGGAAACTGGTGACACCGCCTTTGGCCGCGGCGCGCGAGCCCGACGCCAGATCTTCTTTGTATTCCTTGCCGGGTTCGCGGAAATGGACTTGTGGATCGATGACGCCCGGAAGGAGTAGCAGCCCTTTTGAATCGACGGACTCGTCGGCATTGACGTCGATCTGCCGGTCGATGCGGGCGATGAGACCGTTCTCGCAGTAAACATCACCGTCGACGACCGTGCCGTCCTCGCGAGCGACACGGGCGTTACGGATGAGGAGGCTTGGCAAGTGTCTCGGGCGAAACTTTTCTGCGGTTAATGTTATCGGGAAAAGCGATCAACCCATCTGCTTCTCGCGCAGCTCATCGAGTGTCTTGCAATCGATGCAAAGCTCCGCGGTCGGCCGCGCTTCCAGACGCTCCAGTCCGATTTCGACGCCGCAGACATCGCAATAGCCGTAGTCCGACGTCTCGATGCGCCCGAGCGCCTCGTCGATCTTCTTGATGAGCTTGCGCTCGCGATCGCGATTGCGCAGCTCGATCGACATGTCGGTCTCTTGGCTCGCACGATCGTTCGGATCGGGCGGGTTGTCGGGTTCATCGCGCATCTGGTGCACCGTGCGCGTCAGCTCGTCCAACAGCTCCTCGCGCCATGCGAGCAGCTTGATGCGAAAGTGCTCGAGCTGTTTTTTGTTCATGTACTTCTCGCCCTTCTTGACAGCGTAGGGCTTGATCCCCGCAGCGGGGAGCGACTGTTCTTTCCTTTTCCGAGGGGCAGGCATTCGTTGTTGACTCCTGCAATAATTAAGGCGGAAACCGGACGGGCCCGCAAAAATAAGCGCGAATTTGTACCAGAAAGGGTCTAGGGCCGCAACCGCGAATTGTGGGGTTCCAATGGCTTCGACAGGGCGTAGGTGACGAAACCATGACGTGGCCATACTATTCCGCCGTTCCCGGGGCGAGGAACTTTTTTCGGCGCCGGCGGGTTCCGACCGGCGGGAGCAGATTTTCGCGCAACGCCGCCGCGCGCGCCGAGGTGTCATGACCCACATCGCGCAACGTCTGCGTGGTATCGAGCCCTTTTATGTCATGGATGTGCTCGCCCGTGCGCGGGCGCTGGAAGCCGAAGGGCGATCCATCGTTCACATGGAGATCGGCGAGCCGGATTTTCCGACTGCCGATGCCATTGTGCGCGCGGGCATCGACGCGCTTACGATCGGGCGCACCCACTATTCTCCCGCCCTCGGGCTCGACGAGTTGCGCGCGGCGATCGCGGGAAACTACCCGGCCGCCGGGCGGCCCGATTTCGCGCGGGTCGTCATTACGCCGGGAGCCTCCGGCGCGCTCGCGCTGGCCCTCGCGGCGTTGCTCGATCCGGGCGACCAGGTGCTCGTCGGCGATCCGGGTTATCCGTGCAATCGTCATTTGGTGCGGCTGTTCGAAGGCGAACCGGTCGCGATACCGGTCGGTTCCGACACGCGCTTTCAGTTGACCGCGGAATTGATCCGCGCGCACTGGACGCGCAGAACCGTTGCGGTGCTGCTCAGCTCGCCATCCAATCCGACCGGCACGCTGGTGCCGGCGGCGGAGTTCGCGCACATCGTGCAAACGGTCGCCGCGCTCGGCGGCGTGTTAATCGTCGATGAGATCTATCACGGGCTCACGTACGGCGTCGATCCAGTCAGTGCGCTGACACATTCGCCGGATGTCTTCGTCGTGAACAGCTTCTCCAAATATTACGGCATGACCGGCTGGCGACTCGGGTGGCTCGTCGCGCCCGTTCCGTACGTGGCGGCCGTCGAGAAATTGGCGCAAAACCTGTTTATTGCCGCGAGCACGCCGGCACAGTACGCGGCGCTTGCCGCATTCGATCCCGGCGTGCGGGCTGAACTCGAGCGGCGACGGCGAATTTTTCAAGAACGGCGCGACTACTTGTTGCCGGCGCTACGCGCGATCGGCTTCGACATACCCGAAACGCCGGACGGCGCGTTTTACATCTATGCGGATTGCAGCCGTTTCGCTCGGGACAGTCGTGCGTTTGCGCTGGACTTGCTGACGCGTGCCGGTGTCGCGCTGACGCCGGGCATCGACTTCGGGCAGCATCGGCACGAACGCCACATGCGGTTTTCCTATGCCACGGGGCAACAAAACCTCGAGGAGGGGGTGCGACGCATCGCTCGAGCGATCGAGTAGGTCGTACCCGTGCGATCGGTCTTCGTTCACGCGTCGGTTTTTCGACGCGTCTAGATATAAACCACGTCCTCCAAATGCCGAGGCAAATCACGCGTCTCGGTGCCGCCGAGGTCTTTGTCGAGAGTGGCGCTGACGAGTCCCGCGGTTGTATCGGGGAGGGAATTGCGTAGGAGGCCCAAAAAACGCGGTTCTGCGACGAGCACGAGCCGGTTGTAGCGTTGTTCCATGCGACCACCGTCCAAGAGCGTCGCCAGTTGTTTGGCGAAAAGCTCCGCCACGTGGGTCGTGGGGTCCTGTTCGGTGGCGTA
The DNA here is from genome assembly GCA_041485885.1 of Sulfurifustaceae bacterium. Lineage (GTDB taxonomy): Bacteria > Pseudomonadota > Gammaproteobacteria > Acidiferrobacterales > Sulfurifustaceae > JACQFZ01. The sequence continues at coordinate 7,581 of JBGPKL010000044.1, forward strand.
CGCATGACGCCCGCGACCGCCACGATCGAAGCTGCGGCCGGGTTTATCGCTGTTGATTTCCTGACTCTTCAATTTTCCGGCGGGGTTATCGATATTCTGTAAGAACTCCAGACCTTTGCCGGGCCCGCGATTCTCGAATAGGCGGGCGCCGCTGCGGTGAGCCACTAGTATCCATGTTTTGCTCATCGTCCATCGCTCCAGCTTTTGGGTCCTTCCCATCATACCCGCCTGGCGCCGATCGCACGGGCACCGCTGGGCGGGCGTGGCACGCTCCTTGCTCCCTCTCTTAAGGTAAGAGTGAAACCGGATACGCGCCATGAACCATAGTCTTCTAGACGATTTTTGCAGGTCCCTAATTCTCGAGGCGGAGCAGGAATGCGCCGAGAGCGACCCCGGTCTGACCGACGCAGCGGCGATGGTGTTGGTGGGAGATGTGTATGCGCTGCTCGTGACGCACGGCGAGACATCGCTGGCGGACGAACGAAAGCCCATCGCGCGCGAAGACGACGGGTTGTCGCCGTTTATTCGATAGGTGTGTCGGGCAGGTTGCCCCACTCGGACCAAGAGCCCGGATAAGCTTTGATCCTCGGATAGCCGAGGAGCTTCAATACCACATAGGTGTGCGCGGACCGGTGATGGGTCTGGCAATACGCAATCACTTCCTTGTCGGGCGTCACCCCCAATCCCTCCAAAGTCTGTTTCAGATCCGCCGTATCTTTCAGCCGCAAGTTACGCGACTGATCCATCGCGTCCGTCCAGTTAAAATTGACCGCCCCCGGTATGTGTCCGACGCGCGCGGCGCGCTTGGTGCGACCGGCATATTCATCGGGCGAGCGCGCGTCGAGCAGGATCACGCTCGGGTCCTTCAAGTGCGCCAAGATGTAGTCCTTGTCCACTTGCACGTCGCCGCGAATTTGCACACGATAGTCCGTCCGCTTGATCGGGCGCGTGCCCGCCTCCGTCGGATGCTGTCCCGCCATCCAGGCCTTTAGCCCTCCGTTCAGGAGCGATGCGCTTCGGTGGCCGATCGCATCCAGCGTCCAGAGCAAACGTGCCGCCCGCCCGTTTCCTTCGTCGTCGTAGGCGACGACGTGGTGATCGGGCGTCAATCCGATGGAGCTGAGCGTATCGCTCAACTGCTCAGGGCTCGGCAACACCGCCGCCGCGGGTGGCCGCGGAGCGACGATGCGACCGTAGTCGAGCGACACCGCTCCCGGGACATGCGCCCGCGCGTAAATGTGAGACGGGTTCAGATCGACGATACGCAAATCCGGTGCGCCCAGGTGGGCGGAGAGCTCCGCGGGTTCTACGAGCAATGGCAGATGGATAGCGGTCATGGGGTGGCGGCGATGTAAGCGCTTATTGTAGCCGTCTCGAAGTCACAAGATAAACGTCGCGACGCACATAAAAAACAGAGTAAACTACGGCGTCGATCTTATTTGGTGCGCATCAGCGCACATCCTCTCCCTCTCCCTTTGGGAGGTGAGGCGGAGCCTTAGTGAATGTCCGGCGGACATTCACGCCGCCGAACGGGCGTACCGATTTTGTGCGCCCCGGCGGGAACTGGGTGAGGGCCGATCATAGTTCGTAGCGCGTGGAAATATTCAAGATTTTCACCATCGAGGCGGCGCATCGCCTGCCGCACGTTCCGGAAGCACACAAATGCCGGCGGCTCCATGGCCATTCCTTTAAAATCGAGGTGCGCGTGCGTGGCCAAGTCGCGCGCGACACCGGCTGGGTGCAGGACTTCGCCGAGTTGGCGGACGCGTTCGATCCGCTGTATCGGCAGCTCGATCACTACTATCTGAATGAAATCCCCGGCCTGGAAAATCCAACCAGCGAGAACTTGGCGAAATGGGTTTGGCAGCGGCTCAAACCCGCGTTGCCGATGCTTGCTGAAGTCATCGTGCATGAGACTTGCACGTCCGGGTGCAGTTACCGTGGCGAGAGTTAGCCGGCCGATGAAAAACTCGCGGCTTGCGGGGCAAGCCGCGGACATGTGCCGCGGCGCGATGAAAAAGTTCAGGACGGACTTTTTGGTATAGAAGCGACATGGCTTCCGCTATAGATCAGCCCATCGAGTTGCAGACGGCCCGGAATCCGACGGCGGCGGTCATATGGCTGCACGGACTCGGCGCGGACGGAAACGATTTCGCCGGCATGGTTCCCGAGCTCGCGCTCCCGTCTTCGGCTGCCGTGCGTTTCGTATTCCCGCACGCGCCCATGCGGCCGGTGACGATCAACGGCGGCTACGTCATGCGCGCGTGGTACGACATTGCGCCGGGCGAGGGCGGGTTTCGGCAAAACGCCGAGCATATCGCCGAGTCGGTCGAGTCGGTGCACGCTATGATCAAGCAGGAAAGCAGCGGCGGTATCGCCGCCTCGCGCATCGTGGTCGCCGGCTTCTCGCAAGGCGGAGCCATCGCGCTGCATGCCGCGCTTCGCTGGCACCAGCGGTTGGGCGGTGCGATCGTGCTGTCGGCGCCCGCGCCGAATATCGACGAATTGCTGAAACAAGCATCACCCGCCAATGCGGACTTGCCGATATTCTTGGCGCACGGTAAATACGATCCAATGGTGCCCTACGCTTACGGGGAGCGACTACGTGCCCAGCTCCGTGCGCACAACCGACCGGTCGAGTGGCATGCCTATGATGTCGAGCACGGGGTCAGTCTTGATGAAATCCAGGACATCGGCCGATTCCTCGCGACCGTGCTCGCGTGATCGGTGCATGCAAAATGTTTCGAATCGCCTGTACAGTTCGGTATTCGCGTGTAGCCTATTAAGCAAGGGGGGAAACGATGGTACTCCTGCGTGAAACGCCGCGTGACTGGCTACTGGTCGCTCTAGTAGCTCTGCTCACCATTGGCGCCAATCTGCCGGCGGAGTGGACCGAGATCGTCAACATCGATCGGCGCATCTTCATTGTCGGCCTGATAGCGGTCGTCGGCGTCGCGCTGGTGCGCTATCTCAAGTTCGCCCTGCTTCTGGTTGTCGTGTTCCTCGCCATCGGCGCGAATTTGCCGACGGAGGTCGCGAAGGAATTCGGCGTCGACCCGCAGATCATGATGATCGTGCTCGTCGCCATGGTAATTGTTTCGCTTAGCAACAAGATTTGGAAATTGCCGACGGGCCTCGACAAGGGCGGCCGCCCGGCGAGCGCGCACGGAGCTGCCGCGCTTTTTAACGCGGTGCTGAAGGGCCGCATCATCGTCGTCCAGACGCTGCTCAAGCAGGGTGTCAACGTCAACACGCGCACCGTTAGCGGCAAGACGCCGCTCATGGCCGCCGCTTACAAAGGTTACAGCGATATCATTCAGCTGCTGGTCGAGCACGGCGCGGATGCAAGCCTGCGCGATGTGCGCGGCGAGACCGCACTGAAAATGGCGGAACGCGGCGGTTTCTCGCGCGCCGCGCAAGTGCTCAAGGCGGCGGGTGCCGCGGGGTGAGGTTTGGGCTAGTCGAGCATCCATCTTGACGGCACGGACGCTCGCCCCCATATGAACGCGATGTCGTCGAATCCCCAATCCTCGCGCGATTCGCCGTTCGTTGCGGACGTCAGCCGCGACGCCTTCACCGTGCAAGTCGTCGAGCGCTCTCACAAAACGCCGGTGCTGGTCGATTTCTGGGCGCCGTGGTGCGGACCATGTCGCATGCTCACGCCGGTGCTCGATAAGCTCGCCGGCGACTACCGCGGAAAGATGTTTCTCGCCAAGGTGAATACCGACGTCGAACAAGAGTTGGCGACGCAATACCAAATACGAGGGATTCCCGCGGTCAAGCTGTTTCGCAACGGACAGGTGGCCGGGGAGTTTGTCGGCGTTCAGCCGGAATCGGCCGTGCGCGCGCTCATCGATCGCTTTATTCCGAGCGAGACCGACGCCGTCGTCGATCAGGCGAGCGTACTGGCACACGAGGGAAAAGTCGCGGAGGCGATCGCGCTATTGCGTCCGGCAATTGAGCGGGACGCGCGAAACGACCGGGCCAAGATCGAGCTTGCTCGACTGCTGTTGTCGCCGTTGCCGACCGGCGATCCGCCAGCGACGCGCGTCGAAGCGGTTCAAAAATTGCTCGACTCGCTGTCGGTGCGAATCGGTGCGGAGCCGGACGTCGAAGCGCTGCGGGCACGCCTCGATCTGGCGCGCATCGTTCTCGACGCTCCTCCACTCGAAGAGCTGGCGCGCACGGTCGCGGCGAACGCCGGCGACCCTCAGGCGCGCTACCAGCTCGCCGCGCGTCTCGCTCTCGAAGGTAAGTACGAACCGGCGATGGCGCAACTTTTGGAAATCGTGCAACGCGACCGCAAGTTTAAAGACGATGCCGCTCGCAAGGCCTTAATCGCGATGTTCAACGTGATCGGCGGCCGTGATCCGCTGGTGATGAAGTACCGCGCCATTTTGGCCCGAGCTATCAATTAGTATCACAGATATTCTCAGAGCCCACGGATAGCATACGTGGGGATCCCCCGTGCGCTCCCGAGGGCGAGACGGAGTAGTCGCGGATACACTTTTAACGTGTGTTCGCGCCCGCGAGCGCCCGGACACGGATGTTCGGGCTGGGGTTGATCGGAGGCACTGGAACCGCGCCACGGACGGCAGCCAAATTCTTTCAGGTCCGAGCATGGCGCTCCCTAGGGGATTCGAACCCCTGTTACCGGCGTGAGAGGCCAGCGTCCTAGGCCACTAGACGAAGGGAGCGGGTAATGCCACGGCGGGACGAGGCCATGTATTATACGTCCCGGTTCAGTTTACACAACCGCGTGTGCGCGACCGGACCGCATCATCAGGGGCGAGTGGCGTGGTTGAAACGGAGCGCCAGGCCTGGCGCACGAGTGTGTCGGTTTAGGTAAAGAAAAGATTAGCGAAGCCCTCATCATTCCGCGCGCGCAACATTCGTTGACCCGCGCGCGCATCAGCGATAACGCGCTCAAAGTCCTCGGTCGTCTGAAGGAAGCGGGCTACGCCGGCCTGCTCGTCGGCGGTTGCGTGCGCGATCTGCTGCTCGGGCGCGAGCCGAAGGATTTCGACGTCGTCACCGACGCGCGGCCGGAAGAGATCAAGAAAGTGTTTCACAGCGCGCGTCTCATCGGGCGGCGGTTTCGATTGGCGCATGTGCGCTTCGGGCGCGACGTCGTGGAAGTCGCGACGTTTCGCGCCGCGCCCGCGGCGGTCGATACCGGCGAAGCGCACGACAACAATATCTTCGGCACCCAAGAAGAGGACGCGCGGCGGCGCGACTTCACGGTGAACGCCCTGTATTACGACGTCGCCGATGACAGTGTTATCGACTACGTCGGCGGCGTTGCCGATCTGAAGCTAGGATTGCTGCGCATGATCGGTGATCCTGCGAGCCGTTATCGCGAGGATCCGGTGCGCATGCTGCGCGCCGTTCGCTTCGCCGCCAAGCTCGGTTTCAATATCGACCCGCACACCGCCGGCCCGATTCGCGAGTACGCGCCTCAGCTCTTGCAGGTACCGGCGGCGCGAATGTTCGAGGAAGTCCTGAAGTTGTTTCATGGAGGATATGCGGTTCAGACATACGAGCAGTTGCGAAACCACGATCTGTTTCGGTTTTTATTTCCATTGACGGAAGAAAGCCTGGCCCACGAACACGGCGGTTTTCCGCGCACGCTGGTTCCGCAGGCGCTCGCGAACACCGATGCGCGGGTGGCGGAAGGCAAGCCCGTGACACCGGCATTTTTGTTCGCCGCGTTGCTGTGGGAGCCGGTGCGGGTGAAGGCGGCGGCGCGAATGACGCACGGCATGGGCCCGCTCGAGGCGCTCGAGCGGGCGGCGGAGGAAGTCCTGCGCGAGCAGCTCAAACACGTGATGATTCCGCGCCGCTTCAGCGTGCCGATGCGCGAGATTTGGTCGATGCAGAATCGCTTGGAGCGGCGCGCCGGGCAGCAGCCGTTTCGCCTGCTCGAGCATAAACGATTCCGCGCGGCGTACGATTTTCTGGTGCTACGCGGGCAGAGCGGCGAGGTCGATGTCGAACTCGGCGAGTGGTGGACGCGCTTTCAACAGGTGCCCGACGGCGAACGGCGCGACATGGTCGCCGCGTTCGCGGGAAAAACGGGAACCGGAAAGAGACGCCGCCGGCGGCGGCGACGATCCTCCGCGCCGCAGACCGCGCCGCCGTGACGGCGGCTGAAGGCGCATACATGGGTTGCGACGTGTACCTTGCTTTTGTCGGAGGCGCTTGCTTCTCTCCGTCGTCTGGTTGAACGAGGTTGCGCGCGCAGCAGCAGAAGAAGCGCGGTGACACGGTCACAGGTTAGAATAACGCCTCGCAACCACTTCAAGAAGTCGCATGATTCGGTCGATGCCAGCGCCGGCCCGCGTTTATATCGGGCTCGGAAGTAACCTCGACATGCCGGTGGAGCAAGTACGCCGCGGCATGACGGCACTGCGCCAGCTTCCCGAATCGCACGTCGTTCGATGCTCTGCGCTCTATCGCACCGCGCCGGTCGGCATCACGACGCAACCCGATTTCATTAACGCCGTCTGTGCCGTCGAGAGTCGGCTTGCCCCGGACGCGATGATGCGGCGCCTGCTTGCCATCGAGCACGCGCAAGGGCGCACGCGCGGGCCGATACCCGGCGGTCCGCGCACGCTCGATCTGGATCTGCTGCTCTACGACGATCTCGAGTTTCGCTCGCCCGAGGTGACCCTACCTCATCCGCGGCTGCACGAGCGCGCGTTCGTGCTGTACCCGTTGTACGAAATCGCGCCCACGCTCTACGTTCCCGGTCGCGGCCCGATCGCCGAGTTGCTCGGTCGCTGCGAGAACCAAGGGGTCACGCGCATTTCCGAGAGCGACGTAACGCATCCATCGACGTCATGACTGCGGCAAATCCCGAGTACATCGTGGTTGAAGGTCCGATCGGCGTCGGTAAGACATCTCTTGCGCGGCGTCTGGCGGAAGCGCTCGGAGCGCGCGCGTTGCTCGAGCGGCCGGAGGAGAATCCGTTTCTCGAGCGCTTCTATCATTCGCGGAAGTATTTCGCGCTGCCGACGCAGCTGTTCTTCCTGTTTCAACGGTGGCGACAGATACAGGAGCTGAAGCAGGGGGAGCTTTTCAGCTCGGGTTTTGTCGGCGACTATCTAATAGAGAAGGATCGGCTGTTCGCCCACGCCAATCTCGAACCCGACGAGTTGCGATTGTACGAGCAGGTGTATCAGCAAATGATCGTCGACTTGCCGGTGCCGGACCGCGTGGTATACCTGCAGGCGCCGGTCGACGTGCTGCTCGAGCGCGTTCGCGGTCGCGGGATCGGCTACGAAGGTCTGATCGATCGGAGTTATCTGCAAACGATCGTTGAGGCTTACACCGGGTTCTTTCATCATTACACCGCGGCACCGCTGCTGGTGGTGAACGCCGCGGAAATAAACTTCGTCGACCGGGACGGTGACTTCCGCACCTTGCTCGACTACATACTCCGTATTCGCAGCGGCCGGCACTTCTTCAATCCATTCGTCACGTCATGAAACCCGTCACAGCGCGCCGACCCGCGCCCATGTTTCTTTTCGAATGATCGAAGCGGCTACGACCGCACGATTATGCGCCGAGGTTGCGGCGTTGCGCGCGAAAGGAAAGCGCATCGCGTTCGTGCCGACGATGGGCAATCTCCATGCGGGCCATCGGCGCTTGATGGAAGAAGCGCGGCGGCATGCGGATGCCGTGATCGCCAGTATCTATGTCAATCCGTTGCAGTTCGGACCGACGGAAGATTTCAGCGCCTATCCGCGCACGCCCGCCCAAGATCGCGCCTTGCTCGAACAGGCCGGAGTGAGCGTGCTGTTCGCGCCGAACGAGGCGGAGGTATACCCCCGTGGGCGCGAGCGTCAAACCCAGGTCGAAGTTCCGGGATTGGGGGACATTCTCTGCGGCGCTTTTCGCCCGGACCACTTTCGCGGCGTCGCGACCGTCGTGGCGCGGCTATTTCACCTGGTTACGCCCGATGTGGCGCTTTTCGGCAAGAAGGACTACCAGCAACTTTTGACTATCCGCCTCATGGTGTCGGATCTCGGCATGCCGATCGAGATCGTCGGTGTCGATACGGTGCGCGAAGCCGACGGTCTCGCGTTGAGCTCGCGCAACAGCTACCTTTCGCCCGACGAACGCCGGATCGCGCCCGTACTTTATAAAACGCTCGAGCAGTTACGCGCGCGCCTGCAAGAACGGACGCCAATCGCCGCGGCGGAGCAAGCCGCGCTCGCCGAGCTGCGGGACGCCGGCTTCAGGCCGGACTACGTGAGCGTGCGGCGGCGCGCCGATCTCGCAGAGCCGCAATCTCACGACGCGTCGCTAGTGGTGTTGGTGGCCGCTTGGCTCGGCCGTACGCGGCTGATCGACAATCTGGAATTCGAACGGGCGGGCTAAAATTATTCTTGATGTCGCATGACACCTGCTCGTATCGCCGCTTCCGCTTGTCTGTAATTCTTATCTAGAAGCGCCGCGTAGTGTAAGCTTTTTGTCGACCGACACCTGACGTCTTTAGGAGGAAGTGTCAGTGCCACGGTACAGCTATTCGGCTTTGTCACAGAACGGCGTACTGATGCGTGGAGAGGGGGTCGCCGCTTCCGCGCAGGAGTTGGCGCGCGAGCTGACCGAGCGCGGCCTTTTTATTCAGAAAATCAAGTCGAGCTCGCCGCGGTTGCGGTTGTGGAATCGAACCGTCGCGAAGCCGGAAGACTTCCTGCTGTTCAATCACGAATTCGTCGCGCTGATTCGCGCCGGGTTGACCATTCCGGATGCGCTCGGTCTGGCCGGAGACCGTCCCGACAACCCGCGCTTCTCGCAAGTGCTGCGTCGCGTTTTCGACGACGTCCGCGGCGGTGCGTTGCTGTCGGAGGCCTGCGGCCGGCAGCCCGATGTGTTCGATTCCTTATATCTTTCCGCGCTCCGTACCGGCGAGAAGACCGGTGATTTGCGCGCGGTCCTCGTTCGTTACCAAGACTACTTGCGCCACCGCGTGGCGCTGCGCAAGAAAGTTTCGCGCGCGTTGGCGTATCCGGTGTTTCTGCTGTTCGCGCTCGTGTTGATACTCGGTGTGCTGTTCGCCTTCGTGCTGCCGCGCTTCGTCGCGATGTACGCCGACTTCGGCGCGGCGCTGCCGTGGCCGACGCAAGTGTTGCTGGACCTGGTGCGGCACATGCCGATGGCCGTCGGCGTGCTTGCGGTCCTCGGGACTTCATCGTGGATCCTTTGGCGGCGCTGGAGCGCGACCGATCGCGGGCGACTCGCGATCGATCGCTTCAAGGAGCGCGTTCCCTATTTTGGTGAAATTCAACGGGAAATCGCGGTGTCGCAGCTGGCCCGTTCGCTCGCCGCGCTGCTTGGCGGGGGCACGCCATTGGTCGAAGCGCTGCGTACCGTCCAAGGGGCGATTCCCAATCGCGCGTATGCCGAACGTCTCAAGCGAGCGACGGAGCGAGTGAGCGGCGGTGACGGGCTCGCACGCGCGATCCGCGAGCACACGCTCATGCCGCCGACGGCGGCGAAGATGATCGAGGTCGGGGAAGCGTCGGGCAATCTCGACGGCATGCTCGGCGAGATCGCCGGGTTCTATGAAGAAAGTCTCGACAATCGTCTGGCGCGGCTCATGACGTTAATGGAGCCGATGCTGATGCTGCTCATGGGCGTGCTCATCGGCGGCATTATCATCGTCATGTACCTGCCGATCTTCAGCATGGCCGACATTATTCGATGAGCCATCCGTTCCGTACGCCTCGCCTCGGCGAAATTCTCATCGCGCGCGGGCACCTGAGCGCTGAAACGCTGGACACCGTCACACGCAACGGTACCGGGCTAATCGGCGAGCGCTTGCTCGAGAGTCGCGTCATCACCGCCGATCAACTGGCCGAGGCGCTTGCCGAACAACAGGCGCTTCCCTACGCCGACCTGCGCGACTTCCGCGTGCCGCCCGAGCTCTTCGAGTTGATTCCGGCCAGCATAGCGTATCAATACGGCGTGCTGCCGTACCGGCAGACGGACGACGTGCTCGAAGTCGTGATCGCCGACCCGTTCGATCTCGCGTTGCCCGAGCGGCTCGAGCGCATGAGCCGGCGGCGGGTGAAGCTCTGGTTTGCGAGCCGCGCCGCGATCGAAGCCGCGCTCAAGCGCAGCGAAGGTACCGCCAAAGTCCTCGAAGACGTATCGGAAGATTTCAAGCTCGTCGTCGTGCGCGAGACGGCGGAAGGCAAGGAAGAAGCGGTTGCGCTCGACGAGCTGGGCGAGGCCGGCAGCCCGGTCGTCAAGCTGGTCAACACGCTGCTCATGGCGGCGCTCTCCAAGCGCGCGAGCGACGTGCACATCGAGATCTACGAGAACGGCATCGTCGTGAAGTACCGCATCGACGGTGTGCTCTATCCGGCGACGGAGATGCTCGATCGCCGCCACCACAGCGCGTTGATCGCGCGCCTCAAAGTTATGGCCGAGCTCGACATCGCCGAGAAGCGCGTGCCGCAGGACGGGCGCTTTCGGCTTCGCGCCGGCGGGCGCGATATCGATTTCCGTATTTCGATCATGCCAAGCGTATTCGGCGAAGACGTCGTCATCCGCATCCTCGACAAGTCCGCCATCACCGAGGGACTGCGCGGGTTGCGGCTCGACACGTTGGGCATGGCGCCCGAGGTATTGAAAAAATTCCGCCGCATCATCCGCGAGCCGTACGGCATGGTGCTCATCACCGGCCCCACCGGCAGCGGCAAGACGACGACGCTTTATGCGGCGCTGTCGGAGCTGGATGCCAACGAAGAGAAGATCATCACGATCGAAGATCCGGTGGAATATCAGCTCGAAGGCGTCGTGCAGATCCCGGTCAACGAAAAGAAGGGCCTCACCTTCGCGCGCGGGCTGCGCTCGATACTGCGGCACGACCCGGACAAAATACTCGTCGGCGAAATCCGCGACGCCGAAACCGCGGCGATCGCCGTGCAGTCCGCTCTCACGGGCCACCTCGTCTTTACCACCGTGCACGCGAACAATGCCTTCGACGTGGTCGGCCGCTTCTCGCATATGGGCGTCGATGTGTACGGCTTCGTTTCGGCGCTGAACTGCGTCATGGCGCAGCGTCTGGTGCGCATGATTTGCACGCGTTGCCGGCAGCCGGCCAAGGTCGACGCCGAGCTGCTCGATCTCTCCGGCCTCGATCCGGCGCGCTATGCCGAGCAGGCGTGGTACGAGGGCGCAGGATGCCAGCACTGCCACGGCACGGGTTACCGCGGGCGCGCGGCGATCACCGAATTCCTCGACCTTTCCGCGCGGATCCGCCAGATGATCGTCGACCGCCGCCCTGTCAAAGAGCTGCAAGCGGCGGCGATGGAAGAGGGAATGGTTACGCTGCGGCACTCGGCGCTTACTAAGGTGCTCGCCGGCGAGACGACACTGAAAGAGATCAACCGTGTTACGTTCGTCGATTAACCGGCTGAGCTCATGGTCGGCCGTGCCCGATCAATCGGTGGGTATCGCGATCGGAAGGAGCGAGATCGCCGCCGTCGGCATTTCCGCCGGTTCCCCGCAAAGCCGCGTCCGTTGGGTTCGGCGTCTGCCGGCGCCGGCGGGATGGTTCAGCGGCGATCCGTCGCCAGAGCACGCACAGCTACTCCGCGATGTGCTCGTGCAGCTGGTTCCGGAGGTACGGAACCAGTTCGCGTGCGTGCACGTGGCGCTTCCCGATCCGCTCGGCACCGCGGCGGTGTTCGAGCTCGACGATTTACCGAAGAGCGCGGCGACGCGTCGGCAACTGGCGCGCTGGCGCATCGCCAAGGAGCTTGGCTTCGCCGACGGCGATATCGACGTGCGATATCAAGATCTGGGCAGCGCCGGCGGCAAACACTTGCTCTTCAGCCAAGCGGTTCACGCCGGTTGGCTCGTGTCGGTCAAAAGCGGGTTGATGCAGGCCGGCGTCACGGCGTGGTCCATCAATCAAGCCGTGTGCTTTCGCTTTAATGAGTATCAGGACCCGTTAGCGGCGGATCGGGCGCCGGGCGCCTTGCTCGCGCTCGATTCCGACGCCTGGACGGTGGCGATATGGGACGCCGCCGCGCGGTTGCGCTTCATACGTTCGCGTTGGCGGCGGCTCGACAAGGAGAGCTCCGCCGCGGAACCGGAGCGGATCGTCGATGAATTCGAGCGCGCCGTGCTCGCCTACGTCCACGGCGACCCCGCGCGCGCGGTCGAACGCGTATATATAGGTATGGCCGAAAGCGAGCGCGACGTTGTCGCCGCCGCGTTGAATCGGCGGTTGCATCAGCCGTGCATTCCGCTCGCTCCCGATGTTACCGACGAAAATGGAGCCAGCTCTCGTTCCGGAACCGCGGAGCTGGCGTTGATCGCCGCCTGCGCATGAAGATAGAAACCAATTTCACCGCGCCGGTCCACGCCTTGGCGGCGCGGATCGCGCTGGCGATCTGGATCGTGGCGCTGGTTCTAGCCGGCGGTATCATCGCGCTATGGCTGGATGGCAGCGCGACGCGGACACAGATCGGCGAGTCCACCGAGCGCTTGGCGCAGCTCGAGGTGCGCCGCGCGGCGCTCGGAAAGCAGCCGGACACCCCAAGCGCAGTTGAGATCGCTGCATTACGCGGGCGAGTGGCCACTGTCAACGCGCTCTCCGTCACCGGCGGCCGGCGGTTGGTGCCGCTGCTCGCGCTGTTCGAGGAATTACTGCCCGCGGACGCGTGGCTGGTGACGTTGAGCCACAAAGCGCGCGACGGCGAAGTGATACTGGTTGCGGAAGCGGCGCAAGCGGAACAACTGACGCAGTTCTTGCTGAATCTCGAAAAATCCACGCGCTTCTCTGAGGTGTTGTTGTCGCGCCAGACGCCGATCGGTACCGAGGGGCGGCGGGCCGTGCAGTTCGAGCTGCGACTGAAGGAGCGCCGGTGAAGGCGGCGGAAACGATCCAGCAGGCGCGCTATTTATTGCGCAGCCCGGCGGCGCGGGTCGGAATGGCGGTCAACGGCGTCCTATTCATCGCGCTCCTCGCGGTGCTGCTGGCTTACTGGTGGCCGAGCGCAAGAACGCAGCAAGCGTTGGAGCGACAGATCGACGCCGCGCGCCGTGCGGTATCGTTGGCGATGCAGGCGAAGGATTTGATCAAAGCCTACGCGGGAGCGGCGCGGGCGACGGAGGCGGTGGAGCGCAAGCTCAACGCGCCGGTCAAGCAGGCGCAGCTCGTGCAGGGCCTGGCCGGCGTGGCCGGTCGCCATGGCGTGCGGATCATTTCGGAATCTTATGAGGAGGGCAAACCGCAGGGCGACTACGTGCCGCTCTTCATGCAGGTGGCGCTGCAGGGCGGATATCAGGGGATGCGCGGATTTCTCGGCGACGTCTCCACGCTTCCTCTCTGGGTGGAGATCGAGGAGGCGCGACTCGAGCGATTGCGCGAGCCCGCGGGTCAGGTCAAGGTGCAGACACGGTTGCGAGCGGTGCGCCGTGCCGTGGCGGCGGTGGCGGCCGGTTCATGAATCGTCGTTACTTGTTGTTGGCTGTTGTGGCCGCCGCGCTGTGCCTCAATCTTTGGTACTGGTGGCCGGCGAGCCCGCTCGCGAGCGTCGACAAGCGATCGACCGGCGAAGGTTGGTCGCTCGATACCTTGCGGGTGAACGTGGCGATCGAGGTGGAGAAGTCGGCACCGTCGCGGCGCGATTTGTTTCAGCCGCGGATCATCATCGCCAAGGCGCCGCCACCGAAAGCGGTGACGCCGCCGCCCGGTCCGCCGCCCAAGACGCCGGAAGAGATGGCGGAAGAAGCGGCGCGCGCGGAGCTCGCGCAAATAAAGCTGGTCGGCATCGTGTTCCGCGGCGAAGCGGGCGAGGCGTTTCTGGTAAAGGGGGATCAAGTGTTCATCGTGCGCAGTGGGCAAAAGGTGGGCGAGCGCTTCGCCGTCGAATCCGTCGGCGCCGATACCGTTTCCCTCAAAGACCCGAGCACGCGCGTGAGCGGGAAACTATCGGTCTCCGGCAAATGAATAACGCAGTCGAGATATACGAACCATGACACACAACAATAGTCGCTGGTGCGGCTTGTCCCTTCTCGGATTTTTATTCCTCGGCGCGTGCACGACGCCGATCAAGCAGGCGGAAGACTACGCCGCCCAGGACGAGTGGATGAAGGCGGTGATCGAGTACCGCAAAGCGCTGGCGGCAAAACCGAACGACGTCGAATACCGCTCGCGGCTACGTCAGGTCGAGCTGAAGGCGGCCGACTATTACTATCAGCGCGGTTTCAGCCTCGCCGAGCAAGGCAACCTCGATGGGGCGATCGTCCAGTACCAGCAAGGCCTCGCGGCGCTGCCCGATCACAGCAAGCTGCAATACGCGATGTCGGATGCGCTCGCGCGCAAGGACGCGGGCGCGGTTTATCAGGAAGGAGTCGTCTTGCGCGAAGCCGGTAAGCCCGACGATGCGCGCCGCCAGTTCCAGAGGGTGCTCGAGATCTATCCCAATCACAAGGAGGCGGCCGACGCGCTGGCCGCGATGAAGAAACAGGACCAGGACAAGCTCACCGAAGGGCTCGCGCTCACCTCGAAGGCGCCGATCACGCTCAATTTTCGTCAAACCGACCTCAAGCAGGCGTTCGAATTTCTGGCGAAGTCGTTCGGTATCAATGTGATCTTCGACGAGGGCGTCAAGAGCGTGCCGGTGACGCTGTTCGCCAAAGACGTGACGTTCGATCAAGGGCTGAGCCTGCTGCTCACGACGAGCAAGACGTTCTATAAAAAGATCGGCCCGAACACGATCATCCTCGCGCCGGACTCGAAGGAAAAACGCGGCCAGTACGAAGACCATCTGGTGCGCACGTTCCAGTTGAACACGGTGCGGGCGAAGGAGATGGCGGACATCCTGAAAGGGTTGATCACGGTCAAGAAGATCATCGTCAACGAGCAGCTCAATACGATCGTGCTTCGCGATACCGAGGATGTCATCAAGCTGACCGAGCGGATCATCGAGAACAACGACCGCAAGCCCGCCGAAATAATCCTTGACGTCGAGATCCTCGAGGTCAATCGCAACAAGAGCGAAAAGCTCGGTCTGGATTTTGGCAACTATCAGTTCACCGCTTCGCTGCCGACGCCGGGCACGGTTCCCGCCGCGGGTTCGATACGCCGCGCGATCCAGTCGACCGCCACGCTCTCGATTCCGTCGGTGGCGTTCCGCTTCTTCAAACAGGACGTCGACGCGAAGATTCTTGCCAATCCGAAGGTGCGCGTTCTCAATGGCAAAGCGGCGCGGATTCACATCGGCGACCGCGTGCCGCTGCGCGCCGCCACGATCATCGATGCGACGGGCCAGACCCGCACCACCTTCGACTACAAGGATATCGGCATAAAGCTGACCGTCGAGCCTATCATCCACCTCGACAATTCGACGTCGGTGAAGCTCGGTCTGGAAGTCAGCTCGCTCGGAGAAAACCTCGGTACGGCGAACGAGCCGGCGTTTCGCATCGGCACGCGCAATGCCGAAACGTTCATGCTGTTGCGCGACGGCGAAACGGCGATCCTCGGGGGCTTGATACGCGATGAAGAGCGCGACACGCGCGTCAAAGTGCCGCTGCTCGGCGACATCCCGGTGGTGGGGAGCGTGTTCACCTCGTATGACGATTCGGTCGGTCGTACCGATGTGTTGCTGACTATCACGCCGCGTGTCGTGCGCGGCTGGGATGTGCCGACGCGCGCGGCGCGCGAGTTCTACTCCGGAACCGAGACCATTTACAGCGACAAGCCGCTGTTCGCGGCGCTCGAAACCGCCGTCGGCGCGCAAATTCGCACCGAAGCGTCGGCGTTGCCGGCGGCGCAGGCGGGTGCTCCGGCTGCGCCGGCGACGGCCGCCACCGCGTCGCCCGCGGTCGCCGCTGCCGCGCCGGTCGGCACCGCCGCCCCGGTCGGTGCGACCGCCGCGCCCCCGGCCGCGGCGCCGCCACTGTTGGCATTCGCCGAGCCGGTGTACGAAGTCGTGAGCGGGCAGGACTTCGAGATTAAAGTGGTCGGAAGCAATCTTGCCGGCGCCTCGAGCGTCCCTTTGGAAATTTTGTACAACCCGCAATTGCTGAGCTACGTGAGCGGCGCCAAAGGCGACGCGGCGATCACGTCCTTCAATTCCTCCGCCGACGCGGCGCGCGGCGTGCTGGTGGTGTCGCTCGATCTCGCGCCGAACGCGGTGTTGCCGGGGAACGCCGTACTCGCGCGCGTGACGTTGAAGGGTGTCAAGCCGGGTATTTCGTATCTGGTCTACCGCACGCCGGCGATCAAGACCGCGGGTGGAGAGACGGTCAATGCACAGGTTCGGGCGTCGCGCATTGTCATCAAGTAATCGCGGGCTGACACTCGTCGAGCTGCTCGTCACGCTCGTGATTCTGTCGATTCTCGCCGCTGCGGCGTTGCCGTACGCGGAAGTCACGGTGCGCCGCGAGAAGGAGCTCGAGCTGCGCCGCGCGCTACGCGACGTTCGCTCCGCGATCGACGCGTTCCACGACGATTGGAAGGGCGGCAAGATGGCGAAGACCGGCAGCGGCGTGAGCGATGACGGTTATCCGAAAACATTGGAGACGCTCGTCGATGGCGCCGAGTCGGGCGACGCGAAAGGTGTGAAGCGGAAATATCTGCGTCGCGTCCCGCGCGATCCGTTTGCCGATCCGGCCAAACCGCCGATCGATCAGTGGGTGTTGCGCGGCTATCAGGACGAACGCGATACCATCACCTGGGGCGGCCGCGACGTTTATGACATACGGTCCGAGTCGGAGCGCACCGCGCTCGACGGCACCAAGTACAAAGATTGGTGAGCGATATGCCATGCTTCCGTATTGGCAAATGCGCGCGCCAGAGTGGCTTTACTCTCATCGAGTTGCTGCTGGTACTGCTAATCGTCGCGTTGCTCGCGAGCATCGTCGCCCCCGTCGTTACCGGAAGCATTTTTCGCGCGCGCGAGGCCACTCTGAAGGAAGACGTGTATACGATGCGCAAAGCGATCGATGACTACTACGCGGACAACGGTGCGTACCCCCCGGAGCTGGAGGATCTGGTGAAAAAGCGCTATTTGCGCCACATTCCGCTGGACCCGGTGACGGAAAAGCGCGACACCTGGGCGCTGACGCGCGCGGAGGACGACAAATCGGGAAAGGGCGGCGGCATCATCGACGTGCACAGCGGCTCGGAAGAGAAGGCAGCCGACGGTACTTATTATAAGGATTGGTGAGGAGACGAATGAACAGACGCTTTCGGACGCGATCGGCAGGCTTCACCCTGATGGAGCTGCTGCTCGTACTGGTAATCATCGGTCTACTCGCGGCGCTGGTCGGCCCGACGCTCTATCAACGCATCAAGCCGGCCAAGGAGTCGGCGGCGCGTGCGCAAATCGAAAACTTCGCCACCGCGCTCGATACCTTCTATATAGACTTGGGCCGTTATCCGAACACCCAGGAAGGCCTGAAAGCGCTGCGCGCGAAGCCGGAAGGCGTCGACAAGTGGAACGGCCCGTATCTAAAAAAAGAAATCCCAAACGACTCATGGGGTAACGCTTTTATTTATCGCGCGCCCGGCCGCAACGGCGGCTACGAGATTGTTTCCTATGGCGCCGATGGGCGCGAAGGCGGCGAAGGCGAAAATGCCGATCTCAACAGCTGGGAATCCGGCAAGTAGCCAGCGCGGCTTTACCTACGTGATGGTGCTCGTCGCCATCGTCGTGATCGGCATATTGGTCGAGGCCGCGCACGAGACGACGTGGCATATCGTGCAAGCCGACCGCGAAGCGGAGCTGATATTCCGCGGGCTCGCTTACCGCGGCGCGATCGAAAGCTTTTATAAAGCCAACGGCAGTTATCCGCGCGAGATCGAAGATCTCGTAAAGGATCCACGCGCCGCCAGCCGCCGCCACCTGCGCGCGCTCTATTCGGATCCCATGGCCAGTGGTGAAAAGAAAGAATGGTTGCTGGTGCGCGCGAAGGATGGTGGTATCGCGGGCGTCGCGAGCACTAGCGCGGGCGAACCGCTAAGGAAGGCGAATTTTCCCATCGGGCTGGAAAAATTAGCGAGCGCGAAATCGTACAAGGATTGGATATTCGAATACGTCGCGCCGCCGGTTCAACCGCAGCGACCGCCCGCGGCTCTTAGTCCACCAGCGGCTCCGCCGGCGGTAAAAACGTTTTAACGAGTTAGTCGGCGTGGTATCGCATGCGGTCCCAGCGGTTCGGGGACTCGGCCGCACATACTCAAATTTGACTATTGAGTTTGATTTTTCCCTAACCCAGTATGGGTATAAGCCCGTAAAAACGATGCAGTTAGAGGCGTCTTCAGATGCGCCTCATTGAAAGGGGAGACGTGATGACAACGAGAGTATGTCAAGTTCTCATTTGCCCGAAGTCAAAAATTGGATAAGCTTACTTGTGACAGGGTTTTCTTTCGGATACCGTGATGCGTCGCCTCGTCGAACAAAGCGCGCTGAGACGCAATGACGAGGCGATCGTAGATTAAAGAGCGAACGAATTCGGAGCACGACAATCGCTCCGGGCCAACGTGCCGTGTTGGGAAGGGGAGCCACATTAGGGGAGACCAGCAGCGTTCGGTCGTGCGGGCAGCGTGGGGAATATTCGCGCTGCTGTTTTGTTTCGCGCTGCCTTCGTTCATCCCCGCTTCGAGCCACGCCGGTAACGAACGCTTCGACTACGATCCCCTCGGCCGGTTGATCCGCGTCGTCGATGAACAAAACCGTGTTACCGAATACGTCTACGATGCCGCCGGCAACCTGCTCAGCGTCATCACCAGTGGAACCGCCACTACTCCGACAATAAACACTCTCAGTCCCGATACCTTGCGCCGCGGCGAATCGAAGCGCGTTCGCGCGGCCGGCGCCGGCCTGACCGGCGTTCGGCTCACGACGTCCGACCCGGCGTTGCAAGTTATGGATGTGCAGGCGAGCGCGACGCAGGTGGACTTCACGCTGAGCGCGTTGGACACCGCTACCCTCGGGCCGCAGCCGATCACGTTTGCGAACGCCGCGGGCAGCACGACCACCGCCGTAATCGTCAATCCGGTATTGCCCAAGGTCTCGGTCGCGCCGGCACCGCTCGCGATTCCACCCGACAACATCGGCCGGACTTTCGCCGTGCGCTTATCGAATGTCGATAACATCGCTCACAGCTTCACGTTGACGTCGGCCAACACCGTGATTGCTACCGTGACACCGTCAGCCATTACCATCCCAGCGGGCCAAACGGAAGCGAGTGCGAGTATCACCGGCAAGCAAGCGGGAACAACCAGTATCGTGCTTGCATCGGCGACGCTCGGCTCGACGGCGTTTCCCGTGTTCGTGACGGCGGAGTTCCGCGGGATCAACACGAGCCTCGCCCCGGTGGTCGGCCTCGTCGTCGAGCAGCCGCCATCGCCGCCGCAGACACAAACCATCACGCCGTTCGCCGCGCCGCACGTTGGTCTCGTCGTCGGCGGCTATGTGCAAGCGGTCAATCCCAAGGCCGTCATCGCCGGTAGCGGGCCAGTGGACGTCGTCATCACCGGTAAAGCCTTGTCCGGTGTTACTGCTGTCGCTGTCAGGCCGGCGGATGGAGTTACGCTCGGCAGTTTCTCGATCAACACCGACGGCACGGCAATCACGGTGCCCATCACGGCAGCGGCGAATGCGGCGCAGACGCTGCGTCAAGTCGTGGTCACGGCGGGCACTCAGCTCATTCCGCCGGCGGCACCGGACGCCGACCGCGTCCTCGTCGCGCCGCCGCCGCCGGAAGTCACTTCGGTCGATCCGCTTTTCGTCGTCCCCGGCACGCCGAACCAGACGCTCGCGATCCGTGGCCGTTATTTCCGAAACCTGCAGCGCGTGCAGGTGACGCCGAGCGCCGGAATCGCGGTCGACTCGGCGCCTAGCGTGAACGCGGACGAAACCGCGATCACGCTGAAGCTCGCCGTTTCCCCCGCCGCCACGATCGGCCCGCGTCTCATCACGGTCACGACCGCGTCGGGCACGTCGAGCGCGACGCTGTCGCCGCAGAACACATTGAGCATCGTTAACGAGCTGCGCGACAGCGTCACGCCGATCGCCGCGGCGGTCGTCGGTCTGATAAAAGAAACGGAAGCGGCGCCGCCCGCGGCGCGTAGCATCGACGTGGTAGGGCCGCATGTTGGCCTCACTGTCGGCAGCGTAGTCACGGGCATCACACCCGCGGCCGGATCGATCGGCGACAGCGTGACGCTGACGGTGCAAGGCTTCGAGCTGCAGAACGTAACCGCGGTTCAGTTCCTACCCGCGACTGGGATCACCGTCGGTGCGCTGGCCGTGGCGCCGGACGGGCGCTCGCTGTCCGTTCCCATCACGCTTGCAGCCGATGCGCCGCTCACGCTGCGCACGGTTCAAGTGCTGGCGGGCACGACCGTGCTGCCAAGCGCGCCCGTTTCCGCCACGCAGTTCCGCGTGACGACGCCGCAGGCACGAATCGATTCGATCAGCCCGCTCTTTTTACAAATTGGCCAGGCGCCCGTTACATTGTCGATTCGCGGCGTCAACTACCGCGACTTGCAGTCGGTGCGCGTGTTGCCGAGCGAGGGCGTCACGCTCGGGGCGCCGACCGTGAACGGTGACTTCACCGAAATCAATGCTGGCATTTCCGCCGCTGCTAACGCCGTACTAGGACCGCGAGTCGTGGTGGTCGAGACGGCCGCCGGAGCGACTACCAGCGTTGCGACCATCGCCAACACGATCGCGCTGGTTAGCGTCGCCGGATCGACTTTCACGCCCGTCGTTTCACCGAACGTCGGTCTCGTCAAAGAAACACCGTTCGCACCGGTATCGACGCTAATCGAACCGATCGTTAGCGCGAATGTGGGTCTGGTCGTCGCGCAGACGCCGCCTCCGCCGACACCGACCGATATCTTCTTGAACGGCGCATTCGTTGGTCTGGCCGTCGGTCCGATCGCGACACGCGTTGCGCCGGCCGGAATCGCGCGCGGCAGCAGCGGGACGTTGACCATCGAGGGTAAGAGTCTGGATGTTGTCACCGCCGTTTCGTTGCAACCGGCAATCGGCGCCACGCTCGGTGCCCCGCAAGTTAACGCCGACGGCACGGTACTTACCGTTCCCGTAGCCGTTGCAACAGATGCCGTTGCCGGTCTGCGCGAAGTTTTGCTTAACACGGCAGCCGGCACAGTGATGTTCAGCAGCGCGAGCGCCAACCGTTTCTATATTGCTGTCGCACCGGCGCGAATCGATTCGATATCGCCCATTCTCAGCACGCAGGGCTCGACGTTCACGCTGACCCTACGGGGCGCCAATTTCCAAGCGGCGAGCGCGATCACCGCGGAGCCGCCGGTCGGCATCGTGTTCGGCAGCACGATCGTTGTTAACAACACCGGCACGGAAATAACGATACCGATGTTCGTGCCCGCCGATTCCCCACTCGGCTCGCACGTGATCCGCGTGACCACGCCGGCCGGAACGACCACTACCGACGCCGCGCCGGCGAACACCTTCACGGTGTTTCCGCCATGATGCGAGCAGCATTACACGGCCCAGCGCCGCCGTCGCAAATGATAAACCGCGCAAGCCGCACTCCCCCTCCCCCTCCGGTGCCGTGCAAGGATGCACCAAGATCGCGGGAGACAGGAGTCGAGAGCGATCCGGAGGGCAGGGGAGAGGGGGAGCGGTGAGCAAAGAGTCGGCGATGCGCCGATGACAGTTGGAAAGAGCAACGAACTTTTAAAGATCAGTCCCGGAGGTAAGTCATGAAACGGTATCAAGAGAAAATGAAAGTGTTTGTCGCGGCGTTGATCGCGGTCGGATTCGTCAGCCCCGTGCTGGCATTCGACAGCGGCAGCACCGGCGCCGACGGCGCATTCAATCCGACGGTAAACACCGCGCTGCAATTGCCGCCGACCGGCATTTTCAATTTCACGTCGGTCAATATTCCGAGCGGCGTGACGGTGACGTTCACGAAAAACGCAACGAATACGCCGGTTGTGATTCTTGCAAGTGGCAATGTCACGATCGCGGGCGCCATCGATGTCGGCGCTGCGACTTCTGCCACTGCGGTTGGCGCGGCCGGCGACGGTAATCTCGGGGACGATGGTATTCCCGGCACGGGAGGGCCTGGCGGTTATGCCGGCGGTGTCGGCGGCAAAGTCCCGAGTGTACGGGGTGGAAATGGTCTTGGCCCTGGCGGTGGAACCGGTGGCTTTGTCGACCTTTGCTACGACGGCGGCGCGGGCGGCGGATTTGGCGCGGCGGGTGCTAATTCGGTCGGATGCACGGGGACTCCGCTGGCCGGTGGGCCTGCCTATGGATCGAGTTTATTACTGCCTCTCGTCGGTGGTTCGGGGGGCGGTGGCGCCACCGGCGGCGCGAGTTTAGGAGGCGCCGGTGGCGGCGGCGGTGGCGGTGCGATCCTAATTGCGTCATCCGCGACACTCAGTATTACCGGCGCTATTAATGCGAACGGCGGATTTGGCGGTTCAGCCGCCGGCGTGCAGGTGGGTTCGTCGGGTGGCGGCGGAAGCGGCGGCGGAATCCGCCTCGTCGCAACGACAATCTCTGGCAACGGGACGCTGAACGCTGTGGCGGGACCGGCCGGTAACACCGTTGGTGCCAGCGGTCACAGCTATCGCGACGGCGGCAGCGGCGGCGTTGGCCGCATCCGTCTCGAAGCGGAAAACATAACTCGCACTGCAGCAAGCAACCCCGGGCACACCTTCGGTGCTCCTGGTCCGGTCTTCGTCGCCGGCTTCCCCACGCTACGCATCACCAGCGTCGCTGGCGTGGCGGTGCCAGCGCAGCCGACGGGTAACGCCGACGTCACGTTGCCGGCGACCGTAGCCAATCCCGTGACCGTCACATTCTCCACGACAGGCGTTCCGGTTGGTAACACGGTGAAGCTAACGCTCACGCCCGCCAACGCGGCGCCGACGACAGCTATCAGCCCGGCGCTGGTCGGTACCACCGACGCGGCGACCGCCAGTGTGCAGGTGAGCGTGCCATCCGGCCCGAGCACGTTGCAGGCGACGACGACGTACACGATCGTCGCTTCGCTCGGCGATTTGTTGGGCAATCAATTCGCCAAGGGCGAGCGCGTGGAAAAAATCGAAGTCAGCGCGGGCCTGCAAGGCGCGTCGACGGTGACGTTGGTTACCGTTTCCGGCAAGCGCTACCCGATGTCCGGGCCGCTGCCAGCGATGGCGGTTGCGAGTTAACTACGGGAGGCGCTAAGCGGCAAACGTATTCGTCCTGCCAGTTTCTCTACAGCAGCGAATGCGATAACCGGCGATAAAAAGGTGGCGACGATGAAGCGGCATTTTCTGATTCTGTTCGGTCTCCTCGCGGCGTGGACGCTTGCCCCTGCGCCCGCCGACGCCGCGTGGACGGCGACCGACGTTCCCGGAATTTCGGTGACGACCGTCGGCTATCATCCCGTCGGAATCTTCGTCTATACCCCGCTGCGCGCCGCCGCGGTCCTCAACAAGGAGGCCGATACCGAGTGGCTCGTCAACCTCGATACCGGCGACCTCGCCGCCACCGCGCAGTTGAACATCGGCGTGCAGCCGAACGCCATTGCACTGAACCCGGCGGGATCGGAACTCTGGGTGGCCGATGACGATGGCAAGCGGCTGCTGCGGTTCTCCGTCTCCAAGCGCACGTTGCTGGAGACCATTGCGCTCACCTTCGTGCCGACCGCGCTTGCCTTTAACAGCGACGGCTCGCGATTGTTCGTTGCGTCCGAGGATCGCATCCGTATTTTGAGCACGACCAATCGCACGTTGATGGCAACCGTCGCCCTGGAAGACATCAAAGCGATCGGTTTTTGGGCGGCGGGCAGCCGCGCCATCGCGATCGACAGCCGCAACGTATATGTGATCAATCCCACCACCGCCGCCGTGGAGGCGACCGTGCCCGTCGGCTCGGGCCTGGTGGGGCTCGCGCTCGATCCATCGAGCGCGACTGCTTACGTCGCCGACGCGCACACCAACGCGGTGGCGGCGGTCGATCTCAACGCGCGCACCTACCGCGGCCGCTTCACGCTCCCGGATGAACCCGCGGGCATCGCCTTCGATCCGCTGCACACGCGCGTGCTCGTGACGCTTAAAAAGCTCGGCCAGCTTGCGAGCCTCGACCCCGCCACGGCGGCACTGCATCCGGGTATTTTCCTCGGCGAGAAATTAACCACCGTCGCCGTCGACAACAAAGCGGACAAGGCCGTGGCGCTCGCCGACAAACAGAAGGCATTTATCGTCAATCTCCTCGACCGAACCAGCACCGAAGTCGCGTTGCCGGCGAAGCCAAGAGCCCTCGGTATCGATGAATCGCGCCACCTCGCGCTCATCGGGCTCAACCAGCAACTCGGCCTGCGCTTCCTCGACCTCGCTACCCAGACGCTGCTCCCCGACGTCATCGCGTTCGACGCGCGGCCGCGCGCCATCGCGGTCGATTCCTCCCGCGGGCTCGCCGTGGTCGTCGTCAAGCGCAAGGACCAGGTCCTGCTCGTGGACATCGCGAACCGTCAATTGCTCGCCACCCTCGCCGTCCCGGGCGAGTTCCGCGACGTCGCCATCCACCGCAGCAAGGGCCTAGCCTACCTCCTCAATCAGGCGAAGGGGACGGGCGAAGTCGTGATGCTCGATCTCGCCACCCGCGCCGTGACCGGGACCATCGCGGTCTCGAAGGACGCCGAGTCGATCGTCATCGACGAGGCGCTCGATCTCGCCGTCGTCGCCATCGAGGAGAAGAACAAGCTCGAAGTCATCGACCTCAAGACCAATCAGATCATCGCGACGTACGCGCTCGCGAAGCACCCGCACGCGCTCGCCATCAACACCGACACGCATATCGTCGTCATCGCCGCGAAGGATTCCGATCAAATCGCGCTGCTCGATCTCGCCACTCAGACGCTGACGCCGAACTTCGCGAAGGTCGACAAGCCGCTACGCGTGAGCGTGACCGAGCGCTTCAACCAGGCGCTCGTGATCGCCGCGGAGAGAAACGAGATCGTCTTTGTCCAGTTGCCGAACCCGTTGCCGGTCTTAACCGAGATCGTGCCGCCCGATATCACCGCGCCCTCGCCCGCGGTCGCGCTGCTTGCGATTGGTAAGCACTTCATCGATGCCGCGCCGGGATGCACCGACGCGGCGACGCCGGGTTGCGTTGGCGCGACCGGCTCCAAAGTGTTTCTCGATGAGAAGCCGCTCGTGACCCGCTGGAAAGACAGCGAGCATCTCGAAGCCGACGTACCGATCGATGTGCTCAAGACCGCCGGCATCTACCGCGCCAAAGTCGCGACGCCCGCCCCCGGCGGCGGCGAATCGCAATCGCTCAACTTCACCGTCCAGAACCCGGCGCCGGTGTTGACGTCGATCTCACCGACCGAAGTGCCGTCGAATAAAGGCAACCAGACGATCACGTTGAGCGGCAATAAACTTCTGCCGGCGTCGCAAGTCTTCTTCGGCGCGCAGCGGATCACTGCCACATACGTGAGCGTGACGCAGCTCACCGCCGTCATCCCCGGTTCGCTCCTGCTCGCCTCCGGCATCGTCCCGATCACCGTCTTCAACCCGAGCCCCGGCGGCGGCACCTCGGGGTTCGTGAATCTGACGGTGCGCAGCGCCGGCCCGGTCATCACCAGCTTCGCGCCCACCACCGGCCCGGTCGGCACCGAAGTAACGATCATCGGCGAGAACTTCGACGCCCTGAGCCCCGGCAGCAATCAGGTGAAGTTCAACGGCGCGCCCGCCGTCGTCGCGCAGGCGAGCACGACGCAACTGAAAGTGATCGTGCCGCTCGCAGCTACGACGGGCTTGATCTCCATCACGAACACAACCGGCACCGGCACCAGCGCTAGCCCCTTCACCGTCGTCGTCACCGAAGACTTCAGCATCGTAGCCGCCCCCGGCAACGTGAAGCTGCCGCTCGGCGGAAACTCCGCCGTCCTCATTCGCTTAACGAGCACGGGTCTTAAGCCCTATCAACAGTTGATCGATATCAACGTCACCGGCTTGCCGACAGGCGTCGACGCGAGCTTCAGCCAAGCGCGCCTCTCCCCGCTGCAGCCGGTGCTCTTGACCTTGAAGGGAACGAGCACGATCGCCGCGGGCACGTACCCGATTACCGTGGAAGCGAAGGGCCTCTCCGACGGCCGTCTAGTCACACGCACCCAAACCCTGACGCTCGAAGTGCTAACGACCGGCACGACCACATTGAGCGGCCGCGTCTTCCACGCCGATGACCGCCCCTTCATCGGCGCGTTGATCCATTTGGGAAACGAAACCGCCGTCACCACCGACGCCGGCCAGTACCGCTTCATCAACCCGACATTGCGCGGCGATCAGGTCGTCTTGATCGACGGCAACACCAACAACACCCCCGACACCGAATACCCGGCCGCGATCGTC
>JBGPKL010000045.1:0-33483 GCA_041485885.1 Sulfurifustaceae bacterium
CGCCATCCGCGAGGGCGGTCGCACGGTGGGGGCGGGGGTGGTGGCGAAGGTGGTGGAGTGAAATATTTTCTCGGAACCGCGGATGAACGCAGATAAACGCAGATAAGAAAATTCGTTCTGATATTTGTCTGTGTTCATCCGCGTTTATCTGTGGTTTCACTGATTCTTTGAGCGGCAGTAACAGGCAACAAGGTTAAAATGGCAAATCAAAAGATCCGCATCCGGCTGAAAGCGTTCGATCACCGTTTGATCGACCGCTCCGCCGCGGAGATCGTCGACACGGCGAAGCGCACCGGCGCCCTGGTGAAGGGGCCGATTCCGCTGCCGACTAAGATCGAGCGTTACACGCTCAATCGTTCGCCGCATGCGGATAAGAAGTCGCGCGATCAATTCGAGATCCGTACGCATAAGCGCATCCTGGACATCATCGAGCCGACCGACAAAACCGTGGACGCGCTGATGAAGCTCGACCTCGCGGCCGGCGTGGATGTAGAAATTAAGTTGAGTTGATTGAAACCGCAGATGAACGCAGATGAACGCAGATAAAATAAAAATGAGTTTTAGTCTTCTTTTTCATCCGCGTTTATCCGCGTTCATCTGCGGTTTCAAACCTATTTGGGTTTAGCAATGGCACTCGGATTGATCGGAAGAAAAATCGGCATGACCCGCGTGTTCGCGAAGGACGGCGCCGTGGTTCCGGTGACCGTGCTCGAAGTCGGCGGGAATCGGGTCGTGCGGGTGAAACAAACGGAAACGGACGGTTATCGCGCCGCGCAGTTGACCGCGGGCGAGCGGCGGGCGGATCGGCTGACCAAACCCGTGGCTGGCACCTACGCGAAAGCCGGTGTGGCGCCGGGCCGAGTTCTGCACGAGTTTCGATTGAAGGATGGCGAAGGCGCGGAGCTGAAGGCGGGAGTCGAGTTGAAGGCCGACGTGTTCAGCGTCGGCAATTTCGTCGACGTGCAGGGCACGTCGATCGGCAAAGGCTTCGCCGGCGTGATCAAGCGCCACCATTTCGCCGGCGGTCGTGCTTCGCACGGTAATTCGTTGTCGCATCGGTCGCCCGGCTCGATCGGCCAACGTCAAACGCCGGGACGCGTGTTTCCGGGTAAGCGCATGGCCGGACATCTCGGTCATCGCACGCGCACGCAGCAGAATCTTGAGGTCGTACAGGTGGACGTCGAGCGCAGCCTCTTATTGGTCAAGGGCGCGGTGCCGGGACCTAAGGGCGCAGACGTGTGGATTCAGCCGAGCGTGAAAGCGAAGAAGCCGAGGGAAGCAAAGGAAGCAAAGAAGGAAACGAAAGGTAAATGAAACCGCAGATAAACGCCGATGGACGCAGATAAAAAAAATAAGAATTGCTTTTTAATCCGCGTTAATCCGCGTTCATCTGCGGTTTCAAAGGTTTTTATCATATGAAACTGACGGTCAGGACTGAAGCGGGAGCGGGAACGGAGATCGACGTTTCCGACGCCGTCTTCGGCGCGCGCTTCAACGAACCGCTGGTGCACCAGGTCGTCGTCGCGTATCAGGCAAATGGACGCCAAGGTACGCGCAAGCAGAAAACGCGCTCGGAAGTGCGCGGCGGCGGCAGAAAGCCGTGGCGGCAGAAAGGCACGGGACAAGCGCGCGCGGGCACGATCCGAAGCCCTTTGTGGCGCGGCGGCGGCAAGGTTTTCCCGTCGACGCCGGATGAGAACTTCACTCACAAGGTGAATCGCAAAATGTACCGCTCGGCGTTGCGCTCGATTCTCTCCGAGCTGCTGCGTCAGGGCCGACTCGTGACGGTTGCCGACTTCAAGCTCGCGCAGCCGAAGACGAAGGACATCGTGGCGCGCCTGAAAGACCTCGGCACGGAAGATGCGCTGATCGTCACGGACGCGATGGACGAGCGTTTGCTGCTCGCGGCGCGCAATCTGCGGCGAGTCGATGTGCGGGAAGTGAGCGGGACGGATCCGGTCAGTCTGCTTCGCCACCAGCGCGTCGTCATGACGACCGGGGCGATGAAGCGCTTCGAGGCATGGCTCGCATGAGCGACCAGAAGCCGGTGGACGAGAAGCTGTTTCACGTCATCGTGGCGCCGCACGTCTCGGAAAAGAGCTCGCGCCTCGCGGACAAACATCGCCAGATCGTGCTCGAAGTGCGGCGCGATGCGACCAAGCCCGTGATCAAGCAGGCGGTGGAAAAGCTGTTCAACGTCCAGGTGGAGTCGGTCACCGTCACCAACGTAAAGGGCAAATCGAAGCAAACCGGGCGCATGAGCGGACGGCGGCAGGACTGGAAGAAAGCCTACGTGCGCCTGAAGCCCGGTCAGGATATCGATTTCCTCCGGCAGCAGGCGTAACAGGCGGACGCACTCATGGCACTTATTAAAGTCAGACCGATCACCCCGGGACAGCGCACGCTGGTCAAGGTCGTCAATCCCGACCTCCACAAGGGCGAGCCGTACGCGCCGCTGCTCACCCGCAAGATCCGTGGCAGCGGGCGCAACAACTACGGCCGCATCTGCGTGCGCCATCAAGGTGGCGGACATAAACGGCACTACCGCATCGTCGATTTCAAGCGCGACAAAGACGGTATTCCGGGACGCGTCGAGCGGCTGGAATACGATCCTAACCGCAGCGCCAATCTCGCCCTCGTGCTGTATGCCGACGGCGAGCGGCGTTACATCATCGCGCCGAACGGCGTTAAAGCGGGCGCGGAGCTCATGTCCGGCTCACAGGCGCCGATCAAGCCGGGCAATACGCTGCCGCTCAAGAACGTACCGGTCGGCAGTACCGTGCACTGCGTGGAGTTGAAGCCGGGGCGTGGCGCGCAAATCGGCCGCGCGGCGGGCGCCGGCATGCAACTCGTCGCGCGCGAAGGCGATTACGCGCAGCTGCGCCTGCGCTCCGGCGAAGTGCGCAAGATACACATCGATTGCCGCGCGACCATCGGCGAAGTCGGTAACGCCGAGCACAATTTGCGCAGCCTCGGCAAAGCCGGCGCGTCGCGTTGGCGCGGCATCCGCCCGACCGTGCGCGGCACCGCCATGAATCCGGTCGATCACCCGCACGGCGGCGGCGAAGGCCGCACCAAGGGTGGCCGCCATCCGGTGAGCCCGTGGGGCACGCCGACGAAGGGTTACAAAACGCGCCATAACAAGCGCACCGATCGCATGATCGTGAACCGGCGTAAGAAGTAAGGAGCGCTACCCGTGCCACGTTCCGTCCGTAAAGGTCCGTTCATCGACAACCATCTCGCGAAGAAAGTCGAGAGGGCGCAGTCCGAGCGCAGCAAGAAGCCGATCAAGACCTGGTCGCGGCGCTCGACGATCACACCGGACTTCGTCGGTCTGACCATCGCGGTGCACAACGGCCGCCAGCACGTGCCGGTGATCGTCACCGAGAACATGGTCGGGCATAAGCTCGGCGAGTTCGCGGCGACGCGTACGTTCAAGGCACACTCGGGCGATCGCAAAGTATCGACCGACGCGCCGCCGGCGGCGTCGAAGTGATGGAAGCGACGGCGATACTCAAATACGTGCGGCTCTCGGCGCAGAAGGGCCGTTTGGTGGCGGATCAGATCCGCGGCATGCCGGTCGCGCGCGCGCTCGAGCTGTTGCAGTTCTCGAACAAGAAGGCGGCGAAACCGGTGCGTAAGGTGCTCGAGTCCGCGATCGCGAATGCCGAGCACAACGAAGGCGCCGACGTGGACGAGCTGAAGGTCCGCACCATTTATGTCGACGGCGGCCCGTCGTTGAAGCGCTTTCACGCGCGCGCTAAAGGGCGCGGCGTACGCATATTGAGACGCACTTGTCACATTACCGTGACGGTGGCGGATAAAGCCAAAGCGGGCGGAGGTAAGTAATGGGTCAGAAGGTTAATCCGATCGGTTTCCGGCTCGGCGTCATCCGGGACTGGAACGCCCGTTGGTACGCGCACAACACGGCGTACACCGAGAATTTGATTTCGGATCTCAAGATCCGCCGCTTCTTGAAGCAGAAGCTCGCGCACGCGGCGGTGAGCTCGATCATCATCGAGCGCCCGACGCAGAGCATCGCCATCACGGTACACACCGCGCGCCCGGGCATCGTGATCGGCAAGAAAGGCGAGGATATCGAAAAGCTGCGCCAGGAACTGATGCGTCTCGCCGGTGTGCCGGTGACACTTGCGGTTCAAGAGATACGCCAGCCGGAACTCGACTCGCAGCTCGTCGCGGAGAACGTCGCACAACAGCTCGAGAAGCGCATCATGTTCCGCCGCGCGATGAAGCGCGCGGTCACGAACGCTATGCGCCTGCGCGCGCTCGGCATCAAGATCATGGTCGCGGGGCGGCTGAATGGCGCGGAAATCGCCCGCACCGAGTGGTATCGCGAAGGACGCGTCCCGCTGCACACGCTGCGCGCGGATATCGATTACGGGTTTGCCGAGGCGTCGACCACCTATGGCCAGATCGGCGTGAAGGTTTGGATCTTCAAGGGCGAAGTGTTCGACAAGGACGAGCCGAAGTTCGAAGAGACCGAGGCGGCGAAGGGTGCCGGGTAATATTTGTTGGAACCGCGGATGAACGCAGATGAACGCAGATAAAATTAAAACGAATCGATATGCCTTTTGTTTTTATCCGCGTTCATCCGCGTTTATCTGCGGTTTCAGGAATTAATAGTTATGCTGCAACCGAAAAGAACGAAGTATCGCAAACAGATGAAGGGCCGCAACCGCGGTCTGGCGCAGCGCGGTAACAAAGTTAACTTCGGTCAGTTCGGCTTGAAGGCGACGACGCGCGGGCGGCTGACGTCGCGCCAGATCGAAGCGGCGCGGCGCGCGCTCACGCACTATATAAAGCGCGGCGGGCGCGTGTGGATACGGATATTTCCGGACAAGCCGGTAACGAAGAAGCCGCTCGAGGTGCGGATGGGTAGCGGCAAGGGCAATGTCGAGTTTTGGGTCGCGGTGATTCAGCCGGGCAAAGTCTTGTACGAGATGGAAGGCGTGAACGAAGCGCAGGCGCGCGAGGCGTTTGCGTTGGCCGCCGCCAAGCTTCCCCTCAGGACTGCATTCGTGACGCGCGCATAGCATGGATATGAAGGCGAAAGATCTACGGGCGATGGATGAGGCGAAGCAGCGCGAGGAGCTGCAAGGGATGCTGCGCGAGCAGTTCAACCTGCGTATGCAGCACGCAACCGGCCAGCTCCCCAACAACGCCAATCTCAAGAAGGTGCGGCGCAACATCGCGCGGTTGCGCACCGTGATGGGCCAACGCAAGGCACAAGCATGACCGAGCAAGCGAAAACTGAAGGTTCGAAGGCCGCGCGTTCCGTCACGGGGCGAGTGGTGAGCAACAAGATGCAGAAGACGATCACCGTGCAAGTCGAGCGGCGGTTGCAGCATCCGATGTACGGCAAGTACCTGACGCGTCGCAGCAAATTGCACGCGCACGACGAGAAGAACGAATCCAAAGAAGGCGATCTCGTCATGATCGAACAATGCCGGCCGCTGTCGAAGACGAAGACCTGGCGTCTCGTCAAAGTGCTTGAGCGCGCGCGTGAGATATAGCGGAGTCGGCCATGATCCAGATGCAGACGGTACTAACGGTGGCCGACAACAGCGGCGCGAAGAGCGTGCAGTGCATCAAGGTGCTCGGCGGGTCGAAGCGTCGCTACGCGAACATCGGCGACGTTATTAAAGTGAGCGTGAAGGAAGCGATTCCGCGCGGCAAGGTGAAGAAGGGCGACGTGTACGACGCGGTGATCGTGCGCACGCGCAAAGGCGTGCGCCGCGCCGACGGCTCGGCGATTCGCTTCGACGACAACGCCGCGGTGTTGTTGGATAACAAGCGCGAGCTTTTGGGCACGCGCGTTTTCGGACCGGTGACGCGCGAGTTGCGCAACGAGCAGTTCATGAAAATTATTTCGCTCGCGCCGGAAGTGCTGTAGGACGGATTGCTTAAGATGGGTATGGCAAAGCTACGCAAAGGTGACCAAGTAATCGTGCGCGCCGGCCGGGACAAGGGCAAGCGTGGCACGGTGCTGAACGTGTTGACCGACGATCGCGTGGTGGTCGAAGGCGTCAACATGATCAAGCGCCATACGCGCCCGAACCCGCAGCGCAACGTCACCGGCGGGATCATCGAGAAGGAGGCGCCGATCCATCGCTCGAACATCGGCCTGTACAATGCCGCGAGCGGCAAACCCGAGCGCGTCGGTTTCAAGACGCTCCAGGACGGTCGCAAGGTGCGTTACTTCAAGAGCAACGGCGAAGTGGTGGACGCCAAGTAGGCATAGCCCATGGCAACGACGCGAATGCAGGAACATTACCAGAAGGCGGTCGTGCCGGTCCTCATGGAGAAGTTCGGGTATAAGAACGTCATGCAGGTGCCGCGCCTCACCAAGATCACGCTCAACATGGGCGTCGGCGAGGCGATGACCGATAAGAAGGTGATCGACAACGCCGCGTCGGATCTGGCGCTTATCAGCGGCCAGAAGCCCGACATACGGCGCGCGCGCAAGTCGGTGGCCGTCTTCAAGGTACGAGAGAATTGGCCGATCGGTTGCCGCGTGACGCTGCGCGGGGCGCGCATGTACGAGTTTCTGGATCGCCTGATCAACGTGGCGATCCCGCGGATACGCGACTTTCGCGGTCTGCCGTCGCGCTCGTTCGACGGACGCGGTAATTATTCGCTCGGCATCAAAGAGCAGATCATTTTCCCGGAGATCGACTTCGACAAGGTCGATGCGATCCGCGGGCTCGACGTGACCATCGTCACCAGCGCCAAGACCGATGACGAGGCCAGGGCGTTGCTCGACGGTTTTCAGTTTCCGATTCGGAGCTAAGAGCATGGCAAAAAGATCCATGATCGAACGCGACAAGCGCCGCAAGGCGCTGTCGATCAAGTTCGCTGCCCGCCGCGCGGAGTTGCGCGATGCGGTGAGGAACACGAAGCTCGCTCCCGAGGAACGCGACGCGGCGCTGATCAAGCTGCAAAAGCTACCGCGCGACTCGAGCGCGAGCCGCGTGCGCAATCGCTGCCGTTTGACCGGCCGCTCGCGCGGGTATTATCGGAAGTTCGGGTTGAGCCGAATGAAGTTGCGCGAGACGATCATGCGCGGCGATGTGCCGGGCGTGACCAAGGCGAGCTGGTAGAGGGCGAGGCGGGGACTTCGCGAACAGATTTGATGTCTGTTCGCGCCGACGAGCGCCCGCACACGGATGTGCGGGCCGGGGATTGGCGAAGCCATAGAGTTGCGCCAGGGATGGCATGATGAAAATTTTGGAGAGAATGACACTCAAATGATGACAGATCCCATCGCGGACATGTTGACCCGCATCCGCAACGGCCAGAGAGCGGAGAAGGTGTCGGTGGGCATGCCGACGTCGCGCGTGAAGTGCGCCATCGCCCAGGTGCTGAAGGACGAGGGCTACATCGAGGATTTTACCGAGGCGGGAGATATCAAACGGATACTCGAGGTGAAGCTCAAGTATTACGAGGGCCGGCCGGTGATCGACGAGCTGAAGCGCATGAGCGTGCCGGGTCGACGCCATTACGCCGGCAAGGACAAGTTACCGCGCGTGGAGCAGGGCCTCGGCGTGGCGATAGTGTCTACCTCCAAGGGCATCATGAGCGATCGCGCCGCACGCGCCGCCGGCTTGGGCGGCGAAGTGATTTGTGTCGTTTCGTGAAGGACGGGGTGAGGGACTAAGGTAGTCATGTCGAGAATTGCAAAGAATCCGGTGGTCGTGCCGAAAGGCGTCGAGGTGAAGCTCGCCGGCCAGAGCATCAGCATCAAGGGCCCGAAAGGGAACCTCAAGTACGACGTGCATCCGCTGGTCAACGTGACGCAAGCGGACGGCCAACTGCGCTTCGAGCGCACCGGCGACAGCACGATCGCACGGGCGGTTTCCGGAACCATGCGTGCGCTGGTGAACAACATGGTTGCCGGCGTGACCAAGGGCTTCGAGAAGAAGCTCACGATCATCGGCGTCGGCTTTCGCGCGGCGGTGCAGGGAAAGAAGCTTAATCTGACGCTTGGCTACTCGCACCCTATCGTGTACTCGATTCCGGATGGCGTCACGATCGAGGCCCCGGACCAAACGAACCTCATCGTGCGCGGCGCGGACAAGCAAATGGTCGGACAGGTCGCGGCTGAGATCCGCGACTTCCGGCCGCCGGAACCCTATAAGGGCAAGGGCGTGCGCTATGTCGATGAGCAAATCGTCCGCAAAGAAGCGAAGAAGAAGTAAGCGATGACTACGAACATCAAAGCCGAAAAACGCGATCGCCGCGCGAAGCGCGTGCGCCGACGCATCCGAGGCTTGAGCGTGCATCGCCTCTGCGTGCATCGCACGTCGCAGCACATCTACGCCCAGATCATCGATCCGAGCGGTGCCCGCGTGCTCGCCGCCGCCTCGACGCTCGAGAAGGACATGCGCCAATCGCTCAAGTCCGGAAGCAACGTCGAGGCGGCCAAGGCCATCGGCAAGCGCATTGCCGAGCGCGCCGTCGCCGCCGGCATCAAGCAGGTTGCGTTCGACCGCTCCGGCTACAAGTATCACGGGCGCGTCAAGGCGCTCGCCGATGCCGCGCGCGAGAGCGGCCTTCAATTCTGAGGAAAGTCCATGAGCGTACAATTCGAATCGGAAGCCCGCGATAACCTGCGAGAGAAGCTCGTCAACATTCGTCGGGTGGCGAAAGTGGTGAAAGGCGGCCGCCAGTTCGGGTTCTCCGCTTTGACCGTAGTCGGCGACGGCGCGGGTCGCGTCGGCATCGGCTTGGGCAAGGCGCGCGAGGTTCCGGCGGCGGTAGCGAAGGCGATGGAGAACGCGCGCCGCAACCTGACGAAGGTTGAGCTCAAAGGCCCGACGCTGTATCACACGGTCACGGCGAACCACGGCGCATCGAAGGTCGTGATGAAACCGGCCTCGGTCGGCACCGGCGTCATCGCGGGCGGCGCTATGCGCGCGGTGTTCGAGGTTGCCGGCGTGCAGGACGTGCTGGCGAAGTGCATCGGCTCGCGTAATCCGGTCAACGTCGTGCGCGCGACCTTGAAGGGCCTGAGCGCGATGAAAAGTCCGGGGGCGATCGCCGCCAAACGCGGCAAGACGGTGGAAGAGATTCTCGGGTGAGCGCCGATCATATGAACGCATCAGCGAACCAACTCCCCCTCTCCCTCCGGGAGAGGGACGGGGTGAGGGAGCGCGTGCAGAACCCGGGCAACCCTCACCCTTTGCCCTCTCCCGGAGGGAGAGGGGAAGTCGGTGAAGATCTTTATTTGGATTGGCGATGAGCAAGAAAAAGATTCGCGTGGTACTCATTAAGAGCCCGTTCGGCACCGGCAAACGGCATATGGCCTGCGTGCGCGGGTTGGGTTTGCGGCGGCTGCGCGACAGCCGCGAGCTTGAAGACAGTCCCGCGGTGCGTGGAATGATCCGCGAAGTGCGTTACATGGTGAAGTGCGATGGCGAGCCGGAGTAGTCGTGAATGCACCTAACGTGCATTCGCGCCGGCGAGCGGGCTGGCCGAGGAAGGCCAGCCCTGGGTTTCAAGCGGAGCAGGGATAGCGCAGCGCCGAAACAGCCGGAGTAGTCGTGAATGCACTTAACGTGCATTCACGCCGGCGAACGCCCGCACACGGAAGTGCGGGCCGGGATTTAACGAAGGTCTAGTAGCGTCGCCACGGACGGCGGACACGGCGGTAGTACGAAGGCAGTCAATAGAGGTTACATGATGCGTCTCAATACATTGAAGCCGGCTCGCGGTTCGAAGCCGACACCCAAGCGCGTCGGGCGTGGCATCGGCTCCGGTCTCGGCAAGACTTGCGGACGCGGACATAAGGGCCAGCACGCGCGCGCCGGCGGGTTCCACAAAGTCGGCTTCGAGGGCGGCCAGATGCCGATCCAGCGTCGCTTGCCGAAGCGCGGTTTCCACTCGATGGCGAGCGGCACGACCGCCGAGGTGCGGTTAAGCGATCTCGCTCGCGTCGAAGCGGCGGTGATCGATCTTGCCGCGCTTAAATCAGCGAACCTTGCGCCGATACAGGCATTGCGCGCGAAAGTGTATCTCGCCGGAAGCCTGACTAAAGCAGTGACGCTGAAAGGCATCGGTGTAACCAAGGGCGCGCGCGCCGCCATCGAACAGTCGGGCGGCAAAGTCGAGGCATAAATGGCGAGTTCAGCGGCAAGTCTTGGAGGTTTGGGCGGTCTGGGCAAGATGACCGATCTCAAGCAGCGGATTCTGTTCCTGCTCGGGGCGTTGGTGGTTTATCGGATCGGTACCTATATTCCGGTGCCCGGCATAAATCCGATTGCACTGCAGCAGCTGTTCTCAGGTACGCACGGGTCCATCATCGATCTGTTCGATATGTTCTCCGGCGGCGCGCTCGGGCGCTTTTCCATATTCGCGCTCGGCATCATGCCGTACATTTCCTCATCGATCATTATTCAGCTCATGTCGTCGGCGATCCCGACGCTCGAGCAACTGAAGAAAGAGGGCGAGTCGGGGCGGCGCAAGCTCACGCAGTACACGCGCTACGGCACGGTGATACTCGCGACGGTGCAATCGCTCGGCATCGCAATCGCGCTCGAGAGCCAACAGGCCGGCGGCCAACCGGTCGTGCTCGCGGCCGGCATCGGGTTCAAGATCATGACCGTCGTGACGCTCGTTACCGGGACGATGTTCTTGATGTGGCTCGGCGAGCAAGTCACGGAGCGCGGCATCGGCAACGGCATTTCGATGATTATCTTCGCCGGTATCGTCGCGGGCTTGCCCTGGGCGGTCGCGAAAATGCTGGAGCAGGTGTCTCAGCAGGGCTTCAACCCGGTGTTGGCGCTCGCTATCTTCGCCATCGTCATCGCGGTGACCTGGTTCGTCGTATTGATGGAGCGCGCGCAGCGGCGCATCACCGTGAACTACGCGAAGCGCCAGCAGGGCCGGCGCATGCTCGCCGGCGCGAGCAGCCATCTGCCGCTCAAGATCAACATGTCGGGCGTGATTCCGCCGATCTTCGCCTCGAGCATCATTCTGCTGCCCTCGACCGTCGCGAGCTGGTTCGGGCAACAGCAGGGCGTGAGCTGGCTGCGCGACATCGCGACCACGCTCTCGCCCGGGCAGCCGATATACGTAATGCTGTACGCCTCCGCGATCGTGTTCTTCTGCTTCTTCTATACCGCGCTCGTGTTCAATCCGAAGGAGACAGCGGAGAACCTGAAGAAATCAGGGGCATTTATTCCGGGGATACGGCCGGGCGATCAGACCGCGAGTTATGTCGACGGCGTCATGACGCGCCTGACGCTGGTGGGCGCCATTTACGTCACGCTCGTGTGCCTGCTCCCCGAGTTCATGATCGTGAAGTGGAGCGTGCCGTTCTACTTCGGCGGTACCTCGCTCCTGATCGTGGTCGTCGTGTGCATGGATTTCATGGCCCAGGTGCAAGCGCACCTGATGTCGCGTCAGTACGAGAGCCTGCTCCGCAAAGCCAACCTGACCGGTGGCGGCTTGGGTCTTCCACGCTGAAGCGCAGCGGAGGGTGAGCCGGGGATTTCGCGGACACACTTGCTGTACAGGACGTACGAATGCCGCGAGCGCAGGATGCGCAGGAGCGGCGCAACGTGTGTCCGCGCCGGCGATGCCGCACAGGATGTGCCAATTTCGCGGAAGCACAGGGATGTGCGAGAGCGATCGCCCGACCACGGATGGTCGGGCCGGTGCCTAACGAAGTCAAAGAGTCGCGCCGGGATGGCAGATGAGTAGCTGGAGATTGCAATGAAAGTCAGAGCGTCGGTAAAAAAGATGTGCCGCAACTGCAAGATCGTGCGGCGCAAGCGGGTCGTGCGCGTCATTTGCTCGGACCCGACCCATAAACAGAGACAGGGGTGAGGCGGGGTTTTCGCGAATGCACTTAACGTGCATTCGCGCGGTCGAACGGGCGAGCCAGGAAGGCGAGCCCCGGGTTTCGAGCGAAGCGGGACAGCGCAGCGATGAAACAGGCGGGGTTTTCGCGAATGCACTTAACGTGCATTCGCGCCGCCGAACGCCTGGCCATGGAGGGCCGGGCCGGGGTTTAACGAAGGGCAGAGTGCCGCGCCATGGATGGCAGGTAAGAAGGTCCAGTGGACCCCACAGTGAACGGTCGAGCCACGAAGGCGAGCCGTAGTTGCGCCCGGGATGGCCAACAAGGCACTAAAGGATTGATTTAACCGAGGTATCCCAGTACATTTGCGCGCCTTTCGCGCGCATCAGCAGAGGTAAAGAGTCGTTATGGCGCGTATAGCCAACATCAACATACCGAACCAGAAGCACATCGAGATCGGTCTGACGGCCATCTTCGGTATCGGCCGCCCGACCGCCCGGCGCATTTGCGCGAAGACCGGCGTCGCGGCCTCGACCAAAGTTAAAGATCTGACCGATTCGCAAGTCGATCTGCTGCGCTTGGAAGTCGCGAAGGTCACGGTCGAGGGTGACCTGCGCCGGCAAGTGTCGATGAGCATCAAGCGCTTGATGGACCTCGGCACCTATCGCGGCATGCGTCATCGCCGCGGACTGCCGGTTCGCGGCCAGCGCACCCGTACCAACGCGCGCACGCGCAAAGGTCCGCGCAAGGGCGTGATTCGCAAGAGCGCGCCGGCAACGACGAGCTAAGGAACCATCATGGCAGACGCACCAGAAACAACGGGCACCGCGGCCCCCAAAGCCAAGAAGAAGATCAAGAAGAGTGTATCGGAAGGCGTGGCGCACATTCACGCTTCTTTCAACAATACGATCGTCTCGATCACTGATCGCCAGGGCAACGTGTTGTCGTGGGCGACGTGCGGCGGCGCGGGGTTCAAGGGCTCGCGCAAGAGCACGCCGTTCGCGGCGCAGGTCGCGGCGGACAAAGCCGGGCGCGCGGCGCAGGAGCATGGATTGCGCAGTCTCGAAGTGCGCATCAAGGGCCCGGGCCCGGGCCGCGAATCGGCCGTGCGCGCGCTGCATGCGCTCGGTTACGAGATCAGCAACATCATTGACGTGACGCCGGTGCCGCACAACGGGTGCCGCCCCGCGAAGCGTCGTCGGGTTTGATGGAGAGTACCTAGTGGCGCGTTATATCGAAGCGAAATGCCGGTTGTGTCGCCGTGAAGGCGGCAAGCTGTTCCTGAAGGGCGAGAAATGCTTTACCGACCGTTGCCCGGTGGAGAAGCGCACGTACGCGCCCGGCCAGCACGGCCAGCGCCGTAGCCGTCCGTCGGAATACGGCCTGCAACTACGCGAGAAGCAGAAACTGCGCCGCATCTACGGCGTGCTCGAGCGCCAGTTCGAGAACTATTACAAGGAAGCGGCGCGTCACAAGGGTTCGACCGGCGTCGACCTCCTGAAGCTGCTCGAGTCGCGCCTCGACAACGTCGTTTATCGCATGGGCTTCGGCATTTCGCGCACCGAGGCGCGCCAGCTCGTGCGCCATAACGCGGTAACCGTGAACGGCAAGCGCGTCAACATTCCCGCGTATCAGGTGCGCGCGGATAACGTGATCGAGATCGCGCAATCGGCGCGCGAGCAACTGCGCATCAAAGCGGCGCTCGAGGCCGCGGAGCAGCGCGGGTTCCCCGACTGGGTGGACGTCGACACGAAGGCAATGAAGGGCACGTTCAAGGCCGCGCCCGAGCGTTCGGATTTGCCGGCGGACATCAATGAAAGCCTGGTCGTGGCGCTGTATTCGAAGTAATCCCATTTTGTAACGCGTAGTAACGCGAGGACGGAGCATGCAGAGCACGGCAACCGATTTTTTGAGACCGCGTAACGTCAACGTCGAGACGTTGTCGACGACCCACGCGAAGATCACGCTCGAGCCGCTCGAGCGCGGTTTTGGCTACACGCTCGGCAACGCGCTGCGCCGCATCCTACTGTCGTCGATGCCGGGCGCCGCCATCACCGAGGTGAAGATCGACGGCGTGTTGCACGAGTACTCGACGGTGGAGGGTGTGCAAGAGGACGTAATCGAAATTCTGCTCAACCTGAAGTCGGTCGCGCTGCGCATGCACGGGCGCGACGAGGCGGTGCTCAAGCTCACCAAGAAAGGGCCGGGTGTCGTCAGCGCCGGCGACATTCAACTGGAGCACGACGTCGAGGTCGTCGATCCGCGCCATGTGATCGCAACCTTGACCAAGGGCACGACTCTGAACGCGGAGCTCAAAGTCGCGCGCGGTCGCGGCTATCAACCCGTCGCCGTGCGTCCTCAGGGCGAAGGTCGGCCGATCGGCGTGATGCAGCTCGACGCGTCGTTCAGTCCGATTCGGCGGGTGTCGTATTCCGTCGAGAACGCGCGTGTCGAGCAGCGCACCGACCTCGACAAGCTCGTGCTCGACATCGAGACCAACGGCTCGATCGATCCGGAGGAAGCGGTGCGCCGCGCGGCGAATATTTTGCAGGATCAGATATCGATCTTCGTCGACTTGAAGAGCCCGGATCAGCGCCAGGAACTGAAAAAGGAGCCGGAGATGGACCCGCTCTTGCTGCGCTCGGTCGACGATCTCGAGCTCACGGTGCGTTCGGCGAATTGCTTGAAGGCCGAGAACATCTTTTACATCGGCGATCTCATCCAGCGCAGCGAGTTCGAATTGTTGAAGACGCCGAACCTCGGCAAGAAGTCGCTTACCGAGATCAAGGACGTGCTTGCGCAGCACGGGCTCTCGCTCGGGATGAAGCTGGAGAACTGGCCGCCGCCACAGCTGAAAGACAAATTGCAGCGTCCACCGCAACCGCAACCGCAAATCACGGGATAGAGCATGCGCCACCGAAATATCGGCCGCAATTTGAGCCGCACCAGCGCGCATCGCGAAGCGATGCTGCGCAATATGACGGTGTCGCTGTTCCGTCACGAGCAGATCTCGACCACCGTGCCGAAGGCGAAGGAGCTGCGGCGCGTCGCCGAGCCCCTCATCACCCTCGGCAAGAACCCGAGCCTCGCGAATCGACGCCTCGCGTTCGCGCGCCTGCGCGATCGCGACATCGTTGGGAAACTCTTCGATGATCTCGGGCAACGCTTCAAGGCTCGCCCCGGCGGATATCTGCGCATTTTGAAGTCCGGTTATCGTCCGGGCGACGCGGCCCCGATGGCCGTCGTGCAGCTCGTCGAACGAACCCCGGCTAAGCAAGCGGAAAAGCCCACCGAGGACAAGCCTGCGGCCAAGGCAAAGTCCACCGAAAAGAAAACCAAGAAGGCGGCCAGCGCCAAGACCAAGAAGGCTGCGACCACCAAGAAGAAAAAAAAGGCCGCGGCGTAAGCCGATTAGGTCGGAGCTACAAAAAAGCCGGGCGCTGCCCGGCTTTTTTGTTGGTGCGTTTCTTGCGCGAGCGCTTTGATGTTTTAGTCGCACCCGATCTCCCCCTCCCATTCCCTCCCCCGCGCCGGCGGGGGAGGGAATGGGAGGGGGCGGAGAAACTTGGTGATCGTTCTCTACACCGATTTCGGCGTTGCCGATCCTTACGTCGGGCAGATGCACGCGGTTCTGGCGCGCGAAGCGCCCGGCGTGCCGATCGTCGATCTCCTGCACGCGGTTCCTGATTTCGACATCCGCGCCGCCGCCTATTTGCTGCCCGCGTTCGCCGCCGAATTTCCCGACGGTACGGTATTCGCCTGCGTCATCGACCCGGGCGTGGGCAGCGACCGCCGCGCCGTCATCGTGCACGCCGATCGCCGTTGGTACGTCGGCCCGGACAACGGGCTCTTTCATATCGTTGCGCGCCGATCGACACGCGTGGAGACGCGGATCGTCGAATGGCTACCCGAACGATTGTCCTCAACCTTTCACGGGCGCGATCTGTTCGCGCCGGTCGCGGCGCGGTTGGCGCGCGGCGACTGGCCGGCTACGATCCCCGGTGAGTTAACGATCCCCTCCGGCGATTGGCCCGAGGATTGGCCGGCGATTGTTTACCTCGACCATTACGGTAACGCCATGACCGGGTTGCGCGCGCGCTCACTCGATCACAGCACCACACTGGTCATCGGCGGGCGCGAGCTTCGCTATGCGCCAACATTTTGCGCCGTCGCATTACGGCAGCCATTTTGGTACGAGAACGCGAACGGCCTCGTAGAGATCGCCGCGAACCAGGGCAACGCCGCGCGAATCCTCGACCTGCGGTTGGGTATGGAGGTATCGGTACTCAATGGCTAATCTCCACCGGCCATCCGCGCATCTGTACGATCTCGATCCTCGCGAAATCACGCGTGACGACATCCCGTTCTATCGGCGCAAGGCGCGCGAGATCGACGGGCCCATACTGGAGCTCGGTTGCGGCACCGGCAGAGTCACGCTCCCGTTGATCGAGGACGGACATCGCGTCTGGGCGCTCGACTTGTCGCAGGAAATGCTGAATCAATTGCAGACGAAGCTCGATCGTTTGCCGAGCGCCTTGAAATCGAATGTGACGATCTGTCACGCCGATATGGCCGACTTCCGGCTGGCGCAACGTTTCGATCTCATCATCGCGCCGTTCCGCGCGTTTCAGGCGCTGACGGACCCGCGCGACCGGGAGCAGTGTCTCGCCTGCATCAAGGCACATCTCTCGGCGCGCGGGCGATTCGTGATACACGTATTTCGCCCCCGGCACGTTTTCGATGATACGTGGGTGCAGCCCGAGGCGTTCGACTGGGAAGTAGTGGACCCGCGCACGGCCAAAAGGATCCGACGCTACGAAGTGAGAAAGCGCATCGATCTTGAGCGACAAGTGCTGCATGTCGATCTGATCTACCGCATCGAAGGCGCGGATGACGACATCGTCGAGCCGTTGGCGCTAAGCTACTTTTACGAAGAGCAGATGCGGGCAATGCTGCAAATGAGCGGATTTCGAATCGTTGAAGAATACGGCTACTTCGACGAACGACCGATCGCAAACGGACCGGAATTGATCTTCGTCGTGTGTATCTGATTCGCAATCACATCGGCGGTGCGAAGCGCCAGCGCGACGATGGTCAGCGTCGGCGACACCGCGCCCGACGTGCCGGCGAAGGTGCCAGCGCCGGCGACGTACAGATTGGACACGCCGTGAACCCGCCCGTACGAATCGACGACGCTCGTGCGTGGATCTTCGCCCATGCGGCATGCGCTCATGTGATGCCAGCCGGAATGGAATTCGTCCGCGCGTTTGAGCGCCGCCTTCTCGCCGCCGCTCGCCTCGGCCAGACGATCAAAAAGTTCGCACACGAATCCGTACGTCCGATGGTCGAAGTCATTTGCGGCGTACTGCACGTGAGCCAGGCGGTCGCCGAAACGGTCGCTGGCGTTCGAGAGCGTCACGCGTTTGCCCGGATCGGGAACCGACTCGGCCTCGAATATCAGACCGCGGCGAAACGGCAGCGACCGCATGCGCTCGACGATCTCCGCGCCCGATCGGCTTCCGCGTGTTGAAGGAAGATCGCCGAGAAAGTTCGACGAGAGATCGATCCGCACGCCCCCGTGCCGTCCGCGTCCGGGCGGATCTCGGAACTGGTGGCATTGCGTGGTGACGGCGCCGATCCGCCCGCCGTAAACCGGCTCCGGATAGTTCAATACGCCCGACCAGGAGTGATGCATCGTGAAGTTGGCGCCGACTTGCCCGCTGTTATTGCCGAGACCGTTCGGGTGGTGGTCATCGGCGGAGAGGAGCAGCAGCCGGGGCGACTCGATCCCGCCGGCGGCGAGAATCACCACGTTCGCGCCGTGCTCGATATCGCACATCTCGTCGTTCGGTCGGTAGACGATCGCTTCGGCGCGGCCGGCGCGGTCGGTGACGATCCGGCGCACCGCGGCGTTGGCGATGACGGTGCAGCGGCCGGTTGCACCCAAGCGTTCGAGATGGTGGTTCGGCGTGTAACGCGCGCCGGTCGGGCACAGCGTGCACAAGCCGATGTTCTCGCACGCGGGTCGGCCGTCGTAGTCGACCCGCGCCCGCGCTTGAGGTGTCGTATGCAACCGTATCCCGCATCGGCCGAGGCGCTCCGACAGCGCGAGATCGGCGTGGCCAGGCTCGAACGGCGGCAACGGATAAGGGCGCGAGCGCGGCGGCGCGAACGGATTGCCCGCGTCGTCACCCGATACGCCAAGCAAGGTTTCGGCGCGGCAGTAGTACGGCTCGATCTCGTCGTACGTCAACGGCCAATCGTTGCCGAAGTCGTAGAGCGTGCGCGTGCGAAAATCTTCCGGGCGCATGCGCAGCGAAATGGCCGCCCAGCGCGTGGCGCTGCCGCCGACTGCCATCACCCGCTCGTCGTTCAGATCGTGGCGGTACTCGCCGCTCACG
The DNA here is from genome assembly GCA_041485885.1 of Sulfurifustaceae bacterium. Lineage (GTDB taxonomy): Bacteria > Pseudomonadota > Gammaproteobacteria > Acidiferrobacterales > Sulfurifustaceae > JACQFZ01. The sequence continues at coordinate 18,226 of JBGPKL010000045.1, forward strand.
GTGAGTGCCTTCAGATCGCGCGGTGCTTCGTGCGCGGGATCGCGGTAGCCATAACGGAATAGCTCCTGAAACTGCCGCACGGGAGGGTCGACGCCGAACGGACCCTTTTCGAAGAGCGTCACGCGATGACCCTGCTTCACCAGCGTCCAAGCAATCGCCGTCGCGGCGATTCCCGATCCGATGATTGCTACGTCGCGTCGGTCCATGATCGAGAAGCGGCGGCCGGCGCGCGGTTCGGTCGGCGGTACGCCTCCAAACCTCTGGACATGCCCGGCCAAGCGTCGTAACCGAGCGCGATCCAGGCGTCCGTCTGCGCGTATAACTCGGCGACCGGATCTAACACGTAACTCTGCACCCGCCGCGCGTCCCGATCCGCAATCGCGATCAACCACCGCATCCACCGGCGCTTTGTCCCGCGCGTACAACGCGCGACGATGCGGCGGCGGATCGCCGGGTCGGCGCCGAGAAAGTCGCGGGCACCGGCGGCTGTAGCCATTCGATCGAGCGCGCCCGCGAGTTGCTCGTACAGCGCGCGGTGTCCTGCGAGCTTGCGTGCCCGCCATGCGAAAAAATCCGCGTAGCGCGCGCGCTCGAACGGCAACCCCAAGAACGCATCCACGAGCGCGAGCAACGTTTCGAGCGCGTGCGTGGACAACGCGCCCGAGGAAGTTGCGTGGGTCGGTCGATAGTACCAGTGACGTAAGCGGACGTAAGAAAATTGACCGGCGGAGCGTGCAGCGACACCCGTGACCAACGCCAACTGTAGGAATTTTTTGCGCGCAGCGTGTAACGGAGCCGCCCATTCCTCCCGCGGGATCGGCAACAACGACGAACTTTGGTCTTGGTTCTGCGCGTCCATGCGAACTCGCGCGCGATATTGGTTATTGGTTTGTTGGCGTCGCTATGATCTCGGTTTTGCGAAGAGCAAACAAACCGTTCGGACTAGGGGTTTTGACCGCCCCGGCTCTTTCGCGCTCGGCGTGCGTGCTAATGACCATTGCATACAGCGTGTTCGGTGAGCGACACAGACCTTTACCGATACATCTCCACTCGTCGGTTCGGTAGATTGGTTGCCCTAACGGTTCACAATGGAGGTGACGTCATGCGGGCGATTATTCTGTGGCTGTTGGGTGTACCCGTCAGCGTGATTCTTCTGCTGTATCTGCTGGGCGTGATGCACTGAACAGACGGTTGCTGTCCCGAGTGCGGAAGTGCCGCGGTGTGTCTCGTTCGCTGCGCGCTCGTCTCGGGGCGACTATTGCGCTTGGGGCTTTCGAATCGTCATTCCCGTGAACGCAACGCGCGCCGTCATCGCGAGTGGGCTCGACAATGTTCCGCGGTGTTCACTTAACTGCATGCGGCGATTCCGCGGTTCGCGATAGCACTGCCTGTAGAAAGGTATCAACTCCGGCGACGTACCGCTCGGCGCTCAAAACAAAACCGCCGTTATGATCGCCGCGTATCGTGAGCAAATACTTGGGCTCGAGCGCGGCGGCGTACAGGTCCTCGCCGTGGTGATACGGAATAATCTCGTCGTCGCGACTGTGGATGATGAGCACCGGCGCGCGCACGCGGGCAAGATTTTCCCTTGATGGATAGGTGTAACGGCTGATCCATCGGACCGGTAGCCAGGGATACACCTCGGCGCCCAACGCGACCATCGAGATAAAGCTCGACTCGACGATGAGTGCCCGCGGTGTCCGTTCCGTCGCCAGATGCGTCGCCACGCCACCGCCCAGCGATTCGCCGTGAAGGATAATCGTTGACGCCGCCAGGCCGCGGGTTTCGGTGAGATACCGCCAAGCCGCGCGCGCGTCGCGGTACGTGCCCTCCTCGCTGGGTGCCCCCTCGCTCCGACCGTACCCGCGGTAGTCGATGAGCAGCACGCTTAAACCGAGCCGTCGAAAGATCGCAATCCGTTCCAGCCGATGTGAAATATTTCCGCCGTTGCCGTGGAAGTGCAAGATCGTCGCGCGCGCGGACGGGGCGGCGACGAACCAGCCGTGCAGGCGCACGTCGTCTTCTGTCGTGAGCGATACGTCGTCGTAATCGAAGCCCAGCGTGCGCGGTGTCGCCGTCAGCTCGCGTATGGGGAAGTAAACGAGCCGGTCCTGCGCGACGTAAATCAACAGCACGAACAGACCGTAAGCGATCGCGACAGTAACTAGGGCCGTAAGCATGCGCTTCATTTCGTTGTTCGGAAAAACCTGTCAGTATCTTCATCCCACGGAGCGCGGTTTCGACAAGCCTCTCCGTTACCGCCGAGACTAGATTATGAGCGATGATAAAGACGTTGATAAGGAGTTTAGAGCCGTCGTGGACGCCTTCGTCCATCTCGCCAACAAACAAAGTGAAACCGTTTCGCGCGAGAATGTGAACATGGCGCTGCTATACGCGGCGGCGCGGTTTAATTCCTTTGTCGTCGCCTCGCACGCGGAAGACTTGAAGAAGTATCAGTCGGATCGCGAAGCCGCCGTTGAATTTTTCTCGGGCGAATACAAACGCATGCTGACGGAAAACCTGGACGACTACCAGAAGGTCTACGATCAGAAGTATGCGCATCTGGTGAGCAAGGATCATTGAAGTGGGTCCCCTCTCCCCTTGCGGGAGAGGGTTAGGGAGAGGGGTTGAGCGCGCTTTCGCGCGTGTTGTCGATGTAATAAATTAACTTGTGGGTCAACCACCCACAAATACATTTATTATTTCGACAAGACCGCGCGGAGCGCGGACCAACTATCTGGATTCCCGCTTCCGCGGGAATGACAGACTAATAGCTAACCAACCTTCCTCTGCGGCTCGGCCGCGCGCTCAAGCACCCGCCGCCGTCGCCGCCTTCGGAGCCGAGGTCGATGATCCAACCGGTGGTGTTCCCGCGCGCCGCAATCGACTAGCGTCATAGCGGAACAGCCCCTGCTTGGCTAGAATTATGGCCGAGTCCGAGCGAGTACATACGCCATGAATTATCAAGCACGCATCGTACGCGATCCGACGGTTTGCGGAGGAGAGCCTGTCATCAAGGGGACGCGCGTTACGCTGCGCACGGTTCTCGCGAGCCTGGCTGATGGCGATGATGTTGACGACATCCTCAAGGATTTTCCGACGCTGACCGAGGATGACGTTCGTGCTGTGATCGCGTATGCAGCCTAGCTACGTCAATAGTGCCGCGGCTTTTCCGAGCACTTCGTTTACGGTGCGCGCCGACACACTTCCTTTCTTCTTCGCCTTGCGTGCGCGCCAGTCGAGCGAGCGCAGTTGATCGGCGAGTGCGGCGCCGGCGACATCGTCGCTTCCCAAAATGGGTACAACGAACGGATAAGGTTTAATCTTGCTTGTAATCGGACAGCAGAGCATCAGTCCGCTGCGAGAATTATAAGAGGATGGCGACAGCACAAGCGCCGGTCGGTGGCCCGCCTGTTCGTGCCCCTCGGTCGGACTGAAGTTCACCCATACCACGTCGCCGCGTTCGGGGACGTAAGCCACTACCAGACCTCGCGGCCCCGCGGCTTGCCGAAATCGGTTTCGCGATACCGATTGCGTGAGTTGATTTTCTTTACCAGCGCGCCTAGGTCGTAGCGCGCAGGGGCCGCTCGCGTCGCGGGCGTCAACATGATTCTGCCCTTCACCACTTCCACTTCGAGGGTATCGTCCGGATGAACACCGGCCTCGCGGGCGATATCACGCGGTACCCGCACCGCCAGGCTATTGCCCCATTTCTGCGCCTTGGTCTTCATCTGCGCCTCCTCCGTATCTACGGTGTAGATACTAGCAGCCGCGCGACGCCGCTTCCAAGATTTACGCCGGGATTACAGCGATATCTCACGGTCTAGCCGACCTTCCTCTGTGGTTCAGCCGCCCGCTCAAGCACCCGCCGCAAAAACTTTCCGGTATGCGAATCCGCATTCGCCGCGATCTCCTCCGGCGCGCCGGTCGCGACCACGCGCCCGCCGCCGTCGCCGCCCTCCGGGCCGAGGTCGATGATCCAATCGGCGGTTTTGATGACATCGAGATTGTGTTCGATGACGACGACGGTGTTGCCAGCGTCGCGCAGGCGTACGAGCACCGTCAGCAATTGATTGATGTCGTGGAAGTGCAGGCCGGTCGTGGGTTCATCGAGGATGTAGAGCGTGCGGCCGGTTTCGCGTTTGGATAGCTCGCGGGCGAGCTTCACGCGCTGCGCTTCGCCGCCGGAGAGCGTGGTGGCGCTTTGGCCGAGGGTGATGTACGACAGGCCGACGTCCATCAGTGTTTCGAGCTTCGACCGGAGCACGGGAATGGGCTCGAAGAAAGTGAACGCGTCCTCGACGGTCATCTTCAGCACTTCGTCGATGCTCTTGCCTTTGTATTTGATCTCCAGCGTCTCGCGGTTGTAGCGCTTGCCTTGGCATACGTCGCAGGTGACGTATATATCGGGAAGGAAATGCATCTCGACTTTGATCAGGCCGTCGCCCTGGCACGCTTCGCAGCGGCCGCCGCGCACGTTGAACGAGAATCGGCCCGGGCCATAACCGCGCTCGCGCGCCGCCGGTGTCGTGGCGAAAAGCTCGCGGATGGGAGTAAAGAGTCCGGCATACGTCGCGGGGTTCGAGCGCGGCGTGCGGCCGATGGGGGACTGGTCGATGTCGATGACTTTGTCGTATTGCTCGAGCCCGTCGATCGATCGGTGCGCGGCCGGCTCGGTCAGCGAACCGTACACGTGCTTCGCGGCGGCCGCGTAGAGCGTGTCGTTGATCAGCGTCGACTTGCCGGAGCCCGAGACGCCGGTGACGCAGGTGAGCAGGCCGACGGGAATCGACACGTCGACGTTCTTCAAGTTGTTGCCGCTCGCGCCGCGGATGACGAGCTGGCGCGCGGGGTCGGTTCGCAGGCGCAGGCGCGGGACCTCGATGCGCAATTGCCCGCGCAGATATTGGCCGGTCACGGACTGCGGATGACGCGCGACGTCCTCGGGCGTTCCTTGCGCGATGATCTGCCCGCCGTGCACGCCGGCGCGCGGGCCGATATCGACGACATGATCCGCCGCCATGATCGCCTCTTCGTCGTGCTCGACGACGATGACGGTGTTGCCGAGGTCGCGCAGAGAACGCAGCGTGTCGAGGAGCCGCGCGTTGTCGCGTTGATGCAATCCGATCGAGGGCTCGTCGAGGATGTACATGACGCCGACCAGCCCCGCGCCGATCTGCGACGCCAGCCGGATGCGCTGTCCCTCGCCGCCGGAAAGCGTCTGCGCGGAGCGCGCGAGCGTCAAGTAGTCGAGGCCGACGTTCGCGAGGAAACCGAGGCGGCTCTTTATTTCCTTCACGATTTTGGTGGCGATCTCGCCGCGATGGCCCTCGAGCGTCAACGTGTCGAAGAACGCCAGCGCCTGCCTGACCGGCAGCTCTGCGACCGCGGGCAGCGGTCGGTCCGCGACGAACACGTTACGCGCCTCCGGCTTCAAGCGGCTGCCGCCGCACACCTCGCACGGGCGCGTGCTCAGATATTTCGCCAGTTCCTCGCGGATGCTGTTCGATTCCGATTCGCGGTAGCGCCGCTCCATGTTCGGAATGACGCCTTCGAACGCGTGGCTGCGCCGGTAGACGGTCCCGCGCTCGCCGATATAGGCGAATTTTATTTGTTCCTCGCCGCTGCCATGGAGAATGACGTCGCGAACTTTCTTCGGCAGCTCTTCGAACGGCTTTTCGATGTCGAACTTGTAGTGGCGCGCGAGCGACTCGAGCATCTGGTAGTAAAAGCCGTTGCGCCGGTCCCAGCCGCGGACGGCGCCGGCCGGCATGGGGAGCGTCGGGTCGGCGACGACGCGCGCCGGATCGAAGAACTCATGCACGCCCAAGCCGTCGCACGCCGGGCAGGCGCCGGCGGGGTTGTTGAACGAAAAAAGCCGCGGCTCGAGCTCGGTCAGACTGTAACCGCAGTGCGGGCAGGCGTAGCGCGCGGAGAAGACGATTTCCTCGGCCTTCTCGCCTTCCTCGGGCAGCGTCACGACACGGACCAAGCCGTTGCTCAAGTTGATCGCCGTCTCGAACGATTCCGCGAGCCGCTGTTCTTGGCCCTTGCGCACGACCACGCGGTCGACGACCGCCTCGATCGTGTGCTTCAGCTTTTTATTTAGTTCCGGCGCCTCATCCAAGCTCACCACCAAGCCGTCGATGCGCGCGCGCACATACCCTTGCGAGCGCAATTGTTCCAGCACATGCAGATGCTCGCCCTTGCGGTCGTCCACGAGCGGCGCGAGCAACATGAGCTTCGCGCCTTCGGGCAGCGTCATGACGTGATCCACCATTTGGCTTACCGTTTGCGCGGCAAGTGTCACGCCGTGCGTCGGGCAGCGCGGCTCGCCGACGCGGGCGTAGAGTAAACGGAGATAATCGTAAATCTCCGTCACCGTGCCGACCGTCGAGCGCGGGTTATGTGAGGTCGATTTTTGCTCGATCGAAATCGCCGGGCTCAGGCCCTCGATCAAATCGACGTCCGGCTTCTCCATGAGCGAGAGGAATTGGCGCGCGTACGCGGAGAGAGACTCGACATAGCGGCGCTGACCCTCGGCGTAGAGCGTGTCGAAGGCGAGCGAGGACTTGCCGGAGCCTGACAGTCCGGTGATGACGATCAGCCGATTGCGCGGCAGGTCGACGTCGATGTTCTTGAGATTGTGCGTGCGTGCGCCGCGTATGCGAATGTGTTCCATGTAAACGTCAACTAAGCAGGCGCAATGGCGAAACTTCGTAACAAGGGATTAATCTCCCGCTTTTGCAAGGACTGACCGCGCAAAAGCGCGCGTGATATTCGCGGCCCGACGCCGCTGTCGCGGCGATCCTCGCCCACATTTCGGCCAACCTGCTAGTATACGCCCCTCGTAAAACCAGAACCAAAAGCGGGCTGTCCTCGCCCTCGATCCCGTGTCCAACCGTAGCGATCCCATGACTGTGCCGGAGCGGCGCGCGGTATTCTCGCTCGCCGGCATTTACGCCACCCGCCTGCTCGGGCTGTTCCTCATTCTTCCGGTGTTCGCGCTTTACGCCGTGACGCTCGACGGTTACACGCCGCAGCGCATGGGTTTTGCGCTCGGCGTCTACGGCCTGACCCAGGCGTTTCTGCAATTGCCGTTCGGCATCGTTTCGGACCGGCTCGGGCGCAAGCCGGTCATCGCCTTCGGCCTGCTCTTGTTTGCGGCCGGTAGCATAGTGGCCGCGCTCGCGCACTCGATTGATGGAGTGACACTCGGGCGCGCCATTCAGGGCGCGGGCGCGGTGAGCGCGGCGGTGACGGCGATGGTCGCCGATCTTACGCGCGATACGCAGCGCACAAAGGCGATGGCGGTTATCGGCATCAGCGTCGGTGCTTCGTTCTTAATTGCGATTCCACTGGGATCGGTGCTTAACGCGGTGATCGGAGTGCCGGGTATTTTTTGGCTGACGGCTGGCCTCGCCGGGGCCGGCATTTTAATTCTCTGGTTGGCCGTGCCGACGCCTGAGCAGGCGCGATCCGTCCCGCAACCGGTGTTGCCGCAGGTGCTCGCCGTCATTCGCAATGCGCGGTTGTTGCGTCTCAACGTCGGGATTTTCGCGCTGCACGCGGCGCTCACCGCGATGTTCGTTGTGCTGCCGCACACATTGGTCGAGTACGGAGGTCTGCCGCCTAATCAGCACGCCGCGCTTTATCTGCCGCTCATGGTCGTGTCGGCGATTCCGCTGTTCCCGCTTATTTCGTGGTCGGAGCGCCGCGGTAAGCAAGGACAGGCGTTCGCGGGCTCGGTGTTGTTGTTGAGTATCTCGCTGGTGAGCTTAAGCCTGGCGCATTCCTCGTTGTTCGCCATCGCCGCGGGCTTGTTGGCGTTCTTTGTCGCGTTCAACGTGCTCGAGGCATCGTTGCCCTCGTTGGTGTCGAAAACCGCGCCGCCCCAGGCCAAGGGATCGGCGATCGGTGTGTACAGCACGTTTCAGTTTCTGGGCGCTTTCGTCGGCGGCGATCGCGGCGGTTGGTTATACGGGCATTACGGGGTTGGCGCGGTATTCGCCGGTGGCGCGGTCATCGCCGGTCTTTGGTTCTTCTTATGCCTACGAGATTTTTTAGCGACGTCCACCTCCGCGTCTCGTGCTTGACCGCGGGCGGCCGTTTGTCGGTTTCTGTGCCGCGTCGCCCTCCATTGCTCGTATCTACTCGCTGCGCGGTTCGCGCTGCTCTTGAAAGAATTGTCGCCGGGTTGTCGAAAGGGCTAGACTAGCGTTTCACTTAACTCGCGCGTGACCTCAACGCTTATGCACGCGCGCTTACGATATGGAGGTAGGTATGGCACGCGGTGTCAATAAAGTCATCCTCGTCGGCAACCTTGGTAGAGACCCCGAAGTCCGCTATTCCCCGAACGGTCAGGCGGTCGCGAACGTGACCATCGCCACGTCGGAATCGTGGAAGGACAAGACTACCGGTGATAAGCAGGAACGCACCGAGTGGCACCGCATCGTCTTCTTCGGGCGGCTCGCCGAGATCGCGGGTGAATACTTGAAGAAAGGCGCGCAGATTTACATCGAGGGAAGACTACAAACCCGCAAGTGGCAAGACAAGGAAGGCCACGACCGATACACAACAGAGATAGTCGCGAACGAGATGCAGATGCTCGGCTCGCGTAGCGGCGCCGGTGCGCCGAGCGAGCCGATGCCGGAAGCGGCAACGGCGGAGTCCGCTCCGGCACGCAGCGGCGGCGCCAAGAGCGCGAGCGCCGATTTCGACGACGACATTCCGTTCTAGACAAAGAGGTCAGAATGATGTGAAGGACGGGGCAGGGGCGTGTCCCGTCCTTAATTTTTTCAGCGATAGATACTTCGTCTGTGCCCGTAAAATCTTCGGTTTCGATGTCTGGCGTCGATCGCGTAGCGTGTTTCTTGCCATTGATCAGTTCCCTTGCACCTTTTAGACGGCGATTTTCGGTAGCTCAGTCCAAATCGAGCGATTGGGTGTTGCTTTTTTGAAGAGCGTCTCTTAACGCCGACGCGCCGCCGCCGGATGAGAGAGCAAAGCCTCAGCCCGGCGGCCACCGCATTTGACGACCGCCGAGCAGATGGAGGTGGACGTGGAACACGACCTGACCGCCTTCGGGATTCGTGTTGATCACGATGCGATAACCGGCCTGCGCGATTCCCAGGTCCTTCGCGAGCCGTTGCGCGCCCATCAGAAGCGCGCCCGCGAGCCCGGTATCATCGTCGCGCAAGTCGTTCAGCGTCGTGATGTGTCGTTTCGGAATCACCAGGATATGCGTCGGCGCCTGCGGGTTGATGTCGCGAAAGGCGAGAACGTCCTCGTCTTGATACACGATGTCCGGTTTCATGGCGCCCGAGACCATTTTGCAAAAGAGACAATTCTCCGCCATGGGTCAAGCCTCCGCATAAACAACGACAGCCGTTTCGGGTCAAGAGCATAGTGCCTGTAGCGTCCGCGGGGAAGGTGAATTTGCCCGCTTTTCTCAACCATGGTTTAAAATAACTTCATCCATCAGGAATGCTCGGAGGTTGAAACTATGCCGATGGAAGAAGAACCCGTAGTGGGCGCCATCTACGAGGACCCGGACGGTCTGGCGTTCGAAATCCTATCGTTCGACGAAGACGACGGCACGATCGAGGTACAGTACGAAGACGGTGAGGTCGGAGAAATCGACATCGACGCTTGGTACGAGATGGAATTGAAGCAGCTACGATCCGCGGATAGCGAGGATTCCGACGAGGACGAGGAGGAGGAAATCGCACCCGAAAAGGCGGACAAGCGTGCCCCCGTGAAAGACGATGATGACGACGACCTTGATGATTGCGAGGAAGACGACAACGACGACGACTACAACAGCTAGTCCTTCCGCGCCATCACCGCGCCGTCGCGGCGCGATACACTCGTAGTAACGTCCGCTATCCGCTTTGATGCGGACGCGCGCCGCCCACCCGAGCGCGCGGAAGACTTCTGTTGGATTTTGAACGGCGGGTAAGTGCTTTGTGACCCCGCGGAACTGCGAGGTGGGGGAGAAGTCCACGGACTCCTCCCCCTGAATCCGATTCGGTTAGACCATATCCTTAAGCGTCTTAAGGGGCTGCACTTTGACCACGTTGCGGGCCGGCTTGGCCTTGAACATGACTTCTTCTTTGGTAAACGGGTTGATGCCCTTGCGCGCCGGCACGGCCGGTTTCTTCACCATCTTGATCTTCATCAGTCCGGCCAGGTTGACGATGCCGGGGCCGCGCTTCAGGTCCCGCTCGATGAGATTCTGCATCGCGTCGAACACCGCCATGACGTCTTTTCGCTTGAGGCTCGTCTTCTCGGCGATGAAGTTGAAGATTTCCGACTTGGTCGTTGGTTTTTGACCCGCTGTTGCCATGTAGTTCTCCTAGAGGTCGGGTTGGAGTTAAGGGGGGCTTAAAGTAGCAGTAATTTAGCGGAAAGAATAGATTTGTAGAAGCATCGATCGATCGCCATCATCCGGCTCCGCCGATGTCGCGAGTCGCTAGCGAACGCGCCCGAGCCGATGTCAAAATTTGAAAAACTCCAACGTCGGCCCTGCTTAAGGGCAGACGGTTCGCTGCGCCGTCGTAGCTCGGACATGCGCGCAGTCTAAGCGCTTGGACGGTAATGCATTAGTTTCACCGGCGAACCGCTATAATGCGACTAAGCGCGATCGGTGCGTAGGATCTCTGGCGGCACCGAACGGTTGCGGAGGAATCGTTATGCCGATCTATGAATATAAATGTGATGAGTGTGGTCACCGCCTCGAATCCATACAAAAGCTGAACGACGCTCCACTCAAGGAGTGCCCGGCGTGCAGCCGCGCGTCGCTTAGACGTTTGATCTCGGCTACGGGTTTCCAGCTCAAGGGTAGTGGATGGTACGCGACCGATTTCAAGAACAAAGGTCGCAAGGACTCGAAGCAAGATCAGAGCAAGCAAGATCAGAGCAAGAAAGATCAAGCGGAGAAGCCATCGTCGGAGTCGGGCGACATCACGCCGACTAAGAAGGCGCATAGTGGCGGAGGCGGTGCGTGCGGATGTGCCTGAGATGATGGCGGCGCTGCGCCGTTATCTCGCCGCGGGTCTGTTGATTTGGGTGCCGCTCGGGGTCACCCTTCTTATCATCAAGTTTCTCGTGGATGCGATGGATCAGAGCCTGTTGTTGTTGCCGCAGGCGCTGCGTCCGGACGTGCGGATTCCCGGCCTCGGTATTTTGCTGACCGCCGCCATCGTCATCGGGACCGGCATGATCGTCACCAATCTTTTCGGCCGGCGATTGTTCCGTTGGGGCGAGCGGGCGTTGAATCGGATTCCGCTGGTGGGCACGATCTACGGTTCGGTAAAGAAATTGACGGAAACGATCTTCAGCGGCAGCGGCAAGTCGTTTCGCCGGGTGGTGCTGGTGGAGTACCCGCGCGCCGGCATGTGGACACTGGCGTTCCTGACGGGTACCGGCGCGGCTGAAATCGACGCCCATACCGGTTGCGAGACGGTGAATGTGTTCGTCCCGACGACGCCCAACCCGACCTCCGGTTTCATGCTCGTCATCCCGCGCCAAGAAATGGTGGAGCTCGCGATGTCCGTCGAGGAAGCGTTGCGCATGATTCTTTCCGTCGGGGCGGTGGTGCCGGAGACAAGAAAAGAAGCGATTGCCATCGACCGGGTAGATGCTTCCTGACGTTTCGCGGTTAAACTAGCCCTTCGTTCCATCGCTGTTGTTCGTTTCTATCCATGCGCACGCACTTTTGCGGAGAGCTCGACCCATCGCTGATCGGCCGCGACGTCACGCTATGTGGCTGGGCGGATACGCGGCGCGATCACGGCGGCGTGATCTTCATCGACCTGCGCGATCGCGAGGGTGTGGTGCAGATCGTTTGCGATCCCGGCCGCAAAGAAACGTTCGCCGCCGCCGAAGGTATTCGAAGTGAATACGTACTGCGCGTGACCGGAGCGGTGCGCCGGCGCCCGGCCGGCACGGAGAACCCGGCGCTCAAGACCGGTGCAATAGAGGTGATCGCGCATGCGATCGAGGTGTTGAATCGCGCCGACCCGTTGCCGTTTCAGCTCAACGAAACGGATGTCAACGAATCGGCGCGGCTCAAGTATCGCTATCTCGATCTGCGCCGCGACGTCATGCGCAATAACCTGCTGCTGCGCCATCGCATCGTGCGCACCTTGCGCAGCTTTCTCGAGGAGCGCCGTTTCACCGAAATCGAGACGCCGATGCTGACGAAATCGACGCCCGAGGGAGCGCGCGACTATCTCGTGCCGTCGCGCACGCATCCCGGCCACTTCTTCGCGTTGCCGCAGTCGCCGCAACTCTTCAAGCAAATCCTGATGATGGCGGGCTTCGAGCGCTACTTTCAGTTCGCGCGCTGTTTCCGCGACGAAGACTTGCGCGCGGATCGCCAACCGGAGTTCACCCAGCTCGATATCGAAACGTCGTTTCTGGACGAAGTCGGTGTGACGACGCTCGTGGAGGAGATGATCCGGCGACTCTTCCGGGAGGTGCTTGACGTGAGCCTGCCGAATCCGTTCCCGCGTCTTTCGTGTGCCGAAGCGATGCGACGCTACGCGTCCGACAAGCCGGACCTGCGCAACCCGCTCGACTTGGTCGATGTCGCCGATCTGGTGAAGGACGCCGAGTTCAAAGTGTTCGCCGGGCCGGCGAACGCGGCGAACGGTCGTGTCGCGGCGTTGCGCGTGCCGCGCGGCGGCGAGCTGCCGCGCAGCCAGATCGATCAGTACACCGCGTTCGTCGCTCAGTACGGCGCGAAGGGACTGGCCTACATCAAGGTGAACGACGTGGCGAGGGGACGCGAGGGATTGCAGTCGCCGATTCTAAAATTTTTATCCGATGCCGCGATCGCGGGAATCCTCGGCCGCACCGGCGCGCAAAACGGCGATCTGATTTTCTTTGGCGCGGATAGCGGCAAAGTCGTCAACGATTCGTTGGGAGCGTTGCGCCTTAAGCTCGGGCAGGATTTGGCGCTGACCGAAGTCGGCTGGCGGCCGCTATGGGTCGTCGATTTCCCGATGTTCGAGTACGACGCCGAGGCGAAGCGCTGGGCGGCGTTGCATCATCCGTTCACTGCGCCCAAACCGGAGGACGAAGCACTCGTCGACAAGGACCCGGCGAACGTGCAGGCGCGCGCCTACGACATGGTGCTGAACGGCTCGGAAATCGGCGGCGGCTCGATCCGCATACACCGCACCGAGCTTCAGAGCCGCGTGTTTGCAACGCTCGGTATCGAAGCCGAGGAAGCACAGACGAAATTCGGCTTTCTGTTGGAGGCGCTCAAGTACGGCGCGCCGCCGCACGGTGGCATCGCTTTCGGCGTCGATCGCATCGTCGCGCTCATGGCGGGAACCGATTCGATCCGCGACGTGATCGCGTTCCCGAAGACGCAGAAGGCGTCCGATCTGATGACCTCCGCGCCGAGCGCGGTCGACGAGACGCAATTGCGCGAGCTGCATATCCGGCTGCGCAAGCCGGCGGACAAAGGCGAGAGCGGATAAGCGTCAGAGCTGAACGACGCCGCCGCCGAGCTCGATCACTTCCCCGGAAACCGAGATCCGTTGCCCGGCATCGACCTGTAGACCGAGACGAGACGGCCGACCGACCGCGTCGCCCTGGTGAATGTGTCGCGCCAGCGGCAACGCTGCACCGGTGGCGATAAACCAGCCGCCGAGGTTCGCGCATGCCGATCCGGTCGCGGGGTCTTCGATGATCGACGTGCCCTTCAGAAAGAAGAAGCGGGCATGAATCTCGTGGCGCGGCGCGGGCGCCCACACATACACGAGACATCGACTGGCGTTTACGCGGCCGTGTTGCGCCAGCAAATGCGCGAGCGGCTGGCAGCGAGCCACGGCTTGACACGAGTTGAGCGGAACCACCAGTTGCTCGCTGCCGGTATTCACCCACAGCGGTTGCTCCCCGACATCGCTCGTCTCGATGCTCAGCATCTCTGCGAGTTGACCGCGGCTCGCGTCGGCCGACCGCCATGTCGGCGCGTTGGCGCTCAATGTCCACGTGCTCGCCTGCGCCGTGACGGGAATCACTCCAGCCTTCATTTCGAGCGTGAGCGAATCGCCGCCGGCTCGCAATGCACGCACTACCTGCGCCGTCCCAAGCGTCGGATGACCGGCGAACGGCATCTCGAACGCCGGCGTAAAAATTCTCACCTTGGCGGTCGCTACCTCGCTCGGCAAAATGAACGTCGTCTCGGATAGATTGAACTGCAACGCGAGCGCCTGCATCGTCGCGTCGTCCATGCCGCGTGCGTCTTCGAAGACGCACAAGGGATTGCCGGAAAATCTGTTCCCGTCGATGGTGAAGACGTTGACCAAGCGATAGCGGTAATCGGCCATAGATGTCTAGCCGTAGTGGGCGGACGATCTTAGTACTTTACCATCGGCGCCGAAATCGAAATGCTCCGACGCGTTGACGCCGTCGAGCCCGGTGTAGTGGATGACGACGCTACTCACTCCGGTCAGGACCGCGCGCAACCCGAATTTGAGATCGGGGCGGCGCGCCAAGCCTTTCGCCCAATACGCGCCGACCGCTTCCCGGCCCTTGAGCTTGCCGGAGGGCACGCCCAGCCGCTCCACGATAACCGGGGATGAAAATTCGAAATCCTCGGAGTAGTGCGAGAGGATACGGTCAAGGTCGTGACTATTCCAAGAGGCAATCCACTCGGCGGTGAACGACTCGGCGAACGGTTTTTCGATCATGCGTCGTCGCGGGCGGTTTCGCGTTCGACCAGCGCGCGAAACGCGTCGTGCAAGGCGCTGAACATCGGTCCCGGGCAATGGCGTAGCGGCCGATCGTCGACGGCGCGCACCGGGATCAGCTCCGCTCCGGTACCGGTCAGAAAGCATTCGTCCGCGGTGTAGAGATCGTCGCGTTCCAGGCTGGTCTCGCGCGCCACGAGCCCCAGATCGCGCGCGAGCTGGAGGATCGCTTCGCGCGTAATGCCCTCGAGCGCCCCGTCGCTTACCGGCGGTGTTATCAGTACACCGCCGCGCGCGATGAAGACGTTGTCCGCCGAACCCTCGGCCACGCGTCCCGCGGCATTCAATAGAATCGCTTCGCTCACACCCGCTTGGTTCGCTTCGATCCGCGCGAGGATGTGGTTAAGATAATTGGGTCATCGCGTACTCGTGTGGGTAAAAACAGAGCGTGAACCTCGCTTCTGTCCTGTAATTCCCGGCGTAGAACGCATTTGACGTATCGCGGAGATTCGCCATGATGCTCCGATGCCTACTCTCAAACGTAAACATC
>JBGPKL010000046.1:0-33431 GCA_041485885.1 Sulfurifustaceae bacterium
AGGCGGATGATTCAGCGTACCCATCATCTCAAATCCTCTCTCAACGTGAGCAGCCACGCTCATCCTGTCCGCCGTGATCGATCTCCCTAGCTTCGGATCCCAGTAACGCCCGCCGCCGTATACCAACCCCGACTCCTGATCAAAATATTGCCCGGGCAGCCGTAGATTAACCGTCGTTGCAACCCCATCCCCATCCGCATCCCCGTTCGGTTCCCCCGACCCAAACCCAAAACTCCTCCACGTCCAAACAACCGTGCGATTCGCATCCGTGCCGTGACGCGGTGTGCCTAGATGATCGGTGTGCAGATAGGTGATGTCCTCGGTGGTTGTGCTCGCATCAATCTGCGCAATCGGTACATTGTCAGCGTAGACATAGTCACGGATGAGGGTTCCGTTGGCGTTGGTCTCGCTGATGAGGTTGCCGTTCATGTCGTAGTGATAGATCGTCGTTCCTTGTGAGGTCACCTTTCGGGTGCGTTGGCCTTCGAAGTTATAGATGTAAGTCGCGACTAAGGCGCCGTTGCTGAACACTTGGCTTAAGCGCCCGGCGTTGTTGTAGGTGTAGGTGTTGCCTTGGCCGTCGTTTAGTAGGTTGCCGCTTGGATCGTAGCTTAAGGTCTGGGCGCCCTTTTGGGTTAGGCGGTTGGTGTTCGTGGCATAGGTACTGGTTTCGCTGAAGCCATCGAAGAGTTGGTTGGTACGATTGCCGTTTTGATCGTAGCCGAACTGCACCGGGGGTAAGGTGCCGAACTGATCGGCGATGAGTCGATCGAGGGCGTCGTAGGCGTAGAGGTCGATCACGTTTGGCACTTGGACGCCTAGAAGATTGCCGTTTGAATCGTAGGCGTAGTTCTTGGTGTCGCTTGCGGCTGGGTTCGGGTTGGTTGAGAGGGCGACGGGAAATAGTATCGCGCTCGCTTCGCTTCCTCCCACGTAGTCGTAACCGAAGGCACCGGTCTCACTGCGCCGCCAGAGTTCGACGTTACCGGCGTCGATGCGCGCGAGCACGTCGGGGGTGGCATTGAGATACGGCGTGTAGTCGTTGACCGCGAGCCATTGGTGTTGGGTGGCTTCGCTTCGCACCCAGTATTGGTAGTCGCTCTCGATGTCGCTCTTTACCGCGATGAGTTGGCTTGATGCCGCTATCGCACTCGAAGCGTTCGCGCTCGCGAGGCTACGCGCCGGTGGCATCGTGATGTTGGGGGCGCGGTCAGCACGAGCATTGGCCGAAGGGCGGATGTTGTTTAATACCTGGATTCCCGCTTCCGCGGGAATGACGGACGGGCGCAGCGCTGCGCTCGTGTTTGCGTTGCCAAGGACGGATGCGCTCTCACCGTCACTCACCCTCGTGCTCTCGCTGTCACTGGCACCGGCAACGTCAATCGTGAATGCGCTCTCGCTATCGCTCGCGCTCGCACTCCCCGTCGTGTAGCTCGCGGTCAACGTGACGTTGGTGATGTTGCTATAGGCAAACACGAGAATGTGCCAGCGCCCGGGGGTGGCGGTGGTAATGAGGCAGGTTTCCTCACTTTGGTCGTTGACGCCGCCCTGGTTCGAGGCGCAGTCGTTGTCGGTGGTGCTCGGGGGTGCGGCGTATTTCACGTAGAGATCGGCATCACCGCTGCCGCCGATTGTGGTGAATCGTAAATTCGAGGCGCCGCTCGGGACGTCGATGGCGTAGCGGAATTGGGAGAACGCCGAGGCGCTGAGGCCGCCGACGGGCACGCCGTTTTGCAGGAGCGCGGCATCACTCGTGGTGTAGCTGGCGGTGAGCGTGATGTTGTCGATGTCGCTGAAGGCGTCGATCAGGATATACCAGCGCCCGGGGGTGGCGGTGACGACGCAGGTTTCGTCACTTTGCCCGTTGGCGCTTTGCCCGTTGACGCCGCCCTGGTTCGAGTAGCAGTCGTTGGCGGTCGTCGTGGGTACCACGCCATAGCGCAGGTAGAGGTCGGCGTCGCCGCTGCCGCCGCTTAAGCTGACTTTCAGGTTCGCTGAGTTGGCGGGGACGTCGATCGCATAGAGCCAGCGCCCGCCGGCGGCGGCGGTTAATCCGGTGACGGGGGCGCCGTTCGTGAGCAGATTGCTCATCGTATAGCGCGCCTCGACGCTGACATTGGCGATGTCGCTGAAGGCGACCACCAGAATGTGCCAGGTGCCGGGGGTGGCGATGAGCACGCAGGTTTCATCGCTCGCTCCGTTGGCGCCGCCCTGGTTGGAGGCGCAGTCGTTGTCGGTGGTGGTTGGCGGTGCGCCGTACTTGACGTAGAGGTCGGCGTCGCCGGTGCCGCCTCTTAGCGTTACGGTGAGGTTGGCGGCGCCGGCGGGAACGTCGACGGTGAAGCGGCGCTCGCTCTGCTGCGGAGCGGAGAGCGTGCCGAAGCTCGTGACGATGGGCGCGTTGGCGGGTGGCGCTGCGGCGTTGATGGTGAACGACGTCGACACACTCGCCACGGCGCCGGACGCCAAGCCGGCGTTCTTCGCTTCGACGGTAACGGTCGTGCTGCCCAGGTCGGCGGCGGTGGTGTTCCAGAGGAACGTATTCGCGCTACCGTAGTTCTGCACGACGCTCGGGAGGTTGTTGGTTCCGGGGCCGTTCAAGGTGAAGCGGTATTGATAAGTCCCGCTCCCCCCGCTCGCTTGCGCGGTGAAGGTGATGGCAGTGCCGGCCACCTGCGGGCTTGATTTATTCGGTGCCAGAACGACGCCGCTCACGGCGGGCGTGGCGGCGGCGACCCGCGGCACCGTCTGCGCGAGGAGGCGACCTTGCAGATCGTAGGAGCGGGTGTCGCTGAAACCGTTGCCGAAGGTTTGTGCGCGTAGCAGGCCATCGGCGTGGTAGGCGCGGTTGGCGACGATGGCGGTGTTGGTGCCGTTCAAGGTGGCGTTCGTGGCGCCGATGCGCCCGATCGCATCGCGCGCGTAGGTGGCGAGACGCCCGCTCGGATACGCGATCGCGAGCACGCGGTTCGCGTTGTCGTAGGTGTAGCTTGTCGTATAGGCGATGCCGAGCTCGGTGTGGACTTGTTGCAAACGGTTGCCGAAGGCGTCGTAGGCGTACGTCGTCGTGCCGCTTTGATCTTGCAGCGCGCACAAACGCCCGATGCCGGCGGCGCAGCCGCTGTCGTAGGCGAAGCTCACATCTTCGTCCGTGCCCGGGTAGTTGATCAGCGTTAACCGGTTCAAGGCGTCGTAGGCGTAGCTCACGATGACGCCGCGCGCGTCGGTCATTTGCACCACGTTGCCGGCGGCGTCGTACGTATAGACGGTGGTGCCGCGATCGGGGGAGGTTTCCTGTAGCAGGTCGCCGAGGTCGTCGTATTGATACTGCGTGGTGGCGTTGTTCGGTGCTTGCACGCCGGTGAGGCGGTCGCCGCTGTCGTAGTTATAAGTCGTCACGCCGCTTAAGTTGTTCACCGTCTGGATCAAGCGATTCAGCGCATCGTGGGTGTGGTTGGTGCTGATGCCGGAGGCTACGGCGACTTGGTTCGGATCGGTGACTCGCGTGAGGTTGCCGAGGGCATCGTTCAGCGCCTGCGTGACGGCGCCGCCGTCGTTGATGGCGGCGGTGTGGTTGCGGATGTCGTAGGCGGTCTGAATGGAACGCACCAACGTGCCGTCGGGATCGCGGGTCAGCGCTTCGGTGCGGTTGCCTCTTGAGTCGTAGTTGTAGTTGATACGGTTGCCGAGGTTGTCCGTGACCTGGCGCAGCTTTTGGGCGGCGTCGTATATATAGGTGAGCGTGATGCCATCGGGCTGGATGACCTGCGTGACGTTGTTCGCCGCGTTGTAGGCGTATTGCGTCGTGCGTGCGCTGCCGCCGGCTGGCGTTTGGATCACGCTGATCACGCGGCCTCTGCCGTCGTAGGTGTAGTTGCTTCGAAGGCCGTTCGGATCGGTCGTTTGGAGTAGTCGGCCGGCCGCATCGTAGCTGTCGAAGGTAGTGAGGTGGCCCGCCGCATTGGTGATGCTTCGCAGTTGGCCGCAGCCGCTGCCCGAAGTGCAATCGTTGTAGCTGAGTGTGGTGATGTCGTTCACGTCCGAGCGCGGGCCGTTGATGGAGGCGACTTGGCCGGAGGCGGTGTAGCTTAAGGTGACGGCGCGCGATACCGCGCTGCCGCTTGAGGTGAAGCCGCTTTGGGTAATTGCCGTCGGGAGGCTCGGATGTGACGTATCGCCGTAGGCGATCGTTACCGTTTTATTTCCACCGTTGAAAACACTTGGACTTTGGATCACCGTCGGCAGGTTCAACGTGCTCGAGACGTATTGATAGCTCGTCGTGCGGGTGGCGCTGGTCGTGATCGGCGAGGCGCAGCTACCGATCAAGCCCTCGGTCATCGCGGTCTTCTGGTTGGCGCCGTTGTAGGTATACGTAACGACCCTACCCTCTTCGTCTTTCTTGCAGGTTAAGTTGTTCTGGGCGTCGAAGGCTTGGTTGAGAGCCTTGCCATCGCTTTGGTTCGCTCTGGCGATGAGGTTCTTGATCCCTAAGTTCGCGCTGAAGGTCATCACCGATTGGGTGTTTGCTGCATCGGTGACGGTCGTTTGGGTATCACTGTCGTAGGAAAGCCCAAAGTGCTCGATGCCACCGGCGTGTTCGGTCACTACGGCTTTGCCGTTGGTGTCGTAGCTGTACGTCGAGTAACGGACCGCACTGCCCCCGGCGTCTTGATAGGAGATACCGGTTAGGTGATGTGGGAAGGTGCTGTTCTCGTAGTGGTAGAGCTTGGTGCTACCGTCAGGATACGAGACACGGGTTAGGTTGCTGTTGCTGTCGTAGGTGTAACTATAAACCGCGCCCGATGGATCGGTGACGCTGCTGATGTGATTGCCGCTGTAGGTGAAGCCTACCGTGTGACCGAAGGGACCCGTGGCGGCGATGAGCTGACCCGAACCGTTGTACGCGTACGTCGTGGTTCGGTTGTTCGTGTCGATTTCCGAGAGCAAAGCGCCTGCGCTGTTGTAGCGCTCGGTCGCGTTGTCGCGGCGGGTTAGGGTGTAGCCGGTCGTATCTTTGGTGAGGTTTACGATCGTGTCGGCGTCACCGGTGCAGGCGCCGGTACCACTCGGGCAGGTGAACGGTTCGCCTTTTCCGGAGCCGGTGCGGATTTGAACCAAGGTGCCGTTAACCTCGATGCGCTTGCGGGCGGAGGCCGCCCAGCCGAAACCGAGGCCGATGTCCTGACTGAGCTGGGAGTTGTAAGAGCGTGTAAATGAGGCGATGCCTTCGCTCGCCTGGAAGTCTGTCTCGGATTGGTACTTGTTGCCGTTCGCGGCGTTGCAGGGATTGCTTACTAGCCCGGTCTCTGCTTCACCGTTGCAGGTGCCCGCTAGCATTTTCTCCTTTTGCAAGTCGGCGACTGTCGGTCCTATGAACTGGCAACTTCCCGGCGGAGGCCCGGCGAATTGTTGACCGCTTGGGCAAGTTGCTGAAGGCGGATACCAGTAAGCCGCAACGAAGTTATTTGCAAAAAAATCGCTGTGGCCGATGAGCATAATGTTGTTAGGCGGCTGAATCCCAGGAGAGTCGCAGCTCGGAAAGCCGAAACCGTGAAAATTCGCTAATGCGACTTGGCAGTCCGCCAATGCTTGCGCCCGGCTGTTCGCAAAGAAGTCCGGAAAGCAGGTCACCCCGTCTCCCAGGCAACTAGCACGTGCAAACGGAATTGATCCGCCGAGTAGAAGCAGGAGCAGCAGTATGTGGCGTAGGAAAACAGATCTAGCGAACCAGCGCGTCGTTGCGGAAGCTTCCGCCCAACCCGTCACAGCTCCGATTTCAATGCGGTTCATTTCCTCTCCCCATAATTTATTGGCTTGACGTTTCGCGTGCGTCTGCGCGTTGAGTCGTCGCTCGGACGAGAAACAGGCTACGAGAAGCCGCCGCCGAGAGTCAACACTTATTGCGCGGATTTAGGTCGCCGCGAAGCGGTTGGAGGAGTGGGTGGGGATAAAAGCGACAAATAGCAGAAAATGAAATTTATATGCTGTAGACAAACGAAAAAACGTATGGAACCGCTCAACGGCAATGTTCCCAAGCCAATCTGACCGTGCGGCCTTCGTTGCCCTAGGGTGAGGGAAGAACTCGCGGGAATTTGGCGCTGTTTCCCTCACCCTCACCTGTTCCCGCCGGGGCGCACAAGAATCGCGTGCGCCCGTTCGGCGGCGTGAATGCACGTTGCGCCGCTCCTGCGCATCCTGCGCTCGCGAGCATTCGTACATCCCTGTACAGCAAGTGCATTCACGAAGACCCTGCCTCACCTCCCGCAATGGGAGGGGGATTAGTCAGAGCTTCCTTAGCGAAGCCCTGAACAAGTCCTCCCCCGTTCGTGGTGAGCCCCGTCGAACCATGAACGTGGCCACGAAAATCAGAGCCTTGTGCTAGTCGTCCTTCGACGGCGCTCAGGACGAACGGACTTGTTCAGAGCTTCCTTAGTGCATTCGCGAAGGCTACGCCTCACCTCCCGAAGGGAGAGGGGCAATAAATCAAAACCGCTGAATTCAACTCCTAAGGAAGCTCTGATTAATTCCGTTCGTCCTGAGCTTGTCGAAGGACGACTCACTCAACCCATTGAATGTCGGGGCTCGCCCTCGTGGTTCGACAAGCTCACCACGAACGACGGGGAATTAATCAGACCTTCCCTAAGTGCAACTACTCTTTCTGTGCCTGCAGACAAGAAGGTTAAACGCTCTTGTTGTCATCCCCGCGAAAGCGGGGATCCAGTTCTTTTAAAGCCTGGATTCCCGCTTTCGCGGGGATGACGATCGCTTTATCTTCGCGTTCAACATGCTGTGCTGTTGAATGTGTTGCACTGGGGAGTTGAATTCAGCACCTTCCTTAACGCATCGTAAACGCGATCGCGATCACCGCTGTCGGTTCACGGACACACGGACAGGATAGTCCTCCTCCATGCCGCAAAACGCCGTCGGGCGCGACGACAGACCGCACGTCACGCGCGCCCCCAGCGCTTACGGTCCACTCCGCATTACTTGTCGTACTTTTTGATTAGTGCCCGCGCGTCTTCCAATAGCGCTTTGCCGTTGCCGCCTTTCGCGCCGACTTCCTGGATCCACTCGCTATCGACGCCAGCCGCTGCTTTTTCCCAGCGCTTGTACTCGTCGCCGGCGAGCGAGATGAAGGTGTTGCCGCGATCTTGCGCGATTTTCTTCGCCGAGGCCTGTGGGCCGTCGAACACTTTTCCGGCCCAGCGCGACGCTTCGAGGCCGCTGTTGTCGTCGATCACTTTCTTCAGATCGGCGGGCAAGCTGTCGTACTTCGCTTGATTCATGGCGATGACGAAAATCGTGTTGGACATCTTCGGCACACCGGCGGGCGTGTCGACATGGTACTTCACGACTTCCTGGATCTTGAGCGGCGTCACGACTTCCCACGGCAACATCACGCCGTCCACGACGCCCTTCGCGATCGCCTCGGGCACTTGCGGCGCCGGCATTTGCACCGGCACGGCGCCCCACGCCGTCAAGAGCTTGCTCGCGATGCGCGTCGGCGCACGGACTTTTAGACCTTTAAGATCTGCGAGCTTGTTAACCGCCTTGCTGGAGAAGTGCAGCACCGCACCGTCGTGCAGGTGAACCAGAATGACTTTGGTGCCTTTGAATTCATCGAGCGAATTTTTTTGCACGTATTCCCAAAACGCCGGGCTGCCTTTCTCGCCGGTCTTCACCATGAATGGCAGCTCGAACACTTCGGATTTGGTGAAGCGTCCCGCCTGATACGTCGGCACGGTCCAAATCACGTCGGCAACGCCGTCGCGCGCTTGGTCGAACAATTGCGGCGGCGTTCCGCCGAGTTGCATCGCCGCGTAGATCTGGCACTTCATCTTGTTGTTCGATTCCTTCGCGATCTTGTCGCACCACGGCGTGATCAGGTTTTGGTGCGCGTTCGAGCTCGGCGGTAAAAAGTGATGGAACTTGAGCACTACCTCATCCGCCGCGTTCGCGGCGCTCGCGCCGAGTGCGATGGCCGCGGCAACGAGAAGCGGGATTGCTTTGAACAGTTTCATAAGATGCTCCTATGGGATCAAGTTTTAAACGTATGAACCAGGTACAGCGAAATAATCGGAAACGTGACCAACAACGTGATACGCACCAGATCCGATGCCAGAAACGGAATGACGCCCTTGAAGGTCTCGACCAGCGGCACGTCCTTGGCGAGGCGATTGATGATGTAGACGTTCATCCCCACCGGTGGATGAACCAGGCCGATCTCGACCACCATCAACGCCAGGATGCCGAACCAAATGGATTTATCGTCGAGCGACATGCCGAAGTAGTCCAATCCCATCACCACCGGATAAAAAATCGGGATGGTGAGCAGAATCATGGCGAGCGCGTCCATGACGCAACCGAGGAAGATGTAGATTATCAGGATCATCGTCATCACCAGCAACGGCTCGAGGCCGCTTGCCTTGACCCAATTCGCGAGCTCGGCCGGCATTTGCGACAACGCCAAGGTGGTGTTCATCATATCGGCGCCGAGCAACACCAGGAAAATCATCGCCGTCGCCTGCGCCGTGCCCAAAACGCTCGCGATCAACCCTTGTGTCCGCATACCGCCGCCGACACCGAGTATGCCGCATGCCGCCGCGCCGATCGCTGCGGCTTCGGTCGGATTCGCCCAACCGCCGTAGATACCGACAATGACTACGAGGAACACGAACAGGACGGGCACCACCGTCAACAAACTGCGGATGCGCTCGGGCCACGCGACGCGCGGTCCCGCGGGCCCGGCGCTGGGCTTAAGCGTGACGACGATCTTCACCACGAGCATGTAGCCGAGCATCGCGATGACACCGGGTATCACCGCCGCCACGAAGAGCTTGCCGATCGACTCTTGCGTCAAGATCGCGTAGATCACGAGCGGCACCGACGGCGGAATCATGATGCCGAGCGTGCCGCCGGCGGCGAGGGCGCCGGTTGCGAGCGAACCGGAATAGCCGTAGCGCCGCAGCTCCGGCAGCGCGACCTGGCCCATGGTCGCGGCGGTCGCGAGCGACGAGCCGCAAATCGCGCCGAACCCGGCGCACGCGCCGATCGCCGCCATGGCGATGCCGCCTTTGCGATGGCCGATGAAGGCGCTGACGAATCGGAACAGCGCTTTGCTCAAGCCGCCGTGCGTCGCGAATTGACCCATCAACAGGAATAACGGAATCACCACCAAGTCGTAATTCGAGAGCCGCGCGTACGCGAGATTCTTGAGCGAGTTGAGCAACGCATGCGTGTTCGCGCCCGTGAGATAAAGGTAACCGCCGAACCCCACCATGAACATCGCGATGCCGATCGGCACGCGGATCACGAGCAGCACGAGCATGACGCCGAAGATCACGAAGCCGACGTCGGTGCCGCTCATCGCGCCGCTCCTCGGCCGATGCGCAGCCAGTAAGCGCACATATAGAATCCGGCGACCGCCATCAGCATGAAGCTCGGCACCATGAGCGCCTGCGCGATCCATACCGGCCACGCCAGGATCGCGGAGGTCTCGCCGACTTCCTTGAGCGACACGGCGCCGGCGGCGGTGCGCCACGCAATCAGCGCGCCGAACGCGCCGATCAGGAAAGAGCCGAACGCGTCCAACGCGGCGACGATGCGCGGCGGCAAGTTATGCGTGAAGAAGTCGACCTTCACGTCGCCGCCGATCAGGTGGCAATACGGGAAGAACGCGGACGCCGCGAACGCCGCGCACATCTGCAGCAACTCGACGTCGCCGGGGACCGGCCAAGCGAAAAGCTTGCGCCCGACGATGGATACGATCGACATGACGACGAGGCCGACGAAGACGAGCCCGCCGGCAATCGCCAAATACTTCGAGATCATCAACAACGCTCGCCCCGCTCGACCGAAGGTTCGCGTCGAAACCGCAGGTGTATCGGCAATTGCGTCTTGCATGGATTGCTTCTAACGTCGCTTTGTTATTCTTCTAGCCTTCTATCAACAGTCTTCACGATATGGTCAATCGTACACGGCTACGCAATAATTCCCTCTCCTCGCGTGCGGGGAGAGGGTTAGGGTGAGGGGTGTGGAGAGAATCCTCGTCGCTTCACGCGTCCCCTCACCCTCGCCCTCTCCCCCACGACGTGGGGGAGAGGGAATATGAATCTGAGCAACGATTTCGATTTCCAATCGGGAACCGCAGTAATCTTTCTTATTTTCCCGTCTATGCCACGCGCCCGGGCTTACGCCACACAATCGGTTGCGATTTGATCGGCAACGGCGCAATGCCGTGCACGGCCAGCGATTGTTCGAGCTTCCTGCCGTCGGGATCCGCGAGCGCGGCCTCGCGGGCCGCGCGAATCGCCACCGCCCGTTCCGCGTCGGAGCGAATCGCGGGTGTCGCGTACAGCGTGTCCAGTATCCGCAGGAAATTCGATTTGCCGCGCGCGTGCGTATCGCCGTAGCCCTTGATGAGTCGTCCGCAGAGAGCAAGCTCCAACGCGAGATCGCGATTCCGCCGCAACGCGTCGAGGATAGCCGTCACCCAGCGCTCGATCAGATCCTGCTCGTCGGCGTAGCGCGACGTGCGCGGCCGCCACCAGCGCAGGCTCGCGAGCAAGCGCAACAACAACGCGCCGTGGATCGAGGTCGTCTTGATATGCAGCGCGATGTTGAAGTGATGGCCGCCGCGTCGCGCCCAATCGCGCAGCCGCCGCGCGATTCCCACCGGCAACACCGCGCACCATTCTTCCAACCCAGGTTTCATGAACTCGATAATTTTCACGAGATCGCCGGGTTTCGCCGCGACTTCTGCGCGCACGCGCTGATATCGGCTGGCGCGGCTCTTCAGGTCCGCGACACGAATGACGTCCTCGTAGCTCATCCACAACGCCAAGAAGCGGGCGCACGCGGCGGTGACAAGAAAGTCGTCGTGCGCGGCGGTCGCCTTCTCCGCGCTCAGCACCCGTTCCACGCGCTGCGCGTAGACATCGGCATAGCGGCGATTCTGATAATCGATCTGTCGCAGATAACCCTCTTCGACGAGCGCGCACAGACTTTCCGGAAAGCGTTTGCGCAAATTGTCGATTACGCCTTGCCATTCGCGCGAAATTACCCGCGCACGAAGTCCAGCGGTTTGCGGCGTTGGCCTGGCGGAACCGCTACCCTCGGCGGCCGAGAACCCAGCGGTGAAACCTTTGAGACTATTTTCGGCGCCCGTGCCCGACGTGCGTATCGCGTCTTCGAACGCGCTCCGCGGCAACGGCAACGCGCCTGAACCTGCGATCGCGCCCAGCATCACGGCGCTGATCACCGTCCCGGAATCGCGCGCGGTCGCCTCCATGTCGAACAGCACGGCGCGCTGGGAGAAACGCTTGAGCGTCTCGATCATTGCGTTGTTGTCGAGCCGGCCGTCGCCCATCCCTGATTTTTCGACGACCGTAAAAATCCGATGGTTCGACGCGATCAAGGTCGTGCGCGTCGGGCTGACCATGCCGTTTTGCACGGCGCGCGCCGCTTCCAGCAGTTCGGAGGCGACCATTACGTCTACCTTCCCCGGCACCGGCGATAGCGCGAGCACGATCGCCTTATCGCCGAGTTGATCCTGCCGCACGGGGAAGATCTCCACGTAATACGACGTCGCGCCGGTGCGTTGCGCGACGCCGGGGATCGAGGTGCGCTGCACCGGATACCCGCACGCTGCCGCGGTCTGCGTAAGCCAGTCGGCCAGCACGCCGCCGCCTTCACCGCCGAGCGCGCCGATAAGAATGGATAGCGGCTCCGTCATCGCACCGCTTCCTCGCGTCGCAGCCAACCGACGATACGCGCCCGCGCGTTCCATAGGAGACGCTCCCACACGCCGGGATTCTGAATCACCTCGGCCCGATAGAACGACGGACACAACACCGCCGCGTGCGCCACTTCGCCGCACAGCCCGCAGCCGACGCAACCATGATTGACGGTCGCGACCGGATCGACTCGGAGCGGATCGCTGCTCGTCTTGATCGTGAGCGACGGGCAACCCGACAATCGAATGCACGAGTGATCGCCGGTACAAACGTCCTCATCGACTCCGTAGCGCACGCGCACGACGCGCGCGCCGCTCTTGAGCAGCTTCGCCATGAACGGGCGGACGCGGCGCTGCCGCTCGAGCTGGCACTCGCCTTCCGCGACGATGACCTTCAGTCCGTCGAACGGGGTGGTCAGCGCTTCGTGCACGATTTTCATGACGTCCGCGACGCGGTACGTATGCACCGTGCGCAGCCACTTCACGCCCAGCCCCCGCAACGTGTTCTCGATCCGCGTATCCGTGTGGGTCTGACTGCGCTGCGCGGCGGCGAGATCGACGTGTGTGTCGGTGTCGATCGGCGTCGACACGATGTCTTGAGTTCCGGTCGCCGAGGTGTATCCGTTCTTCATGATCACCAGGATGCCGTCGTCGCGATTGAGCAGCGACGACGTCACACCCGACAGCAATCCGTTGTGCCAAAACCCGCCGTCGCCCATGATCGCGATCGGGCGCTGCGCCATCATCGGCGACACGCCGGCCGCGCTCGCGAGGCTCATTCCGTACCCGAGGATCGAATTGCCCATCGAGAACGGCTCGAACGTCGCGAACGAATGACAGCCGATGTCGGCGGCGACGTGCATCGGACCGGTTTCTCGCTGAATGAGTTTGAGCGCGGCGAACACCGGGCGCTCGGGGCAACCGATGCAGAAAGTCGGCGGCCTGGCCGGCAACTCACCGCCGAGGAGCCGCTTCGCGCCTTCTCGATTCTTCTCGACGTCCGCAATCCACGCTTGCGCGGCAGCCGCGTTCGCCTTGCGCTCGTACTTTTTCAAAAATCCGAGCAACCCGCGGAGCATCGTTTCCGCCGTGTATTCGCCCGCCATCGGCAGAAAATCTTTGCCGTGCAGCGGCGTTTGAACGTCGGCGCGCCGCAGGATCGTCGCGATTTCCTGCTCGATGAATTCCGGTTGTCCCTCTTCGAGGACGAGTACCGCCCGCTTGCCCGTGCAAAAACGCGCGAGCTGTTCGGGCACGAGCGGATAGACGACGTTCAGCACGAACAGCGGAACTTGCGTCTCGCCGTAGATGTCGGCGAGATCGAACTGCTGCAGCGCGCGGATCAGCGTGTTGTAGAGGCCGCCCTGGAGAATAATACCGATCTCGCCGCTCGCCGGACCGAACTGCTCGTTCAAGCCGCGTTCGGCGATGAAGCGGCGCGCGGCCGGCAGTCGCACGTCGGCTTTGAGTTTTTCCTGCCGGAACGTCGCGGGCGGATGCGACAGCCGGTCGTAGTTGAATTCCGCGGGGCTTTCGAGCTTGTCGTTGCGCGAGATCCGCGAGCGCCGATTGTTCTTGGCCTGGAAGCTGCCATGCACGTGGCACGCGCGGATGCGCAGCTCCATCATCGCCGGAATGTTCGACGCCTCGGACAGCTCGAACGCTTGCTCGACCAGCCTCACGATCGTCGGCAAATTCGGACGCGGATCGAACAAGCACACCGACGATTTGAGCGCGTACGCGTGGCTGCGCTCTTGAATCACGCTCGCGCCCTCGCCGTAGTCTTCACCGAGCACGATCAACGTACCGCCGATGACGCCGGCGGAGGCCAAGTTCGAAAGCGCATCGGACGCGACGTTCGTACCGACGATCGACTTCCACGTCACGGCGCCGCGCAGCGGATAGTTGATCGAAGCGCCGAGCAACGCCGCGGCCGCCGATTCGTTCGCGCACGCCTCGACGTGCACGCCGAGCCCGCGCAAGTAGTCGCGCGCCTGCACCGCAACATCGAGCAAGTGCGACACCGGCGCGCCTTGATAGCCGCCGATGTACGCGACACCGGCTTGCAGAAGAGCCTTCGTCACGGCGAGGATGCCTTCGCCGTGGAATATCTCCCCGTCGCCGAGGCGCAGCAGCTCGATTTCTTTGTGAAACGAGACTTCCATCTCTATCGGTGCGCGAGTCGATTCATGAGGCGTCCGGCTGGCGCTCCGGCGCCGCCTGCTGGAACGCGGGCAATTCGTTGCACGCGCGGTCGATGCGCACCAGGGTCGGAAAGCCCGACAGGTCGCAGTTGAAACGGCGCGCATTGAACAATTGCGGGACCAGGCAACATTCGGCCAGTCCCGGCGTGTCACCGTGACAGAATCGGCCGGTATGACGGCTGTTGGCGAGCTGCGTCTCGATTGCCTGGAGCCCAACGCTGACCCAATGCCGGTACCATTCGAGCTTGGTCTCTTCCGACAAACCCAATTTTCCCGTTAGATAACCAAGCGTTCGCAAATTATTGATAGGGTGAATCTCGCACGCCACGGCCTGTGCCAGCGCGCGTACACGCGCGCGCGCGGCCGGCGTCGACGGGAGCAGTGGCGGCTGCGGGTGGGTCTCGTCCAGGTATTCGATGATCGCCATCGATTGCGTCAACGTATGTTCGCCGTCTTGCAGAACCGGGACGAGCGATTGCGGATTCAACGAGCGAAACTCTGTGCTCCATTGCTCACCGCCATTGCGCGTCAAATGGACCGGCGCGTATTCGTAGCCCAATCCCTTGAGATTCAGCGCGATGCGCACACGGTAGGACGCGGAGCTGCGGAAAGCGTTGTAGAGCTTCATGTGTCGAATGCCTCTTTAAATTCTGCCGGGATGGGGATCGCGCGCAAGCGCTCGCGGTCGTCGGGTCGCGCCTGGCCGAAGAAACGCACCTCGCGACCTTCTAATAGGAGTGCATCGTCGCGGTACGCCTGATGCAACACCGTGAAGCGGCTCTCCTGCCACGTCTCGATTCGGCTCTTGAGGTCGAAGCTCTGCCCAACGCGACTCGGACGGAGAAAGCGGACCGACGCCTCCGCGAGCGGCGTGCCGATGATGTCGAACCGCTCGCACAAACGCTCGTACGACCAGTTCGCCGCGCCATACAGTGCGCGCGTGGCGGCGTCGAACCAGGCGAAGTACTTCGGATAGAACACGATCCGCGCCGGATCGCAATCGCCCCATTCAACCGTCACCCGATAAGAAGAAATAAGCGTCATGATTTCTCTACGAAACATTTCCAAGCTTCGCCCGTATCGCCGGATAGCGCGTGAGGAGCCCGGCGGTTGCGGCCATCTCCTCCACGTCGTTGAACATCGGTACGCCACTCGCCTCCATCTTCGCAAACCAGGCTTCGCGGCCTTCGAGCGTCCCCATCATGGAGTGGAACAGCGGAATCTTTGACTGCGCGCTAAGCTCCGCGAGGCGCTCGATGACGGGTCCCGCGTCTACCATGAACGGCACGACGTGGATCATAAGAATGACATCGTAGGCTTGCGCCGCGATCTCGAGCACGGCGAGGAACGTATCGCCGAAGCGCTCCTCGCGCGCGTCGGCCAGCAGGTCGAGCGGATTCGCGACCGAGGCTTCCGGCGGTAGCGCCGACTTGAGGCGCGCCGCGAGCGCGTCGGGCAGCGGCGCAAGATCGAGTCCGGCCCCGGCGGCAGCATCGGCCGCAAGCACGCCCGGGCCACCCGAATTCGACAAGATCAGCGCGCGTCGCCCGAACCCTTGCGGATAGCGGCCGAAACCTTTGCCCGCCAGCATCAATTGACGCAAGGTGTGGACGCGAACCATGCCGCACTCGGCGCAAAAACGATCGATCTCCGTATCGCTCCAGCCGCTCCCGCCCGTATGAGCGCGGGACGCGCGGCTCCCCGCCTCCGTGCGTCCGCCGATCAAAGCCACCAACGGCTTGCGCGCGGCGAGCCGACGGGCCGCTTGCTGGAAGCGAGCGCGATCTTCGACCGACTCCAGATATATTAAAACCGACGTGCAGCGGGGATCATCCCCGAGCTGCGGAAAATAGTCGTCCACGTGCAGGTGCATGGCATTGCCGATGGACACGATCGCGCCCAGCGGAATGTCGAGCCGATGGCTCTTCTCGATCACCTCCTCGGCGATCGCGCCCGATTGCGATAAGAACGCGACACCCCCGCCCTTCGGCAAATCGCGCAGAAAGGTCGGCGCGCACGCGTTCTCGCGATCGAGCAGGTTGATGATACCCGCGCAATTCGGCCCCGCGATGGTGAGGCCGTGCCGGTCCGCGAGCGCGCGCAACTCCGCGTCGCGCCGCCGCCCCTCTTCGCCCGCTTCGATGAACCCACCCGGCAGAATCAAGAAATTCTTGTGGCCGCTCTCTGCACCCTCCCGCACAACGTCCATAATCGCGGCTTGCGTGACGACGACCACGACCAACTCCGCCGGCGAATCGAGCTCTTTGAGCGATTGGCGCGCCGGCAATCCGAGAATCGTTCCGCCCTTGGGATTGATCGGAATCAGTTTGCCCTTGTAGCGCGAGACCTGCATGTTGCGCAGCACCGCGCCGCCGGAGCTGGTGACGCGCTCCGACGCGCCGACGATCGCGACACTCGCGGGATCAAAGAAGGGCTTGAGCGATTTCTGCATCGCTGACGATCAGGGGGCGATCTTGATCGAAATCTCGTCCACGCCGTCGACGCCGCCGACAAGCTGATCGCCCGGTTTCACCGGGCCGACGCCGGCCGGCGTGCCGGTGTAGATCAAATCGCCGGGCTGTAAAATAAACAGCTTCGACAAGTACGCCATGATGTCGGGCACGGGCCAGATGAGCTGCTTTAGATCCGCGTCCTGCTTGATCTCGCCGTTGAGCTTGAGCCAGATCCGACCCGCCGCCGGATGCCCGATATCGGACGCGCGGTGAATACCGCTGATCGGCGCCGCCTGATCGAAGCCCTTGCCGACGTCCCACGGGCGGCCTTTGTCGCGCGCGGCGAGCTGCAAGTCTCGGCGGGTCATGTCGAGACCGGCCGCGTATCCATATATATGGTCGAGCGCCTTGTCGGCCGGAATATTCACGCCCTCCTTACCGATCGCGACCACCAACTCCATCTCGTAGGCGAGATTCTGCGTCGCCAAAGCGTAACGGATGGTGCTGCCGCTCGCCACGACGGCATCGGCCGGCTTGCTGAAAAAGAACGGCGGCTCGCGATTAGGATCGAACCCCATCTCGCGTGCATGCTCGGCATAATTGCGCCCGACGCAATAGATGCGATGTACCGGAAAGTGCACGTCCGTGCCGGCGATCGGAACGCTCGGCGTGTTCCACAACGGAAAGGCGTATTTCATAAGTTAACTCCTACCTCGGCGCTCGATACTGATGTGTCATTCCCGCGTACGACACCGGCCGTATATTTACGCATCCACTTGTTCGCGCCAGAACCCGAGCGCCTTCTGCACCGGACGATCGGAGTAGCTGAACAGCACCGCTTCCGCGTCCGCTTCGTGCACGACCGGGCACCAAGACGGCACCACGAAAACGTCCTTCGGTTCCCACTCGTACACCCGGTCGCCGATGCGGCTGCGACCCTTCCCTTCGACGACGCTATAGACCGTCCCGTCCGTCGAGCGATACGGCTTGCCGCGAAACGCTTTCGGCAATAGCTGAAGGAACGCTCCGATAGTCGGCATCGGATATGCGCCGGTGGCGGGGTTCACGTATTGCATCTTGACCCCGTGGCACGGGTGTAGTGGTCCGTTACGTTGCAGCGCGGCGAGCGTCGGCCGGCTGCGGCTATACGGATAAGAAAAAATCGGCGTCGTCTTCGACGGCGGCGTGTATTCGAGCGGCACCATGTTCGCGCCGTAACGCGCGAGCGCATCGCCTTCCGCTTTGGTGACCGGTTGCGATTCTTGCGGATACTTTTCGGAAAAGCCGGCGTCGAAGAACGCCACCATCGGAATATCCAAACCGTCGAGCCATATCACGGGCTCTTTGCCGGGATTGCCGTGATCGTGAAACGTCCACGATGGCGTGATGATGAAATCCCCGGGCAACATGGTCGTGCGTTCGCCGTCGACCGCGGTGAAAGCGCACGACCCTTCGATGACGAAGCGCAACGCCGATTGCGTGTGGCGGTGACTCGGTGCGACCTCGCCGGGCAAAATCAACTGCACACCGGCGTACAACGTGTGCGTGATCGACGACGCGCCGCGCAACCCGGGATTTTCCAATACCAATACGCGGCGCTCGGCTTCGCGCGCCGTGATGAGCCGGCCGGCTTCCAGTAGATAGGCTCTGACCGTCTGATAGCGCCACAACGCCGGTACGCACGGCGTAGTGGGTTGCGGCGGCACCAGCGCGCCGAGCACTTCCCACAACGGCGCCAAGCTGTCCTTGTCGATCCGCCGATAGAACGCGGCGCGCTCCGAAGTCACTTGCGGTTGTATCGATGCCATGACGTTCTCCCAACTATTGAATCGACCGAAACGGCTAAAAATAAACGACCCGCATCACGCAGCCTTGAGTTCCGGAAGCTTCAACCCGATCTCCGCCACCACCGCCTGCGCGCGCCGCATGTAGTCGTCGCGCATATCCTCGTTCTTGCGCTCCTTCAAGCCGTATTTTCGATACAGCTCGTTGTTCTTGGAGCCGGCCGCGCCGAAGAATCCCGGCAGGTAGGGCGCGTA
Source organism: Sulfurifustaceae bacterium (assembly GCA_041485885.1). Lineage (GTDB taxonomy): Bacteria > Pseudomonadota > Gammaproteobacteria > Acidiferrobacterales > Sulfurifustaceae > JACQFZ01. The sequence continues at coordinate 18,431 of JBGPKL010000046.1, forward strand.
ATCGTCGATCGCCTTTTGCACGTCGCGCCGGCCCGCCTCGGTCTTACACAGCTCGGTGCAAAAATCCTTGCCGAATTGCGCGTGGAATTTTTCCTCCGGCATCGTGATGCGCCCGATGTTGCGCAGGGGCACGAAGCTGCAATGCAGCAAATCTTCGACTTGCAAGATCTCCGCGAGATCGGCCAGCATCTTGATGACGCAGAACTCCGGCCAGGTCTTCAGCGTAAAGCCGAAAATCGTCAGCGGCCGCTTCACGGCCGGATCGGTCGCCTCCGAGGGGACACCCATTTCATCGGCCAATCCCTTGAAGCGGACGTGGTGATGATACTCCTCCATCGCCACGCGGCACGTGAGCCACTTCGTGTACGGCGTCGGCGCGAGCGCGATCGCCGGCTCGTCGAACACCTGCGCGCCGTACAGCTCGTTGACCGCGTGACTCACGACGATCTTGCGCACCGCCGTGCGATAGTCCTCGGGCTCGTTGGCAAGATCGGCGACCGACTTTACTTCGTGGTAAACGCTGGCCATGGGCGACTCCTAGATAATAGGTTCGGTATTAAAGGCATCGAGATCGGTCGTCAACTCCGCGAACTTCGACCCGAAACGTTCCTTGAGCGTTTGCGTGATGCCCGGGTCCGTCCACGCCCCCGCCGGTACGACGAATTTTTCGGCCGGTCGGGGTTGAGAAAACAAAAATACTTCTCGCCCGCGCACACCGAACAACTGCCCGCTGATAGTTTGCGCGGCCGGCGTACACAAGTAACCCACGAACTCCGCGACGAATGCGGGCGCGATCTTAAGCGCGCGCGCTTTGTACTGCGCCTGTGCGTCGTTCGCCGGCTGAATGGTCTCGGTCACGCGCGTCGCCGCAAACGGCGCAACGGCGTTACAGGTCACGCCGGAACGCGCCATGTCCAAGGCGACGACGCGCGTCAAACCGACGAGCCCCGCCTTTGCGCTCGCATAAGGCGATTGGCCGAAGTTGCCGTAAAGCCCCGCGGTGGACGTGATGTTGACGATACGCCCGGGCGCGCGCCCCGTCTTCACTTGCTCGCGCATCAACGGCGTCGCCGCGGAAAGGACATGGAACGGCGCGCTCAGATTCGTGCGGATCACCGCTTCCCAATTCGCAGCGCTACTCTTAAAGATAAAGCTGTCACGCAGTATCGCGGCGTTGTTAATGACGAGATCGATACCGCCAAAGCGCGATACCGCCAATTCCACCGCGGCGCGCGCCGCCGCCGGCTCGGCAATATCTCGCGTAAACGCGATTGCGCGTGGGCCCAACTCCACGGCTACTTGTTCCGCCACCGCCGGATCCGGATTCTCTCCGCCAATGGAAACGCCGCTATCGGCCACAACTACGTGCGCGCCCAACGCGTGCAAACGCCGCACGATCGCCAAACCGATTCCGCGCGCGCCGCCGGTGACCAGCGCTACGGTGCCGTTCAAACTATCGGTCGCCATCTATGCTCGTCCTACGTCAAATTGAACGCGTCGTCGGCCTGGCTGTAGAAGCCGTCGGCGTGTATGTCGCGCAGCGCCATGCCTTTATCGAGCAGCAGTTGTTGCACCGATTCCACCATCGGCGGCGGCCCCGCCACGTAGGCCTTGAGGCCATCGAACGTCGAGAAGTCGGCGGCGATCGCGTCGCGAATCATCCCACGGCGGCGTTCGGATTTCTGCCGCGGCTGCGACAGCGCGATCTCGAACGAAACATTTGCATGGCGGCGCGTGAGCTCGCGCAGATACGCCTCGAGATAGATGTCTCTTTCGTCGCGCACGCCGAAGTAGAAACAGATGCGTCGCTCGGGATCGGCGCGCAGCGCCGCTTCGCAAATCGACTTGATCGGGGCCATGCCGCTCCCCCCCGCGACCGCGAGTATCGGGCCGGCGTGCTTGTCGCGCAGATACGCGTTGCCAAGCGGCCCCGACACCTTCACCTCGTTACCGACGTGCAAGCTGGTGAAAACGTATCCGCTCGCCTGGCCGCGCGGGACCGCGCGGACGTGAAATTCGAGCGAGTTGTCATCGGGATGATTGGCCATCGAGTAGTTTCGTTCCTGAATGCCGGGTCCGAACTTGAGACGCGCGTGCTGACCCGCGGAAAAAACATAGGGTCCGCCCGTTTCGATGGAGAGCGTTAGGCCCTTGATATCGTGCGTGAGGTCACTCAGCGAGACAACGCGGCATTGCAGCACGCGCGACGGATGCAGCACCGTCTCCTCGGCTTCGAGCAGCCGCACGGTGCAGTCGCCCCACACTTGCGCGCGGCAGGCCAAGATCAAATGGCGCGCGCGCTCGGCGGGGCTCAGCGCGTATTCGGAATACGGCAGCTCGAGAATGTCGCCCTCCACCATTTCGCATTTGCACGCTCCGCAGTTGCCGGACTGGCAGTTGTGCGGAAACGCGATGCCCGCCCGTAGCGCGTTCGTCAGAATGGTCTCCCCCGTCATCGCCGCGAACGACTGCGGGGGATCGGTCATTATCCGAATCGTAGGATCCAACGGATTCTCCGGCGAGCCGACTTCATCTGCATAATTTCCCAGCCTAATGCACAATTTGGTGGATATCAAACAATTTGATATCCGCCGATCCGTTCGTATAATGAACCCCGCGCAAACGGTGATAGCCAATGGCCGGTAAATCGATGACCGTGAGGAAGACGAACGGCGTGGACCGCGGACTGCTGCCGATGCTGGTCGGTTATCAGCTTCGCCTGGCGCAAATTGCCATCTTTAGAAACTTCAAGCAGCGCCTCGGCAAATACGCCATTACGCCGGGGTTGTTCGGCGTGCTCGTGTTGATCGAAGCCAACGCCGGCATGAAGCAGACCGATCTCGCGAAAGCGATCCACCTCGACCGCTCGAGCGTCGTGAACGTCATTGACAACCTCGAAGCCGTCGGGCTGGTCGAGCGGCGCGCCGCGAACGGCGACCGCCGCTCCAAGGCGCTGTTTCTCACCGCCAAAGGAAAACGTTTGTTGCAACGGCTGAAGCCGCGAGTCGCCGAGCACGAGCGGCACTTGACGCGCCACTTGAGCGGACGCGATCAAAAAACGCTCGTCAGTCTGTTGCAAAAAATATTCCCGGAACACCGGTGAGAGTCGAAGGGCGCTTCCGCGCCACTGTGTTGTCGGGTGCCCGATCCGACGTTATTCGACTCGTCGCACCGGTTTAGCGTTGGTGCGCGTTACACGGCGTACACGATGCCGCCTCATCTAGCTTCTCGCGCGGAAGTCCGTCCAAGCGTATACAAAGAAAATTTTGTTGGTTAAAGTCTCCCTCCACCGTAGGGACGCGGGCAGCCGATGCCGTGTCCGGCGTTTTGCCCGCGTCGATCCCGACCTGCCAGGTCGCCATTCTTTAGTCACAAGGAGACGTCATGAACCGTACTCGTCGCAGTATTCTTCGCGGCCTCGCGGCCGCGCCAGTCGTGGCGGCCATGGGTCGCCGTGCATTCGCCGCCGACGCGCCGCGCGTGCTCAAGATTTCGCATCAGTTCCCCGCCAGCCAAGGCGACGACGGCGACTTCCGCGATCGATTGGCACGCAAGTTCGCCGCCGACGTCGAGAAGCGCACGAACGGCGGCCTCAAGTTCGAGATTTACCCGTCGAGTTCGCTGGTTAAAACGTTCAGTCAATTCGGCGCGCTGCGCAAAGGTGCGCTCGACATGTCGGTGCTGCCGCTCGCCTACGGCGGCGGCGAAGTGCCGGAAGTGAACATCGGTCTCATGCCGACGTTGGTAACCAACTACGAGCAGGGCTTGCGCTGGAAGAACGAGCCGATCGGGAAGGAGTTCACGCGCATCGTCGAGGACAAAGGCATCAAGATCGTCACGTGGGTTTGGCAGGCAGGCGGCATCGCGTGCGCCAAGGGCGTGGTACTGAACCCGGAAGATGCCAAGGGCCTCAAGCTGCGCGGCGGCAGCAAGGAAATGGACATGATGCTGAACGCCGCCGGGGCGGCGATCACGAATGTCCCGTCGAATGAAATCTACAGCGCCATGCAGTCGGGCGTGCTCGATGGTGCCGTCACTTCGAGCACGTCGTTGATCAGCTTTCGCCTGCATGAAGTCAGCAAAGCGCTGACTGCGGGGCGCAGGTACACGTTCTGGTACATGTTCGAGCCGCTGGTAATGTCGAAGTCGGTTTACGACTCGCTCAAGCCCGAACACCAGAAAGCGATCATGGACGTGGGCCTAGGCTTGGAAAAATTCGGGATGGACGAAGCGCGCAAAGACGACGATCGCGTCGTTGAAGTGTACGGCAAAGCTGGCAACAAGGTGGTGGACATGGACCAAGCGGCGTTTCTCAAGTGGCGCAAGGTCGCCGAGGAAAGCGCATTCAAGGATTTCGTCGAGAAGGTCAAAGACGGCAAGAAGCTCCTCGACATGGCGCTAGCCGTTAAGTGACGAGCGCGCGGCGCGCGCTCGTCATCCCCGCGAAAGCGGGGATCCGGATATTTTGATCCCTCTCCCCTTGCGCTAGAGCGGCTGGGACAGCGGAATAGGACATCGCGCTTCGCGCGCCGATCAAAACTATCTGGATTCCCACTTTTTGCTGGGCAGGAGCCCGAATGCCGCGAAGCGCAGGACGCGCGAGAGCGGCCGCGGGAATGACATAAAAAAATTATCCCGGGCAATCTGAAGGGCGGAGAATAAGTGCAAACGTATTGGCAAATCTTTCGACGCCTCGTCGCCGGCCTCAACACCTTCATGGGCTATCTCTCCGGCGTCGTCATTGTCGTCTGCGCCGGCATCCTGGTGTTCGAAGTCGTGGTGCGTTACTGGCTCGGCTGGGCGACTGACTGGGAGATAGAGTTCGCGGTGATACTGCTCATCGTTTCTACTTTTATGAGCGCCGGCTACACGCAACTACACCGCGGCCACGTCGCCATCGAAGTGCTGCAAGGTGTGTTGCCGACGCGGCTCAACCGCTGGCGCCTTTTCGTCACCGACACCGTGTCGCTTCTCTTCTGCACCTTCGTCAGCTGGCAATCGTGGCAGTTTTTTCACGAGGCGTGGTCGAACGGCAAGGTCAGCAATTCCATGTGGGGTCCGAAACTTTGGATCCCCTACTCCTTCATGGCGCTCGGCATGACACTGCTCACGGTGCAGCTGCTGATCCAAATGATCGATGACAAGTGGGGAAGCCGCTCGGAGACATCGCGTGGGCGTGCTTGAGATCGGGATTCTTTACGCCATCGCGACGTTCGTGCTGCTTTTCAGCGGCATGCCGATCGCGTTCGCCGTGGGTACCGTCGCCCTCGTATTCATGTACGTCTTCATGCCGCCGATCAACCTCGGGCAAGTCGCGGAAACCATCTACGCCGAGCTCGACAACTTCACGCTGCTCACGATCCCACTATTCGTCCTCATGGGCGCCGCGGTTGGAAAGTCGCGCGCGGGAGCCGATCTCTACAATTCGCTCAATCGCTGGCTGTATAAAGTACCGGGAGGCCTGGGCGTCGCGAACGTCCTGGCGTGCTCGATGTTCGCCGCGATGTGCGGCTCTTCGCCCGCGACCTGCTCGGCGATCGGTTCTTCCGGCATTCCACAAATGCGCGCGCGCGGCTACTCGGAGGAACTGGCGACTGGTCTCATCGCCGCGGGTGGGACGCTCGGCATCCTCATTCCGCCGAGCCTGACGCTGATTCTCTACGGCCTCGCCGCCGAACAATCGATCGGCAAATTGTTTCTGGCGGGTTTCGGCCCGGGGTTTTTCCTGACGGTGCTGTTCATCTTTTGGGTCGCCTACAAACATCATCATGAGAAACAGGCGCTGCGAGCCGGTCGCGCGTCCGGCGCGGGTGCGGCCGCGTTGGAGGTGGAGAACTTCACCTGGAAGGAACGGTTGGAAACGCTGCCGCGGTTCGCGCCGTTTCTGCTGGTGATCCTACTCATCATGATGGCGCTCTACGGCGGCTGGGCGACGCCGTCCGAAGTCGCCGGCATCGGCGCGTTCGCGGCGCTCGTCATGGTGATGCTGATCTACGCGTGTTACCGGTGGAGCGAGCTTAGAGCCATCCTCGGTGGCACCGTGCGCGAATCGTGCATGGTGATGCTGATCATCGCCATGTCGTTTCTCTATACCTACGTGATGAGTTATCTGCACATCACCCAGAGCGTCGCCGAATGGCTGGTGACGCTCGATATGTCCAAATGGTTTTTTTTCTTTTGGCTGAACGTGCTCCTCATCGTCCTTGGTTTCTTTCTGCCGCCGGTGGCGATAATCCTCATGGTGACGCCGGTCATTCTGCCGGCGCTCAAGGCGCACGGATTCGACTTGATATGGTTCGGTATCATCATGACCATCCTCATGGAAATGGGCTTGATCCACCCGCCGGTCGGACTCAATCTGTTCGTGATTAACGGTATCGCCCCGGATATTCCGCTCCGGAAAATCATGTGGGGCGTGCTCCCGTTCATCGCGATCATGATGCTGTCCATCGTCGTGCTTTGCTTCGTGCCGGAGATCGCCACCTGGCTGCCGGATCAGCAGCAGCCGCTGTCGCGGCGATGAACGCCAACGTCTACGGTCTGCTCGCGTCGCGCTTCGCGCACGATCCTTCCCGCGCGTGCATCGAAACGGAGGCGGGAAAGCTTTACACGTATGCCGATGTCGAACGGGCGACCGCACGGTTCGCGCGCTTCTTCACCGAGCTCGGCTTGTCGGCGGGCGATCGCGTCGCGGCGCAAGTGGAAAAGTCGCCGGAGGCTTTGTTCGTTTATCTCGGAGCGGTTCGCGCCGGACTGGTCTACCTTCCACTCAACACCGCTTACCAGCGGGCGGAGGTCGAATACTTTCTCAAGGACGCCGAACCGGCGATTCTGGTCTGCACGCCGGCGGCGTTACAGTCAGCTCGGCGACTCGCCGCCGCGGCCGGAACGCGCCGCGTATACACGCTGGACGAGAACGGCGGCGGAAGTTTGCTGGACGCGATGTACCACACGCCTGCCGAATTCGCCGCGGTGCCGACGCGCGCGGACGATCTGGCCGCGATTCTCTATACGTCCGGGACGACGGGTCGCTCCAAGGGCGCGATGCTGACGCACGGCAATCTCGCGTCGAACGCCCTCGCTTTGCTCGACTACTGGGGCTTCACGCCTTCCGACGTGCTGCTGCACGCACTGCCGCTGTTTCACATTCACGGTTTGTTCGTTGCCGCGAATCTTTGCCTGCTCAGTGCAAGCAAGATGGTTTTCCTGAAAAAATTTGACGCCAAGCAGGCGCTCGAGTATCTGCCGCGCTCCACCGTCTTCATGGGCGTACCGACGTATTACACGCGTCTACTAGGCGAATCGGGTCTGACGCGCGACGCCTGTCGAGGCATGCGGCTCTTCATTTCCGGCTCCGCGCCGCTGCTCCGCGAAACTTTCCTCGCTTTCCGCGAGCGCACCGGACACACGATTCTCGAGCGTTACGGCATGTCGGAAACCGGCATGAACACCTCGAATCCCTTGCACGGCGAGCGCATCGACGGAACGGTCGGCCCGGCGCTGCCCGGCATCTCGGTGCGCGTCGCGGACGACGATGACAAAGCCCTGCCGGTCGACACGATTGGCCACGTGCAAGTGAAGGGACCGAACGTCTTCAAGGGCTACTGGCGCATGCTGGAAAAGACGCGCGTAGAGTTCACCACAGAGGGCTACTTCCGGACCGGCGACATGGGCAAGCTCGATGTAAGACGCTATCTCACGATCGTCGGCCGCTCGAAAGACATGATCATCACGGGCGGCTACAACGTGTATCCGAAAGAGATCGAGACGTTGATCGACGAAATGGCGGGCGTGGTCGAATCGGCGGTGATCGGGGTACCACACCCGGATTTCGGCGAAGCGGTCACGGCGGTAGTCGTGAAAAAACCCGGCGCGACGCTCACCGAGGCCGACGTAATCCAGCGCCTCAAAAGCGACATCGCCAACTACAAGGTTCCGAAGCGCGTTTACTTCGTGGACGACCTCCCGCGAAATGCGATGGGCAAGGTCCAAAAAAACTTCCTTCGCGAACGATACCACACCGCCGCAGACGCCCGCTCGGACAAGGGGGGGTGACGATGCGCACGATCGGTCGGCTCGCCGCGCGCCGGCGTCTTTGACGACGACCGCATTCGCTGGCAAACTCGCGCCACTCTCGCACGACTGAACACAATGCCCACCCCTGCTCCTCTCGCCGGCATCCGCGTCGTCGATTTCGGTCGATTCATCGCGGGGCCGTATTGCGGCATGCTCCTCGCGGATATGGGCGCCGACGTCATCCGCGTCGATCGCCGCCAAGGCAGCGAAGACCGTTATACCGCGCCCATCACGGAGGACGGCGAAGGCGCCGCGTTCCTCTCGCTCAACCGGAACAAGCGCGGCGTGACGCTTGACACTTCCCAACCCGGCGCGGACGACGTGATTCGCCGATTGGTGAAAAGCGCCGATGTCGTGATCGCTAATCTGCCGATCAGCGTGATGCGCAAAATGGGGCTCGACTACGATTCCGTGCGCGCCATCAAGCCCGACATTATCCTCGCGCGCATCTCCACCTTTGGGCCCGACGGGCCCTACGCCCATCGCGCCGGCTTCGACGCGGTGGCGCAAGCGATGTCCGGCGCCATGAGCATCACCGGCTTTCCCGGACCGCCGGTTCGCGCGCAGGTGTCGTTCGAAGACTACGGCACGGCGTTGCACACCGCGTTCGGCGTAATGGTCGCGCTGTACCATCGCGCACACACCGGCGAAGGACAGATCGTGGATGGATCCCTGCTCGCAACCAGCATTACGTACATGCAGCCGTTCCTCGCGGAGCGTCACGTAAAAGGCATCGAGCGCAAGCAGTGCGGCAACGCCGCCTTCCACACCGCGCCCTCGGATACTTATCGAACCAAAGACGGCTGGATTGTCGCCTATGCCATCGGCCCCGACATGTTCGCGCGCTGGGCGAAGGTCGTCGAGCGCGAGGACTTGATCGGCGATCCGCGTTTCGCGGATGACTTGAGTCGAGCCGACAACCGCGAAACGATTACCGAGGCGATGAACGCGTGGCTCGCGACGCGCACCACCGCCCAAGCGATCGCCGATTTGGAAGCGGCGCACATTCCCGCCGGCCCGGTACTTGAGATCGATGAAGTGCTCGCGGACCCGCAGGTCAAGGCCCGGCAGTTGCTTCGCTATGTCGAGTACCCGAACACGCGAAAGACCGTTCCGCTGGCGGATACTGCCGTACGTCTATCGGCAACGCCGGGTGGAATACGACGGCGCGCACCATTGCTCGGAGAACACACCGACGACGTCTTGCATGAATTGGGCTATTCCGCCGCCGACGTCGCAAGGTTGCGCGCCGACAAAGTCGTCTGAAACGACTGCGTCGTGTTAGAGTGCGGGCGCCCGGGAGGGTGTAGGGTTGAAGGAAGTCTTGAACGCCCAAATGGAACTTGGGAAGAGAATATCCACGTTTTTGTTGGGATCTGCTGGCGACCGCGCGACCAGACCGGTTCGCTCTTTCCTCCCGAGCTCCACTATCCTTCGTAGTCCAAGAACCGCTTGCGTTTGCAGTCACGACGGAGGTTGATTCGTGAGCACGGGAGGCGCCAAGTCCCTTCAAGTCCTCGTGGTGGAGGACTCCGATGAAGACTCGCGGCTAATCAAACGGAATCTGGAAGAGGCCGGTTACCGCGTGCACCTCGAGCGCGTCGATACGCGCGTCGCGCTGCTCGATGCACTGCGGCGCAAGCACTGGGATATTGTGTTCTCCGATTTCTCCATGCCGGCGTTCGACGGCATGGAGGCGTTGAAGGTCGTGCGCAAGCACGATCGGGACTTGCCGTTTATCGTGGTCTCCGGAACGATCGGTGAAGAACGCGCCGTACAATTGATGAAGCTCGGCGCGCAAGACTATCTCATCAAGGACAACATCCGGCGTCTAATCCCCGCGGTCGAGCGCGAGCTGAAGGAAATGCGCCTGCGCCGCGAGCACCGATTGGCGCAAGAACATATTCAACGCCTCGCCTACTACGATTCGCTGACGCAATTGCCGAATCGGCATCGTTTGCTCGAAGACTTGCAGCAACGGCTGGATCAAGCCGGCCCCGCGATTTTGATGGTCGTCAACTTGAGTAATTTCCGCGAGGTCAATGGGGCGCTCGGCTACGGCCGGGGCGACGAGCTGATCCGCGAGGCGGCCGGGCGCATGCAGGAACTACATTTAGAAGACACGGATCTTTACCACCTCTACGGCAACGAGTTCGCGCTGCTCGTCTCGAACGACAACCGCGCCTATGCCGAGAGCGTCGCGCAAACTATTCTCAAAGCCCTCGCCTCGCACTATTTGACCGCCGGATATCGCATTCACATCGGCGCGCGCATCGGCATTGTCGCCTCGCCGGTCAAAGAGGCGAGCACGCTGCTGCAACGCGCCGACCTCGCGGCGACGTTGGCAAAGCACGAAAGCAAGGGGTACGTCTGGTACGCGCCGGAGCGCGATCCGACCAGTCCGCGGCGCCTGGCGTTGCTTGCGGATTTGCACGATGCGATCGGGACGGATCAACTCTTTCTGGTGTTTCAGCCGAAGGTGCAATCCGGCACCGGCGCCATTACCGGCTGCGAGGCGCTGCTGCGCTGGCAACATCCCGAGCAGGGATTGATCATGCCGGAAGTATTCATCGAGATGGCCGAGCAGTCAGGCGTGATCGACGAGATCGCGCGCCACGTATTGCTGCGCGTCGTCGATCAGCTCGGCCATTGGCAGGAACGGGGCTTGATATTGCCGATCTCGATCAATTTGTCCGTAAAGAACCTGCTCAACCCCCAACTGATGGCCGAGATTCTGCACGCGGCGATGCTCAAAGCCGGCAACGGCGGCATTGAAATCGAAATCACCGAGACGGCGTTGATGCGCGATCCGGATCGTGCCATGGCGGCCCTACATCGGTTCTACGACGCGGGTATCCGCATCTCGGTCGATGACTTCGGTATCGGCTTTTCGTCCTTGAGCTACTTGAAACGGCTGCCCATCCACGCCATCAAGATCGACAAATCGTTCGTCGTCGATCTCGTGCGCAACCCCGACTCCGATGCCATCGTGCGCTCGACCATCGGCCTTGCGCACAATCTCGCACTGAAGGTGGTGGCCGAAGGCGTCGAAGACCGCGCGATCTGGCACCGATTGACGAACTACCACTGCGACGAAGGCCAAGGAAATTATTTCGGCACCCCGTTGCGCGCGACGGAGCTCGAGATGAATCTGGGCGCGTGGTTGCCGAGAGCGTACGCGCATCAGTAGCAATCCGGCGCTGAATAAATCACTCATTCGGCCTTCCCGCAGCGTAGTATCCTGAACCCCGACTCGCTTGTCGCCGTGCGGACACCTTCGGAATTTTGGAATCGCTCGGTCGGCACTAAAGTGCCTTGCCTAGTCCGTTATCAACGCCCAGTATCGGCCGCCATTGCTGGGAAGGGGCGTGACACAATAATAACGGTGCGCATCTAAACGACCCGGACGTCGCATCGAGTCGATCGGTGCGGGGCTTGTGACGTGCCCAGATGCTGCCCTGCGGCGCGCAAAGAACGCGCCGCCGCTTAGTTTCGCGGGGGATCTCTATACCAATAACAAGGAGGTGGAACATGAATGCCGCAAACCGTTGGTGCGCCGCGTGTCTCGCACTGATACTTACCCCAATACTTACCCCAGCGTTGGTTACCGCAGAGGAAGCGCGCAAGGAGCCGACAGCGCAGCCGCTACGCGGCGAGCTGCCGGAACACCTCAAAACCTTCAAGGAGCGCGGCCTGCCGCCCATCGGCGACCGGGTCACGTTCGAAGACACGCGCGCCCTTCCCCCGAAACTCAAGGGTCGCACTGTCGATGAGAATTTCCGTCCGGAAATAATCCCCAGCAAGCGCGCGCCCGTGGCCGAGATGCGCACTAAGATGCGCGCGGCGGCATTGGGCGATCCGCGCGTGCGCAAGGCGTTGGGTGAACGCTTCAGTTTGCTCGGAAGCGGCTGGCTTGAGCCGCCGAAGGACAAAGCCGCGGACACCGCAAATGAACGCTATCAACTCATCTTCTATAGCTACGGCCGCAACCGCGCCGTCAAAGTTATCGCGTCCGGTGATGACATCAACGAGGTTGTCACCCTGAAGGCCGGAGTCCAACCCGCCGAATCGCAAGAAGAGGTCGAATTGGCTGCGGCGATCATCCGTCGAAACCCACGCCTGCGTGCACCACTCGACGGACTACTGGCACGCGGCATCGTGACGCCGAGCAAGACCGACAACCGACAGTTGTATGTCACCTTCTATAAAAAGGATCGGCCCGCGGCGGTGTTTCAGGCAACTGTCGATATGACGAGCGGCCGCGTCCTCAATCCCCGGCCCATTTCGTCGAAATAACCAAAGGAGGCGCTCATGCGCTCGCAAAAATTATGGATGATGCTGGCTCTTCTTCTCGGCTCCGCGGCGCTTCATGCGGAGCCGTTGCTGCCGATGCCCGACGCTGGCTCGATGACCTGGGGCGACTGGCGTTTCTCTTGGGAAATCGGCGACGCGAACGATGAAGGTCTGGTGATTCGTAACGTATTCTGGAAGAACGTCAAGGTTCTGCATAAGGCAAGCCTTCCCGTCATCCGGGTCAAATACCGCGGCGGCGCCCAGGACATCGACTCGGGTTGCGGACCGTACCGCGATCGTATCAGCAGCGGGAATCTTTCCAAGTTCAGCGGCCAGTTCACTAACGTCGTCTCACGGCAGTTCAACAACGGCACCCTTCTCGAAATTGCCGTCTTCGCCGAGATCGGCGGATACGATCTCTATCAGGCGTACTACTTTCACAAGTCCGGCCGCCTCGAGCCGATGCTCTACAGCAGCGGCTGGTCGTGTCACGACAACCAGCACGAGAACGACCACAAGCACCATCCTTACTGGCGGCTCGATTTCGACGTCGAGACGACGGCGAACCGGGTACGGCATGCGCGAACCGATGCCAACAACAATATGTCTTTCGCTCAGTACAGCTCGGAAAGTGGTTTCACCGTACCGAGCGGCACGAAGAACATCGTGTGGACGGTGAGTAACAACGCTTCCGGACGCGTCGTGCAGATCCGCTCCCCGGGGAATGAACTTGCCGATGCGAACGGATCACCCTGGTTTGGATTCGCCGTGCGCGACGTTGGCGTCAGACGCTATCACTTCAGCGAAGACCAGAGCTGGCCATTCAGCACCGATTCACAGCTCGGGTTTTTCACACCGGTCGAAGTGACGGAAGATCAGGACGTCGTGTTCTGGTCGATGGGCCATCTCTCGCATACGTGGAGCCAGGCGGATGTTAACCATCCCGATTGGCATTCGCGCGGCTGGATCGTCGACGTGACCTGGTAAGCGTACGAAACGAACGTCTAGAAACTTCGATGTGGTGCCCGGGGCCGGAATCGAACCGGCACGGGGATTGCTCCCCAAGGGATTTTAAGTCGTAGCCGATAAATTGTAACTTAAATGCAATCAGCTGCTTGCGACGCTTGCCTACTTTTTATACAAGACGTAAATCGCTGATTTTCAGTGGTGGTCGATTACGCTCTGGCACAAATTTGACACACCAACAATCTATCGGCGAATCGAACCCTCACTTCAATGAGGCCGCAGCACTTCGCTGCGGAATACATAGGCCGGGGCGCGATCGAATCCTCGATCTCGAAGCTTCAATGAGGCCGCAGCACTTCGCTGCGGAATACTAAGACGGCGTTGAATACGAAGACTAAGGCGGCGATGCTTCAATGAGGCCGCAGCACTTCGCTGCGGAATACAAGCGCGACTGTGAGACTTTGCCCAAGCGTTCCGACTGCTTCAATGAGGCCGCAGCACTTCGCTGCGGAATACCGGTACCGATACGTTCGGCATTATCGGCGTGGCATTGCTTCAATGAGGCCGCAGCACTTCGCTGCGGAATACCATAGCGCGCCCGGTTAAGCACGCTCTCAACGGAATGCTTCAATGAGGCCGCAGCACTTCGCTGCGGAATACATAGCGTGGGCTCTGAAGAAAGAGCGCAGCCACTGGGCTTCAATGAGGCCGCAGCACTTCGCTGCGGAATACAAATTCCAGATCGTCGAGCGAATCAAAATCGTCAAGGCTTCAATGAGGCCGCAGCACTTCGCTGCGGAATACGGCTTTGTTCGTATTGCATTCCCGAGTAGAACACACCGCTTCAATGAGGCCGCAGCACTTCGCTGCGGAATACAAAAAGCAATATGAAGCGATAGCGTGGGCTCTGAAGGCTTCAATGAGGCCGCAGCACTTCGCTGCGGAATACGTGGTACCACCAAGTGCTCGCGCATTACCATCGCCAGCTTCAATGAGGCCGCAGCACTTCGCTGCGGAATACGTGCTCGTCGGCGCCACGCTCGCAGGTACGCATACGCTGCTTCAATGAGGCCGCAGCACTTCGCTGCGGAATACCCGCCGGGAGCGGCGGAATAGATGAATTGCGGTATGCTTCAATGAGGCCGCAGCACTTCGCTGCGGAATACCCCACCCAAAAGATATTTACGAGCAATTGAGGCTTTTGCTTCAATGAGGCCGCAGCACTTCGCTGCGGAATACTCCGCGCTCGACTTCCAGTGCCGGCTCCCACCCGAAGCTTCAATGAGGCCGCAGCACTTCGCTGCGGAATACTGCACCGATTCACGGCGCGCCAGATTTGGATCGACAGCTTCAATGAGGCCGCAGCACTTCGCTGCGGAATACACGTGTCGATCGCGCCGGCCATGTACGAAGCCATGTCGCTTCAATGAGGCCGCAGCACTTCGCTGCGGAATACCGATGAAAGTCGCGCGATCGCGCTTGAGAATCGCTTGCTTCAATGAGGCCGCAGCACTTCGCTGCGGAATACCACCCGCCCAAGCGGGTTGTTTCATTTCAACGGTAGGCTTCAATGAGGCCGCAGCACTTCGCTGCGGAATACCGTCAACACCGGCGCGACGGTCTCGCTTACGGCAATGCTTCAATGAGGCCGCAGCACTTCGCTGCG
>JBGPKL010000047.1:0-32893 GCA_041485885.1 Sulfurifustaceae bacterium
GTCATCGTCGGCGATCGAACGCCCCCCGGCGACAACGGTCGCGTGGCGCGCGTGTCGTTCTTGGGCCGCGAGGCGCCGTTCGCCCAAGGTCCGTTTCTGTTGGCGAGCCTGCTGGCGTGTCCGGTGTATCTCTTCTTCTGTTTGCGCGAGGATACGCGTTACCGGATCTACTTCGAGCGTTTTTGCGAGCGCGTGGAGCTGCCGCGCCGCGCGCGTGCAAACGCTCTGTACGGCTATCTACAGCGATACGTTCAACGGCTGGAGAGCTACTGCATGCGCGCACCGTATCAGTGGTTCAACTTCTACGATTTTTGGGCGGCGTCGCCGAACGAGTCGGCGGCTGTCTCTTTGACGTCCAGCGAACCCGATCTCGATCATGTTAAACCCGGACGCGCGTAACGCACCGACCGCGATGGTCACGATCGGTGGCGCCGCGGTCACGATCGAGGACATCGTTGACGTGGCGCGCGGCCGCCGCCGCGTGGCGCTCAACCGCGACGCCGCGTTCGTGCGGCGCATCGAGCGCGGCGCCGCGTTTCTCGATGAATTCCTCGACGCCGGCGGAACCGTCTACGGTGTCAACACCGGTTACGGCGATTCATGCACGGTGGAAATTCCGAAAGCGTTGGTTCCGGAGCTGCCGCATCATCTCGTGCGTTATCACGGGTGCGGCGCCGGCGCGTTTCTCGACGACGACGCGGTGCTGGCGGTTCTACTGGCGCGCCTCAATTCGCTCGCCCGCGGATATTCCGGCGTGCGTTGGGTGTTGCTCGATCGTCTCGAGCAATTCATCGTCCAGCGCATTCTGCCGCGGATTCCTTCCGAGGGATCGGTCGGGGCGAGCGGCGATCTCACGCCGCTCTCTTATATCGCCGCTGCCTTGATCGGCGAGCGCGAAGTAAGTTATCAAGGTCACGTGCAACCGAGCGCCGAGGTGCTGAAGGAGCTGAAGCTCGCGCCCCTGCAGCTCGCCCGCAAGGAAGGTCTCGCGATAATGAACGGCACCGCGGTGATGACCGGCCTCGCGTGTCTCGCCTGGGATCGCGCGCAGTATCTGAGCCGGCTCGCGTCGCGCCTCACCGCGCTCGCGGCGCTCGCCTTGAAGGGCAATCGCGATCACTTTCAACCGCGCTTGTTCGCGGTCAAGCCGCACGCGGGGCAGATAGAAACCGCGGCTTGGATCTATCAGGACATGGCGCTCGAGGAGGCGCACGGCGCCGGGCCGCGGCTGCAGGATCGCTATTCCATCCGCTGTGCGCCGCACGTCATCGGCGTGTTGCGCGACGCGCTGACGTGGATGCGGCGCGACATCGAGAACGAGCTGAACAGCGCCAACGACAACCCGATCGTCGACGCCGACGAGCGCTTGATCCTGCACGGCGGCCAATTCTACGGCGGGCATATCGCGTTCGTCATGGATTCGCTGAAGTCCGCGTGCGCGAGCGTCGCCGATCTGCTCGATCGGCAAATGGCGTTGCTGGTCGACGGTAAATTCAATCAGGGGTTGCCGCAAAACTTGTCCGGCGCGTCGCCGAGCCGCGCGCCGATCAACCACGGATTCAAGGGCGTGCAGATATCGGTGTCGGCGTGGACCGCCGAAGCGCTGAAGCTCACCATGCCGGCGAGCGCGTTTTCGCGGTCGACCGAGTCGCACAATCAGGACAAGGTCAGCATGGGAACGATCGCGGCGCGCGATTGTTTGCGCGTCCTCGAGCTGACCGAGCAAGTCGCCGCCGCGCAAGTGCTTGCGGTTTACCAGGGTGTCGCTCTGCGCGAGCGCCAGGGCGAGCTGCGCGTTGCGGCGCTGGCGCCCGAGGTGCGCGCGTTCATCGAGGCCGTGGGGGAGCGGTTCGAGGTGCTGGAAGAAGACCGGCGATTGGACAATACATTGGCGGGAATGGTCAACGCCATCCGCGCCCAGGCGTGGCGACTGTACGAATAGAATCGGTCGGAGCGATGCCGGATTATCTGCACACCGAGATCGAGGTCGAAGTCCCGTTCCATGACGTGGATGCGATGGGCGTCGCGTGGCACGGTAACTACGTCAAATATTGCGAGGCGGCGCGCTGCCGGTTGCTGCAGATGATCGACTACGACTATCCGAAGATGCGGGAGTCCGGATTTCTCTGGCCGGTCGTCGAGCTGTGGTTGAAATACGTGCGGCCCGCGCGCTACGGCCAGCGCTTGCGCGTGCGCGCCGCGCTCACCGAGTACGAGAACCGGATCAGGGTCGAATTCCGCATCCATGACGCCGTGACCGGCGAGCGCATGACCGAGGGATATAGCCTGCAGGTGGCGGTCGATGCGGTTTCCGGCGAGCTGCAATTCGTCTCTCCGCCGGCGCTGCTCGAGCGAGTGGAAAAGCGTCGATGAAGCGCGTCGGTTTCGCCGTGCTGTTGGCGTTGTGGCCGGCGCTCAATGCGTTGCCCGCCGCCAAAGACGACGCGCTCCTCGAGCGTATCGCCGCCGGCCTCAGTCATTCGGCGGTGTTGCATGCCGAATTCATTCAGACCAAGACGGTCGCGGCGTTGACGCGGCCGATCGTCACGTCCGGTCGCTTCGTCTATGCGCGCCAACAAGGCGTGTCGTGGAAAATCGAGCGACCGTATCGCGCGACCTATTTGCTCACGGACACCGGCGTGACGGAGCTCGATGCCAGCGGCGCGCCGGTTCGATCCGCGGATCAAGGACCGGCCCTGCAACATGTCAGCCGCATCTTCCGCGCGCTATTGGAGCCCGATTTCAAAACGCTCGAGCAATATTTCGTTCCGACCGCGAGCGGCGACGCGAGCCGGTGGGAATTGACGCTCGCGCCGCGTGGACCATTGCGCCAAGTCTTCAAGAGCGTGCGCGTGCGCGGCGGGCGGTTCGTCGAGGCGCTGACGCTCGATGAGTCGAACGGCGACAAGATGGAGATCCGATTCCTCGCGATGCGGGAAGCCGTCGCCCTCGAAGCGGACGAGTTGCGCGCGCGCCGGCGGGAATGATTCGAACACGAGCGATCGTGTGGGCCGCCGTCGCGGCGGCGACGGCGATAGCGGCCGCTTTGGTATTTTCCCGCGGTGCGGCGATCGAAACTAATCTGCTGGCGTTGCTTCCCAACGTCGAGCGTAACCCCATCGCCGGCCGCGCGGCGGCGACGCTCGGCGAGGCCGGTGCCCGGCATTGCATCTTTCTGATCGGCGCCCGCTCGCCCGACGCCGCCAAGGAGCTGTCGCGCCGCTTCGAGCGCGTGATATCGGCGGCCGGCGCGTTCCGGGAAATTCGCGCCGAGTTTCCTCCGCCCGATCCGCGCGCCATCCGCGACCTTTACGTGTCGCACCGGTTTCATCTGCTTTCCGATAACGACCGTCACGCCTTGGCGAGCGAGCCGCGCGCGTCCTTTATCGAGGAGCGTCTGCGGCGGCGCTTGTACGATCCGTTTCGCGCGACACTCGGTGTGCCGCTTGAGCAGGATCCGCTGGGTTTGTTGGACAATTACCTCGCGGCTTTGCCGTATTTGCAATTGAGCGCGGCGCTCGAGTTCGACGATGGGTTTCTGCTGGCGCGCGATGCCGACCGCGTTTACGCGGTCGTGCTCGCCGAGCTCGACGGCTCACCGCACGATCCGCCCGTGCAAAAGCGCGTTGACGCGTCGCTACAGGAGGCGTCGGCGGCGCTTCGCGCGATCGACGGGGAAGCGACGATCCTGCGCGCCGGCCTCGTGCACTACGCGTCGGCGGCGCGCGAAACCGCCGAGCGCGAAGTCGATCGCATCGGGCTCGGCTCGCTCGCGGGCATCGTCGCGTTGCTGTTGCTCGTGTTCCGATCGCTGCGGCCGCTGCTGCTCGGGCTGGTTTCCGTCGTCGTCGGCGTGTGCGCAGCGGCGCTCGCAACGGTCGCGGTGTTCGGTAGAATTCATCTCATTACGCTCGTGTTCGGCGCGAGCTTGATCGGCGAAGCGATCGATTACTCGATTCAATATTTCGCCGCGCGCCTGGACAGCGGCGCCGCGTGGAAACCGTGGCGCGGCCTGCGCGCGGTTTTCCCCGGCATTACCATCGCCGTCCTCACCAGCGTGCTGGGTTACGGCGCGCTCGCGGCTTCCCCGTTTCCGGCCCTGCGACAGATCGCTTTATTTTCGATCGTCGGTTTGCTGATGGCCTATCTCACGGTGGTGCTGTTGATACCCGCATTCGCGCGCGCGCCGGCGAAGTACCAGCCGCGCGCGATGTTGCAGGCGGCGGCGAAACTGTGGGCGCGGTGCGAGCGATTCCGCAACCCGCGCGCGCGTACGGCTATCGTCGCCCTGCTCGTGCTGGTTTCGCTTCCCGGCTGGATGCGACTCACCGCGTCCGACGACATCCGTCTTCTGGTCAACCCGCACCCGCCGTTGCTCGCCGAGGAAGCGGCGGTGCGACGGTTGACCGGTTTCGCGCAAGGGTCGCAATTCTTTGTGATCGAGGGAAAGGATGTCGAGGAGACGCTTCAACGAGAAGAAGCGCTGACCGCGAGGCTTCGTGAGTCGGTGCGAGCGGGTGCGCTCATGCAGTATCAAGCCGTGAGCGACTTCGTGCCCTCCGTCCAACGACAGCAAGAAGCCTACGCGCTGTGGCGGCAACGCGTGTTCGCGCCGGCCAACGGGTTGGCGCCGGCGCTCGCGAAAAACGGATTTCGCGGGGAAGTGACGGCGCGGTACGTCGCGGATTTCCGCCGGTCCGCGGATCGCCCGCTTACCCTCGAGGAATGGCTACCATCGCCCGCCTCCGTTCCGTTTCGTCATCTATGGCTCGGGCAGATCGACAATCGTTACGTCTCGATCGTGATGCCCGCGGGCTTCGGCTCGGTCGACACGCTCGAGCAGGCCGCGCGACAATTGCCCGGCGTCGATCTCGCCGACAAGGCGGGCGAGGTGTCCCGTCTGTTCCGCGAGTATCGGCGGGTGGGAAGCGTGATTTTGCTGGTTGCGGCGGTCCTGATCTACGCGGTACTCGGTTGGCGCTACGGGCCGCGCCAGGCGCTCGCGGCGATGCTACCGACGCTGACGGCCGTCGCAGTGACGCTCGGGTATTGCGGCTATACGGGCGCGCCGCTGACGTTGTTCAATGTCATGGCGTTGCTTTTGGTGCTCGGAGTGGGAATCAACTACGTCATTTTCTTGCACGAGGGGATCGAGCGTCGCGCCGCCGCGCTGGTCGGCGTGCTACTGTCGGCCGCGACGACGTTGCTGTCGTTCGGCTTATTGGGGTGGAGCACCACACCCGCGCTCGGTCAATTCGGCGCGACCTTGTTTACCGGCATCACGATCACCGTGATACTTGCTCCGATGCTCGGACCCAGCTCAACACGGGTGCGCCGATGATGTCGAAAAATTTTCTCAACACCGGCTGGCGCGCGATGGCGACGATCGCGCTGTGGCTGGCGCTCGCGAGTTGCGCGCATGTGCCGGTGGATGAGGGCTGCGCGTCGTTCGGTGATGTCGGTTATTGCTTGCAGCCGTCGACTGCAAGCTTCAGCGTCACGCAGTCGGTCGAACGATCGCATGCCAACGGCGTCGAGCGGCTCATCGTTTATTTGGAGGTGAAGGAGAGCGATATCCGAATGGTCGGATTGACGCCATTCGGACGGCGCGTGCTGCAAATCCACGCGAGTGCCGCGCATGTCTCCTCCGACATACCGGTGGACGCGGCGCTCAATGCGCCGCGCATACTCGCGGGCCTGCAACTCGCTTTTTGGCCGCTAGCGCAAGCGCGCGCCGGAGTGCGCGGCGGCGCGGCGCGTTTGGTCGAAGCGCCGGACGGCGTGACGCGACGATTGATGAACGGCGAAACGGTGGTCTTCGTCGCGACGTGCGAAGGCACCCGGCCGCTCTGTCGTCGCGCCCGGTTGCACTACGAGACGCTCGGGCAGAGTCTGCTCATCGAAGCCTTGGAAGGATCGGAGTCATGACGCCCTGCTATTTGCACGGGTTAGG
Organism: Sulfurifustaceae bacterium; assembly: GCA_041485885.1. GTDB lineage: Bacteria > Pseudomonadota > Gammaproteobacteria > Acidiferrobacterales > Sulfurifustaceae > JACQFZ01. The sequence goes on from JBGPKL010000047.1 coordinate 5,954, forward strand.
GATCATCAGCGCCTTGGGCCGCGGCAAGGAAGCGACCTACGCGGGGCTGATGCGCGGCGACACGAGCGGCATGACGGTCGAATCGAGCTGGCACGCGACCAAGCCCGCGCGCGTCGGTCGAGTGACGCCGTCGCTCCCCGATGTTCCGCCGTCGCTTCGGCGGTATCGTTGTCGCACCAATAGGCTATTGCTTGCCGCCGCCGAGGAGATCGACGCCGAGATCCAAAGCGCCATTCGTCGCTTTGGGCGCGAGCGCGTCGGCGTCGTGATCGGCACGAGTACATCGGGGATCGCCGAGGGCGAGGATGCGATCGCGGCGCTCGATGCGACCGGAGTGTTTCCGGCAAGCTTTCACTACGCTCAACAAGAAATAGGAACGCCGGCGCCGTTTCTCGCGGCGGCGCTTGGGATCGACGGCCCGGCGTACGTCGTCTCGACCGCGTGCACGTCGGGCGCGAAGGCGCTCGGTTGTGCGCGTCATCTGCTGGGGAGCGGTCTGTGCGACGCGGTCGTCGCCGGAGGCGTCGACTCGTTGTGCGGTCTTACTATCAACGGATTTTCGGCGTTGGAGCTCACGACGCCGGAGCTGTGCAATCCCATGAGCGCCAATAGGCGCGGCATCAATATCGGCGAAGGGGCGGCGCTGTTTCTGGTTTCGCGCGAGTCGGGTCCGGTCGCGCTGACGGGCGTTGGTGAATCGAGTGACGCTTATCATATTTCCGCGCCCGACCCCTCGGGCGCGGGCGCCGAGGCCGCGATGCGCGCGGCACTCCGCGACGCGGGCGTCGATCCGGCGCGCATCGACTACGTCAACCTCCACGGTACGGCGACCGCGCAAAACGACAGCATGGAGGCCGCCGCCGTCGATCGCGTGTTCGGAACCGCCGTGCCGTGCGGCTCGACCAAAGCGCTGACCGGGCACGCGCTCGGTGCCGCCGGCGCGATCGAGGCCGGCTTTTGCTGGCTGATTTTGTCCCGCTACAATACGTCGCAGACGTTGCCGCCCCATGTTTGGGACGGCGTTCCTGATCCGAAGCTTCCGCCGATCGCGCTGGCCGACAACACGGCGCGTTTGACCGAACGTCGCCCGCGGGTGCTGGCCAGTAATTCGTTCGCATTCGGCGGGAACAATGTCACTCTGGTCCTAAGCGAATGCCCGTGAGCGCCGTTTCATATCCCGCGATCGAAGAGCTGCTGCCGCATCGCGGCGCGATGTTGCTGATCGAGCGCGTGATCTTTGCCGACGCCGAACGCTTGTCGGCGCAAACGCGCGTAAATTCCGGCGCGTGGTACGCAGACGCCGACGGCAACATGCCGGTGTGGATCGGGATCGAGCTGATGGCGCAGGCGATCGCGGCTTTTGTCGGGCTTGAGCATCGCCGCCGGGGCGATCCCATCAAGGTTGGGTTTTTGCTCGGCACGCGGAAGTTCTCAGCCGAGACGGCTGCGTATCCGCCCGATGCCGTACTCGGTATCACGGCGTGTCTGGCGTATCGGGATCCGAACGGCCTCGGCGCGTTCGATTGCTATATTACCGTTGACGGCCGCCGCGTGGCGGAGGCGACGATCAAAGTGTACGAGCCCGACGATGCCGAACGTTTTGTGCGCGAGAATCCATGACGACGCGACGGCGTGTGTTAGTGACGGGTTCAAGCCGAGGCATCGGCCGCGCGATCGCCTTGCGGCTCGGCGCCGATGGGTTTGCGGTGACGGTGCACTGCCGCAGCGGCGTCGGCGACGCCGAGCAGGTGGTGGAGCGGATTCGAAGCGGCGGGAGCGACGCGAGCTTGCTGGTGTTCGACGTGAACGAGCGCGGCGCCTGCCGCGCCGCGCTCGAGCAAGACCTCGAGCGCAACGGCGCCTATTATGGCGTCGTCTGCAACGCCGGCATCGCGCGCGACAACACGTTCGTCGCGTTGCGCGATGAGGATTGGGACAGCGTGATCCGCACCAGTCTCGATGGGTTTTATAACGTGCTGCATCCGCTCGTCATGCCGATGGTGCGCACGCGTTTCGGGGGCCGGATCGTGACGCTCTCCTCGGTATCGGGCGTGATGGGCAATCGCGGGCAGGTCAACTACAGCGCGGCGAAGGCCGGTATCATCGGCGCCACCAAGGCGCTCGCGGTCGAGCTTGCGAGCCGCGGCATCACCGTCAATTGCGTCGCGCCGGGCTTGATCGAGACCGAGATGCTCAAAGGCGTGGAGCGCGACGAGGCGTTGAAGGTCGTGCCGATGCAGCGCGTCGGCAATCCGGAAGAAGTCGCGGCCCTCGTCGGTTTTCTTTTTTCCGACGGCGCGTCTTATATCACTCGCCAAGTCATCGGCGTCAACGGTGGGATTATTTAGATAATTTCATAAGATTGCCGAAACCGCAGATGCACGCAGATGAACGCAGATAAAAAACAAATGATGAGTTTTCCTTTTATCCGTGTTCATCTGCGTTCATCTGCGGTTCCAAAATTCTTTAAATATATTAATCAGACTTTCCCTAGTCGATGAAGCGCGTCGTCGTCACCGGGATGGGCGGGCTCACGGCGCTCGGCGAGCGCTGGGCGGATATCGAGCCACGCCTGCGCGCGCGCAAGAACGCGGTGCGCCGCATGCCGGAGTGGGATTATTTCGTCGACTTGCACACGCGTCTTGGCGCGCCGATCGATGGTTTCGAAGCGCCCGAGCACTATCCGCGCCGCACCGTACGTTCGATGGGACGGGTCGCGCTCCTCGCCGTGCGCGCGACCGAGCTCGCGCTGATGGACGCCGGATTACGCGACGATCCGACGATACGCGACGGTCGTATGGGCATTGCCTACGGCTCGTCGTTCGGCAGCGCCGAGCCGGTGCAGGCGTTTGGGCAGATGATGGCGACCGGAAAGCTCCAAGGCGTCTCTTCGACCACGTACATTCAAATGATGAGCCACACCGCCGCCGTCAACATCGGTTTGTATTTCGGGCTGCGCGGGCGAGTGATCCCGACGAGCAGCGCGTGCACGTCGGGAAGCCAGGCGATCGGTTACGCGTATGAAAGCATAAAATTCGGCCGGCAAATGATGATGGTCGCCGGCGGCTCCGAAGAGCTGAACCTAGCGAGCGCCGCCGTGTTCGACACGCTGTTCGCCGCCAGTACGCGCAACGACACCCCTGATTTGACGCCGCGCCCGTTCGATCGGAACCGCGACGGCCTCGTCGTCGGCGAGGGCGCGGCAACCTTGGTGCTGGAAGACCTCGATCACGCCCGCGCGCGCGGCGCGCGGATTTACGCGGAGATCGTCGGTTACGCGTGCAACTCCGACGGCGCGCATGTGACACAGCCGGAAGCCGAGACCATGGCCGTCGTCATGCGTTTGGCGCTGGAGGATGCGGGCATTTCGCCGGCAGGCGTCGGCTACGTTAACGCCCACGGCACCGCCACCGATCGCGGCGATATCGCCGAGACGAAAGCGACCTACGAAATCTTCGGCAGCCGCATCCCGATCAGCTCCCTCAAGAGCTACCTCGGGCACACGCTCGGCGCGTGCGGTGCCATCGAAGCATGGTTTACGATAGAGATGATGCGCCGCGGCTGGTATGCACCCACCGTGAATCTCGACAATCCCGATCCCGCCTGCGCCGAGCTTCAGTATATCGTCGGCGCCGGCGCCTCGATGGACAACGAGTATGTTATGACCAACAATTTCGCTTTTGGCGGGATCAATACATCGCTGGTACTACGGCGTTTGTCTTTGTAGCGACGCTGAGCATTCGGCGAAATTAGTACGTTCTCACTCGCAGGACCGCGCCGGAGCAAGACTGGTTTATAACCGAGGCTGACAAGGAGCAAAAATGAGAGGCTTAAGAAATTCCACGATGGCGATATTCGCTTTGCTGGCGGTATTGAGTGCGGGGGCGGAGGCAGCGAGATCCGTGCCCGTCGAGGACCAAACCAACGCGATCCTGAACATCGGCAGCAAGCCGCTGGGAGCGCCGGAAATTAAACGAGCGATTCTGAGAGCGGCGGTGAGCAGGGGTTGGCAACCGATAAACGATGCCGCCGGCAAGGTGCGGCTACAGCTCGACGAGAAGAAGAAGGGCGCCTATCGGCTCGTGATAGACATCGTTTACGACACAAAGAATTACACCATCAAGTACGTAAGCAGCGATGGTTTGAAATACAGCGAATCCGATCGGACGATCCATTCGAGCTATGCCAGGTGGACGAACTTGTTGATTCAATCCATCAATCGGGAGTTGACGTCGGGAAGTACGTAAGGCGATTCGTTGCGGCGCGTCGTTATCACCGGCATAGGCATCGTCTCCTGCCTCGGCAATCGGTTGGATCGTGTGGCGGCGGCGCTGCGTGACGGGCACTCGGGCGTAGTCTACGTCGAGGAGTACGCGCGGCTTGGGCTGCGCAGTTGCGTCGCCGGTCTTCCGGATCTTTCCGGTCTACCTCCTATCGACCGCAAGTTGCGACGCTTCATGGGCGATGCCGCCGTCTACGCGCATCACGCGATGCGAAACGCGATCGACGACGCGGCTTTGCCGGAAGACGAACTCGCGAACGAGCGAACCGGGCTGATCGCGGGCTCGGGTATCGGGTCGACGCTCAATCAAACCGAGTCCGTCGATACCTATCGCCGCCACGGCGTGAGCAAAGTGCCGCCGTACATGGTGCCGCGTGCGATGGGCAATACCGTCTCGGCGTCGCTTGCGACCAACTTCCGCATCAAAGGAACGAGTTATTCCATCACCTCGGCATGTGCCACGTCGGCCCATTGCATCGGACATGCGACGGAGCTCATCGCGGCGGATAAGCAGGATGTCGTTTTCGCCGGCGGCGCCGAGGAGATTTCATGGACCACCACGATGCCATTCGATGCGATGGGCGCGCTGTCGGCAGCGCACAACGCGACGCCGCAGCGCGCGTCGCGACCGTATGATGTCGCGCGCGACGGGTTCGTCATCGCCGGGGGCGCGGGGATCGTGGTGCTTGAGGAATTGGAGCATGCCCGAAAGCGCGGCGTCCGTATCTATGGAGAGGTCGTCGGGTACGGCGCGTGCTCCGACGGATACGACATGGTGACGCCCTCCGAAGACGGCGCCGCACGCGCCATGCGGCTTGCGCTGCGTGACGTAGAGACGGTGGACTACGTGAACACGCACGGCACGTCGACGCCGGTCGGTGACGTGGTCGAGGTGAACGCCATGCGCGCCGTCTTCGGCAAGGCAATGCCGCGGTTTTCCTCGACCAAGGCGCTCACCGGGCACGCGATCGCGGCATCCAGCGTGCATGAAGCGATTTACTCGCTCGTGATGATGCGCGACGGTTTCATCGCCGGCTCCGCCAACATCGAGACGCTCGACCCGGCGTTGGAGGGTTTGCCGCTCGTGCGCGAATCGCGCGCCTCCGATCTCACTACCGTCATGTCCAACAGTTTCGGTTTCGGCGGCACCAACGCTAGCCTGATTTTTCGGCGGTTCGTGCCGTAGCGCCTAGCAAGGAGAGTGGCGCTGCGGCCCGCTCGATGATCGATACTCCGGCTTCCCCACCTCGTGCAAGCGTCTACATCGCGGACGCTCGTTTACTCGACGCCGAATCGCCCGATCAGCCGAAGCTTGTCGAGGAGCTTACCTCCAGCCAACGCGAGGAGCTGACGACGATCGCTTCACCCAAGCGGCGCCGACAATTCCTCGCGAGCCGCGTGCTGGTGCGCCAAGCGCTGTTTGCTTGGGCGGGTAGAACGACCGAAACATGGACACTCGCCGCCGAAGCGAGCGGACGGCCGTATTTGCAATCGCGCTCGAGGGACTCGGCGCCGCCGGCTATCAGTCTCTCGCACTCGGGCACTTATATTCTGTGCGCGCTATGCGATCAGGGCAGAATCGGCATCGACGTGGAGGAGATCCGCCCGCGCGATATCGATGGGTTGGCGCGCGAGGCGCTCGCCGAGAGCGAGCTGGCTCAGCTCGGTTCCGGCGCCGGCGCGCGACTGCAATCGTTCTACCAGTTATGGACGCTGAAAGAAGCGTGCAGCAAGGCGCTCGGCACCGGTCTTGCCACGCCGTTTCGTCAGCTCGTGTTCGATTTGCAGGCGCCGCGTATCCGCTTCCGCTCGGCGAAGCCCGCTGAGCGCGCCGAATTCGTGAGCTTCGTGCCGGCGCCGGGCGCGATTGCGGCGCTCGCGCTGCTTCTACCGCCTACGTCCGATGCGTCGACCGTGCGGTTTTATTTCATGACCGCGTTGGACTCAATGGACGTGGCAAGACCGGAGATTCTTTGCCGCACCTCAGCGATCGATAGCGTCGCGGGCTAGCAACGTCGAGCGCTGCGCACCACCCGAAGGTTGACGCGCCATTTGCACTATAGAGAGGCCGGGCGATTCCATTGCCCGCCACATTGGTGCAAACCTCAGGTCCGCTGTTTCCCCCGAAAGTAGCAAAGCGAGCGGCGACAAGTTGTTACGCGCTTCGATTGCTTGGCACGCCGTTTGCGATATCCGTCCGAGATATCACCCTTCATTGCGATGAGGTTCTCCGTGGACTGGAAAGAATTTCGGCGTGCCGGACATTGGCCGACGCTGCTGTCGGCGTTTTTGTATTTCGACGTAAGTTTCATGGCGTGGGTCGTCCTCGGTCCGCTGATGGCGTATCTGAGTCAGGATCTCGGGCTTTCGCTCGAGGAAAAATTCAGCGTCGTCGCGATACCGATACTGTGCGGCGCCGCGATGCGGATTCCGCTCGGGATGCTGGCGGATCACATCGGTCCCAAGCGCGCCGGTCAAATCGGTCAGGTGCTCGTCATTATAGGCATCGCCTACGCCTGGCTGGTCGGTCTGCACTCGAAGCTCGAGGTGGAGCTGCTCGGTCTGGTGCTCGGCGTTGCCGGTGCGAGCTTCGCGGTCGCGCTGCCGCAGGCGTCACGCTGGTATCCGGCGAAGTTTCAAGGCACGGTGATGGGCATCGCCGGCGCCGGCAACATGGGCGTCGTGCTCGATTCGCTGTTCGTGCCCTGGATCGCCGAGCATTATGGTTGGCAGAACGTCTTCGGCGTTTTGCTCGTTCCACTGATCGTCGTGTTCGGCGTCTACACGTGGCTCGTGAAAGACGCGCCGGATCGGCGCGCGCCCGTGACGCTCGTCAACTACGTGTCGGTATTGCGCGATGCCGATACGTGGTGGTTCATGTTTTTCTATTCGATCACGTTCGGCGGCTTCGTCGGTTTGGGCAGCGCGTTGCCGTTGTATTTCACCACCTGGTACTCGGCGTCCGGCGTCGCCGCCGGTCTGATGGCGGCACTCGTCGTTTTCGGCGGCTCGATGTTTCGTCCGGTCGGCGGGCGGATCGCCGATCGGGTCGGGGGCCTGCGTTCGTTGCAGGTACTCTTCGTCGTCGTTGCGGCCGCTTACGTGACCATGGCGTGGCTGCCGCCGGGGCCCGCGCCGGCCGCCGGCGTCGCGGCCGCGGCCAAAGTCGGCGGTTGGTCGCTATCGCAATTGCCCACGGTCGCGTTGAGCGCGGTGCTTGTCTTCTTCGTCGGTGCCATGGCGCTCGGGATGGGCAACGGCGCGGTGTTTCAGCTTGTGCCGCTGCGGTTTCGCCAGGAGATCGGTGTGATCACCGGTCTCGTGGGCGCCGCCGGCGGCGTCGGCGGTTTTTTCCTCGCGAAGGCGCTTGGATGGTCGAGGGGGTTGACCGGCGGTTTTACGCTAGGCTTCATGATCTTCGCGGGCCTGGCGCTCGTCGGTTTGGCGGGTCTCGTGCTGGTCAAGGCGCGCTGGCGCACGACGTGGGGCGCCGTATCCGGCGCGCGCGTATGACCGGCATGGCGCGCCTCGCGGGCCGCTCGGTCGATGATTCAGCTTGACGCGAGCCGCGCGTAGACTCTGCACGCGCGCCGGTGTGCGCGCGTGAGCCGGCATGCATTCACTTCAAGTCCACGTCGGTTTCGCCAGCGAGGCGGGTAAACGCGCGGCGAACGAGGATTACTGTGCCGCGCGCGAAAGCAACGCCGCGCGTGCCGCGCGCGAGTTGACGGTGGCGATCGCCGATGGAATGGGCGGTGGACCGGGCGGGCGGCTCGCGGCGGAAATGGCCGTGCGCGGTTTTATCGACGGGTATTTCGGGCTACCGGAAACGCTCGGTCCCGACCGCGCGGCCGCGCAGGCGCTGACGGCGATGAACCGCTGGATTTACGCGCAGGGACGGCAGGACCCGCGGTTGCGCGGGATGGCGACGACGTTTAGTGCGCTCATCTTGCGCGGACGCAGCGCGCACGTCGTTCATGTCGGCGACTCGCGCGTTTATCGGCTGCGCGATCGCCACCTTCAGTGTCTCACCCAAGATCACACGCACGCCCAGCCCGATCTGCGGCACGTGCTCTATCGCGCCGTCGGTTTGGAAGAAACCCTGCGCGTCGATTACGGACGCCACGATCTGCGCGCGCATGACCGGTTCTTGCTCTGCAGCGACGGTGTGCATGGTGCGTTGCGCGACGCCGATGTCGCCGCAATTCTGTCGGCGCGCGGCGCGCCCGAGGAGGACGCGCGTCGCGTCGTCGCGCAGGCGCTCGTTGCCGATGGCCAAGACAACGCCACCGCAATCGTGGTCGACGTCATCGCGGTGCCCGCGGCGGAGCGCGGCGATCTCGAGATCGAGGCGTCCGCGCTGTCGATTCTGGAGTTGCCGAAGGTCGGCGACCTCGTGGACGGTTTTCGCTTGCTTGCACTGGTGGCCGAGGGTCGTTACAGCCGCTTGTTCCATGCGGAGGACACACTCGATGCGCGCGAGGTGATTTTGAAATTTCCGCACCCGCGCGTGCGCGCCGAGGCGGCGGTGCGCCGCGCCTTCGTGCGCGAGGCGTGGATCGCGCAGCAGGTGCAGAACCCCTACGTCGTCGAGCTGTTGGCGCCCACCGTCGGACGCCAGACGCGGCTTTACACCGTCATGCCGTACTATCGCGGCGAGACGCTGGAGGCACGGCTTCGCCGCGCGCCGCCGGTGACGCTGGCGAAGGGGGTCGATATCGGCGTGAAGCTCGGGCGTGCGATCCACGCGCTCAACCGGCGGCGAATCATTCATCGCGACATCAAGCCCGAGAATGTTCTACTGCACGAAGAATCGGACGCGGGATTAAAGCTGCTCGATCTGGGTGTGGCGCGCCTGCCGGGAACGGAAGAAACGTCGGATGAAGAAATTCCCGGAACGCCGAGCTACATGGCGCCCGAGCTGCTGCAAGGCGCCGGCGGCGACGACCGCTCGGAGGTTTATGCCCTCGGCGTTACGCTCTACCGCTTGTTCAGCGGCGGTCAATATCCTTACGGCGAGGTCGAGGCGTTCTCGCACCCGCGCTTCGGCAAGCGCACGCCGCTCGCGCGCTATCGCCCCGACCTGCCTGCTTGGCTCGACGTCTGTCTCGGGCGCGCGGTCGCGGTGAATCCGGAGGAACGTTTCGGCGATACGCTCGAGCTCGCGTTCGACCTCGAGCACAATCTCGCGCACGGTCCGGCCGCGCCGCCGCCGCGCCGCCGCTCGCTGTACGAGCGCAATCCGCTGCGCTTTTGGCAAGTCGTATCGCTGCTGTTGTTCATCGCGCTCATGGCCGTGATCATCTCGCGCTAAGAGCGCTGCAGTGGTTCCGTTCGTGCTCCAACGTTTCAACGATCTGACGAGTTCCTTTTCTTGCACCAAGCGTGGACAGACGCGCTCCATTCTTCACGCGGTGAGTGCACGATACTTCCCGCAACATTCACCCGGGATTGTGCCGGCAGCGTCAAATCGCGGTTCTTTTCGGTGCTCAGGCCTGGCATGGGTCGGTGGCACGGCGGTTGCTATAACGAAACGTGAATGAAGAACGCGAGATTTCCGTTACGCATACTCCTGATCGGCGGGCCCGAGCGATCGCCCATGGTCGAGCAGGTGCTCACGCAGGCGGGACATAAGGTGGCCAGCGTGGTTGCGCCGGAAGATGACTTGCCGACCGCGGCCCAACGTCTACAGCCGGAGGCGCTTGTGATCGAGATCGAAACCCTGACGCGCGAGCTGTTGCGGGGGTTGCGGCGCGTCTGCGAACGGCAGCCGCTGCCCGTCGTGGTTTTTGCCGATCGCAGCAGCGGTGAGGACATTCGCGTCGCGATCAAAGCCGGGGTGAGCTCGTACGTAGTCGACGGCTTGCGGGCGAATCGTGTCGTGCCGGTGTTGGAGGCGGCGGTGGCGCGGTTCCTCGAATTTCAGACATTGCGCAGCGAGCGCGACGAGGCGGTTACCAAGCTGAACGAGCGCCGAGCGATCGAACGGGCGAAGGGAATACTGATGCGCCGGCGCGATCTGCCGGAAGACGCGGCGTACGACGTGCTGCGCAAGATGGCGATGAATCGCGGCCGGCGCATGATCGAGGTGGCGGAGAGCATCATTACAGCGGAGGAAGCGTTAGCGCAGAGTTAATCGGCGGCTCGCCCCCGGCGGCGGGCGTAGACATTTCAGCGGGCCAACGGCGGTCCGCAACCGGACAACTGGCATCCACTGTTCGAGCAGCGATTCGAAACAACGGGCGCTTGACGCGCAGCGGTCGGCACGCCGCATGCGCATTTGCATCGCCTACACTCAGAGCTATCCCAATAGGAAACGGGAGGCTACATGTCGCGCTATTTCGCCTTATTGCTACTCGCGGGATTTCTAACCGGTTGTGCCACGCAAGCGGCGACCTCGGGTCGCATCGTGATACAGGATCGCAGTACCCAGGTGGCGGTTACGATCAACGAACGCGATCGGGCGCTGATTCAGGATTACTACGGCAACAAGAGGAAAACAACGCCGCCCGGGCTGGCGAAGCGCCAGGGCAACTTGCCTCCGGGCCTCGCCAAACGCGACACGCTTCCGCCGGGGCTGCAACGAGAATCGTTACCGCCCGAGCTTGAACGTCAACTCACCGCGCTACCGAACGGATATGTGCGGGTGCGTGTTGGTCAGGACGTGGTGTTGCTCGACAATCGCACGCGCGTGGTGCTGGACGTGATTTACGGTGTGGCCATCTAGACGGCGCACGCGCAAGACATCGAAGGATTCATGAAAAGCCACGGGCGCGGAGCCGATCGGCTGCCGCGCCCGTGGAGTCTAGCTACTGATAAAAATTACGGACCGTACGACACGCGAACCGGAATTCCATCCAAGAAGAAATCCCGGAACGAGCTGGTGCTGTTCGACGTCGTGCGCACGCGGAGGTTTCCGTTGCTCAAGTCCGTCGCCGTCCAGCTGCGGCCCCAGGTATCCATCGCTGAGCCGAGCGTTACCGTGTGCAGCGAGGTCGTTTCCTGGCTGTCGGTCTTTGCCGCCGTGAAGCTCGTGCCGGCGTCGGCGGAGAGATCAATGCCCATGCTGTTCGTCCCGAACGTGCTATCCAGGCGCCACGTCATCTGCACCTCGATGCCCTTCACCGTGCAGCCATCCGGAATCGTAACGTTGTAGTTGAACCAGCGATGGCGATCGCCCGCACCGTTCGTGTTCGTCGCCACGGCACCGTCCGTCGCAAAGGCGTTCGTCGGATTGGTTTCAAAGCCGTTGCCGTCGCCACCCGTATCCGCGGCTTGCGCCGTCGGGTTGAGGAAGCCCGTGTTGCCGGCTGTGCACGTTCCCGGCGGTGGGGGCGGAGGTGGAGGAGGCGGTGTACCGCCACCTTGGCACGCGTTCGTCGGTGCGTTCGGCAGCGTGAACTTGCTCAGGTACGTGTCCCACGCGTGATCGGCGATAACCAACGTCGATTGCGTGTTATAGAGCACGTGCGTTCCGGCCAGTGAGACCAGAGCCGGCGTGACGCCGGCGCTGCACGTCGTCGCGGTCTGGACGGTCTCGGTGGAGCTCAAGTTCTGCGTTGCAATCGCACCGTTGCAGCCATCGATCGTTTGCCATGAACTGAAACTCGCCGGAGCGGCTTGGAAGTTATTCGATCCACCGCCGTTGTACGGCACCGTGGTGTCGTTCAAGCCGTGGTAGTGCGCCACGGTGATCGGCCGAGCTGGGAAGCCCGCCGGACAGGAAGTACGGTTCAACGGGAACGATACGGGCGAGGTCGCCGCGAACTTTTCCGCGCCTTCGCAAGCCAGCCGATGGCTCATGGAACCGCCGTTCGAGAGACCCGTGATATAGATACGGCTCTCGTCAACGACGCCTCTCTGGATGATGTCGTTGGCAACCGCTTTGATGAAGCCGACGTCATTCACGTTGCCGCTGAGCGATTGGCCGCAGCATCCATAGGCGTTCCAGGAATTGTTGAGTCCTTGCGGCCAAGCGACGATGAAACCGGCTCGATCGGCTTTCGCTTGATAGCCGGAGACGCCGCGCTGTCCGCTCGCGCTCGACGTGAAGCCGTGCATGTCGATGACGAGAGGAACTGCCGTGGTCCCGGTGTAGCCAGTTGGGGTGTGCAAAATATACGAACGGTTACTGCCGCCAAATGAAATGTTTATCGTCTGTTCGCCCGGTGACAACGTGTTAGCGCCGCACGTGGCGCTCGCAGTGGTCGGTGTTAGCGCAATCGCTAACAGACAGCCAAGCAGAACGGCACCGCCGGCCTTGGCGAGTCCGTCCGTAGCTCTTCGTGGGGATAATGTTGTAGTCTTCATTACTTAGTTTCTCCGTGGTCAAGTTAACTGCAGTTACGGCGAGTACAGCGCGCCGTCCGCCGTCCTAACCAAAATGCCCGATCAAGAAGCCGGAAGTGGCTGAATAGGTCTGAGTAGTTTGAGTCGTTCCGTGGAATTGCTACGTATCGGTGAATCGCCATTTTCTTATTCGACTTTGCAAACGCACTACTTCGGTTCACTATTCATGGCGCACTACTTAAGCCAGAAACGATTGCTGTCGTCAAGCGCGATACCGCGCGTACCGCCGATCGATTTCGCTAACTGCAAGCAAATCGACGCACTTATAATGAAAGTGATGTTGCTAAATACTATGGCTCGCGTCGATTTAGGCCACACAGACGTCGAATGCTCCGGGGGCATAATTTTTGATTCCGAGTTGGCATCTGTTTCAATTGCAATTCTTCAGGTTATTTCGGAGGCTAGAGTGAAATCAGTAACAACGAAGACGAGGATTGTCTTGACGGGAATAGCGATAGGCGCAGCGCTGCTTGTGGCGTCGCCGGGATTTGCCGCCGCGCCGAAGATGCAAACGAGCGAGCTTAACGCGCTTAAAGAGGAAGTGGAGCGGCTGCGAGGCGAAATCGAAGCGATGCGGAACGACCTGCGCCAATTATCCCAGCGTCTAGCCGGCGGCGGCCAAGCGCAGGCTCCTCGCCGCGCGACGGTGACAACCGGCGGCGGTGTGGCGATGGGGAAGGACAACGCGCCGCTAACGCTGGTCGAGTTCTCTGACTATCAATGTCCGTTCTGCCGTCGCTTTCACGAGCAAACGCTCGCACGTCTTAAGACGCAATACATCGACACCGGCAAGGTGCGCTATGTGTTCCGCGATTATCCGCTCGACTCGATCCACCCGCAGGCGCGCAAGGCGTCAGAAGCGGCGCACTGCGCCGCGGATCAGGATAAGTACTGGCAAGCGCACGATCTGCTCTTTGAAAACCAGGAGCGGCTACAACCGGAAAATCTCAAGTCCTACGCTGAGAAGCTCGGCCTCAAGACTGATGCGTTCAACGAGTGCTTGGACAAGGAAAAGTACAAGCAGCGTGTCCAGGAAAACCAGGACGATGGGGTGAAGGCGGGCGTGCGCGGCACACCGGCGTTTTTTCTCGGTAAGAGCGGCAAGGATGGGAGCGTGGACGGCTTGCTGATCAGCGGCGCGCAACCGTTCGAGAATTTTCAGCAGGAGATCGACCGACTGCTCGCAGAAAACCGCGCCCAGTGAGAACAAAAACTGTGGGTGCCTACGATGTCATCACGCTATTCGACGATCGTGCGGAGCCGGAAGTTAGAACATAAGAACGAACCGCTGCAGAAATGAACACGGCGGCTGACGCCGCCGTGTTCATCAGGAAACTACGGAGTGGCTTACTGGCAGGTGGTCTTGCCGGGAATCGAGACCGGGTTCAGGTACGTTGTCCACGCGTGATCGGCAATATTGAGCGTGGTCTGCGTGTTGTAGAGCACGTGCGTGCCGGACAAGCTGCAAAGTGCCGGAGTCGCACCGTTGCTGCAGGTGGTCGCGGTCTTGCAATTGTCGGTTGAGCTGAAGTTCGTTTGCGCAATCGTCCCGTTGCAAGCATCGACTTGCCATGCGGCGAAGCTGTTCGGCGCGGATTGGAAGTTCTGAAGTCCGCTGCCGCTTCTAAGCAGCTACCGATCGACCTAAGCGCGCTTCGATAGAACACTACTTTTTGGGAGGATTACGACTGGAATCTCTTCTGCAGAGCACGCCGCTTCTCGTACGCTTCGCGGGCGATGGCGATGTCTTCTAAAAATTGCGGCAGCTCTTCGAGCAAGAGCGCCTGTGGACCGTCGACGAGCGCCTTGCTCGGTGCGGGGTGGAAATCGACGAGGATCATGTTGGCGCCGGCGATCACGCCTTGCGCGGTGACGTGGAAAATGTCGAGTAACCCATCCGGCGCGCGATCGCGCGAGCCGACGGAGTGCGACGGATCGATGCACACCGGCATGCGGGTGAGGCGCTTCACCGCGGGTATGTGCGCGAAGTCGACGAAGTTGCGATGCGGCATGCCGAGACTACTCTTCATGCCGCGCAGGCCGAAGACGATGTGTCCGTTACCTTCGCTCGCCAAATACTCGGCGGCGTTCAACGACTCTTCGAGCGTGATGCCGAAGCCGCGTTTCAGCAGCACCGGAAATTCGCGCTGACGTCCGACGATTTTCAGCAGCTCGAAGTTCTGCACGTTGCGCGTGCCGATTTGTAGCATCACGCCGGTCGGTTTCCCCGTGCGTTCGAGCGCCTCGCGTATTTCGTCGACCTGCGAGTCGTGCGTGATCTCCATCGCGATGACTTTGATGCCGTACTTGCCCGCCAGCTCGAACACCCATGGCAGACACGATTTGCCATGCCCTTGGAACGCGTATGGGTTGGTGCGCGGTTTGTAGGCGCCCATGCGCGTGCAGACTTGGCCGTTTTCCTTCAGCGCGCGCAGCATCATTTCCACATGCTCGGGCACGTCGACCGCACAAAGCCCGGCGAAGACGTTCAAATTATCTTGATCGAAGCGCACGCCGTTGTAGTCGAAGCCGGTCGGGCGGCGCTCGTCGCGGTGACGCCCGAGGATGCGGTATTCTTCCGATACGCGCACCACCCGATCGACGCCCGGCAGACTTTCGATTTCGGTTTTGTCGAGCGACGCGGTGTCGCCGATGAGATAGATTTCGGTCACCGTCTGCAGCGTGCCGATCTCGTGATGCACGCGCGGGCGGATGCCGGGCTTGTTCCGGAGGTAGTCCATGATCTGCTGGTATTCGGGGCTGTTGCTGTCGACTGTGGTCTTGAGGATGACGATCATGAGAACGGCGATAAGGCGGCAAGCAGTTATTCGAGCCGCGTATTGTAGCGGAGACCAGGGCGGCGAGTAACATCATGCCGGACGTCGAATCGAAACAACCGCCACCGTACACGCTCGATCGGGAACGGCTTAAGCGCGAGATCCGCGTCGATACCTATCGCGCCACCGGGCCCGGCGGGCAGCACGTGAATCGCACCGAGTCGGCGGTGCGCCTGGTGCACGCGCCCTCCGGCGTCGTCGTGACGGCCACCGACAGTCGCTCGCAAATCCGCAACCGCGAGATCGCGCTCGATCGACTGATCGAGCGCCTGCGGCGGCTGAATCATGTGCCTCGGAAACGCGTGCCGACGCGGCTGTCCAAGGCGAAGAAGGCGCGGCGGCTGGAAGCGAAACGTCACCGCAGTCGGCTCAAGCGCAGCCGCACGAGCTTCGACGCGGAATGAGGCACGGCGCGATTGTTCCGGTTCGGCACTTCACGTACGATTCGCCAGGCGAAGGGAAGCCCGGCGTGAGGCGCGCGGGCTTTTTTTATGCGGCGCTCGATCGGCGTAAAACGAGATGGCAACGTATTCAATGTCGCTAAGGGCTTACGCGGGCAAGGCAGCGCGCATGAGTTGCGTCGAAGGGAGTCTTGGAGTTTTACGGAAACCGAACGAGCGTCAACTGAGAGCGCCGCGCGAACAATGCTCGAACAACTGATTCAAGACTACGGTTATCTAGCCATTCTGATCGGGACGTTCATCGAGGGCGAGACCATCGTCGTGCTCGGCGGTCTCGCCGCGCATCTCGGCTACTTGGAGCTTCAGTGGGTGATTGTGTCGGCGTTTACCGGCAGCTTCTTCGGCGATCAGTTGTATTTTTATATCGGACGCCACTACGGGCCCCGCATCATCGCGAAGCGGCTTTCCTGGCAGGCGAACGTAGAGAAAGTGTACAAGCACTTGCGACGTCACCAGGATTTTCTGATTCTGACGTTTCGCTTCTACTACGGTCTGCGCAACGTGACGCCGTTCGTGGTCGGTTCGAGCCAGGTGTCGCGACTGCGATACTTCGTCTTGAACTTCATCGGCGCCGTTGTTTGGGCGATCACGATTAGCGTGCTTGGCTATTTGTTCGGCGAGGCGTTCCAGCTATTCCTCGACGACTTCCGTAAGAAAGGGTTATTGGTGCTCGGCGCTCTAGTCGTCGTCGCCATCGTGATCTGGGCGGTCACGTTGATCCGCTCGCGCCAGCGCGCGCGCGAGCGTCAACTCAAGTAGCGCGCTCGAGCACCACGGCGTAGAAGCCGTCGGTGCCATGGCGGTGCGGTAAGAGACGCAGAGCGCCGTCGTCCGCCGACTCGAGCGCCGTCACGTGGCGCCGCGCGAAAATCTCCTGCACCGACACCGGCACGAAGGCCGGATGCGCCGCGCGAAATCGTGTGACTACGTCTTCGCTTTCCTCGGCCAGCAAGCTGCACGTCGCGTAGACCAAGCGGCCGCCCGGCTTCAGCAGCGCCGCCGCAGCGTCGAGGATGCGCTGCTGGGTTTCGACCAGCATCGGCAGATTGATGGTGCGCCATTTGATGTCCGGATTGCGCCGCAACGTGCCGGTGCCGGAGCACGGCGCATCGATCAGCACGCGGTCGATTTTTCCGTGCAGCCGCTGCACGCGCGCGTCGCGCTCGTGCGCGATCACGACTGTGCGCACGTTCGAGAGCCCGGCGCGGCGCGCTCGCGGCGCGAGCCGCTCGAGCCGCGCGGCGGAGACGTCGAAGGCATAGAGCGTTCCGCTGTTCGCCATGAGCGCGCCCAGGTGCAACGTCTTCCCGCCGGCGCCGGCGCAGAAGTCGACGACCATCTCGCCGCGCCGCGGCTCGAGCAGAAGCGACAGTAGCTGACTGCCTTCATCCTGCACTTCGAACAGACCGGCCGCGAACGCCGGCGTGCGAAACACCGAGCCGCGCTCACGCAACCGCAAGCCGACCGGCGAGTACGGCGTGGGATCGCAGGCGTAGCCCTCATCGGTCAGCGTTTGTTGAACGTCGGGAAGTTTTCCCTTGAGCGTGTTGATGCGCAGATCGACGGGCGCCGGGCGATTGAGCGCGTCCGCCAACGCGGCCGCGTCATCGGCGCCGTATTGCGCGAGCAGGCGTTCCGCGAGCCAGTCGGGCAGACTCGCGCGCACGGCAAAAGGAAGCGTCGCAACGTCGAGCGTGCGCACACGCGTAGCGAGCGCGCGCGCGTCGCCGCGATACGCGTCTTCGAGAACGCGCGCGCTCAAGCCGGCTCGCAGCCACTGCACCGCGATGAGCGCCCGCGCATCGGAAGAATCGGCGAGATACTCATATAGGCGCTTGTGTCGCAGGCAGGCATACACCGTTTCCGCGACCTCGGCCCGGTCACGCACGCCCATCGCGCGGTGTGCGCGAAAGTAACTCTCCATTTGCTTGGCGACACCGGCCGGCCTACCCTCCGCGACCCCGGTGCGCGCTCGCGCGCCGCCCGTGTTCGGTTTCCTATCGCCGTCGACGCTGGCAGACTCTCGCCCCGCCGCGCGCGATGCGCCGCTCAGTATGGCGTCGAGCAATTCGACCGACTGTACAAAATGCGAAGGACGAGGCATGCGTATCGCCGTTGAATGTTTAACCGAAGTCGTGTTTCGCGCGAGCACCTACGGATGTGCACGAAGCGTCGCCACACGCCACCGAGCGCGCTCAGTAGTAGTAGATGTAGGGTGCGTTACACGCGCCGCATGTACTCGCTTTTAATGCTTGGAGCACGCCTTACCGGTGTAAATTCCCGCGCCCGCATTAGCTATTCAAGGACGTGCTGTCGCGAGAGTGAGGCTCTCGTAAGTCGCCAGCGGCTCTCACTGACCGTAGCGCTTAGTAAGATCGTCATACGCGTCGATGCGCCGATCGCGAAAGAACGGCCAGATGCGCCGCACGTCTTCGGAGCGGGCTAGGTCGACTTCCGCGACCAGCACCGCCGGCTCATCCACCGGCGCTTGCGCCAATATCTCGCCCTGCGGCCCGGAGATAAAGCTCGAACCCCAGAATTGAATGCCCGGACCCGCGCCGCTCGGGTCCGGCTCGTTACCGATGCGGTTGCACACGAGAATTGGAACTCCGTTCGCGATCGCGTGCGCGCGCTGAATCGTGCACCACGCCTCGCGCTGCCGTTCGCGCTCGGCGGCGTCATCGCGTGGGTCCCAACCGATCGCGGTCGGATACAACAGCACTTCCGCGCCGTGCAGCGCCATTAATCGCGCGGCTTCCGGATACCACTGGTCCCAACAAACGAGCACGCCGAGCTGGCGTTGATCGGCCGCGATCGGAACGAAGCCTTGATCGCCGGGCGTGAAGTAAAACTTTTCGTAATAGCCCGGATCGTGCGGGATGTGCATCTTGCGATAACGTCCGGCGAGCTTTCCCGACGGATCGAGCACCACGGCGGTGTTGTGGTAGAGGCCCGGCGCCCGCCGCTCGAAAACAGAACCGACGACCGTGACGCGCAGTTCCTTAGCGAGCGTTCCGAGCGTTTCCGTCGTCGGACCCGGCACCGGCTCCGCGTGATCGAACCTGCGCGTGTCTTCCGTCTGACAAAAGTAAACGCCGGTATGTAGCTCCGGCAACAGCACGAGCTTCGCGCCACGCGCCGCCGCGTCGCGTATTCCCGCGATCGAGACGACGAGGTTCGCCGCGCGATCTTCGGTGCAGGCGTGCTGTACGAGTCCGACGGTGAATATTTTGCTCATGTTCGGCATATTATCAGAGTGCCCGCGCTCCGCGCGGTCTTGTCGAAGTTAGTAAATCTACTTGTGGGTGGTTGACCCACGAAATGAAACTTGTCATTCCCGCGAAGGTGGTAATCCAGCTCCTACGTTTTTTCCCTCTCCCTTTTAGGGAGAGGGCAGGGTGAGGGTGAGTAGTCGAATCGCCTGCGGCGACAAGCAGCGCCCGAAGGGCGCTCACAATATTCCCACCGGTAATTGCATCGTCAGACAATGCAAGCTCCCGTATTGCGCGATGATCGGCAAGCAATCGATGCCGACGATCTTTCGATTTGGAAAGCATTCCGCGAGTCGTTCCAGCGCCACGCGATCCGCGGCGTCGCGGTACGTCGGCACCAATACCGCCTGGTTGATGATCAGAAAATTCGCGTACGTCGCCGGCAACCGGCGCGCGCTGTCGTATTGCGCGCGCGGCCACGGGAGTGGCACGAGGCGATACGGCGAGCCGTCGGCGGCGCGAAAAACTCTGAGCTCCGTCTCCATCGATTTCAAATCGTCGTAGTGCGCGTCTTTGGGATCGTCGCAGGCCGCGTAAGCGATCGTGCGCGCATCGCAAAAGCGCGCGAGCGTGTCGATGTGACTGTCGGTATCGTCACCTTCTAGATTACCGTGCTCCAGCCACAGCACGCGATTTACGCCGAGCCACTCGCCCAGCTCGCGCTCGAGTTTCTCCTGCGAGTTGCCCGGGTTTCGCGTCGGCGCGAGCAGGCAACGGGACGTGGTGAGGAGCGTGCCCGATCCGTCGACTTCAATCGAGCCGCCTTCGAGAACAAGGTCAATGGTTTCGAGCGGCGCTTTACCGAGCGCACCCGCCTCGTGCAGGCGATGTGTAATAAGATTATCGAGGTCGTGCGCGTATTTTCGGCCCCAGCCGTTGAATCCGAAATCGAGCAGCACCGGCTGGTTCTTGCAGATCACGGTGATCGGCCCGTGGTCGCGCGCCCATGTGTCGTTCGATGGCGCGATGCCGAGCGTGACGCGCGCCATGTCCGCGCCCGCGGTCTTGAGCGTCGCCTCGACTTGCGCGCGATGTCCCTCGTCGTTACATGCGATGACGACGCGTTCGCGGCGGGCGATTTCGCGGGCGATCGCCGCGAACACCGGCTCGACCGCGGAAAGCCGGTCACGCCAATCGCCGCGGCCGTGCGGCCACGTCAACAATACGCCGCTTTGCGGCGCCCATTCGGGCGGAAGGTAGGGCCGGCAATCTTTCTGCATCATCTTTATAGAACGCGGTCAATCCACTCGTCATTCCCGCGAAAGCGGGAATCCAGCGCAGTTAGTCGCGTGAAGGAGCTATCGGGCGCCGTCTGATATTTCTCTCCGGTTTTCTCCGCGAAAGTATACCGGTGTAGCCGACGTTCGGCGCATTGCTGAATTGGATTGACCGCATGCCACGACTCGTCTTGAATGCGGGTTTCCGTTAGCGGCTATCGCCATGCCTTTGATCCGACCGTTTCCCGGCCTACGTCCCGCGCCCGAGCACACCGCTGGCGTGATTGCGCCGCCGTACGATGTGCTCAACAGCCGCGAAGCGCGCAGCCGCGCCGCGGGGAAGGCGCACAGTTTTCTGCACATTTCCAAGCCCGAGATCGATCTTGCGCCGAACCTCGATCCCCACGACCCACGCGTGTACGAGCGCGGCCGCGCGAATTTCCGAGCGATGCTCGCGAACGGCATCATCAAGCGCGACCCCGCGCCGTACTATTACTTCTATCGATTGGTCATGGGCAAGCATGTGCAGCTCGGCTTGGTCGCCGCCGCCTCGTGCGCGGCATACGCGGCCGGGCGGATTCGCAAGCACGAGCACACGCGTCCCGACAAGGAAGACGACCGCGTGCGTCAGATCGACGTGCTCAACGCTCAAACGGGTCCGGTCTTCCTTACCTATCGTCGCTCGGAAAAAATGGATGCCATCGCTCGCGAAGCAACCTCCGCCGCGCCGAATGTCGACGTCACCGCCGACGACGGTGTGCGTCATATGCTGTGGGTCGTTTCCGATCCGCGCCGAATCGCCGCGTTGAGCGAAACGATGGAAGCGATCGAGCGACTCTACATCGCCGACGGTCATCATCGTTCCGCTGCCGCGCTTCGCGTCAGCGAAAAACGCCGCGCCGCGAATCCCGCGCACACCGGCGAGGAAGCGTACAACTATTTTCTCGCGGTGATCTTTCCCGACAACCAAATGCAGATCCTCGACTACAACCGCGTCGTGCGCGATTTGAACGGGCTTAGCACCGATGCGTTTCTCGCGCGAGTGAGCGCGTCGTTCGAGGTCGAGCCGCAGGCGGCCGCCGTCAAGCCCGCCACGCCCGGCGAGTTCGGCGTGTATCTCGCCCGTCGTTGGTATCGTTTGCGCATCCGTCCCGACAAGAGCCCCCACGATCCGGTCGGGCGACTCGACGTGAGCTTGCTACAAAACCACCTGATCGCCCCGATCCTCGGCATCGCCGATCAGCGGCTCGACAAACGCATCGACTTCGTCGGCGGCATCCGTGGGCTCGATGAACTAACGCGCCGCGTCGATTCCCGCGAAATGGCCGTCGCCTTCGCGCTCGTCCCGACGTCGATCGCCGACATGATGTCAGTCGCCGACGCGAACGAAGTCATGCCGCCGAAGTCAACGTGGTTCGAGCCGAAGCTCGCAGACGGTTTAGTCTCGCACGCGCTCGACTGACGTCGTCTGGTTGAAAAGGGAGGCGGGCGAGACTGCGCTCGTTAGTCGTATCAAATGCGACCGACACGAGCGTGTTATGCTTATAGAGTAGGGTCCCTAGGAATCGACGAATGAGCACTGCCAAGCAAGAGGTTCGCGAATTGCTGGATCATCTGCCCGACGATGCCACCATCGAAGATATCCAGTATCACCTGTACGTGCTTGAGAAAATCCGCCGAGGCCGTGATGACATTCGAGACGGGCGCCATTTCACCGGTGAACAGGCTAAACAGCGGTTGGCTAAATGGCTCAAACCGTAGTTTGGTCACGCGAAGCGCTAGACGATATCAACGACATCGCTGAGTACATCAGCAAAGACTCCGTCTACTATGCCGAGCAAGTAGTACCTCGGGGACCAGCTCGAAAAACTGCGTCCCTACTCTCTACGAGGAGCGCAAGAAATTAGAAATCTAAAAGTAGAGCTTGATGGAACCGATGCCGAGATAAGAGATTCTTACGACGACGACTCCACGCTAACTCGTCAGCGCATCCGGAGTATTCGAAAAAACGCACAAGGAACGCTGGACCGCACGGCGGCGGTTCTTTCCATCGATTCGCGTGCACTGAAGCGAACCTTCGACGAAATCGCAGAGGATCCCTACACGCGCTTTCTTTACGACGTTTGGCAATAGATGATGCCGAAGCGCGCGCAGCTTTCGGCGCCGCATTATCGAATGTTGCGACTCTGCTTGCCACTCTCCGCTTCGCCAACTAGCTTTAAAGACGGGCCAAGAAGACCGATGTAGTTAAAAATGAAACACGCCGTTAACCGCCGAACCACAACATCGAGCGGCACGAAACGTTCGTTCCGTCTTGTCGTTATCGATCAACTGCTCCGGCCGCTACTTGCGAATTTGTGGGCCGGTTTTCGCTCGGCGTTCTTTGTTCGGGTCGATGCGAAATCGTGGGTCGTTTCGCCGGAGCAGTTGATCGCGGTGGCGGTTGTGGCAATCGGTCTTAGCATCGCGCTGAGCCGTACGTTCTATAGTGGATCGGTTCTGTTCAACTGGGGCGGGCTGCGAGCAGTTTCGTTTGATGTGCCGGTCATCCTGCTCGTCGGTTTGTTGGCCGCGCGTCTTGCGGTTCGGCGGGTCAACGTCCTCACGATTCCGCTTGCCGTGTTCGCCGCCGTGGCGACGATGGGGATCGTTACAGTAGTCGTGTTGCATCTCGTCGTCGGCGTCGCGCCACGCAAGAGCTATCAGGCTTGGGCGTGGGTTTACTGCGGCTACTACGGTTGGTTCGTGGCGGTGGCGGCGGTGCTGCTGCGTCGCACGGCGCGGCTTGCGGTGCGGTACGTGGCGCTCGCGATATTGCCGCTCGTCGTTGCGAGCGTGTATGACATCGTTACGCCGCCGCAACCGCTCTGGTACGAGATGCCCGCCGAGCGCAACGAGTCTCGGGCCGAGCGCGAGTCGCCCGTTATGGAGGAGCTGCTCTATCTGCAGCCGAAGTTGGCGGAGCAGACGATCCGCGGGCTGGTTCGGCATCGGCGCGGCGTGGCGGATCTTTATTTCGTCGGCTTCGCGCCGTACGCACATCAGGACGTGTTCCTGAACGAAAGCGAAGTCATTCGAAACTTGATGGACGACCGCTTCGATACTTACGGCCGTTCTTTGCTGCTCGTCAACAACAAGAAGACACTGCGCCAGTACCCGCTTGCCACGGTGACGAACTTGCGCGCGGCGTTGCAGCGTGTCGGCCGCCTGATCGACCCCGACGAAGACGTGGTCGTCCTCTATCTCACGTCGCATGGATCGAAGACGCACAAGCTGTCCGTGAGTTTCTGGCCGTTGCAGTTGCAGGAGTTGAGCCCGGCCACGGTCAAGCAGCTGCTCGACGAAGCGGGCATTCGCTGGCGCGTCGTCATCGTCTCCGCTTGTTACTCCGGCGGCTTCATCGAACCGTTGCGCGGGCCGACGACGCTTGTCATGACGGCGGCCGACGCGGCGCATACGTCGTTCGGTTGCGACGCGGATTCCGATTTCACGTATTTCGCGAAGGCGCTGTTCGACGAACAGCTGCGCGAGACGTACTCCTTCGAAGAAGCGTTTGCCCGCGCGTTGCCGATCATTCGCGAGCGCGAAACGGAGGAGCAGGAGGATTTTTCCAATCCGCAAATTGCCGTGGGCGACGCGATCCGCGCGAAGCTCGCGGAAATCGAGCGTCGGCTGGCTTCCGCTCCGGGAAGCGTGGGCGCGACCAGGCGCGAAGCGCGCTAATCCCGAAGGCTATGCAGCCGCACCAAGATCGACCGCTAGAACGTGCGGTCAATGAAAGAGTCAAGGGCGAGGGACTTTTTCGATATCGCGTCCCGCTAACAGCGCGCGCTTCACGTACCTGAGCCCGCTCGGGACCGTCAGAGCGTGCCGAGACGCGAAGGGCCTGGTCGATTGCCGCACGCCGGGAGCGAAGCGCGAAACCTGGGGCCGGATCGTCGACGGCGGATACTTCGAGAATTCAGGCGCGGAGACCGCGCGCGACTTGATCGCCGTGCTGAAAGACAAAGTCGGCGAGTTCAACGCGAAGAGCGGCCACGACGTCCGGCTCGTCGTCATTTTGATAACGAACGATCCCGAGGAGACGATCCCCGGCGCGCCGATCGACGAAGCAAAGGCGGGCAGTCCGTTCCTCACGGAAGTGTTCGGGCCGATAACCGCCCTGTTCCGCACGCGCGACGCGCGCGGAAGTTTTGCGCAGGTGATGCGCGATATTCTGCTCGAGGAGGAGGGGCTCGGAACGATCGCCGTCCAATTGGCAAGCGCCGATGCGCCATAGTCGGCGTTGCCGGGTAGTCGGTTGAGGATCGACGCGGCGATCTCGTCTGGCGCCGCGGGAGGCCGCCGCGGTTCGAGTCTCCACGCGGCGGTTCGCGTGACGCGTTACGCGGCCGCCGGGCGTCTCGGATAACCTCGTTCTTCCAAATCGACGCGGTCCTGTTCGAACGCTTTCTTCACCGTGCTCAAAATCGCGGCTTCGAAAAAGCGCTTCAGCAGTTTCTTGATGCCTTTCGCGGGTGCCTCGACACGGAGCTTTATCGTTGTCGCGTTCGGGCCCTGCGAATGAAAGGACTGGAAGATTTTCATTCCCTTGTTCGTTCCCTCGATGACTTCGCTTTCGAGACTCCCGTCGGCGCGGCGCTTCTGCATCACTTCGTCCTTTTGTTTCAACCCGAGCAGTCGGACTTCCTGCGTAAAGTGGCACACGTTTTTCTGGTCGGAGAGAATAACGAAAGTGATATCGGGGTGAACGGAGTGTTTTGCGTGATGCGGGATATCGCCGAACTGGCGACTGACGACGTCGATCGGTTGTCGTATCGTTCCGGAATATTGAACCACCAGTGAATCGGGCATAGCCACCTCCGCGTTGCTATTGATCGGTAGAGACCCGGCGCGAAAAATTGTAGCCCTCTTTGGAAAATATCTCATCGCAAATGCAGCGGCATGGCTTACGATATGCTCCGCACGTGCCGGCCCGGCACGGACAGCGGCGCGGACGTTCGAGCGACCCATTCGGCGTTCCAGTATCCGAGGATCGAGTAACATCATGGATGTCGTAATAATAGGCGGTGGCATCGGCGGCCTGACGCTGGCGCTCAGCTTGCATAAAGTGGGCGTTTCCGCGCGCGTGTATGAAGCGGCGCCGGAGATCAAGCCGATCGGTGTCGGCATCAACGTGCTGCCGCACGCGACCCAGGTGCTCGGTGCGCTAGGCCTCGAGGGCGCGTTGGCAAAAGTCGCGGTGACGACGCGCGAGTCGGTTTTCTTCAACCGCTTCGGGCAGCTCATTTATCGCGAGCCGGCGGGGCGCCATGCGGGTTACGAGTGGCCGCAGTTCTCGATTCACCGCGGCGATCTGCAGGACGTGTTGCTGCAAGCGGTTCGCGAGCGGCTCGGATCGGACCGGGTCGTTACCGGCTCGAAGTGCACGCACGTCGAGCAGGACGCGAGCGGAGTTACCGTGCATTTCCGAAGCCTGGCTACCGGCGACGGTTTGCCGCTGCAGCGCGGAAGCGTCGCGATCGCCTGCGACGGCCTGCACTCCGCGATCCGCCGGCAACTCCACCCCGGCGAAGGCGAGCCGCTTTATTCGGGCGTGAACATGTGGCGCGGTGTGACGCGATGGCCGCGGTTTTTGTCCGGCGCGAGCATGGTGCGCGCGGGCTGGCTCGCGAACGGCAAAATGGTGATCTATCCGATCCGTAACGGCATCGACGCAGACGGGCGACAACTGATCAACTGGGTGGCCGAGATCGAGACGGCGAAGCACACGGCGCGCGACTGGAACCGTGGAGGAAACATCGATGACTTCATCGGTGCGTTCGCGGACTGGCATTTCGATTGGCTCGACGTGCCCGCGCTGATCCGCGCCGCGGACGCGATCCTCGAGTTCCCCATGATCGATCAAGATCCGCTGCCGTGGTGGAGTCAGGGGCGCGTCACCTTGTTGGGTGACGCGGCGCATCCGATGGTTCCGCGCGGGTCGAACGGCGCGGGACAGGCGATTCTCGACGCGCACGTGTTGGCGCAGAGCCTGGTCGAACACGCCGATCCGGTCGCCGCGCTCAAGGCGTACGAAGCGAGGCGGTTGGACGCGACGGCGAACGTTGTGCGGATGAATCGCGCGAACCCGCCCGACGCGATTCTGCGCGAAGTGTATTTGCGTACCGGCGATAGGCCGTTTACGCGCGTAGAGGATGTCATTAGTGAAGCGGAGCTGCGCGCGATTTCGGACGGATACAGACGCGTCGCCGGATACGATCCGCAATCGCTACGCGGCGATGCGTCTGGAGCGGGTAAGAGAAGGTGAGGTTCAAAAATCGATACAGGACTCAGCGCTTCGTCGTGTCCTGTTCCGAAGAGAGAGCTTTCGTTGTCATCCCCGCTTCCGCGCACTACTGTCCGGAATATTTTTGCGAAACGATGAAAAGAGGTTGCGAATCTCGGTGTTTTGGGTGAAAACCCTGAGCGCCAACTCAACAGTCGAGATCCACAACCCATGTACAGCATAAGCCGTTTTCA
>JBGPKL010000048.1:0-32878 GCA_041485885.1 Sulfurifustaceae bacterium
ATGTTTACGTTTGAGAGTAGGCATCGGAGCATCATGGCGAATCTCCGCGATACGTCAAATGCGTTCTACGCCGGGAATTACAGGACAGAAGCGAGGTTCACGCTCTGTTTTTACCCACACGAGTACGCGATGACCCATAAAATGAAACTCGTCGAACGCTCGCGCTTCGTGCCGAAAGCCGGCTGCCCGGTTCCGGTCCCGGGCTGGAAGAAAGGCGCATGGGTGGAAGACGTGCTACCGGCTGACGATCCGGCGCATGACCCGACCCGGGAAGTACGAAGCAGGTGAGACGACATGTCTCGCTTAATGGGTGAGCGCCTCAAGCACCGCGCCTAGCGCCGTCAGCCTCTGAGGCACTTAACCTCATCGCTTCCCTTCTCCCCGCGAAGCAAGATCGGCTTCGTCCCTCATCCCCATCCCTTCTCCCGAAGGGAGAAGGGCGCGAGACGATACGCGCTCGCGCGCGGATTTTTTTACTCTGGGAGAGGAGTAACAGCCGGGGGATACCTCCAGAGCACCTATGCCGGGCGTTTAATCGGCTTCACGCGCCGGTCTAACGACCACGCGACGACTACTGTGGGCAGAAGGATCGTCAGCCCTAAGATCTCCATCTGCACGGCGCCGAATGGCAAGATACCGCCGCCCGGCGTCGCGAGGACGAGGCCGCCCAGCATGAGCGCCGTACGCAGCGGCCACTCCCAGGCACCGCCGCGGCGCAGGTCGCCGAGGAAGAGCTGGTAGCCCTGGATACCGCCGCAGATGAATACGATTCCGATCGCCGAGTTGATCGTCAGATACAGCGCTTCGAACCACGAGCCTTGCAACACGAAGGCCGGGTTGAGCACGAAGAAGAACGGGATGAAGTAAATGATGCTGCCGACGCGCATCGACTCCCAGCCGGTCTTCATCGCCGGCGCCCCGGCGATGCCGGCGGCGGCGAACGAGGCGATCGCCACCGGCGGTGTGATCGCCGAGAGCATGCCCCAATAGAACACGAACATGTGCACGGCCATTTTGTTGAGGCCCATCTTCTCCAAGGCGGGTCCGACCAGAATCGCGAGGAAGATATAGCAGGGCGTCGTGGTCAGACCC
This sequence comes from Sulfurifustaceae bacterium, assembly GCA_041485885.1. Classification (GTDB taxonomy): domain Bacteria; phylum Pseudomonadota; class Gammaproteobacteria; order Acidiferrobacterales; family Sulfurifustaceae; genus JACQFZ01. The sequence goes on from JBGPKL010000048.1 coordinate 1,093, forward strand.
AAACCGAGCACGAGGCTCGTGATCGCCGCCATCACCAGCAGCAGCAAGACGTGGTCGCCGGCGAGCCGCAGCAGATCGTTGGCAATACTCGAGATCACGCCGGTGAGCGAGAATGCGCCGATCAAGAGGCCGCAACCGGCGAGGATGCCGATCAGCTCGGCAAAGGTGCGGCCGTTCGCCTCGAGAAATTTCACGACCGTTTGGAAGTTCCACTTCTCCTTATTGAAGAGTTGGTTGAGCACGAGCAACAGCACCGTGGCGTAGAACGGCGCATGGCTCTCGCGTTTAAGCACGAGCAGCATGTAGACCAGCAGCACGATGGCCAACAGGTAGTACCAGCCCTGCCGTAACGCGTCGCGCAGGCGCGGCAGCTCCTTGGCAGGAAGTCCTTTCAAACCGCGACGCGCCGCGTAGGCATCGACCTGCATGAACAGGCCGAAATAGTAAAGCGCGGCGGGAATCGAGGCGGCGAGCGCGACCTCGGCGTAGCTGACGTTGAGAAATTGCGCCATCACGAACGCGGTCGCACCCATCACCGGCGGCGCGAGCACGGCCCCGGTCGAGGCGCACGCCTCGATCGCCGCGGCGTACGAGGCGCTAAAGCCGGTCTTCTTCATCGTCGGTATGGTCATGGTGCCGGCGGTCAGCACGTTGCTGACGACGCTGCCTGACATCATGCCGAGCAGCGCGCTCGCGAAGATGCCGACCTTGGCCGCGCCGCCGCGAAAGCGCCCGCACAGCGCGAACGCGACGTCGATGAAGAAGCGTCCCGCGCCCGTCATCATGAGCGCCGTGCCGAACACCAGGAAGCCGATCACGGTCTCGGCGAACGCTTGGATCGGAATACCGAGCAGGCTTTCGCTCGACAGCACGTGGTAGGCGCTCGTCTGCGCGGCGGTGGATTCGGTACCTTTGAGCGGCCCGAGCCAGTTGCTGTCGGCGAAGAGCGGAAAGACGGTGAACGGCAGAATGCTCCACACCAGGCCCCAACCGCCGGTGCGGCGCAACGCCTCCATCAGCAGCGCCCACATGAGGAAGCCGACCGCGATGACGTCGCGCGGGGCGCCGCCGAATTCCCAGCCGAGCGCGGCTGCCTTGCGGATGTGGAACATCAAGTACAGGGACGCCGCCAGCGTGAGCAGGAACAGCGCGGCGTCGTACCACGGTACGCGCTCGAGCGGCGCGCGCGCGGAGGCGGGGAACAGCACGAACACGAACGGCAGCATGACGAGTATCAGCGCGTAGTAATACTCGGTGTTGAGCGGCGTGAAACCGACGAAGAACCGCAGGACGAACTGCTGGTTGACGCAAAGGAATATCGTGAGCGCGGTGGCCCCCGCGAGCAACCAGCGCCACGCGCCGTGCAATTTGCGTACGCGCAGGTCCTCGGCTTCGGCCGGCCCGGCGACGTGCGGATCCGGCGTCTGCATCACAAGGTGGCGGGTGTCGGTGGTCGCCGCGGCTTACTCGAAAATGGTGTCCAGCCCAGCTTTTTTCAGCGCGGCGGCACGCGCCGTCATCCAACCTTTACGCAGCGCCTCGTCATCGGATGGCGCTGTCTTCGAGAACGCGCCCCACGCGGCGGCCAGCACTTCCTGGCGCTTCAGCAGCGCTTTGTTATGCGCTTCGTGCTCGGGCTTCCACACGCCGGCCTCGCGAAACGCGCGCACCGTCCCCTCGTGATACGGCAGCACCCAGGTGAGATTCTGGCGGCTCAGCTCGAGGCCGGCCGCGCCGGGCGCGCCGTCCTTGTACGCGTCGTAGTCCGCGATCAACGATTTGGCGACGTTATAAACGAGATCGGCGGGCTGCTCCGCGTACGCCATGAAGATCGGGTACGGATACGACGGCAGCTCGACCGGAGTTTGCGGCGATGGGCCGCCGGCGCCGCAGGTCGTCTTGTGCGGAATGTAGTACGGACCGATTTTCTTCAGGCGTGCCCAGCCGTTCGCGTCCGACGCTGGCGTCGGCGGAAAGATCAGGCCGCGCGGCGAACTATCCACTTCCTTTGCCTGGGCCGCGATCGTCGAGGCGATGCCGGCGTCGACCTCGTTGTTGACCATGCCCTTCCACATGGCGCCGTAGCTCGAAAATTCGACGAGCTTCACATCGTTCTTGCCGAGACCGCCAAAAGCAATGATCGCGAACGCGTTTTGATTGAGCGCGGGCGAGCCGACGACCATGCCGACGCGCTTGCCCTTCAAGTCCTTCACTTGCTTCACGCCGGTGTCCTTGGCGACGCCGAGCGCGATCGCGTTACAGTCCGTGGACGCAAGAATGAGGCGTAGCGGCTGCGGGCCCCAGTCCTTGACCGCGAACTCGAACACGCCCTCCTGCGCGAAGTACACGCCGATGCCCATCGCCGAGATCTGCGCGCGGCCGCCCTTGACCGGCGCGAGGCGCGCCACGTCGTTACCCGCCGGCAGCACGCGCACGTCGGTGTTGTGTTTGTCCTTGAACGCTTTGCCGACCGCGACGGCAATATTGAACCCGGAGGACCCGGTATCGTAGGCCGTCATCGTGAGCGTGTTGGGAAGCTTGATGTCGGGTTCGGCCGCCGAAGCAGCGAGCGTCAACGCGACGAGTGCACCGGCGAACGAACGGATTCTATTAATAGTCATGGCCCCTCCTCTTTTCGAGCATGCGCCGAGCATGGTGCCTTGCTGGACCGTCGCTGTCGAGTGTTCATTCGTAGACCGAACTGAAACTGTCGCCGTACGCTGTCCGTCGTGCCGCGCTCGGTGTGTACGCGATTCGAGATGACGCGCGCCGACCCATCGTTTAAATTGCGACTGTACTTTCAACGATAGCGTCATGGCCTCGGCCGCCGAATCATCGACCCTCCGCAACAACGCGCGCCCCTATTCGGCATTCGCGCTCATGTGTTTGGCGTGGGGCTCGACTTTCGTCGCGATCAAAGAAGGCGTGACGAACGTGCCGCCGTTTTTCTACGCGGGGATCCGGTTCGTATTGGCGGGAATTCTGTTGTTCCTCTGGATCGGTCTCACGCCGCGGCGCTTCGGCATTCCCGCGGCTGACTTGCGCCGCCTCACGCTGCCGGCGTTGCTCATGATCGCGGTGAACTACGGCTTGCTGACATGGGGCGTACGCCAGCTCGACTCCGGCCTCTCGGCCGTGGTGAATCTCGCCAGCGTCGCGCTGTGGATGCTGGTTTTCAGTCTGCTCTATCGCCAGGAAGCGTTCGCCTGGGCGAAGCTCGCGGGGATAGCGATCGGCGTCGTCGGACTCATGCTGCTGTTCGCGCCCGGCGCCGTCGCGAGCCCGGCGGAAATCGCCGGCGTGCTTTCGATCGTCATCGGCGCCGCCGGATACGCCTGGGGCACCGCGCTCGGCCGCGCGACGCTCGCGCGCTACTCCGCGCTCGATGTCTCCGCGTTTCAAATGCTCATCGGCGGTGGCGCTCTAACCGTGGTCGCGTTGCTTATCGAGCCGGTCGATGCGGCGACACTCGATGCGCTGCTGCAACCGGCCACCGGCGGCAGCCTGCTGTACCTCGTCGTCGTCGGTTCGCTGCTCGGTTTCACGCTGTATCAAAGTCTAATCAAGGTCTGGCCGTCGACCCGCGTGTCGACCTACACGTTCATCTGTCCCGTCATCGCCTTGATACTCGGCGTGATCGTCTTCGGCGAGCGCATCCGGCTGGTCGAGGCGGTCGCCTCGGTGCTGATGCTTCTCGGCGCCTACGTCGTCATGCAGGCGCGAATGCGCTCGCCCAACACCTGATCCATTCCGGAACAATCGCCATGCCAGACAACAACCTCGCATCGCTCGAAGACCTCTGCGACGCCAACCTGATCGAATCGATCCGCGAGCACGCACGCTGGCAGAATCCGTGCGAGGTCGTCGAGAACAACGGCATACTGTTGCTCGCCGGACATTCCGCGTTTCCCGGTGCTTACCGAAATTCCGTGGCCCGACTCGATCAACGCGTGCCCGCTGCGGAAGTGCTGCGGCGCGCGCAGGAATTCTTTCGGGGGCGCGGCCGCGGCTTCAGCGTGTGGGTGCGAACCCATCACGACGAGGACATCGAGCAGTTGCTGCTGGCGGCGGATCGTCAACGCCTCACCGATTCTCCGTGTATGCTCATCGAGACTCGTCTCGCCGACGCCGAGCCACCCGCGGGCGTACGCGTCGAAGCGTTCGCCGAGGAGCGCCACGTGCGCGACGCTATCGCGATCAACGCCGAGGCGTATGAAGCGCTCGGGTTTCCCGCAGCGGAAACGCGCGCGACCTTTCAACTACCAGGGCGCGTGCTGTCGGAGCGCGTCGTCGGGTTCGTTGCCTATCAGGGCGGTCGTGCGGTATCGACCGCCTTGACGATTCTGAGCGGTGCAGGCGCGGGGGTTTATTGGGTCGGCACGGTGAGCGCCGCGCAACGCATGGGTCTTGCCGGACTCTGCACGCGGCTCGCCACCAACGCCGGCTTCGACCACGGCGCTCGTGTAGTCACGTTACAAGCAAGCCCTTTCGGGGAGCCGCTCTACCGACGTCTCGGCTACCGAGCGTACGAACGGGTGCGGTGGTATCGCCATCCGGCGCCCCGTTGAGAACGGCTCCTTCTCCCTCAGAGGGAGAAGGATGGGATAAGGGTGGGACGAAGGTCATCGATGAGCTTTGACATCGTACCCTCACTGCACCCTTTCCCCAAAAGGGAGAGGGAGTAAAAGCACGGTCTCCCAGCAGAGTCGGGGGATTACTTCGGAGCAATTAAGATGGTACTGCCAGGCGGAACCCTCCTGAAACATTCGGCCAGAGTCCGTTTTATTGTAAAGCTCCTCATATGCATGCGATTTGTCACTATGCGACTACCCTGTTTACGACCGCCCGTCCGTAGCCTCGTTGTACACCCGTCACGCGTTCCGTACGATGATCGCGCGTCCTCGGAGAATGCCTGGCGCTGCGGTTAGCGCAGGTTCGAAATAAGGACGCGCCGCGCTGCAAGCGAGCATGAAATAAAAGCGCGAGAAGAACAGTAATTACACAAGGACTCAGCAATAAATACCCCACATCGGAGGAACAGAACAATGAACATCCCAGAGATAACCTCATTTCGTTTCATACGCACATTCGCGATCGGCTTCCTAGCCGTATGCGCGACGCTCCCGAGCGTGGCGGCCAACGCCACGATCTTCGAGCGCGAACACGACGAAGCGCTCTTCGTATTGACCGACAAGGGCTTCATCAAGGGCGTCGAAACCCGCGACATGAACAAGTTTCTCGGCATTCCCTACGCGGCGTCGCCAGCGGGTAATGGGCGCTGGAAAGCGCCGCAGCCGGCAGCGAGTTGGCGCAACGTGCGCGACGCGACGACGTTTGCCAACCATTGTCCGCAGAACGCGGGGCCGTTCGGGCTCGCGAGCGCGAACGAGGATTGTTTGTTCCTCAATGTATACACGCCAAGCGACGAACACGGGTTCTTTGAACGCTCGTTCCATCGCGACGACCATGCAGACCGCGATCGGGATCGCCACAACGATCACGACGGCGATCGCCATGACGGGCGCGCCGTGATGTTGTGGATTCATGGCGGCGCGTTGGTGACGGGCGAAAGCGACGACTACGACCCGACCGAGCTCGTGAAGCGCGGTGTGATCGTCGTGACGATCAACTATCGTCTCGGCATTCTGGGATACCTCGCGCACCCGGCGTTGGACGCGGAGCAAGGCGGGGCATCCGGCAATTACGGCCACCTCGACCAGCAGGCGGCGATCCAGTGGGTGAAGCGCAACATCAAACGCTTCGGCGGCGATCCGGATAACATCACGATCTTCGGTGAATCGGCCGGCGGATTAAGCGTGCACACGCAACTCGCCTCCCCGCTCGCGGCCGGACTGTTCCAACGCGCCATCATCGAAAGCGGCGCTTATCAACTGAACACCGCCTCGCATACAACGGCCAATACTCGCGGCAGCGGGTTTGCCACTCGCGCAGGTTGCGCTACCGCAGCGGACGTCGCCGCCTGTTTGCGTGCGGTGCCGATAGCAACTCTGCTTGCGGATTCTCAGGCGGGTGCGATCGCCGCGCCCAACGTCGACAATAAAGTGCTGACGCAATCGATCGGTGCGGCGCTTACGAGCGGCCAGTTCAATCACGTGCCGGTGATGGAAGGGTCGAATCATGACGAGTGGAGTCTCTTCGTTGCCCTAGGCGAGATTGCGAGAGGATCGCCGCTGACAGCCGCCGGTTATCCGGCCGCGGTCGCGGGTCTGATCGGCCCGACGTTGGCCCCCTTCGCCGTCGCGCAATACCCACTCGCCAATTTCGACAGCCCGAGCCTCGCGCTCACCGCGCTCGGCACCGACGTGGTGTTCGCGTGCAACTCGCGCGTTTCCATCCGCCGGCTCGCGAAGTTCGTACCAGTGTTCGGCTACGAATTCAACGACGAAAACGCGCCAGAGTTGTTCCTGCCGCCGGTAAGCTTCCCGTACCGGGCGGCGCACGCATCCGAGATTCAGTACCTCTTCCATTTGCGGGCGTCGGTTCCCAACCCGGTGGCGCTCGATAACGATCAGCAGCGCTTGTCGCGCAACATGGTGCGCTACTGGACGCACTTCGCGAAAACCGGCGATCCGAACTCGCGCCACACACCGGCCTGGCCAGCCTACGATCCAGCCACTGATGAGCTGCAATCGCTGGCTCCGCCGACACCGAGCACGGAGACCGGTTTTGCGACCGCCCATAAGTGCGCGTTCTGGCGGCTGACCGACTAGCGCAAGGCAGAACAATCATTTTTCTCAATTGAGACGCCTTGCTCCGCAGGGCGTCTTTTTTTTGTGGCTTGTAGTTGCTGAACGGGTCCCAGTTTTTAAAGACTCCGCAAATAAAACGCCCGCACAACTAAACTACGACGCGCCGTAACCGCTGGGTGTTTTTTGCCGGATAGTTAGTTGAGCCTGGCGAAGGCGAGCTTTACGCCGATAAAAACGAACATCCCGCCGACGATCCGATTGAGCCAGGCGCGCCATATCCCCGCTCGCTTCAGCCGATCGCCGACGCGCGCCGCGTACCACGCCGTGAATAAATTCCACAGGGTCCCGATCGTGTTGCAGACGACGCCGAGAAACGCGAACGCCGCCGGCTTGCTCGGCGCGTCGGTGTCGATGAATTGCGGAATGAACGCCAAGAAGAAGAGCGCCACTTTCGGATTGAGCACATTGGTCAAGAATCCTTCAGCGAAGACGCGGGGAAGCGAAATCGGTGCGGCGCTCGCGCGCTCCGCTTTCGGTGCCGTCGAACGTGACAACAACAATGTAATGCCGAGATAAACCAAGTACGCCGCGCCGGCCAACTTCACGACGGAGAACGCCGTGGCGGAGGCGGCGAGAACGGCGGAGAGACCGAGCGCGCCCGCAGCGATGTGCACGAAGATCCCGGCGCCAACACCGAGCGCCGCGGTAGCGCCCCACTTCCAGCCGTGCACCGAGCTGCGGCCGACGATGTAGAGCGTGTCCGGCCCGGGCGTGATCGCGAGCAGCAATACGGAGAAGGCGAAGAGCGCGAGATCGTGCGTACCGAACATGGCGAGGCTAGACCTTGTCCGGAATCTTTAACGGCCCATCTTCGCGAGCGCTTTTGCGCGGCGCGCGAGCCACCAGCCGTATTGTTGCGGCCAATCGGCGAATTCGTCACCGACGCCGAGCGCGCGGGCGGCGTGATGCGGCCAGAACGGATCGAACAGCGCTTCGCGCGCCACGGCGATCAGATCGGCATCGCCGGCTTGTAGGATCGCCTCGGCCTGTGGGCCGTCGAGAATCAGTCCGACCGCTTGTGTCGCAATCTCCGCCTCGCGTCGTATTCGCCCGGCGAATGCAACCTGGAAGCCGAGCGTGCGCGGAATCAACGCCGCGGTCGGACTGCTCGCGATGCCGCCGGACGAACAGTCGATCACATCGACGCCGCGTGCTTTGAGGGCGCGCGCCAGCTCGATCGAATCCTCGATCTGCCAACCGCCATCGACGCCGTCTACCGACGATATGCGGAAAAAGAGCGGCTTGTCGTGCGGCCAAACGGCGCGCACGGCTTCCGCCACTTCGAGCGCGAAACGCATGCGCCCGCGCAGATCGCCGCCGTAAGCGTCGGTGCGCTTGTTGGTCAGTGGCGAGTAGAAACTGTGAATGAGATAGCCATGCGCGCCGTGAATTTCGGCGATCTCGAATCCCGCCGCGGCGGCGCGGCGTGCGCCGGCGGCGAAGGCGGCAATAACTTGGTCGATGTCGGCACGCTCCATGAGCTTCGGCTTCAACCAACCTTCGCCGATCGGTTCATCGGTCGGCGCGATGATCTCCCACGGTCGCTCGCCGCGCGCGATATCATCCGGTCCGAGCGGACCGTTGCCGAACCACGGCCGCTGCATGCTCGCTTTGCGCCCCGCGTGCGCGAGCTGAATGACGGGCAGCGCACCGTGCTGCTTGAGAAGCGCGGCGATGCGCCCGAGCGCGGCGGCGTGCGCGTCCGACCAGATGCCGACGTCGCCGTGCGAGATGCGTCCGCGCGCTTCAACCGCCGTCGCTTCGACGAACACGATGCCGGCACCGCCGAGCGCGAACTTTGCGAGATGCGCGAGATGCCAATCGCCGACCATGCCGTCGTTCGCCGAGTACATGCACATCGGCGAAATGACGACGCGATTGCGCGCGGTGACGCCGCGCAACGTGATGGGCGTAAAAAGTTTCGAGGTCATGCGCGCGTTATTCCTTGTACCAAAGCATTTGGTGCGTCGTCGCGAGCAGCGTATTTTCTTGGCCCCACAACTGAGCGTGCTGATCGCCGTAGCCTTTGCGATTTACTTGGCCATGGGCGACGCCGAACACCGGTGCGGAACCATGATGTGCCAGATCTTCTGCGCTTACGTGATAGTAAATGTTGAGCGACACCGTGCCTACCGGCACCAGCAGCGGCCGACGGAAGAAAATGCGCGGCGCGAACGTGTCGCAATAGGCGGTGAGCGAGAGACAATCCACGTTGCGCGGCTCGGCGTCGCGGATCCAGGTATGCGTGAGGCTGTCGGTATTGTCATTGCTCACGCGCGCGTAACGCACGTCGTACATCGCCGGCCAGCGCATCGGCATCGTGGGTTGAAAACGCCGACTCGCTTCCGGATCGGGCGCGGACGGACGCACTGCCTCGGTATCTCCCCACGTCGGCCGACGTACGCCGAAGATGGCGATGGCGTTCACCACGACATCGGGCGTCGTGCCTTGCACGATCGTGACCGCCCAATGCTGGGTGGAACGGTTCGCGCGCGCCATCCGCGCTTCGACGAAAAACTCGCCTGCTTGTATCGGCGCCGCGAAGTTCACCGTGAGCGCGACCGGATCGCCTTGTCGCTCCGGCTTCTGCAGAATCGCATTCAGCACCATCGCGGCCGTCATCCCGCCGAACGGACTGATCATGTTCCAATACGATTCGTTCGTGCGACCGCGCAGGCGTCCGTCCGGTATCGACTCGAGCGCGACGGCACGATCGAACGGATGCGCGGCAGCGGCTTTCGCCGCGTCGGCGGCATTACTCATGCAATACCTTTATTGCCCACGTGTCGACGTTCAGAAGATCGAGGGAGTAAAAGCAACTGCGTCACTCGGCGATTTTGCCACGACGCCGCACGGCACAGCGTGCGCGATCAGGCGATGCCGCGCGTCTTGAGCGCCGTCCCCATCAGGCTGACGAAGTTCTCGCGATAAAACCGGCTTTTGATTTTTTCATCCGATGCCGCGAGACTTGTCTCAAAGCGCTTGATCGGATGGCGTCCACCCTCGACGTGCGGGTAGTCGGACGAGAACAGCGGAATCTCGGGCCCGGCCTCGCGCGCAATCCAACCGGCGTCTTCGGCCGGATACGGCGTCGCGCGGATTTGGCGGCGCACGTACTCGCTCGGCAGCAGGGTCAACTTTTGCAGTCGCTCTTCGTGGCGGCGGAACGCATCGAACGCGCTGTCGAGATAACGCATCCAGCTCGCGATCCAGCTCGCACCTTGCTCGATGACGCCGAACATTAGGCGCGGATGCTTTTCGAAAATTCCGTCGATGATGAGCGTCGCGAGCGTCTGCATCACCGGCCCCGGGATCGCCATGTAATCGACCGAGCGGAAGTTCTCCGCGCCGCCGTGGAAATCCGGCGGAACCGGCAGGCCGTTTTGAAAATAATTCGGATCGAGCAGCTGCCCGCCGCCGCCGACGTGAAACAGGATCGGCACGCCGGCTTCTTCCGCGGTGCGCCACACCGGGAAGAGCTCGACGTGGCTCGGCGAGTGCGTGCGCGGGCACGCGGAGGGAACGAGCAGCCCGGCGAAGCCGTCCTGCACCGCTTGCCGCGCCGTGGCGTGCGCGCGCTCGAAGTCCGCGAGCGGGACATACGCAGTCGGCAACAGACGCGGATCGACGCTGCAAAAATCGCGCATCGCGCGGTTGTGCGTATCGGCAAAACCGTAGATCAGATCCAGGTCGTCCGACGTGCGCTCGAGCCGGGACATATAACCGTTGACGTAGGTGTTGAAGACAAGCTGACTGGCGAAGCCGAGATAATCGAGCGCGCGCGGCCGATCCTCTTTGTACAGCGAACCGGTCGCCGCCCAGTTTTTGCGCAACATGATCTCCGCTTCGTCGCGCGCCCGGTATTCCGGGTCGCGCTGCTTCGCCAGCGGGTCGCGCACGCGCTCGGAATTGGCGTTCAAAAAATGCCGCGGACCGAGCTGATTAATATGATCCGCAATCCGACGATCCGCGAACTGTACGAGCAGTTCCGCGGTTTCCATGATGTGCGAGTCGGCGTCGTGAATGACGCGTTCGGCGGCGTAAGGCATGAGACACCTCGGGTCCGGCATAGCCGATCGAATCGGAACCACGATTGCACGTGCCGGCTAGGCGCAATCGTTCGGCAAGTCGCATTCAATCTACCACGAGCCGCGCGGCAGCGTCATCGCGCGTGTTCGCCGAGCGGACAAAGGGCATCGTGCGCCGGCGGAACCGGGAAAAAGCGCGGCGCAATTTGGTAGACTGTGGCGCACACGCGAGCCCGCCTCCTGATAAGCATGACCACAACTGTGAGACCCCTTCCTACGACCCACGAGGAAATCCTTCAAGCGTCGTTCGTCGCCCTCCCGGACCTCATCCGAACTCATGCGGAACAGCGGCCGCATCAAGCCGCCCTGCGGCAGGACGATCGTGCGCTCGATTTTGCCGGGTTCGATCAGCTAGTGGACCGAGTGACGGCAGCGCTGCAACGCGACGGCGTGCGGCCGGGCGACGCCATCGCCATCTGTGCCGCGACGTCGATCGAGTACGCGGCGGTGTTCTTCGGCGGATTGCGCGCCGGTGTCGCGGTCGCGCCGCTCGCGCCCTCCGCCACCGCGGAAAGTCTCGCCAACATGATTCTCGACGCGGGTGCGAAGTGCCTCTTCCTCGACGCGGCGGTCGCGACGCTGCTCGAACCGCTGCGAGCGCGCGTCACGGCTAAGCGCATTGCCCTCGACGGCTCCGAGGCGGGCGCGTCTTTCGAGGCGTGGTTACCGCCGCGCGGCGTAAAACCCAACGATGTGACGATTGAGCCCGACTGGCCGTTCAACATTATTTATTCATCCGGCACTACGGGAACGCCGAAGGGCATCGTACAACCCCACGGCATGCGCTGGCGCCACGTGCAGCGGGCGGTTCGTACCGGTTACGACACCAACACGGTCACGCTGATCTCCACGCCGCTTTATTCGAACACCACGCTCGTCAGCTTCTTCCCGACGCTGGCGCTCGGCGGAACCGTCGTGCTGATGGCGAAATTCGATGCGCGGGGCTATCTCGCGCTCGCGCAGAAGCACCGTGTCACGCACACGATGCTGGTGCCGGTGCAGTATCAGCGCATCATGGCGTCGCCGGATTTCGATCGTTACGATCTCTCCACTTTTCGCATGAAGTACTGCACCAGCGCGCCGTTCGCCGCCGCGCTCAAAGCCGATATCTTAAAGCGCTGGCCCGGCGGCCTCGTCGAAGTCTTTGGCATGACCGAAGGCGGTGGCGCGTGCATCCTCGACGCGCATCTCTACCCGGAGAAGCTCCACACCGTCGGTCAGCCCGCGCCGGGCCACGACATCCGCATCATCGACGAACAGGGACGCGAAGTGGCGCGCGGCGAGGCGGGCGAAATCGTCGGCAACTCCCCGGCGATCATGACCGGATACCACAATCAACCGGAGAAGACTCGTGAGGCCGAGTGGCACGACGCGAGCGGCAAGCGCTTCATCCGCACCGGCGATATCGGCCGCTTCGATGAGGACGGCTTCCTCATTCTCATGGATCGGAAGAAAGACATGATCATCTCGGGCGGCTTCAACATTTATCCGAGCGATCTCGAGACGGTCGCGCGCGAGCACCCGGACGTGGCCGACGTCGCGGTGGTCGGCGTGGCGTCGACGCGCTGGGGCGAGACGCCGGTCGCGTTCGTGGTGTTGAAAGCCGGCGCCAAGGTAACGACCGATGCGCTGCTCGATTGGATCAACGGCAGGGTCGGCAAAACGCAGCGGCTGGCCGCGGTCGAAATCACCGACGATCTGCCGCGCGGCAATATCGGCAAGGTATTGAAGCGCGAGCTGCGCGACGCGTACAAAGCTAGAGTCGGCGTTCTGCCTTAGAAACGTGTAGCCAGCACAAAACGACGGCCCCACCCTAACCCTCCCCCGCGTGGCGAGGGAGGGAATGGGAGGGGGTGTTCATTATTTTTTCAGATAACCTCAACCTTGGATGGCGTAACCGCCATCGACTGGAATCGCGGTGCCGGTGACGAAGTTCGACGCGGCGCTCGCCAGAAATACCGCGATACCCGCCAGATCGTCGATCGTGCCCCAGCGCGCCGCCGGTGTGCGCCGCAGCACCGCCTCGTTCAATGTGGGAACGCGTTCGCGCGCGCCGCGCGTGAGATCGGTGTCGATCCAGCCGGGCAGCACGGCGTTCGCCTGAATGTTGTCGGGCGCCCAGGCACAGGCGAGCGATTTCGTGAGCTGCACGATGCCGCCTTTGCTTGCGGCGTACGCCGGCACAAACGACGCACCGAAAATCGACATCATCGACCCGATGTTGATGATTTTTCCGCCGCCGCCCTTCTTCATGATCGGCTGCGCCGCTTTCGAACAAAGAAACGCGCTCGTCAGATTGGTGTCGAGCACTTTGTGCCAATCGGATGCGCTGAGCTCGCTCGGTCCGCCGCGGATGTTGATGCCGGCGTTGTTGACGAGAATGTCGAGTCGGCCGTAGCGCTCGACGGTCGCCGCAACCATCGCGGCCACGGACTTTTCGTCCATCACATCGGTCGCGACCGCGAATGCGCCGGCGCCGCGTTTTTCGAGATCGGCCACGGCGGCGCGGGATTTTTCGGCGTTGCGCGCCGCGATCACGATCTTCGCGCCCGCGAAGGCAAGCCCGCGCGCCATGCCCAATCCGATGCCACCGTTCCCGCCGGTAACGACGGCTACCTTCCCGCTCAGATCGAACATGGTTCGCTCCTCCACGATTCTGCAAAGGTCGGGGAATGTAGCAGAGCCGGCGCCGCTTTCAAATGCGGCTTATTCGTGAATGAGTCGGATGAAGATTCGAAGGCTCGCGGGTTGCACGCGCGCTTTATCCGAAGCGCACGTACGTTTCGATCGGCAAGCGTCCGCGGCGAAGCAGCGGCTCGATCACGTCGGCGGGGCCCGGTTTGGCAAAGAGAAAACCTTGCAGCTCGTCGCAGCCACGTTCCGTCAAGAACGCGCGCTGTTGCATTGTCTCGACCCCTTCGGCGACGACCATGACGTTCAAATTTCGACCCAGCGCGATGATCGCGCCGCAAATCACGCAATCGTTGTTGTCTTCGGGCAAGCCGTCGATGAAGCTCTTGTCGATTTTCAGATAATCGATCGGGAATCGCTTGAGATAGGAGAGCGACGAGTAGCCGGTGCCGAAGTCATCGATCGCAAGCGTGATGCCCTGCTGGTGCAGGCGCGCCAACACCGCCTCGGCGGCCTGCGGCTGCTGCATCAGCACGCTCTCGGTGATTTCGAGCTCGAGGCGCCGCGGGCTGAAACCGGTGTCGCGCAGCGTCGCCATCACCTTGTCGACGAAATCGGTGGCGCGGAATTCGCGCACGGACAGATTGACGGATATTCGAAACGGCGGCACGCCGGACTCGTCCCAGCGTCGCACCTGGGCGCACGCCGTGGCGAGCACCCATTGACCGATCGATTCGATGACGCCGGTGTCTTCGGCGATCTGTATGAAGCGCAACGGCTCGAGGAGCCCGAGCTCCGGATGACGCCAGCGCAGATTCGCCTCGACGCCGGTGATCACCCCCGATTTCGCGTCGATGCGTGGCTGATAGTAGAGCAACAGCTCGTTATGCTCGATCGCTTGGCGCAGGTGATTGCTGATCGACAATGTCTCGAGCGCGCGGCGGTTCATGTCCTCGCAGAAAAATTGATAGGTATTGCGCCCCTGCTCTTTGGCGCGATACATCGCGACGTCGGCGTGCTTGAGCAGCGTCTCGACGTCGCGGCCGTCGTGCGGATAGCAACTGAGTCCAATGCTCGCCGTGAGAAAGATCTCGTGACTGTTGACGCGCAGCGGTTGACTGACGACCTCGAGCACTTTGCGCGCCGCGCGGCCGAAGTCGCTTAAGTCGGTGCCGCCGTGCAGCAGAATAGTGAATTCGTCGCCGCTGTGCCGCGCCAGCAGATCGACTTCGCGCAACGACTCGAGCAACCGCCGCGCCACCTCGCGGATCACGCGGTCGCCGAACTCGTGCCCGAGCGAGTCGTTGATGCGCTTGAAGTAATCGAGATCGACGAACAGCAATCCGACGTTGCGGCCGTCGCGCGCGGCGCGCGCCAATGCTTCGCGTGCCTGTTCCTGGAATTCCGTACGGTTGGCGAGTTCGGTCAACGAATCGAAGCGCGCCTGGCGCTCGAACCGCGCGGCCAGCAGCTGCTTGCGACGAATATCATGAAACGCATACCAGGCGGTGACCGTGAGCCCGAGCAAGGAAATGGCGACGACGAGCGCGAGCGTCTGCCGCGCTTGTCCGGCCGCGACCGCCTCGATGCGGTCGATCGGTATGTTCACCTCGATCGCGCCGAGCAGTTGATGTTGCGTCCACTGCTTCCCGCTCGGGACGTTCGCCTCGGTTCGCATCGCGATCGTTTCGGGCCGCATCTCGTAGTAGTTGTGGCAATTCACGCACGATGCGCTCGCCGCCGAGTCGGCGCGTAAATAGCGCAGCGTCCGCGCGCCGTCGACTTCCTCGACGCGCGACGCCGCTTTCCACTCGATCGGCTCGGTGGGATTCGCCTGGTCTTGACGCTCGAGCTCGTCCCACGCCCAACGCTGGAAGTCATCGTTCAGTCCCTGACTCGGCTCGAGGTTCCACTTGCTCAACGGCCGATAGCGATAGAGCCCGCCACTGTGCTCGGTCGCTTCGCGCCCGACGAGCTTGAGGAACTGTGCCGGCAGCGGAACATGGCCGGGCCGATTCGCGTATTCGAGGTCCGGTCCGAAACCGTCGCGCGTGAGCTTGTCCGTCACGGCGGCGGTGTAAACGCTGCGCGACGCGAGCGCTTGGCGCGCGACTACCTCGGCGATTTTCACCGCCTCGTGCTCGATGATCAGTCGCTGTGAACGCACCATGACCAGGAAAGTCGTAATGGCGACAGCAGCCATGATCAGCACGATCACGGGCACCAGCGGGTGCGCGAAACTATCGCGCAGTGAGGTAGCGAAGCGCTTAAACACGGGCGGGTAGTTTTTTGATCCCTTGGCTTACTTAAACCTAATGCAAAAAACGCGCCCGAACGGTGCAAAATCCACCGAATCGCAAGGAACAGCGCGGATTTTTTGAGCGCAGATCGAGGGACTTAACTTCGTTTCGCTCGTCGATCGAAAGCTAAGCGCCGATGAGCGTCAGCGACGGGCTACCGTAATGCCCGCGCTTCATGATGCCCGGCTGGCTGTAGTCCTCGATCAAGGGCGGCTACCGCTTCTTCTTCCAGAATCGCAATGCGTTCGAGCGAGCGCGCGACTTCATCCAGCTCTCCTTTCATCGCCGCGAGTTGCGCAGATCCGATGAAAATGAAACGGGGAGAACGCCGCCACGTCGGCGAGACACTCGAGCGGCAGCACCTCGCCGAGATGCGCGCGAATGTAATCGATGACGCGGTTGACTCGCTGCTCGTATTCAAGGCGGTGGGATTTCATCCCCGGTACAATCTTCTCCACGAACGTAGGCGTGCGCCCGACGCCGAGGGCTGAATCATGCCGACACTTTATTTAGTACGCCACGGCCGCGCCGCCGCGAGCTGGGATAGCGATACCGATCCGGGCCTGGACGCGCTCGGTCGTGAGCAGGCGGCACTTGTCGCTCAATCGCTCGCGGCCTTCGGGCCGCTGGATCTCATCGTGAGCCCGATGGCGCGTACGCGCGAGACCGCGGCGCCGCTTGCGCAAGCGTGGGGGCTCGATCCGCGGATCGAGCCGCGCGTCAGCGAAATCCCGGCGCCGATGACGGACCTGAAAGCACGAGGTCGCTGGTTGCGTGAGATCGGCGCGCGAACCTGGCCCGAACTCGACGAACCGCTTCGTCGCTGGCGCGCCGAAGTGCTCGCCGCCCTGACCGCGGCCGAACGCGACACAGTGGTGGTGACCCACTACATCGCCATCAACGTCGCAGCGGGGGCGGCGACGGGCGATGAGCGCGTGGTGAGCTTCGCTCCGGACTATTGTTCGGTGACGATTTTGCGCCGCCTCGGCGACCGTTTAACGCTCGTCCAATCCGGCGCCGAGGCGACTACGCGCGTGCTGTGAGGCGTCAAGGATCGATCGCTACTCGATCAGCTGCAATTCGCGCGCGCGGATGATGGCGCCGGTGCGCGTGCTCACGTCGAGCTTCGCGAACACGTTCTTGAGATGCCACTTGGCGGTCGAGAGCGCGATTTGCGAACGCTCGCTGATCTCTTGATTGCTCAAGCCGCGCGATAGGAGCTTCAGCATGTCGAGCTCGCGGTCGGTGAGCGGTTCGAGCGGCAGCGCGGGTTTGCGCTTGATTTCCGGATGCGCGCTCAGATGCTGGCTCGCCGCGAAGACATCCTGAAACCGTTCGAAATACTTCGTCGGCAGCAGATAGCGCAGCTTCTTGGCTTGCAGCGCCATCGCAATGACATCTTGCAGTCCCGGCGCTTCGTCGAAGACGCTGCGCGTGAAGCCGAACCCTTGCGCCAACGATAACGCGCGGTTCAGCGCATCGAACGCCGCCTCCGACTGGCCCGAATGCCAATGACAGGCCGCGAGCGCCGCGGCGAGCGGCACTTCCCGATACACGTAACCCACTCGATGGGCGCTGTCCCGCAGCACGCCGAGGAGCGCGCGACATTCGCCGTAGCGCTGCTCGTGCAATAGTAGTGCGGCTTGGGCGAATCCCAACCGCTCCCACGCTTCGTCATACGCGCGCGGCTCTTGCCACTCGCAGCGCGCCGCCAAGAGCGGTAGCTCGAATTCGGTGGCTACTGCGCGAGCCCGGTCGAGGTTCTTCTGGAGCAGACAAAGCCGGATCTTCTCGTAGCACACTTGCGCCAAAAAGCGCCGATGACCGCCGCCGCTTTCCAAGACGCTATGCAAATAATCCAGCAGTTGAAATGCTTCGGTGGGCCTAGCGTTGATCGATTTAATGCGTGCGAAGGTGATATAGGCAATCGCGAAGTTCTCGATGGTGGAAGCGATCGACAGCAGCGGCAGCACTTCGACGCACAACGCTTCCGCTTCCGCGATCCTATTCTGCTGATAGCGCAGATGCGCCACCGCGGTCGCGGCGTTCACCCACGCCGGATTTCGGCGCCCGGTCTTGATCTGCGCATACGCGCGCTCGCAACTGTCGGTGGCCGCCTTCATATCGCCTTGCGCGCGATCAGCGAGACACACGACCATCTCGGCGTAACCGACGCCATACACGCTGTTTGCCGTCGCTTGAACGTCGCGTGCCCGCATTGCGAGCCGGCGCGCGACGTCGAATTGACTTTGACGCATACGCCGATACGCCTGGAGTGTCAGAAGCGTGCCAGCCAAGAAGGCATCGGCGTCGATATCGGCGAGCGCGTCGTGCTCGACGATATCGGCTTCGTCCGCGGTGTCCGCCAATATAGACAGCATGAGCTGGAGCACGCGCAAACGCGCCGTGGCGATGCCGTTGCCGTCCGCGCTTGCCGACGCCGGCTTCGGCGCGTCTCGCAACGCCGCCGCAGCTTCTGCGAATCGGCGAGAAAGAATCAGGCTCGTGATGTAGGCCGTGCCGATATCGTTGTGACGCAGAATTTCGTCGCGCGATAGCCGTTGCGTCCAGCGCAAGACATCGTCGATTTCCCCGTCCCGCAACCACGCGTGCGCACACCGCGCGGTGAGCTCCACGCACCAGCGCTGATCCCCGCCGGCGTAGGCGTGCTGGAGGGCTTCCTCCGTCATCTGATGTTCGGCAAACCAGCGGCTCGCGGCGCTATGTAGGTGCGCAACGCGCTCAGGGGCTTCTCGATTCAGGCGGCTGCGCAGAAAATCAAGGAACAGGACATGGTAGCGATACCACTGATGATGACTGTCGAGCGCCTGGGTGAAGAGCTGGGATTTTTCCAGGCTCTCGAGCAGAGCTTGCGCGTTCGAGACCCCGAGCAGCGAGTTGCACAAGTCGCCGTTCATGCGGTCGACGATCGAGCTAGCGACGAGAAAATCACGTACTTCCGGCGGTTGATCGCGCAACACGGCGTTCACGAGATAATCCGCGACCTCGCAATGCGATCCCGCGAATCGCTTGAGTGCCTCGCCCGCGTTTGCCGGATCGCTTGCCGATAGCAGCGCCAGCTTGACGCCGGCGATCCAGCCTTCGGTGCGCACGCGTATGTAGTCGGCGTCCTCCGCCGATAACGACGCGCCGTACAATTTGCAACTCAATTGCGCGATCTCGGCACCGCTGAAGTTCAACTCGCTATTGCCAACGATCAGCAGTTGATCCTGCAACCGAAGTTGGCTTAAGGCCAACTCGGGCGACTGCCGGCCGGCGATGAGCCAATGGACGTTGGCGCCGGATCGGTGCAACAAGGACGTGAACGCGCGGAGAATGGACGGATCGCTGACCCACTGAAAATCGTCGAGTACGATCACCAACTCTTCTTCGATCGCACCCAGGCTTTCGAGAAAAACCGCCGTGACGTGCTCGAGCGGAAGGTCCGCGCGGTCGTGTGGGCCGCTCGCGATGTAGGCGCTGAAATCCTCCACGGTGCTGCGAACGGCGCTAGCCAGATAAGAGAAAAATCGGACCGGCTCGTTGTCATGCTCGTCCAGCGACAGCCAGGCGACGGCACGCGCCGGTGTGGCGTGCGCGTACCACTGGCTCAGCAACGTCGTTTTGCCCGAACCGATCGGGGCTCCGAGCAGCACGAGTTTCTTGCACAGCGCGCGATCGAGCAGCGCGCGCAGATCCTCGCGTTCCACCCACGCGGACGCAATGCGCGGTGGTTTGAGTTTCGCGTTGACGAGATGATGCGCACGCTTCGACGAAGCCGCCGGAGCGACTCCCTCGTCTGGTCGGTTTCCCTTTTCTGCGCGGCGGCGGGCGCTCATCGTTGACCCTTTGCGCTGCCCTTGCACTCTATCTTTATATTGATGTGGCGAATGTGAATCGCATGCGCCGATTAGGATAATTCGAGCATTGTCGCGAGCGCCAGCGTAATTACTAAGTCATTGCTTTGATAGTTCTTGTTCGGCCGTGTGTCTACTCGCGGGTTCCTGCCGTCGGTTGTATGCATACGTTAGCCCCCGCCCCTCCGTTCGAGGGGGGCACGCAGCGGTGCCGATGCCTAGCATCCATGCGCCCTAGCTTCGCATGTACCAAAAACTCGGCCCCTACAGGACACGCATTATATCGGAGACAAACCCATGACCATTCATCTAAAGCGGCTGACGCGCAAAACACGGCTGGTCGCGTTGGCGACGTTAGTCATTGTACCGTGCGTAACGGCGGTCGCCGTCGTCTCGACGGCACCGTCGTTCATCGAATTCGAAAGCGGGCAAGTACGCCCGATCGCGATGTCGCCGGACGGCACGAAGTTGTACGCCGTGAACACACCGAACAATACCCTGGAAATCTTCAACATCACGTCCGCCGGAGTTGCCCTTCAAGCGCGCGTGCCCGTCGGGCTCGAGCCAGTGGCGGTCGCTCCACGCGGCAACAACGAGGTGTGGGTCGTCAATCATCTGTCGGACAGCGTCAGCGTCGTCACGCTCGCCGGCGTGCCGCATGTGACGCGTACGCTCCTCGTCGGCGATGAGCCGCGCGACATCGTGTTCGCCGGTTCTCCCGCGCGCGCGTTCATCACCACCGCTCACCGCGGTCAGCAGCGCACCGATGCATCGATCTCAAGTGTGTCCGGCGCCGGCGATCCGAAGTTGACGACGCAAAGCACCCCGCGTGCGGACGTCTGGGTCTTCGATCCCGCCAATCTCGGCACCACGATCGGCGGTACGCCGGCGAAGATCATGAGCTTCTTCACCGATACGCCGCGCGCGCTCGCCGTCAGCCCCGACGGCAACACTGTCTATGTCGCCGGCTTCAAGACCGGCAATCAAACGACGACGATCTTGGCGCCGCGCGTGTGCACGGGATTCCAGCCGAATACCCCGTGCACGCTGTCCGACGGCTCGACCAGCCCCGGCGGTAATCCCGGCCCCGCGACCGATTCGAAGGGCGAGCCGGCGCCGGAGGTTTCGCTAATCGTCAAGTTCAACAACGCCACCGGCCATTGGGAAGACGAGCTGCATCGCGTTTGGGATAACTCCGTGCGGTTCAAGCTGCCGGACCTCGACGTCTTCTCCGTCAACGCGAACAATCTGACGCAGACGGCGTCGTTCGCGCATGTCGGTACCACGCTCTTTAATATGGTCACCAACCCGGTGAGCGGCAAGCTCTACGTCACGAACAGCGACGCGCAGAACCAAGTGCGCTTCGAAGGCCCCGGCATTTTCGGCGGCCACACCGTGCAAGGCCATCTCGCGGAAATGCGCGTGACGGTCATTTCCGGTTCGACGGTAACGCCGATACACCTTAATAAGCATATCGACTACACCAAACTGGCGGGCAGTCCCGGGTTCGATCCGACGACGAAGAACCACAGTCTGTCGACGCCGCTCGACATGGCGGTCACGAAGGACGGCAAAACGCTTTATGTCGCCGCGTTTGGTTCATCGAAGATCGGCGTGTTCGATACCGCCTCGCTCGAAAACAATACGTTCGATCCGCGCGCGATCAGCGGTAATTACCTTCCAGTCAGCGGCGGCGGCCCGAGCGGACTCGCGCTCGATGAAGCGCGCGGACGGCTCTACGTGCTGACGCGCTTCGACGACGCCGTGAAGGTGATCGACCTCGCGTCGAGGCAGGAAATCGCCAACGCCGCGTTGCCGAATCCGGAACCGGCGTCGGTGGTCGCTGGGCGGCCGATGCTCTACGACGCCACGCACAACTCCGGCAACGGTGAAGCCGCGTGCGCGAGCTGCCACATCTTCGGCGACAACGACGACATCGCCTGGGATCTCGGCAACCCAGACGACGCCGTCAAGAAGAATCCGATACCGATCAACCTCGGCGACGCGATTTCCGTCGGCATCGGCAAACAGCTGTTTGGGATCAAGACACCGCTCAACGGCACCGGCAACACCGACGATTTCCACCCGATGAAGGGACCGATGACGACGCAAACGATTCGCGGCCTGGTGAACTCGGGCGCCATGCACTGGCGCGGCGACCGCGCGAACGGTTTCTTCGGCGTCAGCGCGTTCGATCCGGTGCTCTCGTTCAACAACTTCATCGTCGCCTTCCCGGGGCTAGTCGGAGCCGAAGCACAACCCTCGACGGCGGACATGCAGCGCTTCACCGATTTCCAGTTGCAGGTGACGCTGCCGCCGAATCCGGTGCGTGCACTGAGCAACACGCTGAACGCGGCACAACAGCGCGGCGAGAACTTCTTCCAAGGTCCGCGGCCGTCGGACGGCATCAATATTCCGAACTTCGGTCTCGTCCAGGGTCAAACAGCCTTCACCTGCAACGGCTGTCATGAAGTCGACCCGGCGGAAGGCGAGTTCGGCACCAGCAAGAACGCGAGCTTCGAAGGCATCGTGCAGATCTTCAAGATCCCGCATCTGCGCAACATGTACACCAAGGTCGGCATGTTCGGCGATCCGAAGGTGGATTTCTTTCAGGCGCCGGACAGCGGCAACACCGGCGATCAAATTCGCGGCTTCGGCTTCACCAACGACGGCTCGGTCGATACGGTGTTCCGTTTCTTAACTGCGATCGTGTTCGCGCCGCAGATCAACAGCGGCTTCCCGCTGATCAACCCGAACGCGACGCGGCGCGACGTCGAGCAGTACGTGCTCGCCTTCGACACCGATCTCGCACCGATCGTGGGTCAGCAGGTGACGCTGACGGCGAACAACGGTTCGACAGTCGGGCCGCGCATCGATCTGCTGAAACAACGCGCCGGTGCGGCGTTCACCTCGAAGGTGCTCGGCGGCGCGGCGACGGAGTGCGATCTCGTGGCGAAGGTCGTGCAGGGCGGCCGCATCAAGGGCTTCCTGTTCGATCCCGCCGCCGGCGCGTTCAAGCCGGATGACGGTGGCGCGAATGTTTCAGACAGCGCGCTCCGGCAACTGGCGTCGACGGCAGGGCAGGAAGTGACGTACACCTGCGTACCGGCGGGATCAGGGCAACGTATTGCGTTTAGCCTATAGGATAAGTCAACGGCTCCTCCCCTTCCGCGGGTAGTTAGCGAACCGCGGAGCGTCAGACCCCACGCGCGAAAGCGCGTGGGGTTTTTTTTTAATTCAGTACGAACCGCCAAGGACGCCAAGGACGCGAAGGGTTTTTCCTTCTTTTCAGGATCTTTTCCTTGGCGTCCGTAGCGTCCTTGGCGGTTAATAAATATTTTTCAGACATTCCCTAGCGCCCCCGCGCGAGGTAGTCGCGCGACTGCATCTCGACCAGCCGGCTCGCGGTGCGGTCAAATTCCAATATCATCGCGCGCACCTGCGGCTCCGCGGGCGTCGCGTCGACATACAGTAGCTGTTCCGGGGGCACTGCCGCCGACACGAACAGTTTCACTCCGTTGTCGTAGAACACGTCCACGAGCAACGTGAAGCGCTTGGCTTCATCGAGACGGGCCGAGGCGAGGCGCGGCACGTCGGACACGATGACGGTATGAAACTCCTGCGCGAGCTGCAGGTAATCGAGCTGCGATCGGCCGCGGCCGCAGATGACGCCGAAATCGAACCACACGATCCCGCCCGCGCGGTGGCGGTACGGGATGTTGCGGCCCTCGATCTCGAGCGGCCCGCTCTGTTCATCCGTCTCGGCGATACGCCGGAAAGCATCCCGCAGCGCGGCGTCGGCGTCGGCACCGAGCGGCGTCAGATACGTCCGAGTGCGCTCGAGCGCCCGCAAACGATAGTCGATGCCGCTATCGACGTGAACGATGTCGAGCCGGTCCTTCAAGAGCTGGATCGCCGGCAGGAAGTCTTCGCGCTTCAGGCCGTCTTTGTACAATTCATCGGGGGCATAGTTCGACGTCATGCAGTACACGACGCCGAGATCCATCGTGCGGCTCAATAGCCGTCCGAGAATCATCGCGTCGGCGATATCGTTGACGTGCATCTCGTCGAAGCAAATGAGCCGCGCGCGCCGCGCGATGCGCTCCGCGAGCAGATCGAGCGGGTTTTCGTTCCCCTTGAGCTTGCCGAGCTCGCGGTGCACCTCGCGCATGAAATGATGAAAGTGCACCCGCTGCTTGCGCACCAACGGCACGCAGCCGTAGAAGCTGTCCATGAGAAAGCTTTTGCCGCGCCCCACTCCGCCCCAAAGATAAACACCGCGCGGAAGCGACGGATGCACCACCAAACGGTGCAGCGGCGTGCGGCGCTTCGCCTTGTAGGCGCGCCACTCGTCGTACAGCCGCTGCAACCGATCGACCGCAAGCTCCTGCGCCGTGTCCGCGACGAAACCGCGGCGCGCGAGCGCCCGGTGATACAGCGCGCGCACGTCCGTCGCGTCGGTGTCGGTATGAACGGATTGATCCTGCAAAACGGAGAGAATTCTACCCTAGACAATCACCGTGCGGTCAGACTGGCACGCGCCGCGAATCCCCAAAAAAACGCCCCGCCAGAGGTTACCGGCGGGGCGCTGCATGACGACTCCTCCTCCAAAGATCTCCGTTCTTGTGATGTTTACTCCACCGGTGTGATAACGCCGCAGGCGAGTCTCGCGCCACCGCTTACACCCGTGCACGGCCCGCCCGGGGATTGCGCTTGGCACGAGCGTTGATCTTCCAGTGCATGGATGATGATGGCGCTACCATTCGCGTCGAATACGGTTGTGTCGCTCGGTGACAGCGTGACGCGCGTGGTGAGATCCACCAACGCTCCCTCGCCGTGGCTATTGACCACGAGGTTTTCGAGATCGCCCATGTGGAACGGGTGATTCGCGATCACATTGCTGTTGCCGTTCGGGCCCGGGTCGTAGTGTCCGCCGGCCGTGGTAAACGCCGGTGGGTCACAGGCGCCCACCTCATGGATATGCACCCCATGACGGCCCGGCGTCAACACGGTTGGATCGCCCTTGACGGAGATCGTCACGACGACATTGCCGCTTCTATCTTCGACAAGCAGCGCCGTCCCGGTGATACCGTTGGGACCGCTGATAGTCGCCTTCGCTTTCGTGAACGCATAGGCGTTGGTCGTAATCAGAGCCAGGGGGGCGAACAGCAGAAGTAACAAACGAACGAACAGCGTAGACCCTTTCATAAACATCTCCTCTTTGTTGTGGTTCGGAAGAGTAGGGATTGGTCCGCGCAATCAGCTTACCGACATCCCTCTCGGTATCCTGGCGTGCAGGCTCGCTGTTTCAGACCTTAGTGCCGCGGTAACGCCCGCGCTTCTGTCTGTCGACAGTCGTAAACCGACACTGCCAAGATGACCGCCGTGGACGATACTGCTACGCGTCGGCTCGGGTCAATGTAAAAACTCGGATTGGTGGATATCCAACCATTGGAGCGGCAGTTTTATAGCAGTTATTGTCACGGTACGCGAGCGTGACGCCGGACAATCGTGGGCGAACGACTTTGCGGCGAACTTGGTCTTCGGTTACGGGCCACGGATCGAAAAAATCGCCCCGCCGGTTTTTGCCGGCGGGGCGATTCACTGATGACTCAAACTACATCCCTTACAATACGTACTCCTCGTGCGTCATGACGCAGCCCCAGTCTCGCGCCACCGCTCGCATCCGTGCCGGGTAGATATCTCCTCTTTGTTGTGGTTCGGGAAGAGGGGATTGGTCCGCGTTGCAGCTTACCGACACCCCCTCGGTACCCTGATGTGCGAGCCCGCTGTTTCAACACACTAGCGCCATAGTAACGTCCGCGCTTGTGTCTATAGACAGTCGTGAACCGGCACTGCCAGGATAACCGCCATCGACGATACCCCTACGCGTCGGCTCGGGTCAATGTAAATTCGCGGATTGGTGGATATCCAACCATTTGCAGGCGGTTGTATACAGTTATTGTCGCGGTACGCGAGATTAAGTGGGCACCGCTACGCGGATCGTTCGCCTGCATCGCATCGCAAGAACATCACCGAAGCGCTAACATGCCGAACCATCGGTGAATCGTTCGACCTTAGGACAACCTGAACCAAGGATTTCGCGATGCCTGGAAGCTATCTCAAAAATGCCCTCCCTTGTAGGTTGGGTGCAGCCGCGCAAGCGACGGGTGAAGCGGAGGCTTCGCGCATGCACGTAACGTGCATGTGCGCCGCTGAACGGGTGCAACAGATTTTGTTGTACCCCGGGGAGCAACAACAAAATTATTATTTTAGTGGGTTGCGCTTCGCTGCACCCACCCTACATGGGGTTTTTTGAGATGGCTTCTAATCAACCCGAAGCCGTCGGTTTATCGTCCGCAAAGCTTAAGTATCTCGACGAATATCTGCACCGCCGTTATGTCGAGGCGGGGAAACTGCCGTGCGTGCTCACGCTGGTGGCCCGGCGCGGCGAGATCGCGCATTTGAGCACGATCGGGCGCATGGATATCGAGCGCGACCGCCCGCTTCGCGAAGACACGATCTTTCGCATCTACTCCATGACCAAGCCGGTGACGAGCGTCGCCTTCATGATGCTGGTCGAAGAAGGTCTGGTCGCTCTCGACGAGCCGGTGCATCGCTACATTCCCGCGTGGCGCGACCTCGGCGTGTACGTCACCGGCTTCATCGATACGTTTCGCACGCAACGACCGGAGCGGCCGATGCTCATCGTCGATCTGCTGCGACACACCTCGGGCCTGACCTATGCGTTTCAGCAACGCACCAACGTCGATGCGGCGTATCGCAAGCTCAGCATCGGCGAGCTGGAAAGAACGGGTACGCTCGACGCGATGGTCGAAACCCTGGCGCACCTACCGCTCGAATTCTCGCCGGGTACCGCGTGGAATTACTCTGTTTCGACCGACGTGCTCGGCTATCTGATCGGGAAAATTTCCGGGATGCCGTTCGAGCAATTCCTAAAGAAGCGGATTTTCGATCCGCTCGGGATGCCGGACACGGGTTTTCACGTTCCCGAGGACAAGGTCGATCGCTTCGCCGCGTGCTACACGACCACGCCCGAGCAGCGCATGCGTTTGCAGGACGATCCGCGCAAGAGCCCGTATCTAAAGCCGCCGACCTTCTTCTCGGGCGGCGGCGGTCTGGTGTCCACCGCGGCCGATTATCTGCGCTTCTGTCGCATGCTGCTGAACGGCGGAACCCTCGACGGCGCGCGGCTCCTCAGCCCGAAGACGATCGAGCTGATGACGATCAATCATCTGCCGGGCGGTAAAGAGCTGTCCGAGCTCTCGGTGTCCGCGTTCAGCGAAATCGCTTGGCCGGGACTTGGCTTCGGCCTCGGCTTCTCGGTTCTGGTCGATCAGGCACGCGCGCTCCTTCCGGGCAACACCGGCGACTTTGCTTGGGGCGGAGCGGCCAGCACCTATTTCTGGATCGACCCGCGCGAGGAGCTGATCGCGATTTTTCTCACCCAGCTGCTGCCCTCGCGCACGTACCCGATCCGCCGCGAGATGCGCACGCTGGTTTACTCCGCCTTCACAGAATCGAACGTGTCGGCGACTCGGCGTTAAGCCCGTCGCCGGCCGTGTAAATGTGCGCCGGGCATTGACCGCGGCCCGGCGCACAAGCAGGATACGCGCGGCGTATTCGACTCAACACCAATAAAAGGAGGTTCCATGAGACCTGAACTGATCTTGCTGGTATGGGCTGTCGTTCTCACGTTCGCGCAGATGCTGATCGCCGTAACAGGCGCTTTCCTGCAAGTGGGCTTGCCGACGTTGGTGGGAAACCGCGAAGGTTTGCCGGAGATGAAGGGATGGGCCGGCCGCGCTTGCCGGGCGCACCTCAACATGCTGGAGAATCTGATTCTATTTGCGGCGTTGGTTCTGATCGCCGTGTTCGCGAATAAAACCAATTCCACCACGTTGCTCGGCGCGCAGATCTTTTTCTGGGCACGCCTCGCGTATGCGGCGATTTATCTCGCCGGCATTCCGTGGTTGCGCACCGGCGCGTGGGCCGTGTCGGTGATCGGCCTAATTATGATTTTCTTACAGGTCATCTGAGCGTATCGAGCGGTTCGAAAAAAAGGGCCGGCGCCGCTCGCGCCGGCCCTTTTAGTTTCGTGTTAGTTTCGTACCCGCAGTGCCTACGGAATGTCGAGCTGGCCGCGTATTTCGCCATCCATGTGTGCGGTTGTGTGCACGTTCATGTAAGTTCCGTCGTCGAGAAATTGCTGCACGGGGGTCGAGTTAGAGTTGCCATCTGGGGGCACAATAGCTGCGCTAGACGGGCTCGACGAACCGCTAGCCGTAACCGTAAAGTTGACGATTATACCTCCAGCCGCACCTGCCGCACCTGCGTGAATATGGGCTAAGGTCGGTTGTATATTGTTTATAGTCATCGAACCGATAAACGTACGTGTCGCGACATCTAGCACAGCGAAGCCCGAGCCCGAACCGCTGGATGTGACAGCGGGCACTTGGTTAGCACCGCTGAACGGCTTCGCAATGCGCACAACACGTCCAATCTGACCACGGATTTCTCCGTTCGGATTGTTCATCGTATGCACGTTGAAGTACATGTTTCCCGCGCGCAAATCGCTCAGCTGTTGAGGCGTCAGCGGCGTCGTCGTGACGGTAAAGGTTCCGCTTCCCATCGGCGTCTCGCTCATTGAAAACGTAACAGGCCCGGGCGCAGCACCGACCGCACCGGTATGTATGTGCGCGACGGTCGAAGCGCTCGATAGTCCGGTCACATGGAAGCTTGCGGTGACAACGTTGCTGCTTGGGTCGAGTACTACCTTCCCGGTGCCCGTCGCCGTGCTAGCGGTTGCGGAAGTGTCGGAAAGTCGTTCCTGCGCGCTCGTCATTGCGCCTGTAAAAACGCTGCGCCCGATCTGACCGCGAACCTCGCCGTCGGGGTTAACGCTCGTGTGCGCGTTGAAGTAAAGAGCGCCGTTGTTGAAGTCCGTTATCTGGGTTGACGTTAATTTGCTCCCTACAGGAACATCCCACTCGGCCGAATTACTCATGCTCTGCATCAGCGCAATGATGATACCGCCGTTAGCACCTGCCGCCGCGTCGTGGATGTGAGCGGCTGTCACGTTGGCAATGCTGTTCAGGGTAATGCTGCCGCTGATAGCGCCGGTCGCGGTGTCTACCGTCACCGTTCCGGTACCGACGGCCCCCGTGCAAACTGCAGGCACTTGTTGGTTACCGGTAAGCGTTGCCGTTGCCATCACCGGGCTTACCGTCGTTAAGGTCGCTTCTCCAGCTCCGCCGCCACAGCTGATCGCGACATCGCGTGGCGCGACGGCGGGAGCACCGCCGCCACCGCTGTTCATGCCGCTGCTACCGCCTTTGCCGCAACCAACAAAAACCGCGCCAAACACAACCGTCAACGCCGCCAAAGCTGTAAACGTCGAGACTACACGTGGGATCTTCATATATGCACTCCTAAAAGACAGCTTACGCTCCAATACAGGATGGAATACCGCTCGATAGCATGAACAAGGCCCGTCGCCATCGTATACCAACTCGCCGATATCGGCGGCGCCTCTTTCACCGTTCGGGCAATGTAGATCAATCGATTGGAATTACTGAGCGACAGAATACTTTATTCCGGTTTTCGTTCCAAAGGCGACGAGCAAGGGGATGCGGCGGAGCAACGGTTCGCGTAAATTCCTTTGCCGGCCTTACAACGCCTGCGTGGTCCCCGCCGCGCCGAGATGGCGCGCTAGGTTCACGAGAATTCTCGCGGTGGCGCCCCAGATGTTCCGTCCTTCGTAGTCGAGCACGTAGTAACTGACGTCCTTGCCTTCGAACTGGCGCGTACGTACTTCATGGTGGCGCGGGTCCAGCACGAAGGCCAGCGGCACTTCGAACACGGATTCGACTTCAAACGGATCGATCGTCAGCTCGACGTTCGCCGCGACGAAACCGACGATCGGCGTGATATGAAAACCGGTGCCGGTGACGATCGGTTCGAGCTGACCGACCACCTCGATGTGCTCGCGCGCAATGCCGATCTCCTCCTGCGTCTCGCGTAACGCCGCCGCGACCGGTCCGTCATCGGCCGGCTCGATGCCGCCCCCCGGAAAGCTGATTTGTCCGGGATGATGTCGCAGATGTTGCGTGCGCTGAACCAGCACGATCGTCATTCCGCCCGGTCGATCCACGAGCGGAACCAGCACCGCGGCCTCGCGCAGACCGGCGGCGGCCTGCGGCGACTCCGGAGCCGGCAGGCTAGCCAGCCGTTCGATGATCAACGCGCGCATGAGTTACCTGGAGTCCCCAAGGAAACTCTGATTAATTCGATGTAGGGTGCGTCCCACGCACCAATCGATTAAGTGGTGCGTGGGACGCACCCTACATTTTTTGAATTGTTCAGAGCTTCCCTAAGCGAATCACGGAGTATGGAATCGAGCTATTGTAGCGGCTTATCGAACGACGACGATGTTCCGTAGCGAGGCGGAACTCGCCTCGACGGGCGGTTCTGCGGTAGTCTGATCCCGACATGTCCGACCGATGTTCGACAGGCGTTCACCATCTATATAAAAGGAGTCAAAAATGAATCACGCGACGTTGTGGCGCAAATTCCGGCTACTGCTCGGCTTGGCGGTTCTCCTGGGGATAGCGGACGCGCAGGCGCAGAACACCATCAAGATCGGCGTCATCGCGGCGTTCTCCGGACCGTTCGCCAGCCTCGGCGGCGAAATGGAGGCGGGGATCAAGGCGTATATGAAGCAGCACGGCGATACGGTCGCGGGCAAGAAGATCGAGATCGTGCTCCGCGACACCACCGGCCCGTCGCCGGAGATCGCGAAGCGCCTCGCGCAGGAGCTGATCATCAGAGACAACGTCGACTTCCTCACCGGCTTCGCACTCACGCCGGAAGCGCTCGCGGTTGCGCCGATCGCGACCGAGGCGAAAACGCCGATGATCATCATGAACGCGGCGACGTCGATCATCACGACGAAGTCGCCTTACATCGTGCGCGTCTCGTTCACGCTCCCGCAAGTTGCCGGACCGATGGCGACCTGGGCGGCCAAGAACGGACTGAAACAAGTCTACACGCTGGTGTCCGACTACGGCCCGGGTATCGACGCCGAAACCGAATTCAAGAAGACGTTCACCGCGGCGGGCGGAACGATCGTCGACTCCGTGCGCACACCGCTGCGGAATCCGGACTTCGCTCCTTATATACAGCGCATCAAGGACGCGAAGCCCGAAGCGGTGTTCGTGTTCGTACCCGCCGGCGATCAAGGTATCGCGTTCATGAAAGCCTTCACCGAGCGCGGCCTGGCGCAAGCCGGTATCAAAGTCATCGCCACCGGCGATCTGACGGAGGACTTTCAGCTCCAAGCCATGGGCGATGCGGCGCTTGGAATCATCACGACGCATCACTACTCGGCCGCTCACGACTCCCCGGAGAACAAGGCGTTTCTTCGGGCGTTTCGCGACGCCAATGGCGACAAGATGCGCGCGAACTTCGTCGCCGTCGGCGCGTACGATGCAATGGCGGCGATCTACGACGTCACGAAGAAGCTCAACGGCAAAATCGACGCCGACAAAGCGATCGAGATACTGAAGCACATGAAGATCGCGAGCCCACGCGGCCCAATCGCGATCGATCCCGAGACGCGGGACGTCGTGCAAACGGTTTACGTGCGCCGCGTGCAGAAGGTGGGCGATCAACTGTACAACGTCGAGTTCGACAAGTTCGCCAACGTAAAGGATCCGGGGAAATAGCAGGAAGTTAGAGGAACGTCTGATTAATTCCGTTCGTCCTGAGCTTGTCGAAGGACGATTGGTACAAGGCATTGATTCCCGTGGCCTGCCGTTCATGGTTCGACAAGCTCACCACGAACGGCGGGGATAATCAGAGGTTCCTTAGGGAACGTCTCATTAGTTTGTCATTCCCGCGAAAGCGGGGTGAGGCGGGGTCTTCGCGGATGCATTTAACATGCATCCGCGCCGCCGAACGGGTGCAACGAAGTGTGTTGCACCCCGGGCAGCAACAGCTAGTGGACTGTAACGTTTAAATAGATAGTATCATTATACCCGTGGAGGGCGTGATGACACTGACCAAGAGCGAGCACACGGAACTGCAACGACAAGCGGGTGCGAGGAATGGGCGTGCGG
>JBGPKL010000049.1:0-32855 GCA_041485885.1 Sulfurifustaceae bacterium
CTTCACCTCGGTGCCCGATCTCAAGCGAAAGCTCATGCGCTACATCCGTCACTACAATAAACAACCCAAGCCCGTGAAGTGGAAGTACTTCGATTCATCGCGTCGAATCACTCCCGAATCAATTGTTACGGGCCACTAGTTGACGCGGGCTTCGCGCTACGCATCACACCCTCACCCTAGCCCTCTCCCTGGAAGGGAGAGGGAAGAAAAATTAATCCCCCTCGTCTCAGTTAAGACCGAGCTTTTGCGCGAGACCGATGCGCTGCAACTTACCGGTCGCGCCCTTGGGAATCTCGGCGCGGAAGAAGATCTTGCGCGGCACCTTGAAGGCGGCGAGATGCACGGCGGCGAACTCGCGCAGCTCTTTCTCGCTCGCTTCGAGACCTTCGCGCAGCACCACCAATGCCGCCACGTCTTCGCCGAGTTTGTCGTGCGCGATCGCGAAGGTGACGCATTGCGCGACGGCGGGATGGTCCATGAGCACCTCATCCACCTCGCGAGGAGAAATCTTTTCGCCGCCGCGATTGATGATCTCCTTCAACCGGCCGGTAATCGTGAGATAACCATCCGCATCCATCACGCCTTGATCGCCGGTGCGGAACCAACCGTTCGTGAACGCTTCGGCGTTCGCCTTCGGATTGTTCTCGTAGCCCGACATCACGTTCGGGCCGCGGATCGCGACCTCGCCCGTCGTCCCGGGCGCCACCGGCGCGCCCGCCTCGTCGAGCACACACACGTCGGGTCCAGCCGCGACACCGACGCTGCCGGGCCGGCGCTTGCCGGGCGGCAACGGGTTGCTCGTCATTTGATGCGCCGCCTCGGTCATGCTGTACGCCTCGATCACCGGCGCGCCGAACACTTGCTCGAGCTCGCGGATCACCTGCGTCGGCATCGACGAGGACGACGATCGAATGAAACGCAGCGGGTTCGCCTTGATCACATCCGCGCTCTTCGACGCGCGCGCCAATATCGCCTGGTGCATCGTCGGCACGCCGCTATACCAAGTCGGCCGCGCTTGCGTCATCCAGCCGAAAAACTTGAGCGCGTTGAAACCCGGGGTGCAGCAGACTTCCCCGCCCGCCGATAGCGGCGACAGAATGCCGGCGATGAGACCGTGAATGTGAAACAGCGGCATGATGTTGAGCCCGCGGTCGGCGGCGGCGAACGCGAGCGTCTTGCGGATGTGGTGCGCAGAGGCGCAGACGTTGCGCTGCATGAGCGGCACGATCTTCGGCCGCGACGTCGTGCCGGAGGTATGCAGCACGAGCGCGATGTCCTCGGGCGTCGCCGGCCCGAATCGCGCGGCCTTCACCGGCACGGCGCTCGGATCGAAGATCAGCCGAAAGCTCCCCGCCCCGTTTTCCGGCATCGGCACCAAGCGGGCGAGAGGAATGTCCAGCTTGCGCGCCACATCGAGCGCGGGCGAGGTCTTGCCGTCTTCGACGATCAGCAGTTTGGCCTGAAGGTCGGATAAGTAAAATTCGAACTCATCCGCACGATAGCCCGGGTTCAACGGTGCGGCGGTCGCGCCGGCCGCGATGCAAAGAAACGCCGCCGCCATCTCCGGACCGTTGTCGAGCACGATAGCGACCCGATCGTTTCCGCCGATGCCGTTCGCGTTCAGCGCCGCGATCGTGTCGGTCACCAATTGCCGCAACGATCCGTAGTTAAGCGGCGCGCCGCCCGGCTCGCTTAAAGCTCGGGCTGCGTGCGCGCCTACGTCCAACAACTGGGCAACGGTGGAAGCGGATGGGTTCATGTTGTCGACCTTATTCTAAACATTTCCGAGGATCCTGAGTTTGCCGCGCTGATCGCTCAATGTCTTCGCGAGCAGACTCGTACACGCGTATACGGCGTCGATATGCGGCGTCGGCGTATGCGTAAGCTTTCCGAGCTCGACCACCGCGCCGACTAAAGCATCGAGCTCGATCGGCCGCCCCTGCTCGACGTCTTGCAGCATCGAGGTTTTGTGCGCGCCGACTTTTTCCGCGCCTGCGATCCGCCGCTCGATGCCGAGCTTGAAGGTGACGCCGAGCTTATTGGCGATCGCCTCGGCCTCTTTCATCATTTGCATCGCCAGCTCCCGCGTGAGCGGGAACTGGCAAAGATCGACCAGCGTCGCGTGCGTCAACGCGCTGATCGGATTGAAGCTCAGGTTGCCCCAGAGCTTGAGCCAGATCTCGCCGCGGATGTCGTTCGTGATCGGCGTCTTGAATCCGGCCTTGATAAGACTTTCCGCGATCGCCTTCAGACGCGGTGTCGTGGTGCCGTCCAACTCGCCCAGACTGAAGCGATTGCCTTCCACGACTTGCACGACGCCGGGGGCGATTAAATTCGCCGCCGGATACACGACGCTGCCAATCACCCGCGCCGGATCGATGTGACGCGCGATGCTGCCGTCGGGATCGGCGGCGCGAACCGACGTTCCTTCGTACTGGCCGCCGTGCTTGTAAAAGTACCACCACGGGATGCCGTTCTGCATCGTGACGATGCTGGTTTGCTCATGGCAAAGATGGCGCAGGTCGGCCGCCACCGCGGCGACTTGATGCGCCTTGAGAGTCAACAATACCGCGTCATGCGCACCCGCGTCGGCGGCCTTTTCATACGCGCGGACGTCGCGCGCCCATGCTTCCTTGCCATCTTCGGCGATAAGCTTCATCCCCTGCGCCTTGATCGCCGCGAGATTCGCGCCGCGCGCGATAAATGTAACTTGCTCGCCGGCCAGGGCGAGCCTGACGCCGAGATAACCGCCGATGGCGCCGGCGCCGACGATCGCGATCTTCATCGTCGCGCGTTCATGCGTACCGGTTCGAAAGCGTGCCGATACCGTCGATCACGACTTCCACCGTCGCGCCGCTCGGTATCGGTCCGGAACCGACCGAGGTACCGCACGAGATAATGTCGCCCGGCAGCAATGTGAGGTCCCGCGAAATCAAACTCACGAGCTGCGTGGGCGTGAAGATCATGTCGCGCACCGGATAGTGCTGCCGCTCTTTTCCGTTGACGAGGGTGCGCACCGACAACGCCGCCGGATCGAGCTCCGTCGCGATGACCGGCCCGAACGGCGCGAACGAGTCGAAGCTTTTCGCGCGCGTCCATTGCGCGAAGCTCGCGTCGGCCTTCAACAGCTCGAGCGCCGTGACGTCGTTGACGCAGGTGTAGCCGAAGATGTGCGACGCGGCGGCTTCGGAGGGAATGTTCTTCCCGCGCTTGCCGATCACGACGCCGAGCTCGCCCTCGTAGATCACTCGGCCGGCGTAGGACTTGGGCGATTCGATCGTCGCGCCGTGCGCGCAAAACGCGTTCGCCGTCTTCACGAAGAACAACGGCGCCTCGGGAATGGTCAGCGAGAACTTTTTCGCGGCCTCGTGGAAATTATTCCACAAGCCGATCATCTTCGTCGGAACGCACGGCGTTTCCCAACGAACACCGTTCAACGGAATCGCTTCGCCGGTCGGCTGGTACGCCGCGTACATGTCGCCGCGGCATATCCGTACGCTGTCCCCCTCGAGGAAGCCGAAACCGATCTCGCCCGCGCGCGAGAACCGTAGCCAACGCATGTGCAAAAAACCGCCGACGCGAAAGTGCGTTGCTCTACCCTAGCGCGCCGCGGGCGCCACCGCCGCCTTCGCGATCGACGTGTCGTTCATCATGCGTGCTCGCATCGGCTTGAGCACCGCGAGCGCCATTACCGCCGCCACGAGGTTCAATACCGCCGCCGCGTAGAACACCGTATGCCAGCCACCGCTCGCGGCCAAGATGCTGGTGAACGGCACCAGCAGCGACGCCGTTCCTTTCGCGGTGTAGAGCAGTCCCGCGTTGGCGGTCGCGAACTTCGAGCCGTAGGTATCGCCGCAGGTCGAGGGGAACAGGCTGTAGATTTCACCCCACGCGAAGAACACGAGACCCGTCAGGAGTACGAACGAGAGCGGGTCCTGCCCGAATAGGCTGAGCAGCAGAATCCCGATGCCTTCCAAAAAGAACGCGAGGAACATCGTGTTCTCGCGCCCGAGCCAATCCGACACCCAGCCGAAGAATGGCCGCGTCACGCCGTTCAACACGCGGTCGATCGACAGCGCGAACGTGAGCGCCGGAAGCTCGAGACCCAAGAGGCTCACCGGGATGTCGGCGATCTTGAAGTCCTTCGCGATCGGCGCGAGTTGCGCGGTCGCCATCAACCCGCCCGCGGCCATCATCACGAACATCGCGTACAGGACCCAGAAGACCGGGGTTTTCGCCATTTGCGTCGGCGTGTAGGTCGGGACCTTGGCGGCCGCGATGAGGCTCGTCTTCGGCACGGCGCGCAGGTCGCCTTCCGCGGGCGCGCGCAACAACCAGCCGAGAATGAACACGACCAAGCCCTGACCGATTCCAAAATAGAGGAAGGTGACCTCGTAACCGCTGCCTTTGATCATGGAGGCGATCGGGATCACCGTCAGCGCCGAGCCGGCACCGAAGCCCATCGCCGTCAGCCCGGCGGCGAGTCCGCGCCGATCCGGGAACCATTTGAGCGCGTTGCCGACACACGTCCCATAAACCGCGCCGGCGCCGATACCGCCGATCGCGGCGGCGGCATACAACAGGAACAACGAGTCGGCGTACGCATTCATCGCCCACGCGATTCCGACCATGACGCCGCCGATTATGGTCACGATGCGCGGGCCGAACTTATCGACCAGATAACCTTCGACCGGCACCAGCCAGGTTTCGGTGAGCACGAAGATGGTGAAGGCGACCTGGATCGCGGCCTTGCCCCATTGGTACTTGTCGTTGATGGGGTTGACGAACAGCGTCCAGCCGTACTGGAGATTGGCGATCATCGCCATGCAAATGATGCCGATGATGAGCTGCCACCAGCGCCCCAGCTTCGGAATGTAGGTGTTGCCCCCAGAGGATTGAGCGGTTGCTTCCACGGTTCCCCTCCTAGTTCACATTTTGTTGGTTGGATCGGTTGCTAGATCTATCGCCCGGTCGCTGTCGTCGCGAACCGCGCGGTCCGTTGTCGGTCCGCTGCTGCGCCGGCTTCAGTTCGCTGTCGCATCGTGCTTCCGTCGCCCGTTTCTTCGGCCTTGCCCGGTTCGCCTAGCGTCCGGACGCGGGACACGGTAAGCCATGCCGCAGCCACTGTATCAGCGGCGTTTTAATTTGGTCAACATTGGGGCGTGGCAATCCAATAGCGCGCACGCCGGCTAGGAGGATTCGTAGCTTAGGACAATGGGGTAAGGCAGGACACAGCCCACCGGCGGTCAGGAAAGCGATTCTCCAAACGGCCGCGGCCGGCCTGTGGGAACGGTTGAGGACTTGATACACACTATAGCGACGCGACATGGCTCGAATGGTTTCGGTGCGTAAAGACTGCATTGGCATGCACGATCGCCTTTGGGGGACGCCTATCTTGGCGCGAGGAACGATGGTTATCGCCTTCGGGTTCCTGGTCGCGACTGGGCCAATCGCGGTCGCGGACGACGTGATCGCCGCGGTCGCGGCAAATTTCACCGGCGCGATCAATCGCCTCATGCCGGATTTCGAACGTCGCACCGGGCACAAGCTGGCACCGAGCTTCGGCGCCACCGGAAAACTTTACGCGCAGATCAAGAATGGAGCGCCATTTGACGTCCTGCTCGCGGCGGATGACGAGTATCCTCGCAAACTGGCGCTAGAGGGCTTCGCCGATCCGGCGACGCGCTTTACCTATGCGATCGGCCGTCTGGCGCTATGGAGCGCGAAGCCCGGTCTCGTCGATGACCATGGAGAGATACTGCGTACGGGCAATTTCGCTCATCTCGCGATCGCGAACCCGAAATCCGCGCCCTATGGCGCCGCGGCGGTACAAGTCATGCGCCGGCTCGGCGTTTGGGAGCGCGTGGCATCGCGACTGGTGTACGGGGAAAGTATCACCCAGACTTTTCAATTCGTGAGCACGGGCAACGCGCTCGTCGGGTTCGTCGCGCTCGCGCAAGTGCGCGCGTTGCCCGCGGCCGAAACCGGTTCGTACTGGCTCGTGCCGGCCGACCTGCACGATCCGCTGCGCCAGGAGGCGATACTGCTTCAGCGCGCCGCAAATAATAAAGCCGCTCGCGCGTTTCTCGATTACCTGCGTTCGCCCGACGCGAAGTCCATCATCGAGCAGCTCGGTTACGCCACACCGCGTTGATGAGCACGACCGATTGGATAACGGTGTGGCTGACGATCAAGCTGGCGGCTACGACAACGGTCGTGCTGCTTGTCATCGGCATACCGATCGCGTGGTGGGTCGCGCGCACGCGTTCCTGGCTGAAGCAGCCGGTCATCGCGCTGGTCGCGCTGCCGCTGGTATTGCCGCCGACCGTGATCGGTTTTTACTTGCTGCTATTCCTCGGACCGAATGGAGCCGGCGGAACACTGACGCAAGCGCTGGGTCTGGGGACACTTCCTTTTACTTTCGCCGGCCTCGTCGTCGGCTCCGTCGTTTATTCGCTGCCGTTCGTGGTGCAACCGATTCACAACGCGTTCGAAGCGATGGGTGAGCGCCCGCTCGAAGTCGCGGCCACCTTGCGCGCCTCGCCGTGGAACCGCTTCTTCACCGTGGCGCTGCCGCTGGCCCGCCCGGGCGTCATCACTGCGACCGTGCTCGGCTTCGCGCACACCATCGGCGAGTTCGGCGTGGTGCTGATGATCGGCGGCGCGATACCCGGCCAAACCAAGGTATTGTCGGTCGCGATTTACGATCACGTCGAGACGCTCGAGTACTTACACGCGCATACCTTATCGGCCGGCATGTTGGTGTTCGCCTTCGTCGTGCTGCTCGCGCTGTATGCCGTCAATCGCCGTTTGGAGCCGGATCGATGAGCGAGATCGACGTCCGGCTGCGCACCGCGCTCGGTGGATTCACGCTCGACGCGGCGTTCACCGCGCCGGCGCGAGGCATGACCGCGTTGTTCGGTCCATCCGGTTCCGGCAAGACGACCGTGCTACGTTGCATCGCTGGCCTCGTGCGACCCGCCGCGGGAAGAATTCAGATCAACGGCGAGTGTTGGCAAGACGAAGAACGCGGCCACTTCGTGCCGCCGCACCGGCGCGCGATCGGTTATGTCTTTCAGGAGCCGAGCCTATTTCCGCACTTGTCGGTTCGAGGAAATCTGCAATACGGATTGAAGCGCGCGGTCGAGCGGCGCATCGCGTTCGCGCAAGCCGTGGAGTGGCTCGGCCTGGGCGCACTGCTCGAGCGCGGACCGCGACATCTCTCCGGCGGCGAACGCCAGCGCGTCGCGATCGCCCGCGCGTTGCTGGCAAGTCCGCGGCTACTGCTGCTCGACGAGCCGCTCGCCGCGCTCGACGACGCCGCCAAAGGCGATATTGTCCCGTACCTGGAACGCTTACACCGCGAGCTGTCGATACCGGCGCTCTACGTGAGCCACTCCGCCGACGACGTCGCGCGTATTTGCGACTACATGGTGCTGATGGAAAACGGAACGGTGCGCGAGCACGGCGCGCTCGGCGCGCTGCTCACTCGTCTCGATCTGCCGCTCGCGCACGGCGACAGCGCGGGCGCCGTGATCGACGCGACCGTATTGGAGCGGGATGAAACGTTTCAGTTGATGACCCTCGCTTTCAACGGCGGCCGGCTCGCGGTGGCGGGCGGAAACGCGCCCACCGGCGCGCACGTGCGCGTGCGCGTGCACGCGCGCGACGTGAGCTTGGCGCTCACACCGCCTGAAAGAAGCAGCGTGCTGAACATCCTACCGGCGCGCGTGCTCGATATCGCCGATGACACCCCCGGGCGCGCGATGGTGCGCTTGGCGGTCGGCGACGCGGTGCTGCTCGCGCGCATCACCCGCAAATCGGCGGCAGTGCTCGAGCTGCGCGCCGGCGTCTCGGTTTACGCGCAAATAAAAGGCGTGGCACTGCTCAAGTGAGCCTCTTAGCGCCATGACCGAGTGGATCATTAGCCACGATCTTGAGATCCGGTTGTCGTGCTTCGCCGGCGTGCTTCTCGCGATGGCGCTGTGGGAGCGACGTGCACCGCGTCGTCCGCTGGTAACGGCGCGCGTCATCCGCTGGACCAATCACCTGTCGATCTCCGCCCTGAACGCGCTGATCGTGCGCGCGCTGCTGCCGGCAACGGCAATCGGGATGGCGCTGCTCGCCCAGCAGAGCGGCTGGGGATTGTTCAACCGATACGACGTCCCCTACGCGATCGCGGTCGCGATCTCCGTCGTAGCGTTGGATTTCGCTATTTACTTGCAGCACATCATGTTTCACGCGGTACCGCTTCTGTGGCGCTTGCATCGGGTGCATCACGCCGACCTCGATTTCGACGTCACGACCGGAATACGTTTCCATCCATTCGAAATCATCTTGTCGATGTTGATCAAATACGCCGCGATCATCGTGCTCGGCGCACCGGCGCTCGCCGTGCTGATCTTCGAAGTGTTGCTGAACGCCACATCGATGTTCAACCATGGCAACGTGCGCCTGCCCTTCACGCTCGATCGCTGGCTGCGGCAAATCGTCGTGACACCCGACATGCACCGCGTGCACCATTCGATCGCTGTGCACGAAACCAACAGCAACTTTGGGTTCAATCTCCCATGGTGGGATCGCCTGTTCGGTACGTACAAGGATCAGCCGGACGCGGGTCATGAGCGCATGACGATCGGCCTGGAGGAATTGCGCGACCCATTCCGGGTCGAGCGGTTACGCGGGATATTGATGTTGCCGTTTTATCGGTCGAGCGACCGATATCCGATCAATCGGCAGAAGTAGCCGATAAGGCAGGAGACTGGATCCCCGCTTTCGCGCGAATGACAAGCACCGGATGAACCGCGCGGGCTACTTCGAGAACGTATTCAAATTGATCTTAAGCTGAAAGAACAAAAGCGGAACGGCCTTCGGCTCCACGCGCGGAATAAACGTTATATTGACCGACACGTTGTCGCTCCCGATGGAAAACGCCGGCAGCACGCCGAGAAACGGATCGCCGTTTTTGAAACCCTTGCGAATCATGGCGAACGCGATCACGCCCACATCTGCATGCAAGCGCGAGGCACCTTCCGTGAAGAAGTAGCGGCGCATCACACCGCCGCCCGCGTAATAGGACGGATTACCGTTCGAATCGCTGAACCCGGAGCCAGTGGCAAACGGCACCCAGGGTTCGGTTTTACCGCCGAAGTCGTATTGGAATCCCGCGCCCCAGTTGTTCTCGTTGTAATGAACGCCGGGTTTCTCGTTGAAGTGGATCGCCTTGCCGTTGACGATCAAGTTCATTTCGCCCGCGCGGGCGGTTGCGAAGCTAAGCAAGGCAATCGTGAACAGCGTTGCGGCGAGAGACCGCTTCGACCAGCGGATGCGGCGGCGTGGGTGCGCGATGCGTTTGTCCTTTTCCATGTTGCCTCCCTGTTAGGCGCAAGCAGCGCCACGCCCGGGTTGAATGGGTCGCCGACGGACGGACCGATCGGCTGGTTGAACAGTGAGGAAGCAACGGGCGTGCCCGCGTCAATTTTTTGGCGCGGCCTCGGCGGACACGGCGAAGCAGCGGGAAATCAGGGGGACAGCGCGTCACCGCACGGGAGGCGGCGTGAAGAACTAAAAAACAAACAGCTAGTGCTCGCGCGTCGCGCGAAAGACGACTTGCGGCCAGCGCTCCATGGTGAGCTTGAGATTTACCGCCGACGGCGCGAGATAAACGAGATTGCCGGCACGATCGCGCGCGAGGCGCGCCTCGTATTGCGCGCGGAATTCCTTGAGACGCACCGGGTCGATCTCGATCCAGCGGGCGGTCGCGACGTCGACGGTCTCGTAGCGGCATTCGACGCCGTATTCGTGCTTGAGGCGCCACGCGACGACGTCGAACTGAAGCGCGCCCACCGCGCCCAGGATTAAATCGTTGCCGATGACGGGACGAAAAATTTGCGTCGCGCCCTCTTCGCTCAACTGGTCGAGGCCCTTCTGCAACGCCTTCATGCGCAGCGGATCGGCGAGCAGCACGCGCCGGAACAGCTCCGGGGCGAAGTCCGGCACGCCGCTGAACTTGAGCGCTTCGCCTTCGGTGAACGTGTCGCCGATTTGAATCGTGCCGTGATTGTGCAAACCGATGATGTCCCCGGCATACGCTTCGTCCACCGCCTCGCGCTCGCGCGCCATGAAGGTCATCGCGCTCGTCGCCTGCGCCTCGCGCGCGGTGCGCACTTGATAGAGCCGCATGCCCTTGGTGTAGCGCCCCGATGTCACGCGCATGAACGCGATGCGATCGCGATGCTTCGGATCCATGTTTGCCTGGATCTTGAACACGAAACCGCTGAATCGCTCTTCTTCGGGCGCCACCGCGCGCGTTCCGCCGTCACGCGCGAGCGGGCCCGGCGCGTGCTCGACGAAGGCATCGAGCAGCTCGCGCACGCCGAAGTTGTTGATCGCCGATCCGAAGAAGACCGGCGTCTGCCGGCCGGCGAGATAGGCCGCGCGGTCGAAGCGATCGGCGGCGCCGCGCAGAAGCTCCACCGAATCGCGCAGCTCATCGGCCTGCTCGCTCAACACTTCGCTTAGAAAAGGATTCGTCAACCCGCGGATCACCGTGCCTTCCTGAATGCGTCCGCCGTGGGCCGGGGCCGGACTATATAGATGCACCGCCTCCTCGATCAGGTGGTACACACCCTTGAAGCGCCGGCCGCCGCCGATCGGCCAGGTGACCGGCGCGCAGCGGATACCGAGCACGCGCTCGACTTCGTCGAGCAAGTCGAGCGGCTCGCGGCCCTCGCGATCGAGCTTGTTGATGAACGTCATGATCGGCGTGTTGCGCAGCCGGCATACTTCCATCAATTTAATCGTGCGCTCCTCGACGCCTTTGCCCGCGTCGATAACCATCAGCGCGGAGTCGACCGCCGTCAGCGTGCGGTAGGTGTCTTCGGAGAAATCTTCATGCCCGGGCGTATCGAGCAGATTCACCACGCGCCCGGCGTAGGGAAATTGCATCACCGAGGAGGTGACGGAGATACCGCGCTGCTTCTCGAGCTCCATCCAATCGGAGGTCGCGTGGCGCGCGCTCTTGCGCCCCTTGACCGTGCCCGCGAGCTGAATCGCGCCGCCGAAAAGTAGTAGCTTCTCGGTGAGCGTGGTCTTGCCGGCGTCCGGGTGGGATATGATGGCGAACGTGCGGCGCTTGTGGATTTCGTTTGCGATGGCCATGAGAAGGCGCGCGATTATACCGGATCGTTGTGGCGGCGATAGACGCCCGAGCGTTGCATACCAACTATGATAGATCGGGCGAGGGCGAGGGTTGGAGCGAATTCTTGATACGGTCCCGGCGACAACGACTAGACGCGAGTAACCGATGAATCTCGAAACGATCCGGCAAGGGCTGGAGCACTTGGTCTGGGACACCGATCTCGATCCGTCCAAGGAGTCGCGCGGGCGGGCGATCCTTATCGAGTGGTCACGGATCGTCGTCGTCGTCGCGCGCGATGTTTTGCACGGACAGCTGCGGCTGCAGGCGATGAGCCTGGTCTACACCTCGCTGCTCGCGCTCGGACCCCTGCTCGCGGTCGTATTCGCCGTGCTCAAGGCTTTCGGTGTGCATACGCTGCTGCGTCCGACGCTGCTGAGCTTCCTCGCTCCACTCGAGGAACGCGGCGTCGAACTGACCAACCAAATTCTGCAATTCGTCTCCAACATGCGGGTCGGCGTGCTCGGCGCCGTCGGCTTGGGGCTGCTGCTCTATACGAGCACGTCGTTGGTTCGCAAGGTCGAGCAAGCCTTCAACAGCATCTGGCACGTTCATCGCGGGCGGCGTCTGATGCGCCGTCTCAGTGATTACCTTGCCGTAATCGTGATCGGTCCGCTGCTATTCTTCACCGCGCTCGGCGTAACCGCCTCGCTCGCCTCGAGCGGATGGCTGCAGCCGTTCCACGGGTTCGTCACCGTCATCGCTAAGACGGTCCCGTACCTGCTGGTGATCGGCGGCTATGTGCTCGTCTACGTGTTCATTCCGAATACGAAGGTACGCATTCGCTCCGCGCTCCTTGGCGCCGCGGTCGCGGGTGTGCTGTGGCAAAGCGCCGGCTTCGCGTTCGCCGCGTTCGTGGCCGGCTCGGGGCAATACCGCGCGGTATACGCGAGCCTCGCGATCCTCATTCTCTTCATCATCTGGATGTATTTGTCGTGGCTGATCCTACTGATCGGCGCGGCGATCGCCCATTACCACCAGCACCCGGAGCGGGTTACGCGCGAGCCGCATCAGGTCAGCGTGCTGATCAGCAATCGAAGGCGGGAACGGCTCGGCCTCTTGATCGCACGACTCATTGCCGAGCATTACTACACCGGTCAAGCCGCCTGGAACGCGGAGGCGCTCGCGCGACGTTTGCGTTGCCCGCTGCCGGTAACCGAGCAGTTGCTCGCGGCGTTCAGCGTCAATGGAATGCTCGCGCGCACGCACCATACGCCCGTCGCCTATCTGCCGGCGTGTGCGCTCGAGACGGTTCCGTTGAGCAAGCTGATCGCGATCATTCGAGCAAGCGGCATCGATCGAGGACCGCAAACGCCCGATCCGATCGTCGATGACATCATGGAGAAGACCGCCCAAGCGGGCGCCGACGCGCTCGCGGGGCGGACCTGGCGCGACTTATTCGTTGCCGACGAAGGAACGGATCGCGATCGAACCGAAATCCATCGCGCGGATGCGCGAAACGAGAACAGCGCGGGAGCGTAGTGAGCTGATCGGCGCGAGCGGCTGAGCCCGCGGTACGCGCGTTGCGTGCAGGCGAAATTCTATGTCCAGTCGGTCTAGCACCTGCAACGCGCCGCCGAAAACCGAATACGGCGTGATGCCAAAGTCGGTCTGCTTGATCGAGAAACGCCCACCGATGTAGAGCGTCTCCCCGCTCGGCCGCTCGATCTCGATGGGAACCTTCAGCGTGCGCGCGACGCCGTGCAA
Organism: Sulfurifustaceae bacterium; assembly: GCA_041485885.1. Lineage (GTDB taxonomy): Bacteria > Pseudomonadota > Gammaproteobacteria > Acidiferrobacterales > Sulfurifustaceae > JACQFZ01. The sequence continues at coordinate 12,905 of JBGPKL010000049.1, forward strand.
CACGACGTCGACTTTGGCCATGACGCGTGGCGCTTCGCCTTCGAGCCCGTCGACATGTAGCCGCATGAAAGGAAATCGCTCGACCTCGAGCACTTTTTCCATCATGTTGCGGCGCGTGCCGTCGATATCCTTCTGCGACGGTTGCGTCTCGAAACCGGCCTGCGCGCGCAGCGCCGGCTCATCGACACTCAACGAATCGAGCGGAACCTGAAGATCGGCGCGCGCCAGGGCGTCACGCGCCAGCACGTAACCGTCGATCTGGCGCGCGGCGACGACATGATCGTGTCCCACTCGCGCGAGGGTACCGCCGCGGTACGCGCGAATGACGGCGATCGAGTCGGAATCCACGCGAAACACCGGCTCGCCGCGCTCGTGCGCTGCGATGTATGGCGCGATGGAAAATTCCGCCGGCCGTTCGGTCGTCGGGACCACCGGCGTCGTCACCGCCGGCGTGCAGCCGGCGATCAGCGCGGCAAGCAGCGGCGCGACCGCGAGAAGCGCGCGGCGCACGTTATGGAACTCGCTGCAATCGAACGCTGAAACTCACCTTGACGTCGAGACCGATCGGATCGGCAGTCGCCCACTCGCCCGTTCCGATGCCGAACGCGGTTCGATTGAGCGTCACGTCGCCGGCCATCGTCGCCGACTTCCCGTCGGCCTTCCACGTGAAAGGAACCTCGACGGTCTGCTGCGCGCCTTTCAGCCGAAACGTACCGCGCGCGACGTAGCGATCGGAACCCGCGCTCTTGATATCGGTGCTGCGAAATTCCGCTTCGGTGAATTTCCCGAAATCGAACCATTCGGGCCCGCGAATCGCCTCGTCGATGTCGCCGCTGCCCATGTCGACGCTCGTGAGCTTCACGTTGACTTGAAGCGAGCTCTCTTTGAGACGCGCCGGATCGAAACGCAGGCGCGTGTCGAATTGCTTGAACGACCCCGGTGCCGGCTCGCCTTGATACGATGCGCGAAACGTGAGCCGGCTCGCCGCCGGGTCCATGCGCCACTCCGTCGCGACGACGGCGGCGCTCGCGGTGCCAGCCGCGCTGACGAATACGAGCGACAGCGGAAGTAAAATCTTAATCCATCGATTCACGATTCAGTCTCCATCGGGGCCACATACGGACGAGCACGTCGTTTCGTTTCACGAAATGATGGCGCAGCGCCGCCGCGACGTGCAACACAACGACGGCAACGATCGCCACGAATAGCGCGAAGTGAACTTGTTTCGCAATCTGCTCCAACGCCTTGTCCGGCACGACGATCGCGGGCAGCGGCAGCCACCAAAACACGCGAAACGGAATATTTGCCGCCGAGTTGATGACCCAACCGGACAGCGGCATCGCCACCATCAACGCGTAGAGCAAGCCGTGCGACGCGCGTGCCGCAACGCGCTCTCCCCTCGGCGTATCGGCGGGTAGCGCAGGCGACGGATTGAGGAACCGCCAAGTCAGGCGCAGCACGACGAGCAGCAGAATAAGGATTCCGATCGACTTGTGCCAGATAAAAAGTTGGATCTTGGTCGGCGACAGGCGAAAGCTGACGGCGATCCAACCCAGGGCGAACTGCGTGAAGATGAGGAGCGCGATCGACCAATGGAACCATTTCGCGACGGGGCCCCAGGCGAGGTTGGTGTTTCGCAGCAAAGCAGCGATCTCCGGTCAGGCCGCGGCGGCGCGGCGGGTCAGCACGTCTTTCAACTTCATGCGCAACGAGCGCAGCAACTTTTCGGTCGTGGCCCAATCCATGCACCCGTCGGTCACGGACACGCCGTACTTGAGCTGTGCGAGATCTTTGGGAATCGACTGATTACCCCAGTGGAGATGACTTTCGAGCATCAGGCCCACGATCGAACGATTGCCCTCTAAAATCTGATGCGCGCAATCCTCCGCCACCAGCGATTGCAGCGCCGGATCTTTGTTGGAATTGCCGTGCGAGCAATCGATCACGATATTCGGCTTCAGTCCGTTGCGCGCGAGCTCTTGCTCGCACATAGCCACACTAACGGAGTCGTAGTTCGGCCGTTGACCGCCGCCGCGCATTACGATGTGCGCATGGGGATTACCGCCGGTGCGAAACACCGCGCACTGACCATCCTGATTGATGCCGAGGAAATGGTGCGGCTGCGACACCGATTTAAGCGCGTTGACGGCGACGCCGAGGCTGCCATCGGTCCCGTTCTTGAATCCGACCGGCATTGACAACCCACTCGCCATTTCGCGATGGGTCTGCGACTCCGTCGTGCGCGCCCCGATCGCCGACCAGGTAACGAGATCGGAAAGATATTGCGGCGTGATCGGATCGAGCGCCTCGGTCGCGGCCGGGAGCCCTTGCTCCGCGAGGTACAACAGCAGCTCGCGAGCCAAGTACAAGCCCTTCTCGATGTGAAACGAGTCATCCATGAAGGGATCGTTGATGAGGCCCTTCCAGCCCACCGTCGTGCGCGGTTTTTCGAAATAGACGCGCATGATCAGAACCAACGTATCCGCCACTTCGTCGGCCAATGCCTTTAGACGCGACGCGTATTCCTTCGCCGCCTTTACGTCGTGGATGGAGCACGGGCCAACAACGAGGAACAACCGCGGATCGCGACGAGCGAGGATCCGGCACACCGTCTCTCGCCCGGATACGACGGTCCGCTCGGCGGGCTTTGAAATCGCAAGCGCCGCTTTAACCTGCTCCGGCGTCGGCAACAGCTCCTGGGAAACGACGTTCACGTTGCTGATCTGATTCAATGACGAGCCCTCGAAGAGTGCATGGCAATTATACCGTGCTCGAACTTGTATAATGGTAATCGTTTTTCGTATCGTTAGCGTCCCGCATGGGCAATCCTTCTTACATCTTCGACGTGGGCGCGGACAGCTTCCCCAGCCTCGTCCTGCAGAACTCCACGAAGAATCCGGTCGTGGTCATTTACTGGTCGCCCAAGATGAGCGCGAGCATGAGGATGGTCCCCCGACTGATTCGCCTCACGACCCAATGCAACGGCCGCTTCCTGCTCGCGCTGTTCAACATCGACGCGTCGGCTCCGCTCGGTCGAGAGCACGGGGTCGAAAATTTGCCGACCATCAGGCTCTACCGCAACGCCGCGCCGATCGACACGTTGCAAGGCGATGACTCCGAGCCGGCGCTGCGCGCCTTCGTCACCAAACACATCCCGCTGCGTGGCGCGACGCGTCTTTATGCGGAAGCGGTGAAAGCGTACGGGATCGCCGATGCCGAGCACGGTCTGCAACTCGCGACCGAAGCCGCGCTGATGGAGCCGGACAATGTGCAGACACCGATCGACGTCGTGAAGCTCCTGGTGCTCGCAGGCCGATTCGATCAAGCGGACGAACTGTTGCGGGGGATGCCACCGGCTGTGCGTGATGACGCCGAAGTTCGTACGCTGATGGCGCATTTGAGTTTCATACGCATTTCAATGAGCGCGCCACCGGTCGGCACGCTCGAAAGCGATGTTACGCAAAATCCCGGGAACCTCGACGCGCGTTATCAGCTGGCGGCGGCTAAAGTCGTGCAAAACGACTTTGAGGGGGCGATGCACCACCTGTTGGAGATCACGCGCCAGAACCCTCGCTTCCGTGACAACGCCGGACGCAATGGTTTGCTCGCGCTGTTTCACATGCTGGGCGAAGCGGACGATCGCGTGCGGCGGTACCGGCCGCTCCTGCAAGAGTCGATGAATTGAATTCACCCTTCGGTAATGCCCGCAACCGGCCGTCGAGACCGCCCTATAATCTGTAAACCAGAAACATTTATATCGACGTCAAACACTCAGAGGAGCACGCATGAAACCGTCACGCCTATCCGTTCTGATCATCGCGATCACAGCAATCGGCGCCGCCGCCTGCGCCACCGATAGCACCGGCCGGCGCATACCGATGACCGACGCCGAACGCGGCGCCATCATCGGCGCGGCGACCGGCGCGGTCGTCGCGGGTCTCGCCTCCAAAAACAAAAAGAAAGGCGTATTGATCGGCGCCGTCGGCGGTGGTCTCGCCGGCACCGCCGTCGGCCACTACATGGACAAGCAGAAACAGGACCTCGACCAGGTGCTCGCGCCCGAACGCCAATCCGGCGCGATACAAGTGGAGAAGCTCGGCGGGGATATCGTGCGCGTAACCATGACGGATCAAACCGCGTTCGAGTTCGACTCGGCGCAGATCAAGCCCGGCTTCGACAGCACGATGGATAAAGTTTCCAACGTCGTGACGCGCTACGGCAAGACACATCTCACGATCGTCGGACACACCGACAACGTCGGCACGGGACTATACAATCAAGGTCTGTCCCAACGGCGCGCGCAAGCTGTCTCGCAATATTTCAACAGCCACGGCGTTATCTCCGAGCGCCTCGCGGCCGAAGGCAAAGGCGAAAGCGCCCCACGCGCGAGCAACGCGACACCCGAAGGGCGTCGATTGAACCGACGTGTGGAAGTTTATATCGAGCCGATTGTCGAGGATGCGTAGGTCGCGGGGCGCGCGACTCGTCGAATGTATTAAATGTACTTGTGGGTGGTTGACCCACGGCAAGTGACTTTTCTTTGCTTGTCCAGAGAAAAGTCACCAAAAGAAAAGACACCCCGACAGGACGCAAACGCTTCTTGCGCTTCTCGGGTTTGGGCCGGCGCCAATTCACAGCACATCCCTGTACTGTGAATTGGGAGCGGACTCCCTGTCCGCTCCCCGTTCGGGCTTTTGCCCAAACCCTGCGATGCTCGAAGCGCGCCCTACGGGGACCCAACAACAGCTACCACGATAGATTCTGCTGTCGTGGCTTTCTGTTGCAGTTGTAGTTGCAGTTAAAACCCCGTAGAGCAAGCCGAGCACCGGAGCCCCCGTCGGGGGAATTCGCGAGACCGTGTCGAGCCCGAGCGGCGTTGCTTTCACGCCGCCGGCGAGTTGGTCTCGCGCCCGATGGGGGCGAGGAGCACAGGGGACCGCTCGCTTGTAGTTAGCGAGCGGCGCAGCGACCGGGGCGTGTTTCTTTTGGTGACTTTTCTTTGCACGAGCAAAGAAAAGTTACTTGCCGTGGGTCAACCACCCACAAGTATATTTATTACTTCGATGATTCGCGCAAGAGCGCGTCTCACGTCGCTTGCGTGGGGAAGACGATAAGGTTCGATCGCGCGCATGGCGCGTGAGCGCCCGTGACACTGCAGCAAGGAAATTTACGACCGAGAGGGCTTCAACGCCGGCGCGACGCGCGCCTCCGGCGGTGGCACCGTTATCGCGGCCAGCAGCGCGTCGTGGATCCACAAGAAGCTCACCGATGTGACGGCGGCGACCGTATACTTGCGCGGCTTGAGGAACGAGATGGGACTCGCCGCTTTATCGCTGCCGCCGGTGACAAAGAGTGCTCCGCCGTCGGCGGCTTGCAACGAAACCGTTCCTTCCAGCAAATACATGTTCCACGCGTCCTTCATATCGATATTGAGCAGACGCGCGCTGCTCGGCGCGGTATGGACGAGCGCCTTCTCGGCGAGCACCGAGAGCACATTGCCGTCCAGATTGCGGAATTGCGTAAACGTTCGCAGTAACGCCGGGTCGACCGGACGGTGTGGCCGCTCCAACCATTGCTCTACTTGGGCGAAACGCTCCGTCTGTTGCGTTTGCTCCGCGGCAACGAGTCGTTGATGAAGCGTGCCGCCAAGAAAGGTCTCCTGACGTTCATGTCGCTTATCGGCGTCGAAAAATTCGACGGTCGTAAGTGCGCCGTCCGTGCCCGCGGCGAAGCGTTCTTCGTTGAGAGTGAAACCCGCGCGGCGCATGTCCTTGTGGACCAAGAAGCGGTGCATATTGGTCATCAGCGCGCGCAGCTCCGCGGTGTCGCGTCGACCCAGGGGAACGTGTGCCATCAGGTTCAACACTTCCATGACGGGAATTGGCGTGCCCATGGGGGCGCCGTACTCGCGATATTGATCGAGAGAGGTTTCGCGATCGTACAGCACCGGACAATAGACGGGTTCTTCGCGAATACGCTCGTAGCGATACTCGAGCAACAGTTCGATGCCGCGGTAGATACTCTTCTCGCGATTCTTCTTTTGAAACGCGGTAAGCTCCTGCGTCGTCGGACCGCTCACCGGATAGACTTCGCGCAACACCGCCTCCTCGATCGCCAGCGTGTCCGAATCCCAGGGGCGGGGTTCCGTTGCGTGATAGACGACGCCCAAACGATAGTCACTGGCGTTTGGACGGACTAGATAGGCCGACAGCAACTGCCGGATGTGTGGCTCCAGCGCTTGCGTCAGCGCTTGATCGGCGATAAACCGCTTGTCTTCGCCGTAGACGCCAAGCATCCCATCGGCCGTAACAACACAAAGGCCGACGACGTTAGAAAGCGTATCGATAGCCGCCACGTGGGGGACTCCCGTCAGATCGCCAGTCTCGTTGATCCTCATGCGCATTGCTCAACCGCTCTCCCTTAACTGTAGTAGTCTGAGTCTTACTCTGCATTAAGCCTGCCAGTTGAGGGTCGGGGCCGGCTAAGGCGCAATGGCGCAAAGAACAACGCCCGGGGGACCGGGCGTCGGAATATCGACACGCGGCGGAAGTCAGCGCGGTTGCGGCACGATGCGTAGGTAAGGTTTAAGCGTCTTCCAGCCACCCGGAAACTTCTGGCGGGCCTGCTCATCGGGCACCGAGGTTGGGATGATGACGTCCTCCCCTTGCTTCCAGTCGGCCGGCGTCGCGACGTTGTGCTTGGCGGTGAGCTGCAAGGAATCGATCGTCCGCAACACTTCGTTGAAATTTCGCCCGGTGCTCATCGGGTAGATCAGGATAAGCTTGACCTTCTTGTCCGGCCCAATGACGAATACCGAACGCACCGTAGCGTTATCGGCGGCGGTGCGCCCCTGCGAGGTACCGCTCGCGTTCGGGTGAATCATCCCGTACAGCTTCGCGACTTTCAGATCGCTGTCGCCGATCAACGGATAATTCGGCGCTTGCCCGGTCGCGTCCTGTATGTCTTTGGCCCAGCGCTTGTGGTCTTCGACCGGATCGACGCTCAAGCCGATCACCTTGGTGTTGCGCTTGTCGAACTCCGGTTTGAGCTTCGCGACGGCGCCGAGCTCCGTGGTGCACACGGGCGTGAAGTCTTTCGGATGCGAGAACAGCACCGCCCAACCGTTGCCGATCCAGTCGTGAAAACGAACGGGGCCTTCCGTGGTATCCGCCTCGAAGTCGGGCGCGGTATCACCGATTTGTATAGCCATTTGCGAATTCCTCCTGACAGTGGACAGAGGTAGGAGCGGTTGTAAACGAACCGCTCTGCGAGAAACGTGGAAAAGCTTACCACGTTGTGCGAAGAAGGCGGTGCCTCGCGACCTATACCCGGTGGACATATGGTTATTACGGCCGCCGGCCGATTTCGTTCTGAACTGCAGGGCACCGAATCCGGATGGGTCGAGACAATCGCCTTCCCCTCCTCACTTGCGTGGTTACGCGACTAGCAGAATGTTGAAAAAGTCCTTCCCTGGCCTTTTTCAACTCGCGCGTCGCGGCGCATGTCCGCGCCGCGCTAGGCTCGCGATAAACGCGCACCCGGAACCAACTGACGCATGAGGTTCGATTCGCGCCGATAAAAGCCCAGCGTGTGAAACGATTCGCCCAGCTCGAAAAGCGTGTAGTCGAAGTGGTGACACAACTCGTGAAGCAACGTACGCAGGTACGTGCGAAACGCCACGACCCGTTTGCGCTGGGCGGTCCGCATCCACAGCACGATCGACGCCGTCGTTCCGTTCGCGGCTGGACGGTAGAAGCCATGCAGCTCGCCCCAAGCGTTATGCGGCCGCACCGCGAGCACCGTGAGGCGGACGACCGGAACGCGCAGGCGATCAGTCAATGCATCCGCGATGCGCTGCGACAGCGCCTGCACGCGCGGCTGATTGTCGCCGGTCAGAACCTGCGCGATGTCTTCGGCAAGCGTTTGCAACGGCGTTACGTCGATGAGCGGAATCGCATCAATCTCATCGCTTCGGCGGTAAACCGCTTGTTGGCACCGATTCAAACGGCGGTAGTACGCGTACGCCACGTGTTAGGCACCGAAAAAAGAAATCCCCGCGAGCACGAGTCCTCCCGCCGCGGCGAGCCCGGCCACGCCGAACAGCCATTTCTTGCGCGTGAGGACGGTGATGGAAGCGAGCGAGATCGCGATCTGGATCAGCGTCATCGCCTGCTCCGCACGATGCAGCGGATGTAACAACCGCTCGCTTTCGGCGTTCGCCCGATTCGTTTTCTCTTCCAGCGCCTCGGCCGCTTGCTTGATCTCCTGCTTCTCGCGCTCGTACCGTTCCACTTCCTTGCGATAGCGGGCGGCGATCGGCCCCCGGCTCTGATCGGCGGCAATTTGGATGATATGGCCCTTCGTGCTCTTGGCTTGGAAGTAGTTCCACTGATTCGACGCTTCGGTCTTCTTGAGCACCGCCTCGTTCTTGTACAGCATCGCCTGATTCAACGTGGTCGCGACGTGATAGCCCACCACCGCGCCGATCGTCGCGAGCAGCGCGGTGAAGATCGCGACGTACTGCGCGAGCCCCGGCCCGTGTTGCGCTTGGTGTTCGACCTCGTGATCGTGTGGCCCGTGTACGTGTATGCCGTGAGACATGCATCCCCCTGTTGGTTTGTTCGCAAGGACGAGCGCGGCGGATTATACCCACGCTGCACGCGTTGTTACGCGGCGATTTCAGCCCGGTTGATATTGTGGGCCGCGGGCCGCATAACGTACGTCATGAAAACATCACAATTGCAGGAAACCCATGTCCCATCGTCGCCCGTGGCGTTGCCGGAAGACGCGGCGATCATTCTGCCGGTGCGCAGCACGGTGCTGTTTCCCGGCATGTTCTTGCCGCTCGCCATCGGCCGGCAGCGCTCGATCGCGGCCGCGCAAGAGGCGATACGCAGCGAGCGGCCGATCGGCGTGATCCAGCAACGCGACCCCGGCGTTGACAATCCGGAACCGGCGGAGCTCCACGCCATCGGTACCCTGGCGACCATCCTGCGTTTTGTCACCTCACCCGAGGGGTCGCACCATGTGATTTGCCAAGGGCAGCGACGCTTTGCCGTGGTCGAATATCTGGATGGTTATCCGTTCCTGGTCGCGCGCGTGCGCCCCATCGACACCATCGAAACCCCGAGCAAGGAACTCGAGGCGCGCATTCTGCACTTGAAACGGCAAGCGGCCGAGGCGCTGGCGCTGTTACCGCAGGCGCCGGCTGAGTTGGGAGCGGCTGTCGAAGCGACGACTTCCGGCTCCGCGCTGGCGGACCTCATCACGGGCTTCATGGACGCCACCGCCGCCGAGAAGCAGAGCGTGCTCGAAACGCTCGACGTTCCCGAACGTCTCGAAAAAGTCTCGCAGCTCTTGGCGCATCGCATCGACGTTTTGAAGCTCACGCAGGAAATCAGCGAGCAAACGAAAGAATCGATGGACCAGCGCCAGCGCGAATTCCTGCTGCGCGAGCAAATGAAGACGATTCAGAAGGAGCTCGGCGAAACGAATGCCAAGACTGCCGAAGTCGAAGAGCTGGCAACCGCCATTGCGCAAGCCAAGATGCCACGCGAGGTCGAAGAGCAGGCGAAGCGCGAGCTGAACCGACTGGAACGCATGCCCGAAGGCGCGGCCGAGCACTCGATGGTTCGGTCTTACCTGGATTGGCTCATCGCTCTGCCCTGGTCGGTCGCGAGCGAGGAGTCGATCGATATCGCGCAGGCGCGCAAAACGCTCGATGAGGATCATTACGGCCTCGAAAAAGTGAAGCGGCGGATTCTCGAATTTCTGGCCGTGCGCAAGCTCAACCCACAAGGCAAGAGCCCCATCCTCTGCTTCGTCGGTCCGCCGGGTGTGGGCAAAACCTCGCTGGGGCAGTCGATCGCGCGGGCCACCGGATGTAAGTTCGTGCGAGTGTCCTTGGGCGGCGTGCACGATGAGGCCGAGATTCGCGGCCATCGGCGAACCTATATCGGCTCTTTGCCCGGTAACATCATCCAAGGCATCCGCAAGTCCGGCACCCGCAACCCGGTATTCATGCTGGACGAGCTCGACAAGCTCGGCGTCGGCTTTCACGGCGACCCGAACGCGGCCCTGCTCGAGGTCCTCGATCCCGAGCAGAACGCGACGTTCCGCGACAATTACCTCGCGGTTCCGTTCGATCTGTCGCGCGTGATGTTCATCGGCACGGCGAACATGCTCGACACGATTCCCGGGCCGCTGCGCGATCGCATCGAGATCATCGATATCCCCGGTTACACCGAGGAGGAAAAGCTGCAAATCGCGCGCCGCTACCTGGTGCGGCGTCAGCTCGAGGCGAACGGGCTGAAGCCCGAGCAATGCGAAATCACCGACGCGGCGCTGCGCGCCATCATCGCCGACTACACGCGCGAAGCCGGCGTACGTAATCTCGAGCGCGAGATCGGCCGGGTGTTTCGGCACGCGGCGATGCGCGTCGCCGAGGGAACGGCACAGGCGATCCGCGTCGATGCGGCGGATTTACACGGTATTCTGGGCCCGCGCCGTTATGAAAGCGAAGTCGCCGCGCGCACCAGCATCCCGGGTGTGGCGACCGGGCTCGCGTGGACGCCGGTCGGCGGCGATATTCTATTCATCGAAGCATCGCGCATTCCCGGCAAGGGTAACCTTATCCTCACCGGACAGCTCGGCGACGTGATGAAAGAAAGCGCGCAGGCCGCGCTCTCGCTCGTGAAAAGCCGGGCACGCAGCATCGGACTGGAACCCGAGATCTTCGAGCGCAGCGACATCCACGTCCACGTGCCGGCGGGCGCGACCCCGAAGGATGGCCCGAGCGCGGGGGTGGCGATGTTCGTCGCACTCGTGTCGCTCCTCACCGGCCGGACGGTCCACGAAGACGTCGCCATGACGGGTGAGATCAGTCTGCGCGGTTTAGTGCTGCCGATCGGCGGGGTCAAGGAGAAAGTCCTGGCGGCGACGCGTGCGGGCATTAAGACGGTGTTGCTACCCTCACGCAACCAAAAAGACTTGGAAGACGTGCCCGCGGCGGCAAGACAGAAGCTCAATTTCGTGTGGGTCGAAAACGTCGACGAGGCCATTCGTCACGCGATCGGCGACATCGCGGGAGGCGTGCCCCCGCGCGCACGTCCCGCTCCGGAGCTACGAGCGGAAACGCCCGCGACGTCCTATCACGCCCGATCCTAGGGCACGCTATATCCTTGACCCGCTTGTGTGGGCAGGCCCCCCGTCAAATGGTGCATGCCAACCGCGATCTCCGCGAGCGGCAGTTGCCCCTACCGCGTAGAGATGCCCGATTTTTTGCGCCGAGCGGCGGACGCGCCGACGCGGGCGGAAAATCTCTGCTAGCTCCGAAGGATGCATGTCACGACTCTGCAAATACTTTCGGAAGGTGTCACCACGTTCGATGCCGCACGCAATCAATCTGAACTTCACCGACATCGCGCTCATTTATAGTCAAAGCCGTGGAACGCCACAATCAAGGTCGGGTCAAACCTATTACATGTATGGTATTGCAGCGTCTCGCGTGTGTTGTCCACCGGCGACATGCGATTTTCCGATACGGAACGCCGCTGAGCGCGCGTTCGGAGTTTTCCCCGGATGATGTTGACATTGACTAAAGCGTATACATTGGGTGCACAACTCGAGCCCGTGCGCGCGTTCGGCGGAAAGCTATAATGAGGTTGAGTCCACAGACAGGTGGCGGTGCCTAGACTGAACGGCGGTGCCGAACAATAAAAACGGAGACCGGTAATGACGATGTAGCGACAACTAATCGACGAGGAAATTGCTATGCCTCAACAGACGTCCGCGTTTACCGACCTCATCGAGAAAGATCGCGCCACTCGGCAGCACCTCGAATGGCGGGGGACACTTCTCGAATATCTCGATAAGGCCAAGGCCGATCCGGCTATCACGAAACTTGCGCACGCTCGCGTCTTCGACGTGATCATGCAGCCAGGCACGCAAGACATCGCTGAGTCCGACGATCACAAGCTCAAGCGCCTGTTCGGCGATGAGCCTCTAAAGCTTTACCCTTTCTTCAACAACGAATTCTTCGGTATCGAGCGCACCATCGCGCAGTTTGTCCGGTATTTTCACGCCGCCTCGCTGCACGGCGAGGAAAGCCGCCAGGTGCTGTATTTGATGGGGCCGGTCGGCGCCGGTAAGAGCTCGTTGATAGAGCGCTTGAAACGCGGGCTGGAACAAAGCTCACCGATCTACGCCATCGCGGGCTGCCCGATGGCGGAAGAACCGCTACATCTCATTCCCAAGCAACTGCGGCCCGAGTTCGAAAAAACGTTGAATGTCCACGTCGAAGGCGAGTTGTGCCCGGTGTGCCGCTATCGGCTGAAAGAGGAATTCCACGGCCGGTACGAGGACGTGCCGATAACCACCGTTACCTTCTCGCGCCACGAGCGCCGCGGCATCGGCGTCGTGCCGCCGGTCGATCCGAACAATCAGGACACGTCGGTGTTAATCGGCTCGGTCGACATTTCCAAGCTCGATACTTTTTCCGAAGGCGATGCGCGCGCGCTCGATCTGAACGGCGCGTTCAACGTCGGCAACCGCGGCATCACCGAGTTCATCGAGGTATTCAAGAACGAGCCGGAATATCTGCATACCATGATCACCGCGACGCAAGAGAAATTCATCCCCGCGCCCGGTCGTCATGGAACGGTGTACGTCGACACGTCGATCGTGGCACATTCGAACGAAGCGGAATGGCAGCGCTTCCGCGGCGATCCCACGAACGAGGCCATTCTCGATCGTATCGTCGTGGTCAAGGTGCCGTACAACCTGCGGCTGAGCGAAGAGATCCGGATTTATCAGAAACTTCTCGATCTTTCGGATTTCCGGGCGCACATCGCGCCGCACACGCTCGAGTTCGCGGCGCTGTTCGCGATACTGTCGCGCCTCGAGCCGACCAACAAATGCGACTTGATGACGAAATTGAAGCTCTACAACAGCGAAGAGGTTGTCGAGAAAGGCAAGACCGCGCGCACGAACGTGCGCGAGCTGCAAGACGACACGCGCCGCGAAGGCATGTTCGGCATCAGCCCGCGTTTCGTGATGAAGGCTATCGACAACGCGCTCGCCGAGAACCCGCAGGGCATCACGCCGGTCAGCGTGCGCGAATCGCTGATCCGCATGATGAAAGCGACCGACATCGCCGACGACGCGAAGAAGCAGTACCTGGAATTCTTGCAAGACACGCTGCACAAGGTCTATCTCGAGATCCTCGAGAAGGAAATCACCAAGGCGTTCGTGTATTCGTTCGAGGAACAGGCGGAAACGCTGTTCCAGAATTATTTGGACCACGCCGAGGCGTACGTCAACAAGACGCGGGTCAAAGACCGCAACACCGGCGAAGAATTGCTGTCGGACGAAGGATTCTTGAAGTCGGTCGAGGAGCAGATCGCGGTCGTGGGGTCGTCGGCGCAAGGATTCCGCCAGGAAGTGATGGCGTATCTCTGGGCCAAGAGCCGGCGCGGCGAGAAGGTGAGCTACAAGTCGTACGAGCCGCTGAAAGAGGCGATCGAACGCAAGCTGATGAACTCGGTGCGCGAGATGAGCCGCGTCATCACCAAGGCGCGCACGCGCGACGAGGAGCAGATGAAGAAGTACAGCGACCTCGTGAAGGGACTGCTCGAGCGCGGTTATACCGAGTATTCGGCGGACGTGATACTCAAGTACGCCGCGAACAACCTTTGGAAGGACTGAGCCAGATAGTATTGGTGATCGCATCAGCGAACGTGCTCTCCCTCTCCCTCCGGGAGAGGGATGGGGTGAGGGGCCGCGTGTCGACAGAACCGTTTCCCTCATCCCCATCCCTTCTCCCGGAGGGAGAAGGGGGTAAGCAAGCGAAGGAAACGTAGAGCATCATGCAGAAAACGATCTTCCGTCCGTATGTCGAGGCGGAAACGCTGCGCTCGGATCGCAGCGCGCGCGACCGTTCCCGCCATCGGCAGAAAGTCCGCGAATCGATCCGCGAGAACATCGCGGACATCATCGCGGAAGAGTCGATCATCGGCCAGAGCCGCGACAAGATCATCAAGATTCCGATCCGCGGCTTGCGCGAATACCGCTTCATCTACGGCGACGACGCCCCGGGCGTCGGCACCGGTAACAGCGACACCAAACCCGGGCAAGTCATCGGCGAATCCGAGCAGGAAGGTCAAAACCAGGGCGGCCCCGGTCAAAAACCGGGCGTGGATTACTACGAGACCGACATCACGCTCGAAGAGCTGATCGATATCATGTTCGAGGACCTCGACCTCCCTCACCTCGATCGCAAGAACCTGCGCGAGATCCACGTCGAAGCGACGCGCAAGCGCAAGGGCTACCGCAAGGCCGGCGTGCGCGCGCACCTCGACAAACGCCGCACCGCGATCGCGCGCATCCGTCGCGCCGTCGCCTCGCACTCGACGCATGTCGGCGAGACCGACGACAGCCGCTTTCCTTTTCATCGCGACGATCTCAGGTATCGCCGGCTGGTGCGCGACATCCGGCCACAATCGAACGCCGTCGTGCTTTGCATCATGGATACGTCCGGCTCGATGGACACCATGAAAAAGTATTTGGCGCGCAGCTTCTTTTTCCTGCTGCATCGCTTCGTGATAACCCGCTACCAACACGTGGAAGTCGTGTTCATCGCACACGACGCGCAGGCGCGCGAGGTGAGCGAGGAAGACTTTTTCAGCAAAGGCGAGTCGGGCGGGACGATGATTTCCACCGGCTATCAGAAGGCGCTCGAAATCGTCCAGGCGCGCTATCATCCGTCGCACTGGAACATCTATGCGTTTCACTGCTCGGACGGCGATAACTGGACCGAAGACAACGCGCAAGCGGTGAAGACCGCCCAAGAGCTGTGCGCGATTTGCAACCTCTTCGGCTACGGCGAAATCAAGCCCCTCAATTCCGGCTCCTACGGCAACTCGCTGTTGGAGGTCTTCGATCAGATTCGCGTGCCGAATTTTCTGAGCACGGTCATCGAGAGCAAAAACGACATCTGGCCGAGCTTCAAAGAATTTCTCACCCACGAGCGCCCGGTCGAGGCGCCCGCGTCTTCCCCCTGACCATGGCGCGCGCCTGGAGCACGGCGGATCTCGAGCAGTGGGACGAGCGCATCCGTGCCAAGGCGCAGGAATTCGGCCTCTCCTGCTTTACGCAGGAATTCGAGGTGTGCGATCAGGAGCGGATGCTCGGGTACATGGCCTACCACGGTATGCCGGCGCAGTATCCGCACTGGTCGTTCGGTAAAGCGTACGAAAAATTGAAGACGCTTTATAACTACGGCTTGTCCGGCCTGCCGTACGAGATGGTCATCAACGCCAACCCGTCGCTCGCGTACCTCATGCGCGACAATTCCATGTGCTTGCAGTTGCTCACCATCGCGCACGTGTATGGGCACAACGATTTCTTTCGGAACAACTACATGTTCCGCGACACTCGCCCCGAGCTCACGATCGGACTCTTCAAGCTGCACGCGGATCGCATCCGCGGCTACGTCGAGGATCCATCGATCGGCCTCGCGAAGGTCGAAGAAATTCTCGACGCGGCGCACGCGCTATCGCTGCAATGCCGCCGCCACACCCTCATTCGCAAGCTCACGCCGTCCGAGCAACGCGACCAAACCCTTGAAGCCGCAGAACTGCCGAAGGATCCGTTCGAGCGCATTCATAAGACCCGGGAGTACAAGCCGCCCGATTTATCGAAGATACCGCTCGAGCCGGAAGAGGATTTACTGCTCTTCATCGCGGATAACAATCCCTACCTCGCCGAATGGCAGCGCGACTTATTGCGCATCGTGCACACCCAGGCGCGGTATTTCATGCCGCAGATCGAAACGAAGATCATGAACGAGGGCTGGGCAAGCTTCTGGCATCATCGCATCATGGCCAGCCTCGAGCTGCCCGACGATCTGCATTTGGAATTCCTGGTGCACCACAACCAGGTCGTGCGGCCGCACATGGGCAGCATCAACCCGTATTATCTAGGCTTCAAAATTTGGCACGACCTCGAAACGCGTAACGGCGGCGAATCGAGCGACAGCGCCCGCGCCGCGCTCTTCGAGGCGCGCGAATCCGAACGCGATATTTCTTTCCTGCGCCGCTTCCTGACGCGCGAGCTGATGGAAGAGATGCACATGTTCGAATACAAGCGCGACCAACAACAGCTCGTCGTGTCGCGCGTCGCGAACGAGGACGACTGGGAGACGATCAAGCAGACGCTGCTGCGTAACATCGGCATGAACACCGTACCCGTCATCCGCATCACCGACGCCGACTTCCGCCACAACCGCACGCTGAGCCTACAGCACGAGCATGACGGCCGCGATCTCGAGCTCGAATACCTGGAGCGAACGATGAAGTACTTATTTCAGCTATGGGGCCGCCCGGTATTGCTGGAGACGCGCGTGAAAGACGAGCCCGTGGTCTTCTCTCGCACGGAAAATGGATTCGAGCGGCTGAAGCAGTAGGTCAATGTAGAAGGTGGACGATACGGTGACGTGCGCATCACTTTCTATTCCCTCTCCCTTTTTAGGGAGGTGAGGCGAAGTCTTCGCGAATGCATTTGCTGTACACGGACGTACGAATGCTCGCGAGCGCAGGATGCGCAGGAGCGGCGCAACATGCATTCGCGCCGCCGAACAGGTGCAACGAAGTGTGTTGCGCCCAGGTGAGAATAGCTAGGGTGAGGGTGAGCGGTCGAATCGCCTTCGGCGATCCCGTTCGCCCAGATCGAGCGCGCCTCCTACGGTAGGCCCAAAGAATCCTGCGCGGTTGGACGCGCCGCGCGAAGAGCGGAAATTCAAAAAACGACTTCGCTCGTATCGATATCCTGAACGCTCGGCTCCGAAGTCGGAATGTACCCGAGCGTCTTGTCCCCTTCCGGCGTGCGGATCTCCGAACCGGTGACTTCTCCCTCTTTCGGGACGCAACACGATTTGTGCGGGAAGTGACTAAGCGCTTCGATCATTTGTTCGATGGTCATTGTTGGCACCCCAAGCGACTTGGATCACATCGTTGAAGTTGCAACAAGCAAGCCAACCCGATCCGCGGCTTTACCAAGCCGCTTATTTCTTCACGCCTGGACTTCGGCCGCCAATTTTCCGACGCGCAAAAAAAGCCACGGAGCGGCGTGAGGGCAACAACCACACACACCGCAACGCGAGCGAGATACCGGCGCAGGCCCATTCAGGCGCCGGTTCTCGTCTTCAAGCTCCTGGCGCCTTCAGATACCGGCAAATTGAGAACGGGTCAGTATCGGGAAATCCTTCCGCTCCCGCGGCCAACCCGCGGCGCTCCGGCGCTCCCTTAGCTCGATTCGAAATTTCCCGACCAGCTCGACGCGGAAGACCGCTCTTTTTCCGCACCAAGCCATGTGCGCAAAGCATCCTCTGTCTCCACCATCGCTTCTCGGATTCGCTGCACTTGCAACGACGCGTTCCGTTCGAAAGTGCCTTCCGCCAGGCTCTCCGTCGATATGCAGGCATCAAACAGTTTGTTAGCCCCGACGTTTGCGGCCATCCCTTTGCACGTGTGAACCGCCTCGCGAAAGCGAGGATACTGGCCCTGCTCTACGGCGGCTTCGAGGGTATGCACGATCGCCTCCGCGTCTCTGCGAAACTGCCGGCTCACCTCTTCGAGAAATATCGGGTCCACGATGCCCCCATTCGCCTGGGCGATTTGATGCTCATCCAATACGATATGGGCGCCGGTCGCTCGCTCGATCTCTTCCAACAGCACGACCGCGGCGACGGGCTTCGTCAATACGCGGCCAATCTGCATCTCCCCACACTGTCTCATCGTGTCGGCGCTAAGATCAGCCGTCAGCACCACGAAGCGCACGCTGCCGTCCGGTTTCGTCTCGCGGTACTGATTCACGACCTCGATACCACCCAATAGGGGCATCGCGAGATCAAGCACCGCCACGTCGACTTCCTGCGTTAGCAGCAAGTCCAGCGCCTCTCGGCCATTGCTTGCCAACATGACTCGGTGACCCGCCCGACTCAGCATGGTTTCGAGGACCATCTGGTTCGTACGGTTGTCCTCAGCTACCAGTACGCGGGCGTTTCGACGTTGGCGGCGCGGCGTGGCCGCCACTCTCGCCGTTCGCCCCAGACGCTCCGCGGCGAAGTTCGCCGCGCTTAGACGTATCGCTCTTCGGAACAACGTACGATCCAGGGGCGCCGAAAGCACTACGATCTCTCCATGACTAAAGTGCTGACTGCACCGCCTTGCTTCATCTACATCGGGTGCAACGACGACAACGGCCGGCCGGTTCGCCCACGACTCGTCTCTGAAAGCGTTCAGCACTACTTCTACGGCGGCAACACCGCGACGACAGGCCACCACCACCGCGCTGGGACGATCGCCGTCGCGCGATAACGTCGCCCGCTGCGCGATCTCACTCGCCTGCGCAAAACACACGACGTTTCTATTCGCATCATCGCAGCAGCGTCGGACCGCCGACTCGGTCGCGGCCACATCTGACAGCACCCACACACCCGGCCGTTCCGATCCCGCTATTTCCTCATCCAACAATTGCTCGCCATCAACCGCTTCCAGGGGCACTTCGATCCAAAATCTGCTACCTGCGCCGTTGTTACTCTCGAATCCTATTTTTCCACCCATACTCTCGACCCGCTGTTTCGCGATCGCCGTTCCCAGTCCCGTACCCGTTTCGCCCGTTGTGCCGCGCGCATGTGCTCGCGTAAACCTTTCGAATATCCACGGCTTGTTTTCTTCCGAAACACCCACTCCGGTGTCTTCTACTACGATCCGAGTGGCGCGCGTGACGCCGGGGGTCTCCGCTGGTCGCGCGCTGACCCGCACGTAGCCGGACGCGGTAAATTTGATGGCGTTAGAGACAAGATTCGTTAACACCTCAGTCAGGGCGTTCGGATCCCCGCGCACCGCAAACGGCACTTCGGGCGCTACGCTAATGCGAAACGCGAGCCCCTTCCGTTCTGCCAGAGGCGCCAACCAGCGGGCCATGGCACACAAACAGGCATGCAGGTCGAATGGCGTTACGTGAAGCGTGCCGGTTCGCGCCGCGACCCTACCGACATCAAGCAGCCGATTGAGCAACGTCAACATCACGCGCGCTGCCGCATCGATGCTCGCCACATACGCACGCTGAGCACCCGTCAATTCGGTCTTGTCCAGCAACTCCACCATCCCGACCACGCCGCTTAAGGGCGTGCGGAGTTCGTGGCTCAGGTCCGCCAACTCCCGACTCGCGATCCCGCCATCTCCGTACTCTCTCAACAGCGGGAAGAGAACAAGGATAAGCGACGCCATGCCCGCGTACACACCCACGGTGACGGCGACGTTTTGCATCCAGAACGTCGCCACTGCCACTACGAACGTAAATCCGAAAGCGCTCAGGGCGCCGCTCATCAACAGATCTTTCACGCCACCGCGACATCCATTCCACAGAATCACCACCAAATAGAGACAAACCACCGCCGGCCCGAGCGACTCCGCTACCACCAGCGCGCACGAGACCGCCGCGACATCGAGCACAGCCCCAATCGGCACTTTCGCGCATAACCGACATCGCCTCATCAGCGCGGTCGCGTCAGCAATTCCGAAACCCGCGTACGCGAGCAGGGCCAGATACCAGCCGGTTGCGATCTGGGAAATACCGTAGCGCACAAGTAGAAGGGACAAAAACGCGCACGCGATCACGAGCCGAACGACTCGCCGCTCGCGTTCAATTCGTATGGGTGAAATTGCCGTCAACGGTGGATCGCGGTCCCCTTCCGGTTCCGCGCCGCGGTCATGCTATTTCGGTACGGCGGAGACGGCCCGCCGCGCCTCGGGACGGCGGCGACCCACCGCCCTCGCTCTCAAGAAAAGTCTCTTTCGTTAATCTGGTGGCGCTGCATCAAATAGAACATTGCCCTTTTGTCTGCTATCCCCAACAGGCGCGCTGCTTTCCCTTTGTCACCGTGACAGAC
>JBGPKL010000050.1:0-31057 GCA_041485885.1 Sulfurifustaceae bacterium
CTGTTCCAGCGTCCCGATACCGAACGCCACCGGCACCGGCAATGGCGCGAGCGACGAGTCGAGTTCGCTCTGCGGCAAACGGAGCTGTTCGCATGAGTTTATTCCGGACAGTAGTGCGCTTTCGCGGGAATGACGAAACGTTCCCGCTTCCGCGCGCCCCCCACTCTCCGGCATGATGCCTCCATACAAAAAGAAATCTCAACAGACACCGGATCATGACGTAAAGCTTGCGCGTAAGCGGATGAAGGAGATACGAAATGGCTGAATTGAAATACCAACCGGTTCGTCACGATCACAAAGCTTTTCTCGTAAAGGCATCGAAACGTTGTGGATTTCGCGGGGCGTATGACGCGCTTGAAGTGGAATACGCGCTTGCACGCAAGATGCTGTCGGCTCGCACCCGGGCCGGCCTAACGCAGGAAGCTGTCGCCGTTCGCATGGGCACAACGAAAAGCGCCGTTTCTCGCCTCGAAGCCGCTAGCAAGCACGCGCCTTCTGTCGCATCGCTCACGAAGTACGCGGAGGCAGTTGGCTGCAAACTCAAAATCGAGTTAGTGCCGCAGAGAACAAGACGCGCTCGGTCGGGAACCTAGGTGACAAAAGAGTCCGGGGACATGGGTTACACCTTGTGGCGTTTTGATCTGGGCAACGTCCGATTGACAGCGACCTAACCCGCCAGCCAATTCGATCGACTTCCGTCACTTCCGCGCCGACCGGCCCCTGGGCATTATGGGGTCCTCCCAAATAACGTCAGGGACCGCTCATGTTCCAATTTCCGCCCTGCCGCACGACGATAAAGAAACGCGGGCGGCGCCCGCCGCCCGCGTTCCGTGCCGTATTACTCGAACGCGGTAAATGCGCGTGCCGCGGTAAGCGTGGTCGTGGCGTCGGCGAAACCGCCGAGCGCCGCGAGCCCGCGTACTTTGCGATTCTGCGTCAGGCTCACCTGTAGGGCCTGCTCATAAAGATCAAACCGCGTGTACACCTGCACCGTACCGCGATAACCGATGGCGAACAGATTCACTCCGCCGGTGCGCGGTTCGACGCGCGGCGAGGTTCCGCCCAGATCGGTAACCACCCAGCCGCGCAGCACGTGGTGCACAGCGCCGGTGCCGGTGAGGTTTAGCACGATCGCGCTCGCGGACGCGCTCGTGAAGGGCGTTGCCGTGGCGGGCTGCCAATCGGTCAGCAGCAAGGCTGGGAGGGCGGCGACGTTGATCACGGATATTGCGTCGAAGTCATTCGGCGCTTGACCGTACGGGCGCACGAATCCGCGCACATGCACCGGCGTTCCCGTTGAGATGCCGGCGAGGCTGAGTGAAGCGGTGCTCACCTCGTAGTTCGCCGGATCGGCGTCATTACCGGGCGTTCCGGTGCCGCCAAAGCTGTAGAGCGAGATGTGCCGACCATCGATGGTCTGCAATGCCATTTGCACTTCACCGCTGACAGCGTTGTTGACGGTGCCGGTCAGCGTCGTGAACAGCATGCGCGCGAGGCCGCCGGTCGCGTCGAGCGTCATCGTGCCGACATCGAGCGTACCGAAGACGTCGACGCGCTGGCCGACAGAAATTGCATCCTTGGTCAGGCCGACCGAGAGCGTCGCCTGTTTCTTGACGAGTGTTGCGGAACTGAGCTGCACCGTCACGTTATCGCCGAACATCATCGTGCCGTCGGCACGCACGAGTGTCGCGCCGCGCACGGTGAGCGTGTTGCCGCTGCGGGCGACGACGTTGCCGCTGACGACGTCGCTGACGCCGAATGGCACGCTCGATCCGGCGTACACCTCGCGCGCTACGAAACGACGTCCGGGCACGTCGAGATCGCCGATGGCGACGGTGGCGGTGTCGAAGGGTTTGGCGGCGAGCTGCGTGAGCCCCGCTTGACCCTGGAAGTCGTCGCCGTCGATCTCAAACGTCGTGTTGGTATCGGTGGCGACGGTGAGGCGTCCGAAGTTTCCGGTCAGGACGTTGAACGGCCGCAGGATCACCTGGAAGCTCGAAGCGGCGACGTTGACGGACTGCAACGGCCCGCGCACGCGATGAATCTTCGGCGCTTCGGGATTTACGTCCGCGACCAGGAACGGCGCGACGGTAACGACCGGTGTTGCACCCGAGGTATCGACCTGGTTCGACAGCTTGAGGTTGAAGTCCAGCGTCAGATGCGCCGGTACACCCGGCGCGACCAAGAGCGCCCGACCGCTATCGAACTGGACCGTGAGATCGAGCGTCGAGATGGTCTGGCCGTTGGCGTCGCGTACGATCGCGGGCACGGCGGCACCGCCGACCTCTACTCGGACGTCGGCATTGGTGTAGTCGAGCCGCAGCCTCGCGCCGGTGTAGATGCCCGACGGCACGGTGACGGACGATATGAACTCCGTCAGCTCGACGTACTGCGCGAAATTCACGCGTGTCGCGTTCGGGAGTGCCTCGACCACCGCGCCGTTCGCGCGGATCAGTGTGATCGAGGTGACATCCACGGTGTACGCCGCAAAGTCGCCTTCGGCGTCGGTCAGACCAATGACGACTTCACCGCTGCCGGCATCGGCGCTGGAACTGCCGCCTCCGCCGCCGCAAGCGACGAGAACGAACGTCGCGACGGATAGGCCGACGATCAGTAGCGAGCGCAGCCGCTGCCGAAGTGGCGCCATCAATGATTCGGGTTTCATGTTCTTGTCTCCGCTAGTTCTGATTGCTGTGATGTCATGCGCACGTACATTCGCTGTCGCGAGTGCGCGCGTGTTTATCGATAACGACTTGAGGATTTTCATTGGGTGCCTCCGCTGGGTCTGAGCTAGTGCGTCACTCTGGCAACGCCGTTCGCGCCGGTAAGTACGCGCACGTAATCGCCGACCCTGAAGTTCTCATCCGCGGCTTGCGTGACGGCGAGTAATCGGCCGCCGTCGAGCTTGACGGTAATCTCCAAGCCCTTCTGGCGCGTGATTCCTTCTTCCGCCGCGGCGCCACCGATCCCACCGGCGACCGCGCCGGCGACGGTAGCGACCGCACGCGTCGCTGAACCCTCTTTACCGGCCTTGTTCCCAATCGCGGCGCCCACGAGCAAACCGGCGCCGGCGCCCGCTCGCGACTTCGTTCCCTCGAGCTGCACCTCGCGCACGTGTTCAACGACGCCTACGCGCACGTCTTGTGCCCCGCGCGCCTGACCGCGTTCATACGCGCTGCCCGAGAGGCTCGAGGCGCAACCGGCGAGCAGTGCCAAAGTGGCGGCGAAAGTAACTACGGAAACGCTACGAAAAAATTTGGTGTTCATGTTCACTCCCCTCATTGTTAACTGCTGCTTTCGATTCTAGGACGCAGGGTTCACGGACACCTGGAACGCCGGGGGCCGTCAGGGGGGTGCAAAGGGGGCGCGACGTGGGCGGCGCGCGGAGCGTCGAATGGCGCGTACAAGCAACTCAGATACCGAGACGGGACGAGACTTTAAATAGCAACACGCATCGCCCTCTGCTACAGAGGCGAGCAGCAACAATGGTAGCTTCCTCCAATTCCACGACGTGCAATGAACCGCCGACGACCTTCACACGAGTGAGCGCATGCATACGATCGACACGGTCCGGTGAATCCACCTTCCGCTTCACGCCGCTCTGCGGCATCATGCTCCCCACACAATAACGTCAAGGGCCCCACGTGTTCCAAGTTCCCCTCCTCGATCTCATCAGTCTCTCGTGGTTCATCGCGTTGTGGCTCGGCTACACGTGGTATACCGACCGCGGAAAGCCGCGCAAGCATTCGTTGCGCGCGGCGATGCATCGCAATCGTTATCGCTGGATGTTGCAAGTGCTGAAGCGCGACAACCGTATGACGGACGCCAGTATCTTGGCTCAGCTCGGGCATGGTGCGTCGTTCTTCGCGTCTACGTCGGTGTTGATCCTTGTCGGTTTATTTACCGTGCTCGGCGCGACCGACGAGGCGGTCGGCTTGCTGCGGCAGATTCCTTTCGCGGGGCGGATTACGCCGAATCAGTGGGAGCTGCGGTTGTTCGTGTTGATCGTCATCTTCGTGCACGCGTTCTTCAAGTTCACCTGGGGCTTGCGCCAGTTCAACTATTGCGCGGTCTTGGTCGGCGCGGCGCCGGTCGACAAGCGCGGCGGGCACGATGACTGGGTGCGGCGCACCGCGTGGCTCAGCACGCTCGCTTCGAAGGACTTCAACCAAGGATTGCGCGCGTACTACCTCGGGCTCGCCGTGCTCGCCTGGTTCGTCAGCGGCTGGGCCTTCATGGGAGCGACCGCGCTGGTCGTGTTCGTGCTCTATTGGCGCGAATATCGTTCGGAAGCGTTGCGCACGATGGAGCTGGTTTCGGATCTCGATCCTAAGCACGGCGACATGACTCCGCCGTAGTCGCGGAGCGCGCGCATGTTCTGTGTAGAATACTGCGCATGCGCATCGCGGCGATCATCGAATACGACGGTTCGCGTTTCAGCGGCTGGCAGCTACAAGACGGGCCGCCGACGATTCAAGGTTGCGTCGAGGAAGCGCTGGCGCGCGTCGCGGATGAACCGATACGGGTGACGGTCGCCGGTCGAACCGACGCGGGTGTGCACGCGGCTGCGCAGATGATTCACTTCGATACCAACGCGTCGCGGACGGCTCATTCGTGGGTGCGTGGCACGAACAGCAATCTTCCAACCGAGATAGCGTTGCTCTGGGCCGGAGAAGTCGACGCGTCGTTCCACGCGCGCTACACGGCGACAGGGCGGCGTTATCGCTATGTCATTCTCAATCGCCCGATCCGGCCGACGTACCTGGCGGGTCGGGTGACGCATGACTATCGGCCGCTCGACGTTGAGCGGATGCGCGAAGCCGCGCGTAGTCTCATCGGCGAGCACGATTTCACGTCGTTTCGCTCGATCGAGTGCGAAGCAAAATCGCCGGTGCGCGACCTGCGATCGCTCGACGTCGAACGACGTGGCGACGTCGTCGAGATCGAAGCCTATGCGAATGCGTTCCTGCACCACATGGTGCGCAACATCGCGGGCGTGCTGCTGGCCATCGGCGCGGGCGAGCGCGAGCCGACGTGGGCGGGCGCGGTGCTCGAAGCGCGCGATCGCACGCGCGGTGGCGTTACCGCGGCGCCCGATGGACTGTATCTCGCGGCGGTGGAGTACCCGGCGTCGTTTAACATCCCGCAACTTTCGAACATGCCGGTGCTCTGGTAAGCTCGCCGGCTTCTCGCCCATGCGTACCCGCGTCAAAATCTGCGGCATCACTCGCATCGAAGACGCCAGCGCCGCGACCGCGGCGGGCGCCGATGCGATCGGCCTCGTGTTCGATCCGCGTAGTCCACGCGTTGTCAGCGTCGAGCAGGCGCGCGCGGTAGCGGCGGCGACGCCCCCGTTCGTGACGGTGGTCGGTCTGTTCGTGGACGCCGCGCCCGAGGCGATTCGCAATGTGCTGAGCCGCGTCAATCTCTCCCTGTTACAATTTCACGGTTCCGAAACACCCGAGCAATGCCGTTTGTACGGACGGCCTTACATTAAAGCGATACCGATGCGTGACGATGTCGATCTATCCGTCGAGGAGAAACGTTTCAGCGATGCGGTTGGCTTGTTGCTGGATACTTTTGCTACCGATAAAGCCGGCGGCTCGGGACGGACGTTCGATTGGTCGCGCGTTCCCGCGCACCGCGCGAAGCCAGTGATACTCGCGGGCGGACTGACGCCGGAGAATGTCGGCGAAGCGATTCGCCGCGTCCGTCCTGACGCGGTCGACGTCACCAGCGGCGTCGAGGCGGCGAAGGGCGTCAAGGATTCAACTAAGATCATCGCATTCCTTAAAGCAGTACGAGACGCGACATGAACGCCTACGCGTTGCCCGACGCGCACGGGCACTTCGGGAAGTTCGGCGGGATGTTCGCGCCAGAGACGCTGATGCAGCCGCTGCTCGAGCTCGATGCGGCGTATGAGCGGCTGCGCGTCGACGTCAAGTTCCAAGAAGAATTCATGGAAGATCTGCGACTCTATGTCGGCCGGCCGTCGCCGCTTTATCCGGCGCGCCGGCTGACCGAGCAATGGGGCGGGGCGCGGATTTATTTGAAGCGCGAGGACTTGAATCACACCGGTGCGCACAAGATCAACAACACCATCGGCCAGGCGCTGCTCGCGCGCCACATGGGCAAGCGGCGCATCATCGCCGAGACCGGCGCGGGGCAGCACGGTGTCGCGACGGCGACGGTTGCGGCGCGCTTCGGATTTAAGTGTGTGGTGTACATGGGAACCGAGGACATCGCGCGCCAGTCGATCAACGTGTATCGCATGAAGCTGCTCGGCACCGAAGTCGTTCCGGTCGATTCCGGATCGAAGACGTTGAAAGACGCGATCAACGAAGCGTTCCGCGACTGGGTCACGAACGTCGAAGACACGTTTTATATTTTCGGCACCGTAGCGGGACCGCATCCGTATCCGCGCATCGTGCGCGATTTTCAAACGGTGATCGGGCGCGAGGTGCGCTGGCAAATTATGGAGTTCGAAGGAAGGCTCCCAGACGCGCTGGTCGCGTGCGTCGGCGGCGGATCGAACGCGATTGGATTGTTCCACCCTTTCATCGAGGACAGCGAGGTCGCGTTCTACGGTGTTGAAGCGGCGGGCGAAGGCATCGAGACC
Source organism: Sulfurifustaceae bacterium (assembly GCA_041485885.1). GTDB lineage: Bacteria > Pseudomonadota > Gammaproteobacteria > Acidiferrobacterales > Sulfurifustaceae > JACQFZ01. The sequence continues at coordinate 6,620 of JBGPKL010000050.1, forward strand.
GGGCGTCACGCGGCGACGTTGTGTACCGGAAGGCCGGGTGTGTTGCACGGCGGCCGCGCGTACTTGCTCCAAACGAAAGACGGTCAGATCACCGAAACCCACTCGATCTCGGCCGGTCTCGACTATCCGGGTGTCGGGCCGGAACATTCGTGGCTGAAGGATTCGGGCCGCGCGCGTTACGCCGCCGTGACCGACGCGGACGCGCTCGCCGCGTTCCACGAGCTGACGCGCACTGAAGGCATCATGCCGGCGCTCGAATCGAGCCACGCCGTCGCGTACGCGAAGCGACTGGCGCGCGAGCTCGGCAAGAAGAAATGCATCGTCGTCGGTCTCTCCGGTCGTGGCGATAAAGACATCCACACGGTCGCGCAACTTCAAGGAATCAAATTCTGATGTCGCGTCTCGCGCCGCAGTTCGCGCTTCTGAAGAAGCCGCGCCGCGCGGCGCTTGTCACTTACATCATGGCGGGCGATCCCGCCCCTTGGGTTACCGTGCCGCTGATGCATGGGCTGGTGCGCGCCGGGGCGAACGTGCTCGAGCTCGGCGTGCCGTTCTCCGATCCGATGGCCGACGGCCCGGTGATCCAGCGCGCGGCGGTGCGCGCGCTCAAGCTCGACACGACGCTCGCGCGGGTGCTCGATATGGTAAAGGAGTTTCGGACCAAGGACGCGACGACGCCCGTCGTGCTCATGGGCTATCTCAATCTGATCGAAAACATGGGTTACCCGGCATTTGCGCAAGCTGCTGAGGCCGCCGGCGTAGATGGGGTGATAACCGTTGATCTCCCCCCCGAGGAGGCGGATGGTATGCTAACCGCGCTCAAGGACCGCGACCTCGACCCGATCTTTCTCTTGGCGCCGACCAGCGGACCCGAGCGGATACGGGCCGTTACCCGATGTTCCGCCGGATTTGTCTATTATGTATCTTTGCGGGGCGTGACTGGAGCAAGTCATCTCGAGCTGAGCGAAGTGAGCAAAAAAGTAAAGGACATACGCCGGCAGACGGATCTGCCGATTGGAGTCGGCTTCGGCATCCGCACCCCGGAAGCGGCGGCGGACGTCGCGTTGATCGCCGATGCCGTCGTCGTTGGCAGCGCGATCGTGAGCCGCATGGAGCAAAACGCCGCGCATCCGGAACGGCTCCTCGCCGAAGTGCCGCCGTTCGTGGCGAGTCTGCGCGGCGCGATGGACAAAGCGCTCGAGACGGAAGTCGTTCGATGAGCTGGTTCGACAAACTCATCCCGCCGAAGATCAAGAGCCAAGGGACCAACCGCAAGGCGGTTCCGGAAGGCGTGTGGAGCAAGTGCCCCGGTTGCGGCGCGGTGCTCTATTCCGCCGAAATCGAAAACAATCAGAGTGTCTGCCCCAAGTGCAATCACCACATGCGCTTGACCGCGCGCCGGCGGCTCGATCTATTCCTGGACCCCAGTCCTCGCGAGGAGATCGGCGCGACGCTCGCGCCGGTCGACGTGCTCAAGTTCCGGGACATGAAGCGCTACAAGGATCGGCTGCTCGAGGCGCAGAAAAAAACCGGCGAGCGCGACGCGCTCGTCGTCATGCACGGTGCGCTGAAGGAAATGCCGCTGGTCGCGTGCGCGTTCGAGTTCAACTTCATCGGCGGCTCGATGGGTTCGGTCGTCGGCGAGCGATTCGTGCGCGGCGTCAATGTTTGTCTGGAACGGCACATCCCGCTTGTATGTTTCAGCGCGAGCGGCGGGGCGCGCATGCAAGAAGGTTTGTTAGCGTTGTTGCAGATGTCGAAAACCGCCGCGGCGCTCGCGCGCTTGGGCGAGCACGGCATTCCTTATATCTCCGTCCTCACCGATCCCACCACGGGGGGCGTCGCGGCGAGCCTCGCCATGGTCGCGGACGTCATCATCGGCGAGCCTAAGGCGTTGGTCGGTTTCACCGGCGCGCGCGTCATCGCACAAACGGTGCGGGAAAAATTACCGGAAGGATTCCAGCGCTCGGAGTTTCTGCTCACCCACGGCGCGATCGACATGATCCTCGAGCGGCGCGATCTGCGCGATCGGATCGGCGCGATGCTCGAAATGCTCACGCGCAAGTCCGAATCCGCCGCCGGCGCGAGCGGCTCGAACGCTTCCTATTTCTAATCCTGCTCTGACCGCACGCACGCTTTCGCAGTGGCTCGGCTTCATCGAGACCCTCCATCCGCGCACCATTGATCTCGGTCTGGAGCGGGTGCAGGCCGTGCTCGATCGCGGCGAGCCGCGTCGCCCGCCGTTCGCCGTCGTGACGGTCGGTGGCACCAACGGGAAAGGCTCGACCGTGGCGATGTGCGACGCGATCCTGCGCGCGGGCGGGTTCCGCGTGGGCGCTTACACCTCGCCGCATCTCGTGCGCTACAACGAGCGGGTCCGAGTCGACGGGCGCATGGCCACCGATGAGGAGCTGCGCGCGGCGTTCGAACGCATCGAGGCGCGGCGCGGGACGGTTCCGCTCACATACTTCGAATACGGCACGCTCGCGGCGCTCGATATTTTTCGCGCGCACGCGGTCGACGTCGCGGTGCTCGAGGTCGGCATGGGCGGGCGCTTGGACGCCGTGAATGCGCTCGACCCGGACGCGGCGATCGTGACGTCGATCGGCATCGACCACACGAATTGGCTCGGCCCCGACCGCGAGAGTATCGGACGGGAGAAGGCGGGAATCTTCCGCGCCGCTCGGCCGGCGATTTGCGGCGACCCCGACCCGCCGGCGAGCTTGACGGCGGCGGCGACTCGCGTCGGCGCGTCGTTTTATTTGTACGGGCGCGATTTCACGGCGACACCGGCGGATGGCGGTTGGTCCTTTCGTTTCGCCGGCCGCACGCGCTCGGGTCTGCCATTTCCGGCGTTGCGCGGCGATCATCAACTGCGCAACGCCGCCTGTGCGTTGACCGCGCTCGAAACCTTGGCGGATCGCTTTCCGCTGACGCAGTCGCCTATCCGGGAGGGCTTGTTGGCGGCGGTGTTGCCGGGTCGGTTCCAGTTGATTCCCGGAACGCCGCCGACGATCCTCGATGTCGCGCACAACGCGCAAGCGGCGCAAATGCTCGCCGCGAGTCTGCGGCAGCATCGCGTCGCCGGGCGCACGCACGCGGTATTCGGCATGTTGATCGACAAAGCGATCGCCGACGTCGCGCGCGCGGTCTCCGATCAGATCGATTGTTGGTACGCGGCGTCGCTTACCGGAGCACGCGGCGCGACCGCGGCGCAAGTGGCCGACGCGCTGTCGCAGGCCGGCGTGCGCGCGCCGGTCGGCCGATATGCACGCGTCGTCGACGCCTACGAGGCGGCGCGCGCGCAGGCGCGTCCGGCCGATCGCCTCATCGTGTTTGGCTCGTTCTACACGGTCGGTGATATACTAACGCACCTCGACGCGGCCCCTACATGACGAACCGAGATTCTCCGCACAATTTCGATCCGAAACACCGCATCATCGGCGCTATCGTCGTCGTGGCCCTCGCCGTCATACTCGTACCGATAGTTCTCAATCAGCGCGAAGCGCCGTCCGAAACGCGCGCGTCAGGTGCGACGGCGCTTGCCGGCGAGGGAAACAAAGTCGCCGTGACCCAAGTGCCGCCGCCGGGCATGTCCGCGGAGCCCATGAAGGCACCGGCGGCGGTCGCGCCCGAGTCCGTGAATCCTCTCGCAACGCCCGCGTTGCCGCGCGCGCCGCAAACCCCGTCGGCCGCTAACGTTGATTCGAAATCCACAGCCACCGCGCGGAAAACGCCGGTTGCCTCCGAGGCGCAGAGTAGCGCCATCCCGGCGAGCGGCTGGGTCGTGCAGGTCGGGACATTCTCGAACGCCACCAACGCGAGGCGCCTCGAGCAGAAGCTGCGCGCCGAAGGACAGCCAGTGCGCACCGAGCGCATTCAGCTCGATAGCGGCAAAGCCGTGCGGCTGCGCGTCGGTCCGTTTCATGACCGCGCGGCGGCGTTGAAAGCCCAGGAACGCATCCAGAAGGACGTCGGCGTTAACGGCGTAGTGCTTGCGTATCCTTGAACCCGCCCCCACGTAAAGGACCCGACGCGCGTAAATGAATGCCTTCGATTTCGTGATGATCGTAGTGCTCCTCGCGTTTGCCGTTACCGGGGCGCTGCGTGGTTTCGTGCTCGAGCTGTTGTCGCTCGTGCTTTGGCCGGCATCGGCGTTTATCGCGTGGCTGTTCGCGGACGCGGGCGCCGAATTTTTCAGATCGCTCGTGAGCGATCCCCAACTGCGACTGGTCGCCGCGTTTGTGGCGGTGTTTATCGTGGTTTTTATCATCGGCACGATTTTCGTCTACTTTATACATCGTGCGTTACCGTTGCGCGGGATGTTCAAGAAGCCCAACGCCCTACTCGGCGCGGTAGTCGGACTGGTGCGCGGCGGGATCATTATCGTCATCGTGTTTCTGGTCGCCGGCATCACCTCGTTGCCGCAGCGGCCGTGGTGGCGCGACGCGGCGCTCGCCCCGTACTTTCAAAAAGTGGCGGCGGCCGCCAGCGCCTATATGCCGCGCGATATCTCGCGGCACATCCGCTATAGCTAGACGGCGCACGGAGGCATTCATGTGCGGCATCATCGGTATACACGCAAAAGCCTCGGTCAATCTGGCGATCTATAACGGCCTCACGGTGCTGCAACATCGCGGTCAGGATGCCGCCGGCATCATGACGAGCGACGGCCGGCGCGTGTACCTGCGCAAAGACAACGGTCTGGTGCGCGACGTGTTCCAACAGCGCCACATGGAGGCGCTCAAGGGTACGATCGGCATCGGCCACGTGCGCTACCCGACGGCGGGTTGCGACTCGCCGGCCGAAGCGCAGCCGTTCTACGTGAACTCGCCCTTCGGGCTCGCGCTCGCGCACAACGGCAATCTCACCAACGCCGAACAGCTCGCGGGGGAGCTCTTCCGCGAGGACTTGCGCCATCTCAACACCGAATCGGATTCCGAAATTCTGCTGAACGTCTTGGCCCACGAGCTTCACGCCGTGAGCCGATTGGATTTGACGCCGGACGATATTTTTCGCGCCGTCACCGCCGTGCATCGGCGCGTGCGCGGCGCGTACGCGGTCGTTAGTATGATCGTCGGTGTCGGCATCCTTGCCTTCCGCGATCCGCACGGGATTCGCCCGATCATCTACGGCCGGCGGGAAACCGCGGGTGGTCAAGAACATATGATCGCCTCGGAATCCGTCGCGCTCGACGTGCTCGGCTTCAAAATGGTGCGCGACATCGCGCCGGGCGAGGCGTTGTTCATCGATACGGAGGGGCAGCTCCACTGGCGGCAGTGCGCGCCCCTGAGCGAGCACGCACCGTGCATCTTTGAGTTCGTCTATTTGGCGCGCCCGGACTCGATGCTCGACGGCATCGCGGTGCACAAGACGCGCCTGCGGATGGGCGAGAAGCTCGCGGCGAAGATCAAGCGCGAGTGGCGCGACGTCGACATCGACGTCGTCATCCCGATCCCCGATACCTCGCGCACCGCGGGACTGCAAATGGCGTACGAGCTCGACATCAAGTACCGCGAGGGCTTCATCAAGAACCGCTACATCGGCCGCACGTTTATCATGCCGGGGCAGGCGCAGCGCGAAAAATCCGTACGCCAGAAGCTGAACCCCATCGATCTCGAGTTTCGCGGCAAGAACGTGTTGCTGGTGGACGACTCGATCGTGCGCGGCACGACGTCCGCGCAGATCGTCGAGATGGCGCGCGAGGCCGGCGCGCGCAAGGTATATTTCGCCTCCGCCGCACCGCCGGTGCGCTACCCGAACGTATACGGCATCGACATGCCCGCCGCGAACGAGCTGGTGGCGGCCGGCCGTTCGGAGGAGGAAGTGGCCGAGATCATCGGCGCGGATCGATTGATTTACCAGGATCTCTCCGATCTAATCGACGCTGCTCACGAGGGAAATCCTCGGATCACTCGCTTCGATGCGTCGTGTTTCGACGGCGTTTACATCACCGGCGACGTGAACGCGGAATACCTAGCCCGCATCGAGCGGCATCGGAACGACGCCGCCAAGACTCGGCGGCAGTCGGTGCCGGGTGAGCAGCAGACGGCGGAAGTGTTGAGCTTTCCGAGATAGTTGGTTCGCGCCTTCGGCGCGATCTGGTCGATGTAATTTAATTCTACTTGTGGGTGGTTGACCCACGGCAAGTAGCTTTTCTTTGCTCGTGCAAAGAAAAGCTACCAAAAGAAACACGCCCCGGTCGCTGCGCCGCGCGAGAATCACGCGCGGTGCCCTGCGCTCCTCGCCAACGCCGAGCGCGAGCCGAACTCGCCGGCGGATGAAAAGCACATCCGCTCGGGCTCGAACACCGTCTCGCGAATTCCCTCGGCGTCGGCTCCGGTGCTCGGCTTGCTCTACGGGGATTGAACTGCAACAGCAACAGAAAACCCACGACAGCAGAATCTATCGTGGTTGCTGTTGTTGCTTGGATCCCCGTAGGGCGCGGCTCCGAGCATCGCAGGGTTTGGGCAAAAGCCCGAAGGGGAGCGGGCTTGGATGCCCGCTCCCGAACTACAGCACACGGATGTGCTGTAGTTCGGCACCGGCCCAAACCCGAGAAGCGCAGCGAGCCGTTTGCGCCCTCCGGGGGGTCCTTCTCTTTGCGTACTTTCTCTTGGACAAGCAAGAGAAAGTACGCCGACCGCGGTTCGGGAACCGCAATTTAATTTATTAAAAACTCGACGAGTCGCGCACAGCGCGACCTCTACCTCATTGACAATGCTTGATCCAACATTTAAATTTCATACTACTTGCGCCGATTTGAGCTTCAGCTTGCGGGCGCGCTATAAATGCAGCTAAAGCGAAACGACCCGCTAGGCTGCCGCTTGAGCGGGTTTTTTGTTGCCCGCGACCCGCAATCGGCGTAACACGGCAACCAGGCAGGTGCGATATGGCGCAGAAAGAACACGACCAATGGGGTTTCGCGACGCGCTCGATCCGCGCGGGCAGACGGCAAACCGGCGAGGAGGAACACTCCGAGCCGATCTTCGCGACGTCGAGTTTCACGTGCGACAGCGCCGCCGAGGCGGCCGCCCGGTTCGCAGGCGATAGCCCGGGGAATCTTTATTCGCGTTTCACGAATCCGACGGTGCGCGCGTTCGAAGAGCGCCTCGCGGCGCTCGAAGGATGCGAGCATTGCGTCGCCTTTTCCTCGGGCATGTCGGCGATTCTGGCAACGTGCCTGGCGGTGCTCAAGAGCGGCGATCACATCATCGCCTCGCGCGGCATATTCGGCACGACCGTTTTGTTGTTTCAAAATATCTTCGGGCGTTTCGGCGTCGACACGACGTTCGTCTCGCTGACCGACTACGCGGCTTGGGAACGCGCGTTTCGTCCGAATACGAAGCTGCTGTTCCTCGAGACGCCGTCCAACCCGCTGACGGAGGTCGCGGACATCCGCCGCCTCGCCGATCTCGCGCACGCGCACAAGGCGCTACTCGCCGTCGACAATTGTTTTTGCACGCCGGCGCTGCAATTGCCGTTTCGTCTCGGCGCCGATCTCGTCATTCACTCGGCGACGAAATATATCGACGGTCAGGGGCGTTGTGTCGGTGGTGCGGTGCTCGGGAACGGCGATCTCGTCGGCAAAGAAGTCTACGGCGTGCTGAGAACCGCGGGCCCGGCGCTGAGCCCGTTCAACGCCTGGGTATTCGTAAAAGGTCTGGAGACGTTGTCGATCCGCATGAAGGCACACAGCGAGAATGCGCTCGAGATCGCGCAGTGGCTCGAACGGCAGCGCGGGATCCGGCGTGTCTACTATCCCGGTCTTTCGTCTCATCCGCAGCACGAGTTGGCGCGCCGCCAGCAATCGGATTTCGGCGGCATCGTTTCCTTCGAGCTCGACGGCGGCCAGGCGGCGGCGTGGCGATTGATCGACGCGACCGCAATCATCTCCATTACCGCGAATCTCGGCGACGCGAAGACAACGATCACGCACCCGGCGACGACGACCCACGGCCGATTGACGCCGGAGCAGCGCCGCGAGAGCGGCATCAGCGACGGGCTGGTGCGCATCTCCGTCGGACTCGAAGATGTCGCCGACCTGAAGGGCGATTTAGCGCGCGGCTTGGCTTGATCGGAAAGCTGTGTGCGCCGCAAGGTTCAGTGCGAGGCCGAGTGCGCTTCGCTTCTGAGCGAGCGCCGCTTCAGCGCGTCCAAACGGTGGTTCGCCCCAGCAACGATATGCCAATGAAGCCGCGCACCTTGAGCTCCTTGGGCGAAACCAAGGTCACTTTGCACTGGTAAGTCTTGCCGCTCTCGGGATCGTAAATGGTGCCGCCGCTCCACACGTCTTCGCCGCCGTGCTTGAACCCGGCCATTATTTCCATGCCGACGACGCTGCGTTCGCGCAAATTCTCTTCGGGATTGCGCCGATCGACTTTCGGCTGCCCCTCGCGCCCCGCCACGAAATCCCTGTGGTTGGGATCGTTCGGGAACAGCGGCTCTTTCAGCGCGACGATTTTGCCGTAGTATTGATTGTCTTTTTTGAAAATCTCGACTTTGGATTTGTCTTCGGCGGTCGTCCAAGTGCCGACGATGGCGTCCGGCTCCGCGGACATCGCCAGCAGGGGAGCGATCAGCAGAAGTGTCGATAATGCCCGTGAAAGCGTTTTCATGATTTTCCTTTCCGACGGATGGAGGTATCGGCAGCGCCACGCCGCCGACGTGCGTCGATTGTTGTCTGAAAAGCAAAACGACGCAAATGTTTTTCTGGCGCACGCTTATCTCTTGCATACTTTCCGGTATCTTCGAGGCATAGCGACCGGAGCGCGGGCGGCGTGGACGATATGGGACTAGCGGAGCGAATGCACGACAGCGCGCGCCGATCGCTGCTCGAGATTTTCCAAGCCGCGCTGACGGCGGTGAACGGCCGGCTTCTCGTGAGGGAGTTTCTCGCGTCGCATCCGCTCGAAACGCCGGTGTATGTCATCGCTCTCGGTAAAGTGGCCTGCGCGATGGCGCGCGGCGCGCACGATGGCTGCGGCACGGGAATCCGCGCGGCGCTTGTTGTCACCAAGCAGGGTCACGCCGAACCGCTGCCGTGGCCGGTGATCGAGGCGGCCCACCCGGTGCCCGACGAAAGTTGTCTCGCCGCCGGCGCCGCCTTGGTTCGCTTCATCGCCGATCTGCCGCTCGCGGCGGGCGTGCTGGTGTTATTGTCGGGTGGAACATCAGCGCTCGTCGAACAGTTGCCGCCGGGCGTCGATCTCGCGACGTTGCAACGCATGAATCGATGGTTGCTCGCGTCGGGGCGCGACATCGCGGCCGTGAATCGCGTACGCAAGCGGCTGTCGCTCATCAAGGGCGGTCGTTTGGCGCTCCTACTCGCGCCGCACGAAGTCATCTGCCTCGCGATTTCCGATGTCCCGTCCGACGATCCCCGTTATATCGGCAGCGGCCTATTGGTGGCGGATGACACCGTTGGACGCGAATCGATCGATGACGCGCCGCCCGACGTACGCGCCGCGCTGAGCGGCGCGCCGCTGCCGCCGGCGGCAGCCGATCCCTGCTTCACCCATGTTCGTTTCGAGGTCATCGGTCGCCTGGCGGACGCCAAGCGAGCCGCTGCGGATGCCGCCTCGGCGCGTGGTTTTCGGCCGATGGTGTATCCCGAATTTATCGCGGGCGACGCGGCCGCGGCCGGCGCGCGCTTGGCGCAAGTCCTCGCTACGTCAGCGGCGGGCACGCTGCACATATGGGGCGGCGAAACGACGGTACAGTTACCCGCCATGCCGGGACGCGGCGGACGCAACCAGCACCTCGCGCTTGCGGCGGCTCGAATCGTGGCCGGCCACGCCGCGTTGTTGCTTGCCGCCGGGACCGACGGCACCGATGGTCCGACGGCCGACGCCGGCGCGCTCATCGATGGAGATACCATCGAGCGCGGCGCTCAACTCGGTTGGAACGCGGACAGCGCGCTCGCGCGAGCCGACGCGGGAAGCTTTCTCGAAGCGAGCGGCGATCTGATTCACACCGGCCCGACCGGCACGAACGTCATGGATCTGATGTTGGGGCTACGTATCTAGATGAAGTCGAGGACGCTGGGTGTTCTGATATTGGCGTCGGTGCTCGTGGCGTGCAGCTCGGAGCCGCCGCCGCTCGAGCGCGCGACGGCGCTCTATTTCGTCGAGGATGACAGCGCCGCCGACACGACACCGGTGCGCATGATCGTCGGTCAAAAATTTCTGCGCATCGACGGCGGCGAGGAGGGCAAGGACTTTCTCCTATACGATCGCGCCGCGCGCGTTATCTACAATGTGAGCGCGACCGATCGGTTGATACTGGTCATTCCGGCTCGTCCCGCCCCGTCGGGCAAACCGCCGAAGCTCTATCACCGCACCAAGCGCGACACCGCGTCGTTTCCGGCGGTCGGCGGTAGGCCCGTCGTTCATTACCGCCTGATCACGAATGGTCGATTGTGCTACGACTTATACGCCGCGGACGGTTTACTTCCCAGCGCGGTGAGCGCGCTTCGCGAATATCGCGAGGCGTTGGCCGGCGAACAAACCGCGGCGATCGGCTTCACGCCGAGCGAACAAAAAGCGCCGTGCGACCTCACGAATCACGTTTACTTGCCGTCGCGGCATTTGGTCCATGGTTTTCCGGTGCGCCTGGTCGAATTCGACGCGCGCGATCCGAAGCGTCGGCGCGTCACCGAGCTTAAGAACTACCGCACGGAGTTCGAAGTCGCGCCGGACTTGTTTCGGCTGCCGGAGGATTTCCGGCGGATGAACTTGAAAGAGCTGCGGCAGCGCTAAGTAAACTCGGGACGAGAGTCTAGGAACGATACATAAGATTGTTGAAACCGCAGATGAACGCGGATAAACGCAGATAAAAAGCAAAGATTCTGGAACCACGGATGCACACAGATGAACACGGATAAAAAGTAAACGAGAGAAGGATTTTTAGGGTTATCCGCGTTTATCCGCGTTCATCTGCGGTTTCAAGATTCTTAAACGAATTAATCAGACCTCTCTCTAGATTTCTATCTGCGTCCCGAGCTCGATGACGCGATTGGTCGGGAGGTTGAAGTACTCGACGACGCTGCTCGCGTTACGCGCCATGGTCGCGAATAGACGCTCGCGCCAGAGCGCCATGCCGTTGCCGTTGCGAGCGGTCGGGATGACGATCTCGCGGCTCAGGAAAAACGATGTGCTCAGTCGATTGAACTCCAGTCCGTGCGGCCGACATAGCTCGAGCGCCTCGGGCACGTCGGGGCGGTCCTTGAAGCCGAAGCGCACCAGCAGGCGATAACACCCTTCCCCGAATGGCTCGAGGTGTATCCGCTCGTTAGCGGCGACCCGAGGCACTTCGTCCATGATTACGGTGAGAAACACCACACGCTGGTGCAATACCTTGTTATGCGCCAGGTTGTGCAGCAACGCATGCGGCACGACATCCGGCGTGGAGGTGAGGAACACGGCAGTACCCGCGACCCGCAGCGGTGGGTCGAGCAACAGCGATTCGAGGAACGGCCCGAGCGGAACGGAAGATTGCTTTAGCCGCCCGAGCAAGATCGCGCGCCCGCGACGCCAAGTGAGCATGAGGGTAAATATGGCGAACCCTAAGACCAGCGGGAACCAGCCGCCCTCGGGGATTTTTACCAAGCTCGCCGAGAAGAACGATACATCCACGATGGCAAAAAATCCGGTGGCCAGGAGGCACAGCAACAGGTTGTAGCGCCAGTCGTAGCGAAGAACGAAAAACGTCAGGAAAGTGGTCGCAACCATCGTACCCATTACCGCGACGCCGTAGGCGGCGGCGAGCGCCGACGAGGAACCGAATCCGATGGTCGCGATCAGCACCGCCACGAGGAGCGTCCAGTTGATGGCCGGTAGATAAATCTGGCCGTATTGTTGCTCCGAGGTATGCAGCACATTCATGCGCGGCAGATAGCCCAACTGAATCGCCTGCCGCGTAAGCGAGAACGCCCCGGAGATCATCGCCTGCGAGGCAATCACGGTCGCGGCCGTCGCGAGCGCGACCATCGGGTAGAGCGCCCAGCTCGGATACGCGAGGAAAAACGGATTCTCCACCGCCTTCGGGTTCGCGATGAGCAGCGCGCCTTGACCGAAGTAATTGAGCGCCAGCGCCGGGAACACCACACCGAACCACGCCAGGCGTATCGGCGATCGCCCGAAGTGCCCCATGTCGGCATAGAGTGCTTCCGCGCCGGTGATGGCGAGCAATACCGCGCCGAGCACAAAGAACGAGCCGAGCCCATGTCCGGTGACGAAGCCGAGCGCGTGGAGCGGATTGATCGCGTGCAATATCGCCGGATTCTCGATGATGTTGTATACGCCGCCGCCGGCGAGCGCGAGAAACCAAAGCAGGCAAACCGGCCCGAACAGCCTGCCGACCGCCGTGGTGCCGCGGCTTTGGAAAAAGAACAGCGCCACGATCACGGCGATCGCTATCGGCAGCACATACGGTTTGAATGCCGATGTCCCGACCTCAAGCCCCTCTATCGCGGAAAGCACCGAGATGGCGGGCGTGATGATGGCGTCACCATAGAACAGTGACGCGCCGGCGAGACCGATCACCATGATCGGCATCGTCCAGCGCCGACGGGTCTTAACTGCCAACAACGCGAGCGCGAGCAGCGCTTGGATACCGCCCTCGCCTTTGTTGTCCGCGCGCATCACGAGCGTCACGTACTTGAGCGAGACCACGATTATCAACGCCCAGAAGATCGTCGAGCATCCGCCGATAATATTTAGCGGCGTAAGCGCAATGCCATATTGGGGATCGAACGTCGCTTTGAGTGCGTACAGCGGACTTGTGCCGATGTCGCCGAAGACGATGCCGAGCGCGAGCAGGCTTAGCGCGGCGGTCGATGACCTTCGCGCGTCCGGCGTGTTATGCAATTTTGATCTCCCGCCCTACGAATGCGTGCGGAAGTTACTCCTCGACTTTGAAAAAGGCAAACCCGGCCACGTTGTTTATCAATGGTCACCATTGATAAACAACCCGCAATGCGAGACGGATGCGGCGGAACCGGGATACTCAAGGAATCGTGCGGGTAGTCGCGTGTTCGAGAAACGCCGCGCAAACCGACGCAGCCGCGATAGCGCGTTCCTATTCGTACAAAGCCGATCGGGGTAGTCGCGTCGCCGGGCGTGTTAACGGCTTACGCGCGCCGAGTTGCGTGGTACCGTCTAGTGCCACGCGTGGCTGGACAGTTCGTTGACGCTGGCATAGCACCGGCACGAAGCGCGCTCGAGCCCGCGGCGATCGAGAATCGTGATGTGACCCCGGCGGTAACGGATCAGTTTTTTCTCCTGCAGTAACCCCGCCGCCTTGGTGACGCCCGCGCGTTGCACGCCGAGCATTTGCGCAAGGAAGTCTTGTGTCAGATAAAACTCGTCCGCCTGCATGCGATCGTGCGTCATCAAGAGCCAACGCGCGAGACGCGGCCCGAGCTGATGGCCACTGTTACAAGCGGCGGTCTGCGCCACTTGCACGATGAACGCATACAGATAGCGGTTCAGCTCGCGGCGCAAACTTGGGCTGCGCTCGGCTTCGTTTCGAAACGCGGCCGCGGTAGTGCGCATCGCGCTGCCCGAACCTTGAACCAGCGCGAGCACCGGCGAAACGTTTACACCCAAGAAAAGCGGTATCCCCGCCACGCCTTCGCGCCCAACCATGCCGACTTCGACACTCGGACGGCGATCCATCGGCGTCAGTAAGGAAATAAGGCCGCGGTTCGGAAAGTAAACGTGTCGGATCCGCTCGCCGGATTCGTACAGTACCTCGGCATAGGTCAGCTCGACTTCGGTGCAGCGAGCGAGTAGACGCTGCCGGTCGCGGCGCGGAAGCGCCGCGAGCAGATCATTTACCGGAGGCGCGCGTTTGAGGGATGACAGGGGAACCTCCTTTCACATGGTTAAACCCAATAGACGACATGAGAAGAGACGGTGCTGCATTCCCGATGTCGAGTTTGAGCGGCAGTAGTCTTCACCATACACTTACGCGCCGCTCCTGTCCGGGTGCCGGGTACTTCTTCAAATTTAAATATGTCGCTCTCTGTGCGTGAACGCACAGAGCGGCCATCGCTTTCCGCGTAACTTCGCGCGTAGTTGTTTCTCACCTTGGCACGTGTCCGCCCCCGAGTACCATCGTTATCTCCGTGCCGTCACGCAGTCACCGGGAGTTACCCATGGACCGATCCAAATACGACCAAAAGCCACAGACGCCGGCCGTCGAGCTAGCGTCGCCGCGCGCCGAAGTCGCCGTCGCAACTTCGCTTGCGCCAACGCCGCCGAGCATTCACGCGGTCAACCCGGATGGCGCGGTCAACGATCCCAAGAAAGTCGAAGACGCAGAGGCAGAAGTCGCCGGCAGTAAAGAGGTCAAGGGCAATTCCGCCGCTTACCAATTACGGACGCGCCGCTGAAGGCGGAGTGGAAGCAATAAAACCAGGCACCGCGCGACGGCTGCGCGAGTGACGCGATCCATTCAGAGGAATCAACCGATTCCTCGTTTACCAGGAGTAGCACCATGAAACTATTCAATCGATTCGCCACGTTCTTTCTCGGCGCTTTGCTGGCCGTCCTTTTTGGATGCGCCTCCACGTCGACGAAGGAAGGAACCGGAGAGTATTTTGACGACTCCGTCATCACGACCAAAGTGAAAGCGGCGATTCTCAACGAACCGTCGCTCAGCTCGAACCAGATCAGCGTCGAAACGTTCAAAGGCACGGTGCAGTTGAGCGGCTTCGTCGGCTCGCAGGCCGAAATTCAAAAGGCCGGCGCGATTGCGCGCGCCGTGAAGGGCGTGACGTCCGTCAAGAACGACATCAGGCTTAAGATGGGCAGTAATCGCTCATCACTCTTTGCGGAGGTAACGGCATGAACAAAACCTTGTTGCAAGCAGCGACGGTAAGAATAAGCGCGAACTGATCGCCGATAACGCGACCACTGAGCGACGCGCGAAGGATCGCCGGATCGAGATCGAGGTAAGAATACGCCGTAGTAACTTGCCGACAACTCATTCGCAAGAAGTGACGAAGGACCCGCGAGGGTCCTTTTTTATGGTGCGGTGAGTACCGCAATGTCGGAGCCGCTGTTATGCGCAAAGTCTTCGCGGCTGTCTACGCGCGGCCGGCCTTAGCGCGGTACATGGCGACATCGGCATGTTTCATCAACTCGGAAATATTTTTCGCATGCTCGGGAAAAACCGCGGTACCGATACTTGCGCTCATCGTCACCTCGGTGCCGTCGACGACGTAAGGCGCAGCCACAGCAACACTACTTGTTTATTCTGGCGCATTGACTGCGAGATCGCCTGGGCGAGCCGATCCAGCCGTAACCGGCGATTCGGGGAGGGGGGTGATCATAAATTTCCCTTTGAATCTCCCCTCTCCCTGTCCCTCTCCCACAAGGGGAGAGGGGACACATGAATAAATCAGAGCTTCCCTAGATGGGGTGGGGGCTTTATGTGCGAAATCGCACTTACCGAGGCTGGTAGGTACAATAGCGCAGGTAGCACCGGACACAGGTTTGATGGGAAAGCGAGGAAATCCCTTATGCCTAGCGCACACGACCCGGTACAAAATTACTTGCTGGCCGCTCTGCCGGCCGGGGACCGTATGCGCTTGTTCCCGCGCTTGGAACTTTTTCCGCTGCCGCTCGGTGGTGTGCTCTATGAATCCGGCAGCGAGCTGAAGCACGTTTATTTTCCGACGGAGGGTATCGTTTCGTTGTTGTACGTGATGCAGGACGGGTCCTCCGCGGAGATCGCGGTGGTCGGCAATGAAGGAGCGGTCGGCATTTCACTCTTCATGGGTGGGGAGAGCACGCCGAGCCGCGCGGTGGTGCAAAGCGCCGCCTTCGCCTACCGATTGAAAGCCGACGCGTTAAAAATAGAATTCGCGCGCGGCGGTGAGTTGCAGCACCTGCTGCTGCGCTATACCCAAGCACTGATCACGCAAATGGCGCAGACCGCGGTGTGCAATCGACACCATTCGGTGGAACAGCAGCTTTGCCGCTGGCTGTTGTTGAGTCTCGATCGGCTGCCCTCCAACGAGCTGACGATGACGCAGGAGTTGATCGCCAACATGCTCGGTGTGCGGCGCGAAGGGGTGACGCTCGCGGCGCGTAAGCTACAGGAGTTGGGGCTGATTAATTACAGCCGCGGCCGCATCGTGGTGACGGATCGGGCAGGGCTCGAGGCGAGCGTGTGCGAATGTTACGCGGTCGTAAAGAAGGAATCCGATCGATTGCTCGGCGGCTTGCGGCAGCGGATGGTCCACGCCGTCTAGGGACTGAACCGGTATCGCGCGCCGCTCGCCCATGTTGGCCGGCGTTACTTACGTTCGTAGGTCGCTCAGCTATCAGTTGGGGCCGGATCCTGGAGAGACGGTTTCGAGCAATTTGGCGAATTTCGCGGCGACCATCGGCCTACCGAAATAGTAACCTTGCGCCTCGCGACAGCGTTCGGCCTGGAGGAATGCGAGCTGCTCCTGTGTTTCCACGCCCTCCGCAATGACGCGTCGCTTGAGGCTGTGGCCCAAGCTGATCACGGCGCTGACGACGGTCGCGTCGTTCGGATTGGCAGTGATGTCGCGCACAAACGACTGGTCGATCTTTAGCGTGTCGATCGGAATTTTCCTCAAGTAGCTCAAGCTGGAATAGCCGGTGCCGAAATCATCGATGGCCAGTTGCACCCCCAGCGCGTTGAGCGCGTCGAGCACGCCGGCGGTAGCGTCGGGGCTGTGCATGAGCGCGCTTTCGGTCAATTCCAGCTCGAGATAGCGCGGCTCGAGGCGAGTATCCTCGAGGATGGCGCGCACGTCGTCGAAAAAGCATTTATCCTGGAGTTCCGCCGCCGAGATATTGACCGCCACGGGTACGGGCCGGTCCGCGTCCCGCCACGCGCGTGCTTGCCGGCACGCTTCGTATACCGCCCACTGATCCATCGGCACAATGAGGTTGCAATCTTCCGCGATGGGGATGAACTGCGCGGGCAGGATGAGCCCTTGCTCCGGATGCTGCCAGCGTATGAGCGCCTCGGCACCGGTGATCGCGCCGGTCCGAAGATCGATTTTCGGCTGGTAGTGCAACACGAACTCTTGTCGTTCTAGTGCGCCACGCAGACTACCTTCGAGCGATCGCTGCTCAATCGCCCGAGTGCTCGCGTCGTGCTTGAAGAACTGGTAATTGTTGCGCCCACGCTCCTTGGCGGAGTACATCGCGATGTCGGCACTCTTGACCAGAGTCTCCGCGTCGTGACCGTCCCGTGGGTAAAGGCTGATACCGACGCTCGCGGTAACATGGACCGTGTGACCGGCGATGGAGTGCGGCATCGTCAGCGCCGTCAACATTTTTTTGGCACGAACAGTCACATCTTCTACGCGTTCGATTTGCGCGAGCAACACCACAAATTCATCTTCGCCGTACCGGCTCACGGTATCGGAGTCGCGCACGCAAGACACCAGGCGTTCCGCCACCGACTGCAGTAGTTCGTCGCCGATGTCGCGCCCCAGGCAGTCGTTGACGTGCGTAAAGCGATCTAAATTCAAGAACAACACCGCCGCTTGGTTGCCATGACAGCACGCGCGCGCGATTGCCTGGCCAAGCCGGTCGTTCAGGAGAACCGGATTGGGTAGGGCGGTGCGAAATTCGTGCTCGGCCAAATGGGGCATTTTGAGCATCGTTGGCCGCACGTCGATCACTTCGTGAAAAACGATGGTGACGCCGACAAGGCGCCCTTGGCGGTCGTGGATCGGCGTGGCGAAATCCTCAATGGCCGACAGGAACCCGTCGCGCCGGAGCAGAACGCACTTCCTCGGCGGACCTACCGTCTCATTCGACCGAGCGTCTAATTTCATCGGAAGGTGAGCGGGTTTGTGCGTCGTGGTGTCGACGGTTTGGAATACTTCGGCGAGCGGGTGGCCCGATGCATCCTCCCGCGACCAGCCGGTCATCCTTTCCGCGACGCGATTGAGATAGGTGACGTTGCCGGAGACGTCGACGCCGAGCACGGCATCACCGATGGAATCGAGCGTGACTCGAGTGCGTTCCCTTTCCACCATCGATGTGTCTTCCGCCGCCTTGCGCTCGATGGCGTTACGCAAGGCTCGCGGTAGACAGCGCTCCTCGATGTGGCTAATCGGAAGATAGTCTTGCGCGCCGCGCTGAATGGCTTGTCGAGCCAAGTCTTCATCGTTCAGATCGCTAACGACCAAAATCGGCAGGTGCGGCGCCGCTGAATGTAAAATATCGAGGGTCTCGATTCCCTGGCCGTCGGGCAGGAATAAATCGAGCAGGACCGCGTCAGTCCCCTCGTTGCGCAGCCGCTCGAGGCCATCGGCGAGTCGTCTCACCCATTCGACGTCGAGTCGGAAGTCGGTTGCGTCGACGAGCGCTCCTCGAATCATCGTGGCGAGAGCGGGATCGTCTGCGATGAGAAGTACCTGATGGTCCATATCGTCCCTTGGTGGTTGCGATCCTTGATGGTCGGGAACGGCCATACTTTCCCTACTCCATCGTAACAGTAGCTGATAGAAGAGATCACGGGTGCGGTTGTGTGCGTCAGCGCACGAAGAGACCTACGTGGGTATGCTCACCGGGTGCATCCGATGCCGTTCGGTGCGGTGCTCGATGGGGCCGGCGGGAGCGACGGCACGCGCATTTTCTGGCGGACGGAATCGTTGCGTCGTCGTGCGAAGTTTCGCGAGGCGGCTGCATCCTCCTCATCCATGATGCGCCCCGTCTGCCTCAGCGCGCGCGATGGTCGAGCGCCTCCCCTCCGCTCATAAATAGCTCGGCGGTCAATTCAGGACGGCTCGTGAATATGCCGGTTCGGAGTAGCTTAGCGAACTCCGCGGCAACCACCGGCGGGCTGAAATAGTGGCCTTGCCCCTCGCCGCAACCCTGCGCCCGTAGGAACTCGAACTGCGCGCGCGTCTCCACGCCTTCCGCGACGATGCGTCGCTTGAGGCTACGGCACATGCTGATAATTGCGCCGACGATAGCGGCATCGTTCGGATCGACGGTGATATAGCGCACAAACGACTGGTCGATCTTCAAGGTGTCGGTCGGAAACAGTCTCAGATAGGTGAAGCTGGAATATCCAGTGCCGAAATCGTCAATGGCGAGTTGTACCCCCATGGTCTGGAGCGCTCGGATCGCGGTGGCGGTGGATACGGTATTTTGCATGAGGATGCTTTCCGTTAGCTCGAGCTCCAGATAGCGCGGCTCCAGGCGAGCGCTCTCGAGAGCGGCGCGTACCGTTTCGAGAAAGTCCTTATCTCGAAACTCCACGGCGGAGATGTTGACCGCGACCGAAATCGGCCGGCCGGCATCGAGCCACGCGCGCGCTTGGCGGCAGGCTTCGCGTAGCGCCCATCGGCCGATCGGCACGATGAGGCCGCAGTCTTCGGCGATCGGTACGAAGTGCTCGGGAAGCACGAGCCCGCGGCTCGGATGTTGCCAGCGTATCAGTGCCTCCGCGCCGGTGATCGCACCGGTCTCAAGATTGATTTTCGGCTGGTAGTGCAAAATCAACTCCTGCCGTTCGAGGGCGTCGCGCAGGCTGTCTTCGAGCGATTGCCGCTCGACGACGCGGTTGTTCATGTCTTGCCGGAAGAACTGGTAGTTGTTCCGGCCGTTGTCTTTCGCATGATACATCGCGGTGTCGGCGCTCTTGACCAGCATCTCCGCGTCCTGACCGTCCTCGGGGTAGAGGCTGATCCCGATGCTCGCGGTGATATGGAGCTTGTGACCGGTGATGTGGTGCGGCGCGACCAGCGTCGTGAGTATTTTTTTCGCGCGCGCCGCCACGTCCTCCATGCACTGAATTTCCCGAAGGAGTATCACGAACTCATCGCCGCCCTGGCGGCTCACGGTATCCGAGCTGCGCACGCACGACACCAGGCGTTCCGCCACCGACTGCAGCACCTTGTCGCCGATGGTATGGCCGAGCGAGTCGTTGATGTGCTTGAAACGATCCAAATCCAGAAACAGCACCGCGGCTAAGTTAGCGTGCCGCTGCGCTCGCACGATCGTCTGTGTCAGGCGGTCATTCAGCAGCACGCGATTGGGCAAATTGGTGAGATAGTCGTGTTGCGCGAGATACGACATCCTGAGCACCATCGCCCGCGCCTGACTCACATCGTGGAAAACAATGACGGCGCCGGTGAGCCGCCCTTGGCGGTCGTGGATGGGTGCGGTCGAATCCTCGATGAGGGATTCAAACCCGTCGCGCCGGATAAGAATGCAATTCGGACCGAGGCCCACGGTCTGGTTTTGCCGTACCGCCAATTCCATGGGATCGCGCACGGGTGTGCGCGTGGCGCCATCGACGATTTGGAATACGTCGGCGAGCGGCCGGCCGCACGCCTGTTCCCGCGACCAGCCGGTCATTCGTTCCGCGACGAGATTGAGATAGGTGACGTTGCCGGCGACGTCGGTGCTGAGCACGGCGTCCCCGATGGAGTTGAGGGTGACTTGGGCGCGTTCCTTTTCCGCGAACAGCGCCTCTTCCGTTGCCTTGCGCCCGATCGCGTAACGTAAAGCGCGCGGCAGCCAGTGGCTGTCGACGTGACTTTTCAGCAGATAATCCTGCGCTCCGCACCGTACGGCTTGGCGCGCCAACGCCTCATCGTCGGCGCCGCTCAACACCAAAATAGGCACGTGCGGCGTCGCGGCGAACAGCGTATCGAAAGTCTGCATGCCCTTGCTGTCGGGCAGGAACAGGTTTAGCAGCACCGCGCTTATTCCTTGTCCGCGCAGTCGTTCGATGCCGTCGGATAGGTTCCTGACCCGCTCCACGTGGAAGGGGATATCGCGCGCGTCGGCGAGCGCCGCTTCGATGATTTTTGCGCAGGCCGCGTCATCGTCGATGAGGAGTATGCGATTGTCCATATCGCTCCTTGTGTCCTTGAGGTTCCCGGTTGTCGCGTCGGAGATCCTTCCTCCTCGTTACCTTATTATTATTTTATTATTCCTATCTCTTTAAAGTAGGCTAAGAATCGATCGGCGCACGCGTTCTGTGTGCTAGCGCACATTAGGGACCCCGTGTTTTGGGCGCTTGCCAAATGTTGCCCGCATGCTTTATATAATCCGCCATCCGGAAGATTCATGTAGACTTATACATCAGGTTGGACTGGAGATAGGAGGGAACCTATGCCACATGACCCGACTCAGAACCGTATCGTCGCTGCTCTGACGGCCGAGGGACGTCAGAGCCTGCTCCCCCACTTGCTGCTGGTTCCGCTGTCGCTCGGTGAAGTCATCTACGAATCCGGCAGTTTGTTGCCGCATGTGTATTTCGTTACTCAAGGCATCGTGTCGCTGCTCTATGTCATGCAAGACCAGTCGTCGGCGGAGATCGCCGTCGTCGGCAACGAAGGGTTAGTCGGCGTCTCGCTGTTCATGGGCGGAGAGACCACGCCGAGCCGAGCCGTCGTGCAAGGCGCCGGCTACGCGTTCCGGCTGAGCGCCGAGATCCTGAAGAAGGAGTTTGCGCGCGGCGGTGAGTTGCAGCATCTGCTGCTGCGTTACACCCAAGCACTGATCACGCAAATGGCGCAGACCGCCGTGTGTAATCGGCATCACGCGGTGGAACAGCAGCTTTGCCGCTGGCTGCTGTTGAGCCTCGATCGGCTCCCGTCGAACGAGTTGAGCATGACGCAGGAGCTGATCGCCAACATGCTCGGGGTGCGCCGCGAAGGCGTTACCCATGCGGCGGGCAAGCTGCAAGAGGCGGGGTTGATTCAGTACAGTCGCGGCCGCATCGTCGTGACCGATCGACCGGGATTGGAGGCGAAAGTGTGCGAGTGTTACGCCGTCGTCAAAAAGGAATCGGATCGATTGCTCGGTAGCTTTAGCGCCTATAGGCAGAGTGCGTGATGTCGGCGCCGTCTGGGTGAATTCAACCGCAGTCGCGCTTGCTCTATTGCTGACGTCGTGCCGCATTGCCGATCGGTTCGAGCGGCAGCCGCTCGAGCGTTCGTCCCGCCGCCGTCACCCGTAACACGCTTCCTTGTTCATACCAGTCGCCGAGGACCGTACGAATGGCGGGTGCGCCGTCAAGATCGAAGACGTGTTCGCCCGGGCGATGCGTGTGGCCGTGGATGAGATGCCGCACGCCATGCTGGCGCAGCGCGGCGGCGACGGCGGTCGACGTGACGTCCATGATCTCCGGCGCCTTTTGCGACGTCGACACGCGGCTGAGCTCCCGGTAGTTGCGCGCGATCGCCTCGCGCTCGGCGATCGATTTCGCGAGAAACTCGCGCTGCCAGCGCTCGTCGCGCGCCATTTTTCGAAACGCCATGTAGTTGACGTCATCGGTACAAAGGACGTCGCCGTGCATGAGCAACGTAGGCAAGCCGTAGAGATCGATGCGCGTGGGATCGGCAATCAGCCGGCAGCCGCTCGCGCGCTCGAAACCTGTTCCGATGAGAAAATCGCGATTGCCACGCATGAAAAATATCGGCGTGCCGGCATTCGCGACGGAACCGAGCGCCCGCACGATCGGCCGATACTCCGGCTGCTCGACCGCTTCGTCGCCGATCCAGTACTCGAAGAAATCACCGAGGATGTAGAGCGCCTCGGCGGCGCGCGCCTCGCGCGCGAGAAAGTCGTAGAAGAGATTGGTGATTGCCGGCCGGCCGGCCGTGAGATGCAGGTCGGAAATGAAAAGTGTGCTCATCCGCGCCGATCCGTTCGCTTCATTTGATTCCGATGATCTGGAATTTCTCGATCATGACGTCGCTCACCGGCACATCCTTGAAGCCGAGCCGCGTTCCGGTCGGAACGCCCTTGATCTTGTCGACCACTTGCAGGCCGTCGACCACCTTGGCAAAAACGCAGTAACCCCAGCCAGCCGGGGTCGGCGCGGTGTAATTCAGGAAATCGTTGTCCGCCACGTTGATGAAGAATTGGCTGGTCGCCGAATGCGGATCGCTGGTGCGCGCCATGGCGATCGTGCCGCGGGCGTTGCGCAGGCCGTTCTTCGCTTCGTTTTCGATCGGTGGGCGCCCCACTTTCTGGGTCATGCCGGGTCCGAAGCCTCCGCCTTGGATAACGAAGTTGTCGATCACGCGATGGAAAATCGTCCCGTCGTAGAAACCCTCTCGACCGTACTGGAGAAAGTTCGCGGTCGTCTTCGGCGCCTTGTCCTCGAATAGTTCCAGAATGATCGCACCTATGTTGGTCTTCAAATGAATCATGATCGGTGCGCTGTTTCCCCGGGCGGATTTGCCGTCAGTGTAGTCGAACGTCGATAAGATGTCGTTTCGAAGCGAGGAGAGCCGTTGCATTGCGAATTTTGAACGCACCGCGGACCGGCGCAACCTCGCTGACTTCGCACGCGGCTGGCGATTCCGCTACCATTCGCCCGCATGACCGCACCCCTAAAGACCCGCTTTGCCCCGAGCCCGACCGGCTGGCTGCACCTCGGCAACATGCGCACGGCGTTGTTCAACTACCTTTTGGCGCAAGGCGGGAACGGTTCGTTTCTACTGCGTATCGAGGACACCGACGCGATGCGCGGGCACGAGCGCTATACGCAGGCCTTGACGCGGGATCTCGACTGGCTCGGCTTGCGTTGGGACGAGGGGCCGGAACGTGGGGGTTCGTCCGCGCCCTACGCGCAGTCGCAGCGCGGCGAGATATACGGCAAGTACTTCGCGCAGCTCGAAGCGACCGGTCTGGCTTACCCCTGCTTCTGCACCGAGCAAGAGCTAAAGGTCGAACGCAAGACTCAGCTCGCTGCCAGTCAGCCGCCGCGCTATTCGGGCAAGTGCCGACACCTGTCGCCGCAAGAGATCGAGCAGCGACAGGCGCGCGGTGTGCCGGCGACGCTGCGCTTTCGCGTCGCCGAGGACCGCGTCGTCGAGTTCGATGACCGGGTACGCGGCCCGCAGCGCTTCGCGAGCGCCGACATCGGCGATTTCGTCATTCGGCGGTCGGACGGTACGCCCGCGTTTTTTTTCTGCAACGCCGTGGATGACGCGCTGATGGGTGTGACGCTTGTCGTGCGCGGCGAGGATCACCTGACGAATACGCCGCGGCAACTGTTGCTGCTCGAAGCGCTGCAGCTTGCCGCGCCGCAGTACGCCCACATTCCTTTAGTAGTCGGCGCCGACGGCGTGCCGCTATCGAAACGCACCGGCAGCAAATCGACGCAAGAGCTGCGCGACGCCGGGTTCCTGCCGCTCGCGATCAACAACTATCTCGCGCGCGTCGGACATACGTATGACGACAACCGCCTGTTGGCGCTGCCCGAGCTCGCCGCTCGGTTCGACATGGCGCGCGTGCACCATTCGCCGGCGCGCTTCGACGAGGCGCAGCTACTGCACTGGCAGCGTGAAACGGTGCGCTCGTTGTCACCGGCTGATTTTTGGAACTGGATGGGAACGGAGGTACAAGCGCTTCTTCCGACGGACGCGCGCGACATCTTCATCGACGCGGTGCGGCCCAACGTCAC
>JBGPKL010000051.1:0-30461 GCA_041485885.1 Sulfurifustaceae bacterium
AAACTATCGCACTCTAAGCCTGAAGCGTCAACGCGCTGGTCACCGAACGACCGTGCGCCGCCCAGTTCACTTGGCGCAAGCAATCGGTGCGTGCGATCATGCCGCCCCGGTTTTGGGGATCAGCGAACTGTGAGCGCTCAGCTAATCGACGGGAAGAGCATCGCCGCTATGGTACGCGCCGAGGTGCGCTCGCGCGTGGAGCGACGTCTCGCGGACGGCAAGCGGGCGCCGGGTCTCGCGGTCGTGCTGCTCGGCGAAAGCCCGGCCTCGCAAATCTACGTACGCAACAAGCGTAAAGCCTGCCTTGAGGTGGGCATGCGCTCGTTCTCGCATGATCTCCCGGCCGCTACCTCGCCGGCGCAGTTGCTTGCGCTGATCGATCGGCTGAACGCCGACCCCGAGGTCGACGGCGTCCTGGTGCAACTGCCGCTGCCCGCGCATATCGACCCGCAAGCGGCGATCGAGCGTATCGATCCGCGCAAAGATGCGGACGGCTTGCATCCGTATAACGTCGGCCGCTTGTTACAACGCGCACCCCTGATACGTCCCTGCACGCCGTGGGGCATTATTCGCTTGCTGCAATCGACCGGCGTTGAGCTGCGTGGTTTGGAGGCAGTGGTGGTCGGCGCGTCGAGCATCGTCGGTCGACCGATGGCGCTCGAGCTGCTGCTCGTCGGCTGCACGGTGACCATCTGCCACAGCCGCACGCGCGACGTTGCCGCGCAGGTGCGCCGCGCCGACGTGCTCGTCGCGGCCGTCGGGAAGCCCGCGTTTGTCAAAGGCGACTGGATAAAACCCGGTGCCATCGTGATCGACGTCGGCACCAATCGCGACGCCAACGGTAAGAGCATCGGCGACGTCGAGTTCGCCGCCGCGCGCGAGCGCGCCGGGTGGATTACCCCCGTGCCGGGAGGCGTTGGTCCAATGACGGTTGCTACCTTGCTAGCCAACACGCTCGAGATAGCCGAGCGCGCCGGCCGCTAGCCGCCCTGTGTTACGATACTTCGGCCGATAATATGGCGCCGAGTTATTTTTTTAAACCAAACCCGCGGCCATGGCTCACAATCAGAATAGTTCCGCATCGCCCACGCTCTCGGACGTTCAAACGCTGCTGCAGATCGAGACTCAATTTGCTTACGCCGAGGCGGTAGGCGGCGAAGGCGTTACGCGCGCGGAGATCGACGCGCTCGCCCCCGAACTAGAACGCGCGCGCACGCTCATGACCGAGCGCCGGCGCGGCGGCCTCGACGCCGAGTACGCGTGCCTTAATCTGCACGAGGTCGGCGAAGACTCAATCGCCGCCATCGAATTCGAAGCCGAGCGCCTGCGAGCATTCAGCGACATCATCGTTATCGGGATCGGGGGCAGCAATCTCGGCGCGATGGCGGTCGAGCAAGCGCTCGCCTATGGCGACCGCAAGAACGACGGCCCGCGGCTGCACTTTCTCGACAACATCGATCCGGATTATCTGCACGATCTGCTCGCGCGGTTGCGTCCCGTTACCACGGCCGTGGTCGTCATCAGTAAATCGGGCGGCACGATAGAAACGATCGCGCAGTATCTGGTGGTGCGCGATTGGTTCGACCGCGCGCTCGGTCGCGACACGGCGCGCTCGCGCCAGTGGATCGTCACCGATCCCGAGCAAGGCTGGCTGCGCGCGTTGGCGCGATCGGAGCGGCTGCGCGCGCTGCCGGTTCCGCCGAAGGTCGGTGGGCGGTACTCGGTGTTGAGTGCGGTCGGTCTGCTACCGCTCGCCGCCTGCGGCGTCGACGTGCGGGCGTTGCTCGCTGGCGCGCGCGCAAACACCGAGCGCTGCGTCGGCTCGACGGCAAAAGATAATCCGGCGCTCGAGCTCGCCGCGCTCTACTACCTGCTCGACGTCCGCAAAGACAAGCGACTGTCGATTCTCATGCCGTACGTGCACAGCCTGCGACTCTTCGGGGACTGGTACCGGCAACTGTGGGCCGAATCGCTCGGCAAGCGGCGAGCGGACGGCACGCCGGCCGGCACGCTTCCGGTCACGGCGCTCGGCGCCGTCGATCAACACAGCCAAATGCAAATGTATCTCGAGTCGCGTCATGACAAGATTTTCACGTTCATCGCGCTGGAGCGATGGACGCACGAGGTGACGATCCCGCTGCACGAGCCGGACCGCGCCGCGTTCCCCTATCTCGCGGGAAAGCGGTTGAACGACGTCATCGCCGCGGAATTCCTCGCGACGCGCCGCGTGATCGGCGATTACGGTCATCCGCATGTGACGATTCAGTTACCGACGTTGAGCGCGCACACGTTGGGACAACTGATCGACCTGTATCAACGCGTCACCGTTTACAGCGGCATCCTCTACGGCGTGAACCCGCTCGATCAGCCGGCGGTGGAAAACGGCAAGCGTCTCGCCGTTCAGTACCTGCAAGGCGCAACGCGCGCGCCGTAATCCCGATTATCGACCGTGAGGTGGAAGCGACTTAATCGCCGTAACCCACGCGCGCCGCTCGGCGCTCGGCTATGGTCGCGCGCGCTCGGGCGTTGCCCGTATGCGCAAGCGCTTCCGGCGAAGGATCTCCGGCGTCTGCGCGAAATGACCGACCTATTCCTCGGAGCAAAGTCTTTCGCGGGTGCCGCCGAGTTCGAACCGACGTCGGAAATGTGCGCCACGATCGCCGTCAAGGCGTGTGTGCCGATACTGAATCTTGGGTTCGACTATTACGCGGGCTGGAGCGACATCGTCGTCTATCCCGGCGACTTTCGTGTTGACGACGAGTACACGGATGACGCCGGCGTCGTGCACCGCGAGACGCGCGATCTCTGCGGTCAGTCGTTGACGCAAGGACCGATAGTGCTATCGTGGCAAGCGATCGAGGAAGAACAAACGATACTCGACCGCGATCTCGTGATGCATGAGTGTGCCCACAAGCTGGACATTCTGAACGGCGACGCTAATGGCTTCCCGCCGCTGCACAGTGACATGCCGATCGAGGGATGGGCGCGCACGTTCACCGAAGCGTACGAGCTTTTCGGCGCGGCGGTGGATGACGAATCCGACACGGCCCTGGATCCTTACGCCGCAACCGATCCGGCCGAGTTCTTCGCGGTCGTGACCGAAACTCTGTTTACGCAACCGGAGATCATCTATCGCGATTTCCCGGAGGTTTACCGACAGCTCGCCCGCTTTTACCGCCAGGAGCCCCGCGCTCTGCTCGAGGACGCCTCGTGATACCGCTACGAGACGACGTACCGAACCGAACGACTCCCGTCGCCAATCTCGCGCTGATCCTCGCCTGCGCGCTGATATTTTTCTGGCAACTCTCGTTGGGCCAACGCGGCTTCGAAGCGGTGGTCACCAGTCTTGGCGTCGTTCCGGCGACGCTCGTCGGCACGGCGCGTCTGCCGCCCGAACTCTACGTCATCCCGCCCGCGGCGACGGTGTTCACTTCCATGTTTCTGCATGGCGGCCTGCTCCATCTGATCGGCAACATGCTCTACCTTTGGATTTTCGGCGACAACGTGGAGGATGCGATGGGCCACGGGCGCTTCATCGTTTTCTATCTACTGTGCGGCGTGGTCGCCGCGCTCGCGCAGGCTGTCCCCAACCCAACCTCGGCCGTACCCATGATCGGCGCGAGCGGCGCGATCTCCGGTGTGCTCGGCGCCTACCTTTTGCTCTATCCCCGTGCCCGAGTGCTCGTCCTTATCCCGTTGGGATTGTTTTTCCCGATCGTCCGCCTGCCGGCGGTACTGGTGCTCGGGCTCTGGTTCTTGTTGCAACTCTTGAGCTCGGCCCTGGCAGACACGGCCGAAGGCGGCGTCGCGTTCGGCGCGCATATCGGCGGCTTTATCGCCGGGATAGTGTTGGTTCCGCTCTTCAAGCGCCGTCAGGTAC
Source organism: Sulfurifustaceae bacterium (assembly GCA_041485885.1). GTDB lineage: Bacteria > Pseudomonadota > Gammaproteobacteria > Acidiferrobacterales > Sulfurifustaceae > JACQFZ01. Next base: position 3,881 of record JBGPKL010000051.1, read on the forward strand.
CCATGCTTGGCGGCGCGCGCCGCCCTTAGGGTTTTCGCTCTCCGCGCCGGGATCGTCACAACCTCACGGCGTCAAAAAACCGGCGTCTTGTGAGGAATCCACCGAACATTCCTAGCTTACAAGCACTTGAACAATGGTCATAACCTGGCCCGCAATTTGCTCAAAGTAAGGTGATCATCTATAGCAAAGATAGCGACCTGCGTTAGGTCGCCCCTCTCAGGAGGATGAGGTATGACCAAATTATTCGCGCCCGCGTTGTTTCTCATTCGGCGCCTGACAATGTTTTCCGCTTTCTCGCTCGTCGGCCTGCTGGTGCTCGCTCAGGTCGCCGTAGGCCTATGGCTCGTCGGCTCCGCCATCGGAGCGGATACGGCGCGCGTGTTGATGGTCGTGCTGACGCTAGTCGTCGGTTATGTCCTGACCGCGATCTATTTATGGATCAAGGTCGGTATGGAACGACTGCGCGGGACGATCGAGCGGGTCGCGAGCGGCGATCTCACCGTAAAAATCAGTGTCGCCGGCAGCAACAGCGACGACTCGAGCGAGCTGAGCTTGTGGCAATCGGTCCGCCGCATGAACCAGACCTTCGTCGAAATCGTCGGTCAAGTGCGCACCAGCGCCGACGCGATTGTCTCGGCGGCGAAAGACATCGCCGACGGCAACACGAACCTGTCTCAGCGCACGCAAGAACAGGCGTCTTCGCTGGAGGAAACCGCTTCGGGCATGGAGGAGCTTGCGGCGACGGTCAAGCAAAACGCAAACAACTGCACGCGCGCCGACACGCTCGCCGGCAACGCCAGCCAAGTGGCCGGCAAAGCGGCCGACCAAATGCGCGAGCTTGCCAAAACGATGAAACATATCGACGATAGCTCACATCGCGTAGCGGATATTCTCGGCGCGATCGAAGGCATCTCGTTTCAGACCAATATTCTTGCGCTCAACGCCGCGGTCGAAGCGGCGCGGGCGGGCGAACAGGGCCGCGGTTTCGCCGTAGTCGCTTCCGAAGTTCGCAGTCTCGCGCAGCGCAGCGCGGAGGCGGCGAAGGAAATCAAAGCGCTCATCCAAGCGTCGGTGAGCAACGTCGCTCAAGGCAAACGGCTCGTCGACGCCGCCGGCGGCACCATGAGTGAGGTCGTGACGAGCGTGCAGAAGGTCAACGAGGTGATCGGCGAGATCGCTCTCGCGTCGTCGGAGCAAAGCGCGGGCGTCGAGGATATCAACAAGGCGATCGTGCAGATGGACACCGTGACGCAACAAAATGCCGCGCTGGTCGAAGAAGCGGCGGCCGCCGCGCTCTCCTTCGAGGAGGAGGCGGCGCGCCTGGTCAACGTCGTCGGCGCGTTCAAGCTCGATCGCATGGCGGAGCGCGACAAGGCGGTCGAGCTGGTAAAGCGCGCCGTGGCGCACGTCAAAACGGTGGGCGTAGAGCAGGCCTGCAAGGATTTCAACGATCCGAAAGGCGGATTCTACGAGGACAATTACTACATTTGGAGCGGCGACTTCACGGGCATGATCTTGGCGAACGGTTCCAATCCCGACGGCGTCGGACAAAATTCTTGGGATCTCAAAGCGGCCGACGGCAGAAAGTTCATACAAGAAATCATTGAGACGTCGAAAACCAAGGGACTGGGCTGGTGCGACTATCCGTGGAAGAATCCGACGACGGGAAGGACTGAACAGAAGTCTACTTATTTTGAATTGGTGGATAACACGTTCGTCGCGTGCGGCATCTACCAAGGCAAGAAGTACGTGGATCGCCCAGCGCCCCAACCCGCCTCCGGGCGCAAAGTCATCGGTCTGCCGGATTCCACAAAGCGCGCGGGTAGCGCGAAGCGATTAGACTCAACCGGTCGCCGCTAACCCGAGCCGAAGCGGGACCGGTAAGAATGCGCGCCGTCCGCCGTAGGAAATTGCTGCGCGCCGTTACGACTCGGACGGACCAACAGACCTAGTGCCTGCGAAGCGGCGTACGCGACGACAAGCACGCCGATGCCGATCAGCACCGCGCTCGCCATCAGCTCAATCCCACCCATGAAGCTCGGATCGTCCCCGATACCCGGAAATAGCGCGCGCACGAGCGCTCCCAAGACGTTTTCGAGTCCTTGATTGGTGAACCATACGAATAAGCCGCCACCGACCGCCATGAGACTCACGAACGCGAAGTACGCCTCGCCACCGAGCTTCAGCAGCACGACCAATACCGAGATGGCATAGCCGTCGCCCGGTTTAATCGCTTCGATGTCACGCGCTCGGATCGCAAACACGTGGACCGCGGCGTATACCGCAAGCGCGAAGAACGCCTCGAACAAGAAGCCGCCCAATACGCGGTTCGCCGGCAGCTCGAAAGTGAGTTTTCCGACCTTGAAGAAGATGGTGAGCGATAGCACGGCGATCAACGCCGCCGTTACTCGCAAGGTAACGGCAACGAGGCGACAAAAGAACGCCGGCTGCGACAACCGCTCCAGCAGCGGACCCATGAAAAAATAACGCTGATTCATCACTCGGTGCCTCCATCCGCGGCGGTGGACTGCCCTCGTCACGCCCTGGCGGTTATACTTGCGCTGCGGTGTTTTGGGTGGAATCCTCCGAGCGCATTATTAGCTTAGCGAACACGGCAAGATGATTATGCAAAACGCACCGCTTGCCTACCGGCGTAACCTACCACTCGTCGGCCCCCTACGACGTTTCGGCCAATGAGGTCATGTCATGCGCCAATACCTTGATCTCATCGCCCATGTTCTCGAACGCGGCACACGCAAAGCCGATCGTACCGGCACCGGTACGCTCTCGGTCTTCGGCTATCAAATGCGCTTCGAGTTGGCGCGCGGCTTTCCCTTGCTTACCACCAAGAAACTGCACGTTAAGTCGATCATCCATGAGCTGCTGTGGTTCTTGCGCGGGGAGACGAACGCTCGCTATCTCCAAGAACACGGCGTCACCATTTGGGATGAATGGGCCGACGCAACCGGCGAGCTCGGGCCGGTCTACGGATATCAATGGCGCTCGTGGCCGACGGCGGATGGACTTCACGTCGATCAAATCGCTCAAGTGGTGGAGCAGATCCGCCGCAACCCCGATTCGCGGCGATTGTTGGTGTGCGCGTGGAACGTCGGGGACATCGAAAAGATGGCGCTGCCGCCCTGTCACGTGCTGTTCCAGTTTTACGTCGCGGACGGACGATTGTCGTGCCAGCTATACCAGCGCAGCGCCGACATTTTTCTCGGCGTGCCGTTCAATATCGCTTCGTACGCTCTGCTGACGTTGATGCTCGCGCAAGTAACCGGTCTACAGCCGGGCGAGCTTATCCATACGTTGGGCGACACGCATCTTTATTCGAATCATCTCGAGCAGGCGCGGCTGCAACTCACGCGTGAGCCGCGCCCGCTGCCACAGATGCGCCTTAATCCTTCGATCGCGGCCATCGACGACTTCGTCTATGACGATTTCGAGCTGATGAATTACGACCCTTATCCGGCTATCAAAGCGCCGATTGCGGTGTAGACCAATGCGCCGAAGTCACGCGTTTCTGTTGCTCTATTCCTAATTTTGGCTAAGCGGATGCGCGTCTCTTTGATTGTCGCGGTGGCGGAGAACGGCGTAATCGGCAAAGACAATACTTTGCCGTGGCGGCTGCCCGCGGATCTCAAACGTTTTCGTCGATTGACGACCGGCCATCCGGTGATCATGGGCCGGCGCAGCTACGAGTCGATTGGCCGGCCGCTTCCGGAACGCACCAACATCGTAGTTACGCGGCGTACGGCGTATCAAGCCCCCGGCTGCCTCATCGCCCATTCGCTCGACGCGGCGTTCTCGTTGGCCAACGGAGCGACAGAAGTTTTTGTTATTGGAGGCGCTGAACTTTACGCGCAGAGCCTTGAGCGCGCCGACCGGATCCACTTCACGCAAGTTCACGAGCAGATTGGCGGAGATGCCTTCTTTCCCGCTTTCAATCGCAATGATTGGCGCGAAACGGCGCGCGAACGGCATGACACAGATCCACAACATGCCTACTCCTACAGCTTCGTAACATTCGAGCGCGTTCATCGAGGATACGTATCGTGAAGCGTTTCTTGTGGCTCATCGCGCTCTTAACCACCGGCGTTTGCGCCGAAGATCGCGATAGGCGTTACGACGATCGGCCGATCGATTTTTCCTTGTACTTTAGTCACCACGCGTTCGACCTCGACACCGCCGGAACGAAAATCGATACCTCGGCCGACCGCGTCGGTGTAACTTACCGCGAGCGCTACGGCGCGCGCCTGCAGCTCGGGCTTCTCGGCGGATATACCGTTCTGACGCAAGACAATAACCCGGCGACTTCCGGTCGCGAACTCAACGGCTATCACGCGGGATTTTCGCTCGATCTGGATCTCTTGCAGGGCGAGCGCGTCGACTCGTTCATGAGTGCGCGTTGGCTCTATCAAAAGGTGGATCACGACGACGGATCTCAGCGCGTGACGATCGTCACGCGCGAACCGAGTTTCCGCATCGGCGCGGGTCTCGCGCTTGGCTACGGTGTGCGAGCGTACGGGGGCTTACGCTACACGCGCATCGACGGCGAACAACGGCTGAGCGGAACCCTCAACGACACGAGTGTGTTCGAGGCTACTCGCAAAGCCGGCGGCTTCGCAGGCGTGGAGTTACGGCTGGAGGGAAACGGCTACGTCGGCGTCGCGACGGAATCGGGAACCGATCGCAACGTCGCGATCTACTTCGGCCGGCGCTTCTAGAACAACAGTGTCAAGCGATTTGGGCGGCGAGCTCGGCTGCTTGTTTCTTTTGCTGTTCGTTGCCTTCGGCGAGCACTTCGTCAAGAATGCTGCGCGCGCCTTCCGAGTCGCCCATGTCGATATACGCCTTGGCGAGGTCGAGCTTGGTCGCGGTTTCGTCCCAATGTCCGCCTTCGGCACCGTTTCCGGCACCTGGACCGGCATCCGCTGATTCCGCCGCCGCAACCGGTGTATCGAGTTCCCACTTGATGTCGTCTTCTGCTCCGGAGGCCGGAGCAGCATCCGCACCTTTGGCCGATTCAAAGTCGACCAGATTATCGGCGCGAGATCCGAACTCGATATTCCCAAAGTCGCCACCACCGCCGGACGCGTCCTTCTGACTCGCGGACTTTTCACTCGGCGCGTCCACGTCAAACTCGAGGCTCGGCTCCGCCGCAGCGGGAGACGCGTCGAAGTCAAAATCGACGGATGAACGATTCTCGACAACTCGTGTCGCGGCACCGACGCTACCCACATCCACGGAGACCGCGCTAGCCGCCGGCTGGGTAACCACGGAGCGCATCCCTTGCGCGACCGGTCTTTCGGCCGGCTTGTCCGCGGCGCGCCGGCCGGGCGCGCCGCCGCGGAACATCGGGTTATCGGCATTGAGCTTCTTGCCCATCTCCTCGACCTTCTCCCAAATTTTCCCGCCGCGCCCACCGAGTGCGGCGTAGAGCTCTTCGGCAAGCGTCTCGAACCCATTGACGTCGTTGCGCTGATGATAAATTTCGAGCAGCTTCTGCTTGAGCTCATGGCGCTCCGGATTCTTGATGATCGCCTCCTTCAGGATTTCCTCGGCGGTTTCGTCGCGACCATACGCGAGGTACACCTCCGCCTCGGCGATCGGATCGACCTCATCCGTATGCACCTGGCCCATGCCGGACTTGCTGAAGTCGCTTAAGAAAGACGTGTCGCCGCTCGTTACTTGCCCGGTCGTGTCGGCGCTGCTTGTGGCCCCGGTCGCGTCGGACGCTATCGCGTCGGAGGCGAGAATGCTTTCTTCGAACTCGGCGATCGAGCGACGCCGACGCCGCATATATACGAATAGGATGCCGACACCGGCGAGAGCGACCGCACCACCCAGCAGCGGCATGGTCGAGTCGGCCAGTGCATCATCCAACAGTGACATAAGGAATCCCTTTTCCGGCGGCGGTGGAGCTGGCGCGGGCACGCCGGGCTTTTTCACCGGAGTCGTGACTGGCGCAGGTGTAGCCGTTGCTACTTCGGGCTCCTTCTTCGCCTCGGGTTCTTTTTTTGGCTCGGCAGTAACCGGCGCCGGCGCGGTAGCAGTACGGGGCGGTGCTTCGGCTTTCACTTCGGGCTTCACCGCCGGAGGCTTCGGCTCGGCCGGCTTCGCGGTCTTCTGTGCGAGCACCTGGTTCTCAAGCTCAATCAGACGCTTCTCGCTCTTGATCTGCGTACGAACCTGCCCCACTTTCTCGCTCAGTTCACGGTTTTCCAACTGCTTCGACTGGAGCGATTCTTCGAGCGTCGTAACTCTTTCCGCCAACACCGCGCGCTCGCGGGTCGAAGTTTCCTTGGCCGATTCAGTCTCGGCGGACTTCGCGGGGTTCGCTTGCTTTTCGCCTTCGGCGGAACCGCGGACGATTTTAAGTAACTCCTGTGACTCTTTCGCAGGCTTGCCTTTAACCGCAGGAGTTTCCTTTTCCGCTGGCTTAGCGGTTACGGCGGCGGCCGGCGCCGATTTTTCATCGGTAACCTTGCTATCGGCAACTTTGAGCGTGCGGCTACCGCCGGCCAGCTTCAGCTTGTATTCCTGCCATGCGTCGTACTGTGCGCGGAATTCACGAACCGCTTCGCTCGGCGGAGTCGCATCTACCTCATCCTGCTCCGGCATCTTAAGAACTTTTCCTGCTCGCAGGTTGTTAACGTTGTTCCGAAAGAATGCGTCCTTGTTGTTACGGAAGATCGCGACCATTATCTGCTCAAGCGTTAGCTGCTTGTCGGTGCGAAGCCGATCCGCAATCGCCCAAAGCGTATCGCCGGGACGCACGGTGTATTCGGCAGCATTTGCCCATGCCGTGTCAGTCGGAGCCGCCGCAGCCCGCGCCGGTTGCGACTCAGGCGAGGGCTGATCGGTCGGCCGTTCGCTCGGAGCGGCGACATTCTCCTTCGCCGCGACCTCTTTTGCCGGCTCCGACCCGAGCAACGGTTGCGATGGAGTTTTTTCCTCGACCGGCTGTGAATCGGAGGAACGAGCCGCGAGCGGTTCCGGAATAGGAGGCGCAGGAAGCGCTGCGGCTTGGGCTTCGCGCTCTTCCGTTTCCTGCGGCGGCGGTACGGTTTCCACAAACTGCGATTGCGGCTCGGCCGGCGCCTCTTCCGGTTCGTCCGCCTGAGGAGCTTCGATCGTCGGAGCCTTACCGACCATGTACGACGGTGGATCTATCAGCGCCGTGTACTCGCGCACCAGGCGTCCGCCGGGCCACTCGAGTTGCAGCAGCATATGCAAGAACGGCTCTTCGATCGGCGCATCCGTCTTCAGTTGCAAGTAGTGGCGACCATCGGGCCGCTTAGCAACGATGAATTTAATCTGTGACAGTAACGGCAGGCGCTCGGCCCTGGCCGCTTCGTAATCCGCGCGCGGCGCGAGCGAGACGTTAAGCCCCTTGAGATCGCTGTCGCTGACGGAGGTAAGGTCGATCTCGGCATTCAGAGGCTCATTGAGCGCCGACTTGAGCTGAAGTTTTCCAAGCCCCAGGGAATAACCTGCCAACGGACATAGGGCCAACAAAGTACCTAAGGCCAACCTTGGAACCGTTCGCCTAACTATATGGCGGTACATGGTTTTCTCATGACAGCGTTCAGAAGCGTTCTCCGTCGTTCGCTAAAAGAGACCAGGGGTTACGTAGGTATAATAGTAAGCGCCTTTATAAATCTCAACTAAATACGCCCAGGTAAGGCGCTTTCACGCCCCTAGACGGCTTTTCCCCGCCGCTGAAAACACCTGGTGTTTTCCCGGTTGTGCCCAGTAAGCGGTCGATTGCGGCACTACGCCAGTTGCAGAACCTAAGCGAGTCGTTAAAGAACCGAGCAGAAACACGGCTCTACTTTCGTATAGTCGTTCTTTGCGCGGGCGGCAACATGCCCGCTAGTTGAGCAAAACGGCGGGCTTATTGATCGAGCAGAATACGAAGCATACGACGCAGGGGCTCGGCTGCACCCCACAGTAGTTGATCACCCACGGTAAAAGCCGCCAGATAATGGCCACCCATCGGAAGCTTCCTCAACCTTCCGACTGGAACCTGCAACGACCCGGTTACTGCGGCGGGGGTTAGCTGTGTAATCGACGCCTCTCGCTCGTTGGGGACTACCCTCACCCAATCATTGGCTGTCGCCACAATTGCGCGGATCTCATCGAGCGGGATATCTCTGGTCAGCTTGATCGTCAACGCCTGGCTATGGCAGCGCATCGCGCCGATACGCACACAGATTCCATCGACCGGCACCGGATCGTTCGAGCGGCCGAGGATCTTGTTCGCCTCCGCCATACCTTTCCATTCCTCGCGACTTTGGCCGTTACCGAGGTCCTTGTCGATCCACGGGATTAGACTTCCCGCCAACGCGACGCCGAAATGCTCGGTCGGAAATGCAGAGCCGCGCAATTCGGTCGCGACCGCTCGGTCGATATCAAGAATTGCCGACGCCGGATCGCGCAGATTATCCGCAGCAACTTTGTAAGCCGCGCCCATCTGCAGCAACAGCTCGCGCATGTGCTGCGCTCCGGCGCCCGAGGCGGCCTGGTACGTCATAGCCGTCATCCACTCGACGAGCCCGTGCCGGAACAGTCCGCCGAGCCCCATCAGCATCAACGCTACTGTGCAGTTGCCACCGATGTAATTTCGCACGCCTCGCTTAAGGGCGTCTTTGATCACATCAAGGTTAACGGGATCAAGGATAATCACGGCATCGTCGTTCATCCGCAGCGTGGATGCGGCGTCGATCCAATAACCGTTCCACCCTGCGGCTCGCAGTTTCGGAAATACCTCGCTCGTGTAGTCGCTGCCCTGGCAGGAAATGATGATTTCCATTGCCTTCAACGCGTCGATATTCTTAGCGTCCATGAGCGGCGCGTCCTTACCAATCGCTGGACCCTGACCGCCCACCTGTGATGTGCTGAAGAAAACCGGATCTACCAAATCGAAATCGCGCTCGGCTAACATGCGCTCCATCAAAACAGAGCCCACCATACCGCGCCAACCTACTAAACCTAACCTACGCATTGCTTCACCTTTAGAAAAATCTCACAGCGCCGCGACTACCGCGTCACCCATTTGTGTTGTGCCGACACGGGTCGTGCCGTCGGTGTAGATATCACCCGTGCGCAATCCGCGCTCCAGCGCCGCCGCGACCGCCCGCTCCACCCGATCGGCCAGAACCGGCTCGTTTAACGTGTAGCGCAGCATCATCGCGACGGACAAAATCGTCGCGAGCGGATTCGCTATTCCTTTCCCGGCGATATCGGGCGCGGAGCCGTGAATCGGCTCGTACATCCCTTTGTTATCGGCATCGAGTGACGCCGAGGGCAACATGCCGATCGAGCCGGTCAACATCGCCGCTTCATCGGACAGAATATCGCCGAAGAGATTGCCGGTAACGATCACGTCGAACTGCCGCGGCGCCCGCACGAGCTGCATCGCGGCGTTGTCGACCAGCATGTGCGAAAGACTGACGTCCGGAAAATCCTTGGCGACTTCACTGACAACCTCCCGCCATAGGCCGGAAACTTCGAGCACGTTGGCTTTGTCGACCGAGCACAACTTTTTCTGACGCTTGCGAGCGGCCGTGAAACCGACGCGCGCGACGCGCTCGATTTCATGCTCGGCGTAAATCATGTTGTCGAAGCCTTCACGTTCCCCATTCGGTAACCGCCGCACACCGCGGGGTTTACCGAAATAAACGTCTCCGGTGAGCTCGCGCACGATAAGAATATCGAGGCCGGCGACGACTGCGGGTTTGAGCGACGAAGCCGCCGCGAGCGCCGGGTAAAGAATTGCCGGGCGCAGATTGGCGAAAAGTTTCAGCTCCGACCGTAACCCAAGTAACGCCTTCTCCGGTCGCACTTCGCGCGGCAGGGCGTCGTATTTCGGGCCGCCGACCGCTCCGAACAACACCGCGTCAGCCTGCATCGCCAGCCGTAGGGTGGCTTCGGGCAACGGATGCTTATGCCGATCGTAAGCCGCGCCGCCGACCGGCGCCGACTCTAGCTCGACCTCCAGGCCGAACTCCCGCTTGAGACGCTCTAAGACTTTCACGCCTTCGGCGACGACTTCCGGACCGATGCCGTCGCCTGGCAATATTGCTATTTTCTTCGCCATACGCGTTTTTTCTGTCAAAAGAGCCATGGCGCTTCCTGTTTGCGCCGCGCCTCGAAAGCACGAATCTCGTCCACGTATTGCAGCGTAAGACCGATATCGTCCAAGCCGTTTAACAAGCAATGCTTGCGGAACGAATCGATCTCGAACGGATGCGCCGATCCTTGTGGCGTCGTCACGATCTGCGCCGCGAGGTCGACGGTCAGCCGATAGCCCGGCGTTGCCACCGTTTCGCGGAACAGGTCGTCCACGACTTCCGCGGCGAGCACGATGGGTAGCAGACCGTTCTTGAAACTGTTGTTGTAGAAAATATCGGCATAGCTCGGACCGACGATGGCGTGAATGCCGTAGTCGAGCAGCGCCCACGGCGCGTGCTCGCGCGAGGAGCCGCAGCCGAAATTGTCGCGGACGAGAAAAATTTGTGCGCCGCGATAGCGTGGCTGGTTCAAGATGAAGTCGGGATTGAGCCGCCGCTTGCTGTGATCCATTCCCGGTTCGCCCGGGTCGAGATAGCGCCAACTGTCGAACAAGTTCGGGCCGAAACCGGTGCGCTTGATGGACTTCAAGTATTGTTTCGGAATGATGGAATCCGTATCGACGTTCGGGCGATCGATGGGAGCAACGAGGCCGGTTAAATTCTCAAATTTCTTCATATGAATTTGTAACCGCAGATGAACGCGGACGAACGCGGATTAAAACGAAAATCGAACCACTCAATCTGCGTTTATCTGCGTTCATCCGCGGTTTCCTATTATTAAAACTCTCTGACATCGACGAAATGACCGGCAATAGCGGCGGCAGCCGCCATCGCCGGGCTCACGAGATGCGTGCGCCCGCCCGCACCCTGACGACCCTCGAAGTTGCGGTTCGACGTAGAGGCGCAGCGCTCGCCCGGCTCGAGGCGATCGGCGTTCATCGCGAGGCACATCGAGCAACCGGGCTCGCGCCACTCGAAGCCCGCGTCCATAAAGATGCGGTCGAGGCCCTCCGCTTCGGCTTGGCGCTTGACGAGCCCCGAGCCGGGCACCACGAGCGCGAGCTTGACGCTCTTCGCTACGCGCTTGCCTTTCACGACCGTCGCCCCCGCGCGTAAGTCTTCGATCCGCGAGTTAGTGCACGAACCGATGAAGACTTTATCCAATGCAATATCGCGAATCAGCGTGCCCGGCCTGAGCGCCATGTACTTGAGCGCGTTCTGCATACTGATGCGCTTCATCGGGTCGGATTCCTTAGCGGGGTCGGGAACCGACGCATCCACCGCCGCGACCATCTCGGGCGACGTGCCCCACGTCACTTGCGGTTTGATGTCTTGCGCTTGCAACGCAATTTCCTTGTCGAACCTAGCGGCGGCATCGCTGTACAAGTCGCGCCAACCCCGCGCCGCTTTATCCCACAGCTCGCCCGTCGGCGCGTACGGCCGCCCGCGAAAATATTCAATCGTCTTTTCGTCCGCCGCGATCATCCCGGCGCGCGCGCCCGCCTCGATCGACATGTTGCATACCGTCATGCGACCCTCGACGGAGAGCGCCTCGATCGCATCGCCGGCGAATTCGATCGCGTAGCCCGTGCCGCCGGCGGTTCCGATACGGCCGATGATCGCAAGCACGATGTCCTTCCCGGTCACTCCCGCAGGTATTGCGCCGTCGACGCGCACGCGCATGTTCTTCGCCTTTTTCATGATCAAACATTGCGTCGCGAGCACGTGCTCCACTTCGGATGTGCCGATGCCAAACGCGAGCGCGCCGAAGGCGCCGTGCGTCGACGTGTGCGAGTCGCCGCAGACGACGGTCGTGCCGGGAAGCGTCGCGCCTTGCTCGGGGCCGATAACGTGAACGATGCCCTGGCGAGCATCGTTCATCCCGAACTCGACGATGCCGTGGTCGCGGCAGTTTTCATCGAGCGTCTCCACCTGCAAGCGCGACACCGGGTCGGCGATGCCGAGCTTGCGCTCCGTGGTCGGAACGTTGTGATCGGCGGTCGCTAGATTCGCCCCGACGCGCCAGAGCTTGCGACCGGCGAGCTTCAGCCCCTCGAACGCCTGCGGGCTGGTTACCTCGTGCACGAGATGGCGATCGATGTAAATGAGCGTCGTACCGTCGGCGTTTTCCCGCACGACGTGCGCGTCCCAGAGTTTGTCGTAAAGCGTCTTGGCGGCCATGGGTTTCTCCGGCATTGCGTCAATCTTAGGCAACGGCTATAAATAACACAAATTCATATTTTACATACTTTCCATTCCTATAATTCATGGATATCGCCTCGCTCCAAGCGTTCCTCGCCGTCGCGGAAAGCGGCTCGTTTTCCCGTGCGGCCGAGCGCATCTATCTAACCCAACCGGCGATCAGCAAGCGTATCGCGGCGTTGGAGCAAAGGCTCGGCACGCGGCTCTTCGATCGCATCGGCCGGCGGATCCAGCTCACCGAAGCCGGGCGGACACTCGTCGATCGTTCGCGCGCCATCCTGAACGAGCTGGAAGACGCCAAACGTTCGCTCGCTAATCTCTCCGGCCAGATTCGCGGCGCTCTGTCGCTCGCCACCAGTCACCACATCGGTTTGCATCGCATCCCGCTCACGTTGAAACGGTTTCACGCGCGCTATCCGGACGTGCAACTCGATCTGCGCTTTATGGATTCCGAGCAAGCGTGCCACGCGGTCGTGCGCGGCGAGATCGAGCTCGCCGTGGTTACGCTGCCTCCGGCGCCCATTGCCCAACTACGGTGTGAGCGCGTTTGGGACGATCCGCTGGATATTGTGGTCGCGCCGAATCATTCATTGGCCGGTCAACGCGCCGTCCCAATGCGCCTGCTGCTCGATCAACCGGCGATTTTGCCCGGCCCGGGAACCTATACGCGCGAAATCATTCTCAAGGCGTTGGGCGCGGCGCGCGGCAAAATTCGCGTCGACATGACCGCGAACTACCTCGAAGTGCTCAAAATGCTCGCCGCCATCGGTCTCGGCTGGACGGCGCTGCCACGTACGATGATTGACGACGACCTGAAAGTAGTCCAGATTAAAAACATGAAGACGATTCAACGCCGCCTCGGAATTGTGACGCACGCGAAACGCACGCTGTCAAATGCGGGTGAAGCGATCGTACGCATGATACGGGCGGCGACATGACTTTTTTGGAATTGCTGAAGCAGCTCGAGACCCATCTCGGCTCTCACCAGATGCCGCTCAATCCCGCCGCGAAGAGTCTCAAAGACGTCTTCGAAACTATTCCGCTGCACAACGAGCTGATGAAGCGGCTGGTGCAATCGATCTACGCGGGCAATCGCTGCCGCCGCTTGAGCGATCCGGTCGAGCGCGCGGCGACGTTCGAGGCCCTGGCACCGCTGCGATTGGAAGTACTGCGCTCCGAGCGCACCGACGTGGACCTGTACCGCCTCATCGAAGAGTTGTGCGTCGCGCTGGATCAGGCCTTCGGTCCGGTCGCGCGCGCTTCTGCTGACGAGCCAAAACCCACCGCCGAAGCGCAGGTGATTCAACTTTCTTCGTTTCGCCGCCGGCGGCTTAAATCGTCTGCTTGAGTCCGTCACGCCGCATCCCGGCGTTGGTGCTATTGCGGGGACGCCGGAACGACAGGAGTAAGACGAGTAATATCGGAATTCTGCGCGCGATCGCGCAACGCGTGGTCCATTAGCACGAGCGCCAGCATCGCCTCCGCAATCGGGGTTGCACGGATGCCGACGCAAGGATCGTGACGGCCGGTCGTGGCCACTTCGACCGCCTCGCCTTGGCGATTGATGGTGCGGCCGGGCAGGCGAATGCTCGACGTCGGTTTCAGCGCGATGCTCACTCGAATGTCCTGGCCGGTCGATATACCGCCGAGCATTCCGCCGGCGTTGTTCGACAGGAAGCCCGCCGGCGTGATCTCGTCGCGATGCTCGGTACCTTTTTGCTCAACGGCGCGGAATCCGGCGCCGATCTCAACACCCTTCACCGCGTTGATGCTCATCATCGCGTAGGCGATATCGGCATCGAGACGGTCGAACACCGGCTCGCCCCAACCGACCGGCACGTTCGAGGCAACGACGTCGATGCGCGCGCCGATGGAGTCGCCGTCCTTGCGCAGCCGGTCCATGTACTCTTCGAGCTCCGCGACACGCGCCGGGTCGGGACAGAAAAACGAATTGCGCTCGACTTCGTCCCAACTTTTAAGCTCCAAGCGGATCGGGCCGAGTTGCGCGAGATAACCACGAATCGCGACTCCGTGGCGAAGTCGCAGCCATTTTTTCGCGATGGCGCCCGCCGCCACGCGCATCGACGTCTCGCGCGCCGACGCGCGCCCGCCGCCGCGCGGATCGCGCACGCCGTATTTCATGTAATACGTGTAGTCGGCGTGCCCCGGCCGAAACCGATCGGCGATCTTGGAGTAATCCTGCGGGCGCTGATCGGTGTTTTCGATGAAGAGCGCGATCGGCGTGCCGGTGGTGTGGCCTTCGTACACGCCCGAGAGAATTTTCACCTCGTCGGCTTCGCGCCGCTGCGTTACGTGGCGCGACTTTCCTGGCTTGCGGCGATCGAGATCGGGCTGGATGTCGGCTTCGGACAGTTCAAGACCAGGCGGACAACCGTCGACGATGGCGACGTACGCCGGACCGTGCGATTCGCCTGCGGTCGTGACGGCAAAAAGTTTTCCGATGGTATTTCCCGACATGCGGGGGATGTTACCGGCAAAGCGCCATCGCCTCAAACGTCCTTGCACCGGCCCCGCGCGCGAAGCCAACGATTAACGACGACGGGCTAGGCGCGCTTTAGTACCTTCCCTTGGCGCACGCGAATGAAATGCATCCCGCCGGCCGCGGCGACCGCAACGAGTCCAACGGTGTCCGCATAGACGCCCGGGTAAACCAGCGCGAGCCCGCCGGCAACAAAAAGCACTCGTTCGATCAGATTGCAGCGCTGCAACAGCCAACCTTGCGCGCCCGCGGCAATGGCGGCGATGCCGATGCAAGCCGAAACCGCGATCCAAACGACGCCGCCCCAATTACCCCCGGGCGGCGTCTTGAGCAGAAGCCCTACTCCTTCCGGCGCGAGTACGAACATGAACGGCACCACGAACGCCGGAATGGTGTATTTCCACGCTTGCAGCGTCGTGGTATACGGATTCGCGCCGGTCATGGCGGCGGCGGCGAACGGCGAAAGCGCGGTGGGCGGCGACACTTCGGAAAGCACGGCGTAATAGAAGATGAACATATGCGCCGCGAAATCCGGGACGCCGAGTTTGATCAGAGCGGGGGCGGTGATCACCGCGCAGATGATGTAGCTCGCCGTCACCGGCACCGCCAGGCCGACGACCCACACCACGAGCGCGGTCGCGAGCGCCGTCACGAGCAGATTGCCGCCGGCGTACGAAATGATGATGTTGCTGAACTTGAGCCCGAGCCCGGTCTTGGCGACGACGCCCACAATCAGGCCCGCAGCAGCGCAGGTCGCCGCGACGTTCAGCATTTGACCCGAACCGTCCTTGAGCGCGACCCAAATTCCTTTCAATCCGTTGACGATCGAGCGGCCGAAGAAAACAGTGACGGCCGTGGCAATGATCGCCCAAAACACCGACATCGTCGGCGAGAAACCGAGCAGCATGAAGACGACGATCGAGACGAGCGAGAGAAAGTGATAGCCCTGGTGGACGGTCATGTCCCAGAGCTTGCCGGCGCGGCCCTTCGTCTGCGTCACACCGCTGTCCGCCAGGCGCAAGTTGAAACGGCGGGCATCCAGCTCGACCATGATCAGCAGCGAGAAGTAGTACAGCAACGTCGGGATCGTCGCCATCAACAGCACGTCAGTGTAGGAAATTTTCAAAAACTCGGCGATCAAAAACGCGGCGGCGCCGAGCACCGGCGGCGAGATGATCGCGCCGAGCCCGCCGGCGGCGAGCAAGCCACCGGCCGCGGCGGGATCGTAACCGGCGCGCTTCATCATCGGATACGCGACCGAGCCGATCGCGACCGTCGTCGCGACGCCCGAGCCCGACGGCCCGCCCAGCAGGAACGACGACAACACGACCGTGCGCCCGACGCCCGAGGGTTTCGAGCCGAGCGCGGCGAACGAAAAATCGAGAAAGAACTTGCCGGCACCCGAGCGCTGCAAGAACGCGCCGTAGATGGTGAACAAAATAATCAATGTCGCCGACACATCGACCGCGGTTCCAAAAATGCCTTCGAGCGTCATGTACATGATGCCGACGAGGCTCTCGGTATCGTAACCGCGATGTGCCCATTGTCCCGGCAAATACGGGCCGAGATACGCATAAGCGACGAACATCAGCACAACCCCCGGCATGATCAAGCCGGTGGTGCGACGCGCCGCTTCGAGCACGAGCAAAATAAACGCGACGCCGAAGAGCAGGTCGACTCGGTTCGGGTCGCTATTCCGATCCCAAAAGTCGTCACCGCCCGCAAGCAGGTAAGCGATGGTCGCGATGCCGAGCAGCATCAACGCGACGTCGAACCACATGAGGCGATGCCGCAAGCGCTTCGCGGCGGGGAACATGAGAAACACGAGCGTGAGCATCATGCCCACGTGCACCGGGCGCAGGACATTGGCCGGCACGATCCACACGGCGGCGTAGAGATGAAACAGCGACATCGCGACGAGCAACGCCGCGATCGCGGCGTCCAGCCAGCCACCGTAATGACTCGCGGCGCCTTCTTCTTGCTCGATGTAGGCTTCCGCTTGCTTCAGCTCGCTCGCGGAAAGCTCGCCCGCGCCGCCGGGAGCGGCAGGCGGCGAATTGCTAGACATGTGTTGCCTCCCGGCAAAGCGGCGGCGGTTTGTGCGCCCGCCGCCGATGGCGATATCGAGTGCTACTCGACTTTTATTCCCTTTTCTTGGAAATATTTCTTCGCGCCGGAATGATACGGGATCGGCGACGTCCGTCCCTGATTCTTGAGCGTGATGTTCGCCGCCTCTTTGTGCACGATGACGAGATCCGGCTGGCTCTCCATGATCGTCTTCGTGATTTGATACGCGAGATCATCGCTCATCTTCGCGTCGGCGACGAGCAGGTTCCAAACGACGGCGATCGCCGAGGGTTTGTCCTGCCCCGGGTATGAATTCGCGGGAATAGTGCCCTTGCTATAAAGCGGGCCGTACTTTTTATTCATGGCATCGACTGCTTCGGCCTGATCGATGAGCTTGACCTTGACGCCGGGTGTCGCGGCGAGATCAGTGACGGCAGCGGTCGGAATGCCGCCGCCCCAGAAGAACGCGTCGATCTTTCTATCTTTCATGGCGTTTACCGACTCGGCGGCGCCCAAGCGCTCGCGCTTGAGGTCTTTGTCCTTGTCGATGCCAACCGCCTCCAGAATGCGAAACGCCATGATCTCCGTGCCGCTGCCGGGCGAGCCGGTGGAGATGCGTTTGCCTTTCAAGTCGGAAAGTTTGTTGATGCCGGTGCCTTCGATCGTGACGACGTGCATCGGGTTCGGATAGAGCGTCATGAGCGTGCGCGCGTCGACCTTGCCGTCCTTGAACTTCTCCTCGCCCTTGTAGGCGTCATACGCCGTATCCGCCATGGACATACCGACTTCCATCTTGCCGGCGCGAATGAATTTGAGATTGTCGACCGATGCGCCGGTCACCTCGGCCGTGGCCTGGATGCCGAGCTTGTTGCTCAAGATGTTCGCCATACCGCCGCCCAT
Source organism: Sulfurifustaceae bacterium (assembly GCA_041485885.1). GTDB lineage: Bacteria > Pseudomonadota > Gammaproteobacteria > Acidiferrobacterales > Sulfurifustaceae > JACQFZ01. Next base: position 21,632 of record JBGPKL010000051.1, read on the forward strand.
GGGGTAGTAGACGCCGCCGGTTCCGCCCGTACCGATGGAAATATTTTTTTGGTCGGCCTGGGCGGAAACCGCTACGACGCCGAGTAGCGTTACCAGTAAGAGCTTTAAACGTTTCATGTCACTTCCTCCTGTGCTAAATCGATACCCATCTGTTGTTTTGACGCTTTCACGCTCTAAAGGGACCTCACGGACCGCTGATTTATTCCCCCGCTCCCGGAGGGAGAAGGGATTAATCAAACGTTCCCCAATGCAAAACGACCACGCCTTCGCCTACAGCGCTCCGCTACGGCTCGCTCGCGCTAGGCTCCCGCTCCACCCGTTTCTCGGATCGGGCGAGGATCGCGCTGACCGCGAAGCCTGCCAGAAAAGCGTGCTGGCTACGCACCAGGGGGCTCTGCTCGAATACCGTGTCGTGCAGATTATCGTACCGGATAAACCCGCCGACCCAATAGTTCGTGTAGCGCTTGCTCAGGGTGATTCCGACGCTCGCACCGCTGTAGCCGCCCGGCGCATCGTACGCCGGGCGCGTGGCCGTGGCGAATTCCGGGGCGACCGCATAGTAGTAACGGTGATACTCCCGGCTCGCGAATATCGGCCCCGCCGAAAGCCCCAAGTTCCACCCGCCGCCGGGACCTATATTAAGGAGATCGAAGGCGACATTAGGCAGAAACACCCAGCCGATGTAGCGCGCATGGGAAAGGTCGGTCGCGATCACGCCTCGCAATGGCAGGCGCAGCGACCATAACCGATCCTCGCTCGGGTTCTCATGCAAACGAAAATTGAGCGACGGGCCGATTTCAACGGTGGGGTCGAGATCGGGCATACCGGCGCGCGCCGCGTCGCTTCTGGCCGGTGGCCCCAAGTTGGCGCTGATATTGAGCGACATATTGTCGCTCTCGAACAACTCGCTGCGGGCCCCGCGCCGGTCCACCCGCAGTCGCTCGCCGCGATAAACGAAGTACGGAATCGGGAACAGATACGTGCGGTATTCGTTCGAGCCGCGGTAATCCGGCAGGTAGGCGGCGCTAACGCCGACGCCCGCCTCCCAGAGCGGTAGCTCCTGCGCCATCGCGGGCGATTGCACGGCGAACCACAGCAACACCCACCAGCGGCGGGGACGACATTGAACGATCAAACGACGCTTCCACTTATTATTAGTGACGCGGATGATACCGGTTTGTCGCTCATAATTTAATCGCCCTGGATTTTCCGCACCGATGCTGCAACGGCGTGCTTCCGTCCTTTTTGGAATCGGCTTAGCGCTTCTTCTAAGCGCAGGCGGCGCTGCCATGGCTGCCGACGCGGCAACGCGCGCCGCGCCCGCCTCGTCCCCGGCCAAGTACAGTAAAGGAATCTTGTGGAAGATCGAGCGCCGGGGCGAGGCGCCGAGCTATCTGTTCGGCACGATCCATCTCGCCGATACGCGCCTGACCGAGTTGCCGGCGCCGGTGCGCAAAGCGTTCGACGCGGCCAAGAGCTTGACGACCGAGCTAATCGTCGATGCCGATGCGCTCTCGCATCTGCTGAACGCGATGTTCTTCAACGACGGTCGTACCCTGGAAGGCGTCGTCGGCGCGCCGCTCTACCGCGACGTGCGGCGCGCGTTTGTCGAGCGCGGCATGCCTACGGCCGATCTCGCGAAGTACAAACCCTGGGCCGTGTTCCTGATCTTATCCATGCCGGCGCCGACGGGCGCCCCGCCGCTCGACATGCAGTTGCAGCTCGGCGCCGCGGCCGCGGGCAAACCCATCGACGGGCTCGAGACCGTTCAGGAACAGATCGAGGTCTTCAATGATCTCTCGACCGCGGAACAGCGCGCGCTGCTCGAGGTCACGCTGCGCGAGCTGCACACCTCCGCCGCACAGCTCGAGGCGATGGTCCAAGCTTACCTCGCGCGCGATCTCGCCCGGCTACAAGCGATGGCCGAAGAGCACACACCCGCCGACGCGGCACTGAACGCGAAATTCACGCAGCGTCTGCTGACCGATCGCAATCGCCGGATGGTCGAACGGCTGCGGCCTCTGCTCAAGCGCGGCAACACGTTCATCGCCGTCGGCGCGGCGCACCTTGGGGGACGCGAGGGGATGCTGGAGCTGCTGGAACGCGGTGGTTATCGCGTGGAGTCGATATATTGATATCGCGATAAGTTAGCAACACGCCGCCGTCGAACGCCGGCACCCACCGATCGCGCCGTGTTAAACTCGCCGCACGTCTTCAGGGCGGGGTGTAAGTCCCCACCGGCGGTAAGCCCGAAGTATCGGGCGAGCCCGCGAGCGCTTGCGATTCGACTAGAGTCGTAAGGTCAGCAGATCTGGTGCGAAACCAGAGCCGACGGTCACAGTCCGGATGAAAGAAGACACGCGTGCGTCGATGGCAGCGCCGGCGTTTGGCGCTTGTCGCGGACGCGCGAGTCGTTGTGCCAGCCCTGAAACGTTTGTCGCCAACCAACAGCGAGGAGCGTTTCATGTCAACCGTATCCCAATCTTTACATTTCGGTCCTTCCTCGGATTTCGAATCTCGAATTGAAGATGCGCTACGCGCCATGCGCGACGGACGTCCGGTCGTTCTCAGGGACGATGGCGATCGCGAGAACGAAGCCGATCTCATCGTCGCGGCGGAGAAGCTGACGGAGGAAACGATGGCGCTGCTCATTCGCGAGTGCAGCGGCATCGTGTGCCTCTGCCTCACGCGCTATCGGTTGCGCCAGCTCGATCTTCCGCCGATGGTCCATAAAAATGAAAGTCGCTACGGAACGGCGTTCACCGTATCCATCGAGGCACGTCGCGGCGTAACGACCGGCGTGTCCGCGGCGGATCGCTTGGCCACCGTTCGCGCCGCGATCGCCGACGACGCCGTTCCCGCCGACCTGGTGCGACCCGGCCATGTCTTTCCGATCGGTGCAGTGGAAAACGGGGTGCTGGCACGCCGCGGACATACCGAAGGCGCGATAGACCTCGCCCACCTGGCGGGACTGAAGCCCGCCGCGGCGCTGTGCGAGCTGATGAACCCCGATGGCACGATGGCGAAGGGCGCAGATGTTCTACTATTTGCCCAAGAGCACGACTTTCCCGTCGTCAGCATCGAGGACATCGTGCTTTACCGGCGGGCGGGACAGTGATTAAGTTGAGGTCTGACTGATTCGTATCCGCCAAACAAAGGAATTTTCTCGACCGTTGAGCAAGAGATAAAGAAATGACATTGATCGCTTCGCACCACGAAAGTAAATGCCGCGACGCAAACGTCTGACTCGCAGACGCCGCGCGCGCTCCAAACGGCGTCAGCATCGGCGCGTGAAGTCGACGCTTCGCGCGCGCCGCGTGCCGCGCGCCTGGGCGACGTGGTCGAGCGAGCGCTTGCTCAACGTGCGCATCGGCGATTTGCCGTTGCGCCTCGAGAGCACCGAGCTCGCGCATCGCGTGCGCCGGCTTCACAGCGAGCTTAAGCAACGCGGCTTCAATTTCCGCCCGCACTTCTGGCTGTCGGACGAGTGGTTCAGCCCGGACGGCGTCCCCGGCATCGCGATTCCGTTCTTCCTCGCGCACCCACGGCTGAAGCGCCTCGAGCGCGAAATGATGCTCGACGTCGAAGGCGGCTCGCCCGGTGAATGCATGCGCCTGCTGCGCCACGAAGCGGGACACGCGCTGCTCAACGCTTACCAGTTGCATCATCGGCGCGACTGGCAGCGCCACTTCGGCCGTTCGAGCGAGCGTTACCCCGACACTTACGTCCCGCGTCCTTATAGCAAACGCTTTGTACTGCATCTCGCGAACTGGTACGCGCAAGCGCATCCGCACGAAGATTGGGCGGAAACATTTGCAGTATGGCTCAAGCCAAATTCCGATTGGCGCAAACGCTACCGCGGCTGGCCGGCGCTCAAGAAACTCGAATACGTCGATCGGCTGATGGAGGAGATTCGCGAACGACCGCTGCGGCGGCGCAATCGCCGCGAAGTGTTGCCGTTGCGCTCGCTCAAGACGACATTGCGTGAATACTACGAGGAGAAGCAGAAGCGCTACGGCAAGAACCGCGTCGAGTTCCTCGACGCCGATTTGTCGCGCTTATTCTCGGACGCCGAGGAGCACAAGACGAATGAAACCGCATCGCACTATATCAGACGCAACAAAACGGAAATCATCGATATCGTCGCGCGCTGGACTTCCGAATATAACTACCGCATCAGCGAAGTGCTGAAGGAGATGATCCATCGTTGCGATGCGCTGCAATTGCGCGTTGCGCGCGATGACACCGCGATGAAACCCGACATCGCCGCCTGTCTCACGATGCTCGTGATGAACAAGCTCCATACCGGCGGCTTTCACGTGTCGCTATGAAGAAGCTGCGCGTGATGATGCTGGTGCACTCCACCCTGGTCCCGCCGGACGACCTGAAAGGTAAAGACGATCCGCGCATGGAAAAGTACCGCACTGAATACGACGTGAAGACGGCGCTGGTCGCGCTCGGACACGACGTGCAGGTCATCGGCGTGTACGACGATCTTTCCTCCATCCGCAAAACCGTCGAGGAGTGGAAGCCGCACATCGCTTTCAACCTGCTTGAGGACTTCGCCGGCATCAGTGCGTTCGACTACTACGTCGTCAGCTTCTTCGAGCTGATGCGCCTGCCCTACACCGGCTGCTCGCCGCGCGGCCTTCTACTCGCGCGCGACAAGGCACTTTCCAAGAAATTGCTTTCGTTCCATCACATCGACGTCCCGGGCTTCATGGTGTTTCCGCTCGGCGGCAAACCCAAGCGCGCAAAGCTCCACTTCCCAGTGATCGTGAAGTCGCTCATGGAGGAAGGTTCGGTCGGTATCGCGCGCGCCTCGGTGGTGGAAACCGAGGCCGAGCTGCTCGAACGCGTCGCGCTCATTCACGAACGCACGCAAGGCGATGCCATCGCCGAAGAGTACATCGACGGACGCGAGCTGTACGTGACCGTGCTCGGCAATCACAAGCTCGATATTCTGCCGATCCGCGAGCTGGTGTTCGGTGAAGTCGCGCCCGGCGAGCCACGAGTCGCAACGTACCGCGTGAAGTGGAACGAGAACTACCGCAAGCGCTGGGGCATCGGCTATCAGTTCGCGCGGCCGCTGCTGAACGGGCTGGAAGAGAAGATCGGGCGCCTGTGCAAGCGCGTTTATCGCGCGCTCGACATGAACGGCTACGCGCGCGTCGACCTGCGGCTCACCCCCGAAAACGATATCTACGTGCTCGAAGCGAATCCGAACCCGGGCATCGCCCGCGACGAGGACACGACGCTCTCGGCGATCAAGGCCGGCATGACGTACGAGGATTTCATCCAGCGGCTCCTCGGCTTTGGGCTCGCGCGCCGCTCGCCGAACGCGGAGACTTAGCGTTCCGGCCGCCACCAGAACTTCGCGCGTGCCACAACACGCCAGCGACTATGGGAGCGGACTAACAAGCACGTCGTCACCCCCGCGAAAGCGGGGGTCCAGATATTACGAGTTAATAAATTCGCCGGTACTATCTGTTGCTGCCCAACGTGCAACGCACTTTGTTGCACCGGTTCGGAGCGCGAATCCGGCGCAGAAATGAACTCAAGTCTAGTGCAAAGATAGCGCGGAGCGTGGTACAAGAATAAACAAGGACGCGACAAGGGACGGATATGTCCACCAAAAACTCGACTACTTCATTTCCAACCCTGCCACTCGATAAAGTACAAGGTTCCGTACTCATCATTGAAGATCATCCACTGGTCGCTGAAGCGACCTCGGACCTAATAAGAAAGAGGTACGCCGGCGTACGCGTCGTTTGTGCCGGGTCCGCTGCGGCGGCGCTCGAACGTCCCTGTACTGAGTGGTTTCGCATCTTCGTTGACCTCGAAGTTCCGGGCGCGCACGGCCTGTCGCTGGTGCGCCAGATCGCGACGCGTGGCTGCGCCGGGCGTTGCTGCATAGTGACAGCGTTCGACAACCCTGCGCTGGTTCGTGAGGCGCGGGATCTTGGCGTGCTCGGTTATATCGTCAAGACCCTCCGGATCGCGGAACTCGTCGACGCGGTGGATGCCGTCATGCGCGGCCGCGCGATGTACCCACCGGAAAGTAGCCGGTCGCCGCCGCGCGTGCGCCTCACGCGGCGCCAAATACAATTGCTGGTGATGCTGCAGCGGGGATTATCCTCCAAGCAGATCGCTGTCGAGTGGGCCATATCCGAGGGCACCGTGAACAACCATGTCACCGCGCTGCTGCGCGCACTCGGCGTGTGCAACCGCGCGCATGCGGTGGTGCGCGCGATGGAACTCGGACTGCTCGCGGTTTTTAGCCACTGCGCAGACGATTCGGACCCCTCGATTTAGCCCGCGCGCGTCTGTCGCGACGAAAAGTATTCGATCGTTTTCCGCGGTACGAGCGGCACGCAGCGTCTGCGGCAACGACGGGAAAGCGGTGGGCGGGCAGGCAGTCGAAGAGTAGTCGGATCTCAGATGTCCTCGAAATCTGCGAACGGCGCTTATATTTCTATACTCCGACCGCCGGTGCCGCCGAAAGTGACAAATTGAAATGCAGTAGCGAGCGGAGCTCGGCGGCACTCACTGGTTTCACAAGAACGTACGTATTTGCTAGACGCGAGATATGGTCCGGTACGAGGGCGATATTACCGGTCACGATGGCGCACGGAACGGCTTCGCCAAACCGCCTTCGTACATAACGCAGGATTCCCTCGCCGGAGAACGAAGGCTCGAATTGAAAATCCGCGATAAGAAAGTCCGGAGCGAATGCAGGCGCCGACGACACTTTTTCCAATTCCGATTTCGAGGTAGCCGTTACGACACGTGCGTTCCAATGCGACAGCAGAATCTTAATGGCTTCCGCCACCGATGGATCATCGTCGACGATCCAAATCGTGCGGCCCGACAACGAAAAGCTCGACATCTCGTCGACCACCGGGATCGAAACCGAGACCGGGAGATCGGTCGATAGCGGAACGCGTAACCCGAACGTGCTCCCGCGGTTGGGTGCGGAACGAACGTCGATGGAATGCCCGAGTAGCCCAGCCAGCCGTTTGGCAATTCCAAGACCGAGTCCGACGCCCTCTCGGCGCGCCACGATCGTTCCCGGGGCGATCGGGATCTGGTAGAAATCGTCGAATATTAACTCGAGATGCTCGGGCGGAATCCCGATGCCGGTATCGAAAACCTGAATTGCCGCACGACCCTTGGAAACACGGCACTCGACAAGCACGCCGCCGCGGTTCGTGTACTTGATCGCATTCGAGATGAAGTTGCGCAAGATGCGCTGCAACAGCAGCCCATCAGTCATTATCGCAACAATCGGCGCGCGAAACCGAAGTTGCAGGCCTTTTGCGTGCGCCAGCGGCTCGAATTCGCTCGCTAAGCTTTCAAATAGCATTACAACGGGAACGGCGTCGAGCGTAACACTCGTCTTCCCGCTTTCGAGGCGCGCGATATTCAGCAAATCATCGAATAACGATTTAAGGGAGCCGAGCGCCGTTTCCATGAGGTTCAGCGTAGGCTGCGCACTTTCGTCCTTCACGCTGAATCGCAATGAGCCCATGAGTACCAGTAAGGCATGCAGCGGTTGGCGCAAGTCGTGACTCGCGCTCATAAAGAAGCGCGTCTTGGTTCGGTTCGCCGATTCGGCGTTCTCCTTCGCTTGGGTCGCTTCCGCATTCTTTATTTTCAAAATGCCGACCAGCTCTTCATTTAGAAAACGTGCGTAAATCGTCTCGAAGATCTGCTTGCTCTGCTGAAAGACCATGAAAATCGACACGCTCGCGGCGATCGCCATGAACGCGGCGACGACGAAATCGCGCTCACCCCCACGTAGCAGATGAAGCGAGACGACGGTGACGCCGAGCGGGACGACTCCCACGCAAGCGGTCTTGAGATCCGCTTTCGAATAAAACGCAACGGTCAGCGTGACACCCACCGGCAAAAGCAGAAACAGGTCTTCGCGTGGCGAATACATGCCGAACGCGTAGTACGCATACGCCACCATTAATGAGTTGACGCCGATGATGATTTGAAAGAAGAGCGCCCATCGCTCGATGCGATCCTCTGGTATGCCACATCGTCTGGTATGAACGTATCCCCACACCTCGAACGGATGATGGACGCACAGGCAAAAGAAGAGCCATGCGAGTAGCTGCCGCTTGTCGGCATAACTCCACGCCAGCCAAACGGCCGCGAGCTCGGCAGCGATCTGAGGGAAAATTTGTAATTTAAATAACGTGAAGAGATCAAGAATAATCGTTCCTCGCACCCTCGTTATGAGGCGCCGTCTAGCATCGTCGGGTAAGACGTCTTGCGTCAACCGGTCTGTAAAGAGCGCGTGCGACATATAGCCCATCGAGTAGGAATCCAGACAGCCAAGAGCGCAAAGTGTTTTGCCGACAAAGCCCTTTCCGCCGGCGGGGGACGACTAGAGCGGGGGTGCGACCTAGCTCGAGCTAGTTTCACGCCGGCTTGCGGGCAATCGGTCTCTGCTGGTACCACGATTCCAGCAGAACCACGCTCGATGCGAAGAGCATGACACATTCGTTCATCGCCGCGAAGCGGCCGAAGCGCTCACTGCAAGTCGGCGCCGCTCGCCGAAATATGGGCATCAAGCGGCTGCAGTACGCCTAGCTGCGCGGCGTAATGGAAAAGCATACGAGACTTGTGCAGATCTACAGGCGGGATCATATGAGCAAGTGTTCATAAATATATCGAACCACTACTGTCCGGACGTTGAGCACTCTAACATTGTCAACTCACTGAAGAAAAATAGATAACACATGTTTTCCCCTGGTCTCGATTTGAACGCCGTGCACCTGATTTGCGACCCTGCGAGGCAATCCTTCGCAGGGAGTCG
>JBGPKL010000052.1:0-30043 GCA_041485885.1 Sulfurifustaceae bacterium
ACTGTTCCAGCGTCCCGATACCGAACGCCACCGGCACCGGCAATGGCGCGAGCGACGAGTCGAGTTCGCTCTGCGGCAAACGGAGCTGTTCGCATGAGTTTATTCCGGACAGTAGTGCGCGAAAGCGGGAATCCAGATAGTACATTTTAAATTATTACCCTCCTCTTTTTAGAGAGAGGAGATGATGGAGGAAGGACGGAGAATAAATGTAAGAGACTGTTGCTGCCCGGGGCGCAACAAACTTCGTTGCACCCGTTCGGCGGCGCGAATGCATGTTAAATGCATTCGCGAAGACTCCGCTTCGCCCCGCTTTCGCGGGAATGACAAGAAAGAAAACCTACTGCTCACCAAGGTGCACCGAACTGGGGTGATGGACTAGTAGAGGTAGGGTGCGTTGCGGGCACCGATATTAGATCGTAGGTGTTGTGTGGAACGAGCTCATTCTTCGCTCGGCCCTTCGGAGTCGACGAGAGCTAGACGCTCAACATGGCCGGCAGCTCGTCCAGCGTCTCGCAGAAAATTTCCGCGTCTGGGTGCGGTTTTCTTACCAAGACGGAACGCAAGCCGACCGAGCGGGCTCCATTCACATCGGCTACGACGCTATCCCCGATCACCCAGACTTCTTTCGTCTCAGGTAGAGACGCGAGTACGTTTTGAAACGCGCGCGGGTTCGGTTTTTCTGCTCCGGTTTTAGCGGAGTTGAAAATGGCGTCGAAGTAAGAGGCGATGCCCAACGCGCGAACAAGTTCCGCTAGCTCGGGGCAATGGTTGGAGAGAATTACGTGTTTCCAACCGCTCGACGACAGCGTTGTTAAACACGGAAGCATGTCGCTGAACAACGCCCAGCGCGCAGGGTTGACGTATGCCTTGCGCACCATTTCCGCAAGGCGCTGTGCTTCAACCAATCCGATGCGTGCGCCGTCGCAGTAGGCTCGGAGAAAGACGGGATGCAGCGCTCTCCACCACTCGTCCGGGTGAATCCCAGGATCACGCGTCCGATGAGGCTCATGCCACGGGAAGCCGGTCTGAAGAAACGGCCGGATGCGATCCGCCGTGACTCCATGACCGGGGTTCTCCGCTTCCAACACCTCCAAGATTGCGCCGGACCACATCCCCTCTCGCCAAGCAAGCGTGCCGTCAAAATCCCAGATCAAATATTTCACTGACGCCGACTGCCCCTTCTTGTCCCGGCTAACTTTGCGAGTAGAAACCCCTTCCTTCCTTCGCGAGCTTTTCAAGGAGCGGCGCCGGCTTCCAGTACTGTTCCCCGACTTGCTTGGCGTACTTGAGGATCGCATCGTAGATCGTCTTCAGCCCGATTTGATCGGCGTAAAACATAGGGCCGCCGCGATAAACCGGGAAGCCGTAGCCGTAAATCCAAACGACGTCGATGTCGAGCGGGCGCGATACGATGCCCTCCTCGAGGATCTTCGCACCTTCGTTGATCATCGAGTACAACGCGCGCTCGATGATCTCCTGATCGCCGATTTGACGGCGCGTGATGCCGCGCTCTTTCGAGTGATTAACGATCAGCTGCTCGATCAACGGATCGGGCGTGGGATTGCGCTTATCGTCGTACTTATAGAAACCGGCGCCGGTCTTCTGGCCGTAGCGGCCGAGCTCGCAGATCTTGTCCAGAATATTATTCGCCTTCTCGCGCGGGCTGAGCCGGTCGACGCGCGACTTGCGGTTGCGCCAGCCGATGTCGAGGCCGGCGAGGTCGCTCACCGCGTATGGACCCATGGGAAAACCAAAGTCGTACAGCACCTTGTCGATTTGCTGTGGGAGCGCGCCCTCCTCCAGCATGAATCCGCATTCGCGCCCGCGCTTCGAGAGCATGCGATTGCCGACGAAGCCGTCACACACGCCGACCAGCACCGGCACCTTCTTTATTTTCTTGCCGATTTCCATCGCGGTGGCGTAGACCGCCGGCGCGGTCTTGGTCCCGCGCACGTTCTCGAGCAGCCGCATGACGTTCGCCGGGCTGAAGAAGTGCATGCCCATCACGTCCTGCGGACGCTTGGTGCTTTTCGCGATCTCATCGATATTCAGGTACGAGGTGTTCGACGCGAGCACGGCGCCGGGCTTGCACACCTTGTCGAGCTTGGCGAATACCTCTTTCTTGATGCCCATCTCTTCGAACACCGCTTCGATCACCATGTCGGCATTCTTGATGTCGTCGTACGACAGCGTCGACTTGATGAGCGCCACGCGCTTGTCCATCTCCTCTTGCTTCAAGCCGCCCTTGGCGACGGTGTTCGCGTAGTTTTTCTTGATCGTGCTCAGACCGCGGTCGAGATTTTCCTGGTTCATTTCGAGGATCGTGACGGGAATGCCGACGTTGGCGAAACACATCGCGATGCCGCCGCCCATCGTGCCCGCGCCGAGCACCGCGACCGACTTCACCTCGCGCGGCTTAATGTCGTCCGACAGGCCAGGGATCTTCGTCACCTCACGCTCGGCGAAGAAAACGTGCCGTTGCGCTTTAGACTGCGGCGAAGTTACCAGCTCGGCGAAGAGCGCGCGCTCGCGTTTCATGCCTTCGTCGAACGGCAATTCCGTCGCCGCTTGAACCGCCTTAACACACGCAAATGGCGCGAGGAAACCGCGATGCTTCCGCGCCATGCCTTTCGTGTATTCCTCGAAAAAATTCGGCGCTTCCGTCCTCACGCTCATCTCGCTCACCCGCCGCAGCGGCCGCTGCTCGGCGGCGACGCGCTGCGCATACGCGATCGCCGCCGCTTTCAGATCACCGTCGACAATCTCATCGATCGCTCCGAAAACATGCGCTTTCGTCGCCGGCACGTGATCGCCGCTCACGATCATGTCGAGCGCGTTCTTGACTCCGATCAACCGCGGCAACCGCTGCGTGCCGCCCGAACCCGGCAGAATGCCGAGCTTCACTTCCGGCAGCCCGACTTTGGCGCTCGCATCGGCGATGCGGAAGTGACAGCTCAGCGCCACTTCGAAGCCGCCGCCGAGCGCGGTGCCGTGAATCGCCGCGACGATCGGCTTCGCCGACGCTTCCATGAACTTCGTCACCTCCTGTAGACCCGGCTCTTTCGGCGGCTGGCCGAACTCACGTATGTCGGCGCCGGCGATAAAGGTGCGGCCCTCGCAGCAAATGACCATCGCCGCGACGCCGTCGTCGGCCAGACCTTGCGCGACTGAGTCGCGCAGTCCGGCGCGCACCGCTTGCGCCAACGCATTGACCGGCGGGTTGTTGACGGTGATGACACCGATGTTTCCTTGCTTGGTGAAAGTGACGACGGACATGGGTGATCCTCTAGTAAGAAGGCCGAATGAAATGAGCCGAGTACCCGGCGTGAAATCGGCGCACGATGTTGATCTGACGCTTAGCCATTATCCGCGCTCCCGCGCTTTGTGTTCAATCATCTTAGTAATCGCGTAGAGCGCCTCGAGCTTGGGAATCGGCACGCCGGCGCGCCGGCCGGAGCGCACGGTGTTGCCGATGATCGCCTCGACTTCCATCGGCCGTCCGTTTTCGTAGTCGAGCGCCATGCTGGTCTTGTACGGCGGCATCGCATGGGTGTCGCGCAAATGCGCGTCGACAACGTCGGCGGGGACCGGATGGCCGCACGCGGCGGCGACGGCGCACACTTCCTCCATCGCCTGACGCACGAAGTCTTCGGCCGCTGGGCTCGAGAGCACGTGCGCCGTCGTGAGCGTTCCGCCCATGATGGAAAGTGGATTGAACACGGCGTTCCACGCCGCTTTTTGCCAGCGCGCCGTCACGACATTCTCGGTCACTTCACACGCGATGCCGCCCGCCTCCCAAAGTGCACCGAGTCGCGTCGCGGCGGGTGTAACACCGGTGGGAAATTTTCCGAGCATCAAGTGACCGAATAGCTGATGCGAAATGCGCCCCGGCGCGATCCGGCTCACGCCCACGAATGCCAAGCAACTCAGAATTTCGTTTTGTGGAAACGCCTGCACGATCTCGGGCTCGATGTCGATGCCGTTCTCGAGCAACACAATCACCGTGCGCGGCCCAACCGCCGGCCGGATCAGACGCACGCGGTCCTCTCCCTCGAGAACCTTCACCGTGAGAATCAAGTAATCGGGACTCGGCGGGTAGTCAGCGACCTCGCGCACGACGCGTTCGGGACGAAACACGTAATCGCCGAGTGTCACGCTCGTGAACGCGAAGCCGTCGCGCTTCACGACGTCGGCGTCGGATCGGCACACGACCGAAACGCGCGCGCCCTGCCGCGCCAGCACCGACCCGTAGAACGCACCGATCGCACCGGCGCCGACGACGAGCACGGAAGGGTTGTGGGCGTCGACGCTAGTCACAATAAAGTCATGCAAGAGTCCGAAAGAAATAAACGTCGTCATTCCCGCGCAAGCGGGAATCCAGATAATAATGCGCTCGTACTATCTGGACCCCCGCTTTCGCGGGGGTGACGAGATGTCTTTCACCAGTCTGACAAACATTTCCTCCGCACATGGGCATCGTTCGTGATGACGTTACGTCAGAACTGCGCCTCGTCCAGTCGCAAGGTCGAATCCGCGCCGTGCACGATTTCATACCGATAGGCGTTGGCTCTCGGCAGAATATGATCGGCGTAGAATCGTGCGGTCGCCATCTTGGTTTCGTAGAAGCGCTTGTCGTCCGCCGCGCTCGCCAATTTTTTCTGCGAGACCAGCGCGGCGCGCCCCATCTGCCAGCCGCCGAGCACGGTGCCGAGCAGCATCAGGTAAGGCACGGAGCCCGCGGCCGCCGCGCGTGGATTTCCGCCGTAGTGGTCGAGCAGGTAGCGAGTCGACTCCTCGACCGCACTGATCCCGGTGTCCAACGAAGCGCCGATCGCGGCCAGCTCGTCGCCACGCCCGGCCGCCAATTGCGCGCGCGTCTGGCGCATCTCGGCGATCACCGCCATTGCCGTCGCGCCGGCGTCGCGCGCGACTTTGCGGCCGACGAGATCCATCGCTTGAATGCCGGTTGTGCCTTCGTAAATCGTCGTGATGCGCGCGTCGCGCAAATGTTGCGCCGCGCCGGTTTCCTCGATGAATCCCATCCCGCCGTGGACTTGGATGCCGGTCGACGACACTTCGATGCTCTGTTCGGTGCACCAGCCCTTGACGATCGGGGTGTAAAAATCGATCACCGCCTGATGGCGCGCGCGCTCTTTCGCATCGGGATGACGCATCGCCTTGTCGAGCGACGCGACGGCGACGTAACCGAGCGCGCGCATCGCTTCGGTCTGCGCCTTCATGCTGAGCAGCATGCGCCGCACGTCGGGGTGCTGGATGATCGGCGCGCGTCCCGCGCCGGTGTGACCGAGCGGCTTACCCTGGACGCGCTCGCGCGCATACGCGAGCGCCCGCTGATACGCCCGCTCTGAGATGCCGATGCCCTCGTACCCGACCGCGATCCGCGCGCGGTTCATCATCGTAAACATATATTCGAGCCCGCGGTTCGGCTGGCCGATCAGGTAACCGATCGCACCACCCTTCTCGCCGTAGGAAATGATCGCCGTCGGACTCGCGTGGATGCCGAGCTTGTGCTCGACCGACACGCATTGCAGATCGTTGCGCGCGCCCAGGCTACCGTCGGGATTCGCCAGGTACTTCGGAACGAGAAACAGCGAGATGCCCTTCACGCCTTCGGGCGCATCGGGCAGGCGCGCGAGCACGGTGTGCACGATATTACTCGCCAAATCGTGTTCGCCATACGTAATGAAAATTTTTGTGCCGACGATCCGATAGTGATCGCCTTCCGGGATCGCGCGCGTGCGCACCGCGGCGAGATCCGACCCCGCCTGCGCCTCGGTGAGATTCATCGTGCCGGTCCATTCACCCTTCACCATCGGCGGGAGATAGCGCGCCTTCAATTCCTCCGACGCGTGATGTTCGAGCGCATCGACGGCGCCTTGGGTAAGCATCGGGCACAACGAGAACGACATGTTGGCCGCGTCCCACATTTCGTGCAGCGCCATGGAGACGAGATGCGGCAACCCTTGACCACCGAACTTCGGTGGACACGCCACCGTCGGCCAGCCGCCTTCGATGAACTTCCGATACGCTTCCTTGAAACCGGGCGGCGTCGTGACGACGCCTTTCTCCGCCTGCGAGCCGACGCGATCGCCGCTTTGATCGATCGGAGCCAGCACCTCGGCGGCGAACCGGCCGGCTTCATCGAGGATCGTCCGCACCACATCGGGCGTCATCTCCTCGCATCCGGGAAGCTTCGCGATATCGTTCAGCCCAGCAAGCTCGTTCATGACGAACGCCATGTCTTTCACCGGGGTTGCGTACGTCGTCATGGCTCGTTCTCCGAAAATATTAGCCAGGTTGAACGCATTTCACTACGCGGAATTTCATTTTGCTTTCCTCACCGACATGGTATCGTTGCGGCTGCATTTATAGAATACCTTTTCCTTCCACCCTTTTCACAACCGAGTCCGCCATGATCAATCGCGACAAACTTTTTATCGACGGCCGTTGGGTCAAGCCGGCCGGAAGCGGTTCTATCGAGGTTCACTCCCCCTCGACCGAAGAAGTGATTGCGCGCATTCCCGAAGGGAATCCAGCCGACGTCGAGGCGGCGGTGTCCGCCGCTCGTCGCGCCTTCGACGGTTGGTCGAATACGCCGGCGGCGAAGCGCGCCGAGTACGTGCAGAAGATCCACGAAGGGTTGAAGGCGCGCGCCGGCGAGATCGCCGACACGATCTCCAAAGAAATGGGCATGCCGATCAAGCTATCGCAGCGCATCCAGGCGGGATCGCCCATCGCGATCTTCGGTTATTACGCGAAGGTGCTCACGGAGTTTTCCTTCGAAGAGCGCGTCGGTAATTCGCTGGTGGTGCGCGAACCGATCGGCGTGGTCGCCGCGATCACGCCGTGGAACTACCCGCTACATCAGATCGCGCTCAAAGTCGCGCCGGCGATCGCGGCCGGCTGCACCGTGGTGCTGAAACCGTCGGAAGTGGCGCCGCTCAACGCGTTCATCCTCGCCGAAGTGATCGAGGCCGCGGGCTTACCCGCCGGTGTGTTCAATCTCGTGACGGGCTACGGTCCGGTCGTCGGCGAAGCGATGGCGGCGCATCCGCAAGTCGACATGGTGTCGTTCACCGGATCGACCGCCGCCGGTAAGCGCGTTTCCGAAATCGCCTCGAAGACGGTAAAGCGCGTCGCGCTGGAGCTCGGTGGAAAATCCGCCGCAGTCATTCTGGACGACGCTGATATGGCGGCGGCGGTCAAAGGCGTCGTCACCAACTGTTATCTCAATTCCGGCCAAACCTGCACCGCGCACACACGCATGCTCGTGCCCGAATCGCGCTATCCGGAAGCGGCAAAGATCGCGGCGGAAGTCGCCAAGGCGTTTCGTGTCGGTGACCCGATGGCCGAAGGTACCACGCTCGGCCCACTCGCCTCCGCGACACAGCGCGAGCGCGTGGTGAAATATATACGCAAAGGCATCGAGGAAGGCGCCGAGCTGCTCACTGGCGGCGTCGACCACCCGGCCGGCGTCGGCAAAGGCTACTACGTCCAGCCGACCGTGTTCGGCAAAGTGAAGCCCGGCAGCACCATCGAGCAGGAAGAAATTTTTGGCCCGGTGCTTTCGATCGTCACATATAAGGATGAAGAAGACGCCATCCGCATCGCGAACGGCACGCCCTATGGGCTGGCGGGCGGCGTATGGTCCAGCAACGAAGAGCGTGCGCAGAAAGTCGCGCGGCGCCTGCGCACCGGCCAAGTCGATATCAACGGCGGGCCGTTCAACATGCAGGCGCCCTTCGGCGGCTATAAACAATCCGGAAACGGACGCGAAGCCGGCAAGTACGGCCTCGAGGAGTTTCTCGAATACAAGGCAATGCAGTTCCGGCCGGCGCCGAAGGCCGCTTGATTGCTTGAAACATATTTTGGAACCGCAGATGAATGCAGATCACTAATGGATGAACGCGGATAAATTTAATCGGTTCTCCTTCATCTGTGTTTGTCTGGGTTTTCCATCCGCGTTTGTCTGCGGTTTCAGTAGCTAAAATATCGAAGGCCTCCAGTGTCCGCCGGGGGCTTTATTTTTTCGGCTCCAGCGCTTGCTTCAACCGCGCGAGCGCTTTGCGCGAGGCGGCTCTCACCTTACCGCTCCTTCTCCCGTTGAGGGAGAAGGTCGGGATGAGGTCGCTCCTGCGCATCCTGCGCTCGCGACATTCGTACATCCTTGTACAGCAGGTGGAAGGCGAAACGGTATCGATCACCTTCGACATCGCGACCCTCACCCCTGCTATTCCCACCTGGGCGCACGAGAACCCTGTGCGCCCGTTCGCCGGCGCGCATGCACGTTAAGTGCATTCGCGAAAACCCCGGCTCACCTCCCTAAAAGGGAGAGGGAGTAACCGCAACGACGGTTTCGTGACCGAGAGCAATTAACGATTCGACATTCATTGCTAAACCGACATGGGCGACATCAAAGCACTCGCGTTCGACGTATTCGGCACGGTCGTCGATTGGCACGGGAGCATCATCGCCGAAGGCAGGGCGTTTGCGCGCGATCACGGATTGCGGCAGGTGGATTGGGCGCGGTTCGCTGAAACGTGGCGCGCCGGCTATGCGCCGGCGATGGACCGGGTCCGGCGCGGCGACATCCCGTGGCTCAAGATCGATGAGCTGCACCGGATGATACTCGACGGTATCGTGCGCGATTTCGGCATGGACGGTCTCAGCGAAGCGGCACTCGACGATTTAAATCGCGTTTGGCATCGTCTTCGCCCGTGGCTGGATTCCGTGCCGGGGCTGACGCGACTGAAACAGCGATTCATCATCACGACGCTGTCAAACGGCAACACGTCGCTCCTCGTCAACATGGCGCGGAACGCCGGCCTTCCGTGGGACTGCGTGATTTCGGCGGAACTGTTCCATCATTACAAACCGGATCCGGAAACCTATCGCGGCTGCGCCGCGCTGCTCGACGTCGAACCGAGCGCGCTCCTAATGGTCGCGAGCCACAAGTCCGATCTTCGCGCCGCACGCGCCGTCGGTTGCTGCACCGCGTTCGTGCGCCGCCCGCTCGAACATGGACCGGGCGCGACCACGGACCTCGGCGCCGAAGCGGATTTCGACTTCAACGTCGATTCGATCGAGGAACTCGCGATGGCGCTCGGGGTGTAGCGGGTTGCCTATTCAGATGCGGGTCCTCTTGCCTAACGCCTTACTCTAGGCGCCAAGCCGCGCGTTGATATAGGCGGGGTTCTGCGCGCCATGAATGACCGCGAGTATTTGTATGGTCTGCTCGTCGAACGTGTAGAACACGAGATACGGAAACGTGTGCGCGACGGCCCTGCGGATGTCGGCTTCTACTTCCTGGTACAAAAGTGGATTGAGTATGATTCGATCGAAGGCGGATTCAATTTCGTCCAAGAACCGCCGACCCAGATCCTTCTGCTTTTCCTCATAGGAGAGGTAGCCGTCGAGAATGTCTGCCTCCGCTTCCTTAGCGACGACGAGCTTGCGGCTCATTCCTTCAGGATTCGGCGCCTAACGTCCGACCACGGCGACCCGGCGTCCGGATTTGCCCGATACGCAGCCAGCCTCTTTCGCAAAAGTCGCCGCGTGGCATCCGTCAGTTCGATCTTCTCCGGGCATTCGGCAACGCTGTCCCAGATTTCAGAGACGAGTTGAATGCGTTCCGGAACGGACAATTCGAGCGCATCGGCCGCGGTGAGTTTCATGAATCGAAACTAGCACACCGCGCCTACGTATGCCAAGCGCTCGGCCTCCGGATGAAACCCGTAGTTCATCCCCCCAGTCGTGCAAGAAGACGCTGGAACACCAGCGGCCCCGGCACACCCTTGACCTTTCCTTCTACCAGCTCCCGGTATCGACGCTGCGCTGTTTCAAGCCAAGCGCGCTCGACATTCGGGTCGGCCGGCATGTTGAGCTCGGCAATAAGTGTGCGGAGCAGCTCGACCTTGTCTTCCGCGCTGAGTGACCGGATTTCCTTCTCGATATCCTCCACTGCTCCGGCCATGAGGTTTCATCGCAAGTTAACGTCTCAGTTATAAGTGTACTGGGTCGTCTGTTGTCCCGCTAAACACAGGCAATGAGCGGGCACCGAGGAGCGAAGCGACGATGGAACTGAACAGCGACGCTGTTCAGCGCTCCCCTCGATTTCCTGATTAGCGATCACCTTCTCCCACTGGAGGAGCCGTATTGGCTAGAGATATTAGGTAGTCGATCAGCCCCAAAATCTGGAGGACTCGCTCCGGCGCCAGATCCGATAGCAACTTGTGATGAACACGGTTCCGAATGAAGCCAAACGCGCCCCGAAACAGCAGGTGAACTGCCTCTTGTTCCGCTGCTACTTCACTGACGCGAAGCAGCGGATTGGTACCTGCAAACGCTCGGGAGACAAGGTCGTTCCCAGTAGCGCCATCGGTCGACTTGGTGAGAACGCGCAGGCGATTCTCCAGAATTCTTGTTGCCTCCGTGACGACGGTATCGTGCCGCTCAGACTGCCCTGCCGCTTCGAACTGGGCGAATAGATCGAGGCATCGGTCTCTCAATTCAGCATCGAGCAACTCGATCGACTTGACGACCACGGGCTTCGGCCTTGATGCAGCAACTACTGACGGCACCTCTGCCGGTGTCCCATCGGGAATAGATTCAGTCGAGATCTCCTGCGCCACGAGCAACGGGACGAGCGATGCCTGTGCGAAGATGCCTTGAGTGTGCAGCACTTCCTCCTGCGAGGTGATGCGGCGATCGATTGCCGAGAGCAAATTGCTTGTGACGTTGGGCGCCCTCGACAGCACGTTTCGTCGGTGCTTCAGCAAGCCGAGATAGACGAGACCGACAGATTTGAGATACCGCGTAGTTCCGTGAGACAAGGTAATATCGACGTCAAAGCTCCCGGGCCGCTCGGCCAGCTTCTGTTCAAGCCACTCACGAACCCGAACTGCGTCAGTATGACTCCTACCGATCTTGAACTCTCTCCGGACGTCCTCGGTAAGAAACGCATTCAAGTGCGGATCGGCCTCGACCTGCTTAGCCTCTTCGGCAAGCAAGCTCTCGTAGTACTTGACCGCAGCGACGAAGAATTCCACCGTCTCACGGTAGAACATCACCCAAGAGTACTGGTGGTGATCGGGCGGCTCGGCTGTAGGAGTGCTCATGTGATCGCTAACCGGAAATATACGACTCAACGACGGTTATCACGGTTATGGGACGAAGGTTACACGGTAATGTCCGCGAAAATCATAGCGCTTTTACTCGCAAGTGGGCGAGCGGCGCCGATATACCGCAACATTGCAGTTGAGCATCCGTTGGACTGTGGAATTCGCCGTATAGCATCGTTCAACCGTGGACCGCGAGGGCGCGCGCGATCGGCTAAAGATCCTTCCGTTTGACGCGCCGCCGCTTCGACGATCCGGCGACGCGAGCCCTCGCGTTCGCGCTATGCCGGCAGATTTCCGTCCGGGCAGATGGGGGTGTATCGCGACCCGCAGTTGAGTAAACTCCTTTGCGCGGTTCCCTTGGGAAAACTCTTTCGTTCGCGCGGAATCCAGACGATGCGTCATCTCATTCGAGTGGTAACGGCAGGACTGCTCTTCATGCTCACCGGCACGCCGAGCCTCGCCGCGCCGCCGATCGAAAAACTGCGCCTGCCGCCGGGATTCGGCGTCGACATCTACGCCGACAACGTCGAGGACGCGCGCTCGCTCACGCTCGGCCCGGACAACACCGTATACGTTGGCACCCGCAGAGCCGGCAAGGTATACGCGCTGGTTAATCGCAATCGTGCCGCACGCGCCGAAGAAGTCGTCGTGCTGGCCGATGGGCTCAATAGCCCGAACGGCGTCAGCGTGCGCGATGGCGCGCTCTACGTCGTCGAGAACCATCGCGTGGTGCGCTTCCCGGATGTCGCGCAGCATCTGCGCGACAAACCAAAGCCAGAGATTGTTTACGACAAGCTGCCGACCGAATCGTCGCATGGATGGCGCTACGCCAAATTCGGCCCGGATCAAAAGCTATACGTCGCCGTCGGCGCGCCGTGCAATATCTGCAAGCCCGATCCCGATCGCCACGCGCTCATTCTGCGCATGAACGCCGACGGCACCGGCGCCGAGCCGTACGCGCGCGGCATACGCAACAGCGTCGGCTTCGATTGGCACCCGCAAACGAAGGAGCTTTGGTTCACCGACAATGGGCGCGATTGGATGGGCGATGATCAGCCGCCGGACGAACTGAATCACGCGCCCAAGGCCGGCATGCATTTCGGCTATCCGTACTGTCATGGCGGCGACATCGCCGATCCGGAATACGGCAAAGAAAAAGCTTGCACAGCGTTCGAGCCCCCGGCGCTCAAACTCGCGCCGCATACAGCCTCGCTCGGCGTGCGCTTCTACACCGGCGACAAATTCCCGGAGCGCTACCGCAACGGCCTTTTCATCGCCGAGCACGGCTCGTGGAACCGATCCGAGCCGATGGGGTATCGAATCATGTTCGTGCCGCTGCAAAACGGAAAACCCGCCGGCTACGAAGTATTCGCGCAAGGGTGGCTGCAAGGGGGACGCAATGTCTGGGGGAGACCCGTCGATCTACTAGGGATGCCGGACGGCGCGCTGCTCGTCTCGGACGACCGTGCGGGCGTGGTGTACCGCGTCGTGTATAACGGCAAGTAAGGATCGCACATGAGTTGGAATGAAGAACTCGACGAACTGGCTCGGCGCAAGCGGCTGGCCGAACAGATGGGCGGGCCGGAAAAAGTTCAGCGCCAGCACGACAACGGCAAGCTCACGGTGCGGGAGCGCATCGAGCGGCTGCTCGATCCCGGCTCATTCCACGAGGCCGGCGCGACCGCGGGCGCCACGCAGTACGACGCGGACGGCAAGCTCATTGCGTTTAGGCCGTCCAATCAAGTCATCGGTCGCGGCACCATCGACGGTCGCCCCGTCGCCATCGCGGGTGACGATTTCACGGTGCGCGGCGGCGCGAGCGACGCGCGAATATTGGAGAAGTCGTTATATCCGGAGAAGCTCGCGCACGATCTCGGCATTCCGCTGATCCGCCTGGTCGACGGCACCGGCGGCGGCGGCTCGGTGAAGGATCTCGACAAGCTCGGCTACACCTACGTTCCGCGCGTGCCCGGCTGGGAAATGATCGCGGAAAATTTGGCGCGCGTGCCGGTAATCGGTCTCGCGCTCGGTCCCGTGGCAGGACTGGGCGCGGCGCGTGTCGCCGCCAGTCACTACGCGCTCATGGTTCGGGGCCTCTCGCAAATTTTCACCGCCGGCCCGCCGGTTGTCGCGCATATCGGCGAGCAAGTGACGAAGGAAGAACTTGGCGGCAGCGATATCCACGCGCGCAACGGAACCGTCGACGACGAAGTCGGCTCCGAAGACGAAGCGTTCGCGCGCACGCGCCGGTTCTTGTCGTATCTGCCGCGCAATGTTTTCGAGCTGCCGGCGCGCACCGAGGCGAACGACGATCCGAAGCGACGCGTGGAATCGTTGCTGGCGGTGGTGCCGCGCGACACCCGGCGCGTGTACCTCATGCGGCCGATCGTCGAGGCCGTCGTCGATGCCGGAAGCTTCTTCGAAATCGGCAAACTCTGGGGCCGCTCCGTCATTACCGGTCTCGCGCGATTGGACGGCTGGCCCGTTGCGGTCGTCGCGAGCGATCCGTATCACTACGGCGGCGCGTGGACGAAAACCTCTTCCGAAAAAATGATGCGCTTGATCGATATGGCGCAAGTTTTTCATTTGCCGATCGTGCATCTCGTGGACGTACCGGGCTTCCTCATCGGCGTCGAAGCCGAACAAGCTTCGACGATTCGTTACGGCGTGCGCGTGATGACGGCGATCGAACAAAGCACCGTGCCGTGGTGCACGATCATCGTGCGCAAGTGTTTCGGCGTCGCCGGCGCCGCGAACCGCCCGCACAATCGGCTGTCGCTACGCTACGCGTGGCCGTCGGGCGAATGGGGCTCGCTGCCGCTCGCCGGTGGAATCGAAGCGGCGTATAAGGCGGATATCGAAGCGTCCCCCGATCCCGCCGCGACACGCGCACGGATCGAGGAGCGGCTGAAAGCCGTCACGTCACCGATACGTACGACCGAGCCCTTCAGCATCGAGGAGATCATCGACCCACGCGATACACGGATCATGCTCTGCGATTTCATTCGGCTGGCGGCGGGTCTGCGTCAAGCCGGCCTCTCGCAGTTCACGATGAGACCGTGAACGTCGCGAAACACAACAATACTAAAATTGGGGAGACACGATGAAGCGGGTGCAGACACCGATCACCGGAACGTTGCGCGGTTATTCGGTAAAGCCGGGCGACACCGTCAGTGTCGGACAAGAAGTCGCGATCGTTGAGTCGATGAAAATGCTGATTCCGGTTCTCGCCGAAATCTCCGGCACGGTACGAGTGTTATCGAGGAAGGTCGACGAATCGATCCACGAAGGAGACGCGCTGATCGAGCTCGAATAAACGCGCGCCGGTCATCCCGCCATCGCGCGCGCGGCCGCCGCCTTTTCCTTCCTCTTCTTCAGGACCGAAACCAGCAGCCGTTGATACGCGCTCGGCAGCAAGCGCTGCACGACATCCAGCGCGCGGGCGTCGCGCCCGATCAACACGCGCCGCTTGTTGTGCTCCACGGCTTTGAGAATGACCCGCGCCGCTTCGTCGGCGGTGGTAATGAACATCTTCTCGAAATCGGCTTTCGCCTGTTCCTCATCGTCATTCAAAAACCCATTCATACTGGCCGAGTACCGACTCGTACGCACGATGTTCGTTTTGATGCCGCCCGGATGCACGCAGGTCGCGCTGACCGGCGCCTGTTGCAGATCGAGCTCCTGCCGCAGCGCTTCGGTGAAACCGCGCACGGCGAACTTGGAAGCGTTGTAAGCGCTCTGCGTCGGCTGCGCGCATAGCCCGAAGACGCTCGAAATATTGACGATGTGACCGTCGCCCGACGCCTTGAGGTAAGGCAAGAACGCCTTGGTGCCGTACACGACGCCCCAGAAGTTGATGCCCATGATCCATTCGAAGTCCGCGTAGTCCATTCCTTCGACGGTGCTCGCGACGGCAACACCGGCGTTGTTGAAAATCAAGTTCACGCGGCCGTGATCCTTTGCCACTTGCGCGGCCCACGCATATACCGCCGCCCGATCGGCCACGTCCACTCTCGCTTGCGTCACCCGCACGCCGAGCGCGCGCGCCTCCTCGGCGGTTTGCGCCAGGCCGGTCTCGTTCACGTCGCAAAGCGCGACATGGCATTTCCGTCGGGCGAGCGCAAGCGCAAGCGCCCGGCCGATGCCTGATGCGCTGCCGGTGATCGCGGCGACCTTGTCGGTGAAGTCCTTCATCCAGATCTCGTCCGCGCCTCCTCCGGCGCCATCGTCGCCAGCCTAGTGGCAAATCCCTCCGGCGTGGCGGTCACAACGACGCTCACGGCGTGGTCGGTTCCATGCGTAAGCGCGGCGTCTCGCGCGCGAGCGCGGGAACGGCTTGCGGCTGATCGAATAAGACGAAGTGGCTGCAATTATCCACCCAAACGGTTTGCACGGCCGGCGAGGCATGCTGCGCGCTTTCACGCATCGCCTGCGGGTTCAGGACTTGATCGTTGTCCGCAACCAAAATGACGCCGCGCGCGACGTTCTCATATATTTCGTAACCCCGTCGATTCACCCATTCCGCGAGCGACTTCATATTGCGCACCATCGTGACAATGCGCCGCACGTTGAACGGCAGACTCTTGATCACCTCGCGCTTGCGTGCGGTATCCAACTGTCCCCATCGATGCCGGTTGTAATTCGAGATCGGATACCGACGCCATAACGGCACGAGGAACGGGAGCAGCCAATTCAATATGCCGGACGGTCGCTGGCTAAATCGCCCGCGCGGCAACACCGGCGCTTCCAAGACAACTTCCACATCTCGAAATAGATCCGGGCGCATGGTCGCGGCTTCGAGCGTCACCGCTCCTCCCCGAGAGTGTCCGTGCACGCGGACCGAACGCGTTTTTGGCAAGTGCTGCAACGCTTGGATTAATACCATCGCGTCGTATTCGATCGTACCCTCCGAAAGGAGGGGAGCCGTCACCCAAGCGGCCGAGCGAAATTGCGGATCCACGATCGGAATATGATAATCGCCGCTGTTGACCAGAATCAGCTGGATGTCCGCGTCGGAATAGAACTGCGAGAAATAGCGCAGGTCTTCGACAAACCCATGCATGCACACCACCGTCGCGCGCGGTTGCCGGCTCGTGCGCTCGGCGATCGCCGCCGCGCCCACCCGGTAGATAACGCCGTCGAAACGCTCGGCGCTGCGCTGCGGCTGCACGCGATACAGCAATGCCGCGCGCACCAATAAAACCACGGCAACAACGCCGATCAACCACGCGAAAATCAACATGACGTGCTCCGAAAGTTACCGGCCACGGCCGGCGTTCGTTTCCATCAAGACCGTACCGAGCGACGCTTCGAGACGACCGGCGACGTCGATCAGCCGGGGGCGCACTTCGTCGAGGAGAAAATCGGGCGACAAATGAAACGCCGGGCCGCCGCAATTGATCGACATCGGCGACAGTCCGCTGCCCGGCCGGAACGCGACGGCGATGGCGTTCACATCTTTCTGCCAGTCGCCGAACGAATGACAACAACCGAGGCGGCGATATTGCTCGAGGCACGCCTCGATGCCCGCGCGCAACTTCGGCCAGTTCGGTTCATCCTGCGCGCGGATCTGATCGAGAACCTCGTCGCGCTGCGCGTCCGGCAGCGCCGCGATATACGCTCGCCCCATCGCCGTAGTTGCGAGCGGAATGCGCGAGCCGACGTCGAGGCTCAACGTCAGCGCGGATTGGCTGCGACAGTTCTCGATATAGATCATGCTGAGGCGCTCGCGCACGCCGAGCGATACCATGGCGCGCGACAGGTCGGCGAGCTCTTGCATCATCGGACGCGCCATCTGGCGGACGTCCATGCGCGCCAGCATCGCGCTGCCGAGCGCGAGCGTCGCCGTGCCGAGCCGGTATTTGACGGAGTCCTGCACGTAGTGCAGGTACCCGAGCTTGGTCAGCGTGTAGGTGAGGCGCGAGATCGTCGACTTCGGCAAACTGGAGCGCCGCGCGAGCTCGTGGTTGCCGAGCGTCTCGTGACCCGATCGAAAGCACGCGAGCACCTTGAGGCCGCGAGCGAGCGCGGACACGAAATGTCGGTCTTCTTTGCTTTTGATCTTCCTCGCCGTTCCGTTTTCCGGAACCGCCAAGTTGGCGGCGCCGGCGGTCAATTCACTTTTGTGTATCATGGCCCCTGTCCCTCACGCATACATGCGTCGTACGTTACACAGTTCATCGAGCGCGGCGCGATACTCCTGTTTCAGTCGCTCCACGATATCGGCCGCGGGAAGCACGTCATGAATATTCCCGACGCCCTGCCCGGCGCTCCAGATGTCGCGCCACGCCTTCACGCGAGTCGAACCGAAATTCGTCGAGGCTTTGTCCGCCGTCGGCAGGTTGTCGGGATCGAGGCCGGCGGCGGCGACGCTCGGCTTCAAATAGTTTCCGGGCACGCCGCTAAAGAACGGCGTGTACACGATGTCTTTGGCGGAGCAGTTGACGATCATTTCCTGGTAGCGCGGATCGGCGTTCGCCTCGCGGCTCGCGATGAAACGCGTGCCCAGGTACGCCAAGTCCGCTCCGAGTCCCTGCGCGGCAACGACACCGCGGCCCGTCGTGATCGCACCGGATAATACAACCGGGCCGTCGTAGAAGCGTCGCACCTCGCCGACCAACGCAAATGGGCTCAACGTACCCGCGTGGCCGCCGGCGCCGGCGCACACGAGAATCAAACCGTCGACGCCGGCCTCGAGCGCCTTTTCGGCGTGACGCACGTTGGTCACGTCGTGAAATACCAGGCCGCCGTATTCGTGAAAGCGTTTGATGAAATCGCCGGGCGCCCGCAAGCTCGTGATAATCATGGGAACGCGATACTTCACGCACACATCGAGATCGTGCTCCAATCGATCGTTCGATTGGTGGATAATCTGATTCACCGCGAAAGGAGCGACGCGCTTGCTCGGATGGGCGGCCGCGAAGTTCGCGAGGTCCTCCGTGACGCGACGTAGCCATTCATCCAGTAGCTCCTTAGGACGGGCGTTTAGCGCGGGAAACGCACCGACGATGCCACTCTTGCATTGGGCCAACACGAGATCAGGATTGGAGACGATGAACAGCGGCGCGCCGATTACGGGGAGACTCATGCGATCTTGCAAACGTGCGGGCAATGCCATTTACTCGTTCCTCACCCGTGCGGCGATATTCCGGTTGCACGAGGTCCTAGCCGCTAGGTACAAAGCGCTGCTGCTTTCTTCAGCAGCGAACCGGTTGATCTCAACCCTTGACTCGACTCGGCGAATGGAAAA
Organism: Sulfurifustaceae bacterium; assembly: GCA_041485885.1. Classification (GTDB taxonomy): domain Bacteria; phylum Pseudomonadota; class Gammaproteobacteria; order Acidiferrobacterales; family Sulfurifustaceae; genus JACQFZ01. The sequence goes on from JBGPKL010000052.1 coordinate 18,391, forward strand.
AGATAGGTCTGTGTTTATGGAACTATGTTCTGCGATGCAGCATTATATGGCTACCCTTGTGACTCGCACAAGAACTCGCTCAAGGTATCCGTCATGCTAAGTGCGTACATATATGATGGGCTGCGGTCTCCGTTCGGCCGACACGCCGGTGCGCTCGCGCCCGTGCGACCGGACGATCTAGTCGCCGAAGTCATGCGCGCATTGGTTGCGCGCTCGCCGTGGAAACCGGAAGAAATCGAAGACGTTCTTCTCGGTTGCACGAACCAAGCCGGTGAAGATTCGCGAAACGTCGCGCGTAATTCCCTGCTGGTGGCGGGTTTTCCGGTGACGGTCGCGGGGCAAACCGTTAACCGGCTTTGCGCCAGCGGACTCGCCGCCGTCGTCGACGCCGCCCGCGCCGTGACGTGCGGCGAAGGCGAGATCTACGTTGCGGGTGGCGTGGAAAGCATGAGTCGCGCTCCCTTCGTGATGGCTAAGGCGGAGTCCCCCTACAGCCGCGATTTCAAAATGTACGACTCGACCATCGGCGCGCGCTTTCCGAATCCTAAAGTCGCCGCGCGCTATGGCTCTGATACCATGCCGGGGACGGGCGACAACGTAGCGAAGGAGTTCGGCGTGTCGCGTGCCGAGACCGATCGGTTCGCGGCGGACTCGCAATCGAAGTTCGAAAAAGCCCGGGCGGCCGGATTCTTCGCCGGCGAAATTCATCCGATCGAAGTCTCGACGGGCCGCAAAACACCGCCGAGACTCGTGACGGAAGACGAGCACCCGCGCTCGGAGACCACCGTCGAGACGCTGGCGAAGCTGAAACCGCTGTTCGAAGGCGGAGTCGTCACGGCCGGCAACGCCTCGGGCGTGAACGACGGCGCCGCGGCGTTGCTCATCGGCAGTCGCGAAGCCGGCGAGAAAAAAAGCGTGCGCCCGATCGCACGCATTCTCGCGGCGGCGGCGGCGGGAGTTGAGCCGCGCGTCATGGGCATCGGGCCGGTTTACGCCATTCGCAAAGCACTCGAGCGCGCGAAGCTCAAGCTCGCCGATATGGATGTCATCGAGATCAACGAAGCGTTCGCGAGCCAAGTTCTCGGGTGCTTGAAGCTGATGGGAATTGCCTTTGACGATCCGCGGGTCAATCCGAACGGCGGCGCTATTACCGTCGGCCATCCGCTCGGCGCCTCGGGCGCGCGCCTCGCGCTCACGACGGCGCGTGAGTTGCAGCGCCGCCAAGGCCGCTATGCCGCCGTGAGTCTTTGCATCGGCGTCGGCCAGGGGCTGGCCGTCATTATCGAGAGAACCTAGCGGTGGACGTTACGTTACCGCCTATAGAGAAGCCAATGACGATGAGCGCGCCAAAAGTCCAGGCCCCCAAGGCCAGTGCCCCAAGTTTCCATTGGGAAGATCCGTTTCTACTCGAAGACCAGCTGACGCAAGACGAACGCATGATTCGCGACGCCGCGCACGAGTACTGCCAGGGCAAGCTGATGCCGCGCGTGCTTGACGCGTTTCGCAACGAAAAAACCGATCCGAAAATTTTCCGCGAAATGGGCGAGATCGGCTTGCTCGGTCCCACCATTCCCACGGAATACGGTGGCGCCGGGCTGAACTACGTGAGCTACGGTTTGATCGTCCGCGAGATCGAGTGGGTGGATTCCGGCTATCGTTCGATGATGAGCGTACAAAGCTCGTTGGTCATGGTGCCGATTTACGAGTTCGGCACCGAGGCGCAGAAGCAAAAATATCTCCCCAAGCTGGCGACGGGCGAATGGATCGGCTGCTTCGGTCTGACGGAGCCGAATCACGGCTCCGATCCGAACAGCATGGAGACCCGCGCCAAGCAGGCGCCGGGCGGGTTCAAACTCACCGGCGCGAAAACGTGGATCAGCAATTCGCCGATCGCCGACGTCTTCGTCGTCTGGGCAAAGAACGACGAAGGAAAAATTCGCGGCTACATTTTGGAAAAAGGCATGAAGGGGCTATCGACGCCCGTCATCCACGGCAAAGTCGGTTTACGCACGTCGGTGACCGGCGAGGTCGTGATGGACGATGTATTCGTTCCGACGGAGAACGAGTTGCCGGGCGTGTCCGGCTTGCGCGGCCCGTTCACCTGCCTCGACTCGGCGCGCTACGGGATCGCGTGGGGCGCGTTGGGCGCGGCGGAATTCTGTTGGCACGCGGCGCGTCGCTACACGCTCGAGCGCAAGCAGTTCGGCCGTCCGCTCGCGGCGAATCAGCTCATTCAGAAGAAACTCGCCGACATGCAAACCGAAATCACGCTCGGCCTGCTCGGCTGCTTGCGTTTGGGGCGCATGCGGGACGAAGGCAAGGCGACGCCGGAAATCACCTCGATCGTAAAACGAAATTCCTGCGGCAAGGCGCTCGATGTCGCGCGCATGGCGCGCGACATGCACGGCGCCAACGGGATCTCGGATGAGTTCGGCGTTATTCGCCATTTGGTCAACCTCGAGGTCGTGAACACCTACGAGGGAACGCACGATATTCACGCGCTGATCCTGGGGCGCGCGCAGACCGGCATTCAAGCCTTTACTTCATAAGACACCGTGGATCTCAATTTCACCGCCGAAGAAAACGCGTTTCGCGACGAAGTTCGCACGTTCTTGCGCGCGAAGCTGCCCACGCACATCCGAGACAAAGTGATGAACGGCCTGCGCCTCAAGCGCGAGGACCATATCGCGTGGCAGCGCACGCTGCACGAGCGCGGTTGGGGCGCGCCGAGCTGGCCGAAAGAATTCGGCGGCCCGGGCTGGACACCGGTTCAACAATATATTTTCGAGGAAGAATCGGCGATCGGCGGCGGCCCGCGGCCGGTCCCTTTCGGATTGAAAATGGTCGCGCCCGTGATCATGACGTTCGGCAACAGCGCGCAGCAGCAACGCTTCTTGCCGAAGATTTTGTCCGCCGAAGCGTGGTGGTGCCAGGGTTACTCCGAGCCCGGCGCGGGGTCCGATCTCGCGTCGCTCAAGACGCGCGCCGAGCCGCGCGGTACGCACTACGTCGTGAATGGTCAAAAGACGTGGACCACCTTCGCTCAGTACGCCGACTGGATCTTTTGCCTGGTGCGCACGGATACCGCGGTGAAGGCGCAACAGGGCATCTCGTTTCTCCTGATCGATATCAAGTCGCCCGGCATCACCGTGCGGCCGATCACCCTTCTCGACGGCTCGCAGGAAGTGAACGAGGTTTGGTTCGAGAATGTGGAAGTGCCGATCGAGAACCTCGTCGGGGAAGAAAATAAAGGCTGGACGTACGCCAAGTTTCTGCTCGGTCACGAACGGACCAACATCGCCGGGGTCGGCATCGCCAAACGCGAGATCGCGCGAGTGAAGCGCATCGCCGCCACCGAGAAGAAACACGGCCGGCCGTTGATCGAGGATCCGTTGTTCGCCGCGAAAATCGCCGACATCGAAGTGGAGCTGATGGCGCTCGAGATCACCAACCTGCGCGTGCTGTCCGCCGAAGCCGAGCAGCGCGCGCCGGGCCCGGAGGCGTCGATACTCAAGATCAAGGGAACCGAGATTCAACAGGCCATCACCGAGCTACTCGTGCACGCCGTCGGCGCTTCGGCGCTACCCTTCGTGCAAGAGGCTATCGAAGCGGGGTATCAACCGGGCGCTCCCGCGTCCAACTTGGCGGCGAATTATTTCAACATGCGCAAGCTCTCGATTTTCGGCGGCTCGAACGAGATTCAGAAGAACATCATCGCTCAGTCGATTTTGCAGTTGTAACCAACGCCAATCGGCCGGATAACCGCTCTTAAAGAACACGCGTGCGCGAACACCGCGATGCGCGGTGCGATTTCGGGGTAAGGACGACAATGAATTTCACGTTCACAGAAGAGCAGCGCCTACTCGAGGACACGGTACGGCGGTTCATCACCCGTGACTACACCTTCGAGAAACGGCGCGGCATCATTGCGTCGCGATCGGGGTGGAGCCGCGACGTTTGGCGCTCGTTCGCGGACATAGGTCTGCTCGCGCTTAACGTCCCGGAAGAGCACGGCGGACTCAACGCCGGACCCGTGGAGACGATGCTCGTCATGAACGGCTTGGGCCACGGCATCGTGGTGGAGCCGTATCTCGCGAGCGCTGTGCTCTCAACCTGGCTGATTCGCCTCGCCGGCGACCCGGCGGCGCAATTCGAGCTGCTCCCGCCGCTCGCGTCCGGCGAGTTGATCGCCGCTCTTGCCCACGCCGAGCCGGGCGCGCGTTACGAGCTGAACCGGGTCGAGACGCGCGCGATACGCAGCGGCCCCGACTATCGTTTAACCGGTCGCAAGACCGCGGTGATCCACGGCGCCGCCGCCGATGTGCTGCTGGTGTCGGCGCGCACCGGAGGCGACGTCGCCGATGAAGCCGGCATCTCCTTATTCGCCGTAAAACGCGCTGCGCCGGGCGTGACGATAAAAGATTTTCCGACGCTCGACGGCCAGCGCGAGGCGGAGGTTTTACTGCGCGACGTGTCGGTCCCCGCCTCTGCGCGTCTCGCGGCCGAAGGGGCAGCCTTCCCCGCGATCGAGCAGGCGCACGACATCGCGCTCGCGGCGATCTGCGCCGAAGCGGTCGGCGCCATGAAGGCCATGCTCGATGCGACGCTCGAGTACTTGCGCACGCGCCGCCAGTTCGGACAGCCGATCGGACGGTTCCAAGTGTTACAGCACCGCGCCGCCGAAATGCTGATGCACTACGAGCAGGCGAAATCCATGAGCTATTTCGCCGCGATCCGTTGCGTCGACAACGATCGAGCGGAGCGGCGACGCGCGCTGTCCGCGGCGAAAGTCGTCACCGGACGCGCCTGTCGCTACGTCGGCCAACAGTCGGTGCAACTCTACGGCGGCATGGGCATGACGGATGAACTCAATATCAGCCACTATTTTCGGCGACTGACGGCCATCGAGCTCAGCTTCGGCGACACCGACTCGCATCTGGAGCAATTCATCGGTACGATGCGCGCACACGCCTAAGCCGGAGAAGTCATGGCGCAGAAGTCGAAAGCGGTAGTCTGCCGCGAGGTCGGGAAGCCCGTCGTCGTCGAAGAGATTCAAGTCGATCCTCCGAAGCGCAACGAAGTCACGATCAAACTCGCCGCCGCCGGCGTGTGCCACAGCGATCTTTCCGCCACGAACGGAACCATTCCCTTTCCGTTACCGCTCGTGCTCGGTCACGAAGGCGCTGGCGTGATCGTCGCGGTCGGTGAAGGCGTCACCGAATTTTCCGTCGGCGATCATGTCGTGAGCTCCTTCGTCAGCATGTGCGGCCGCTGCCGCTATTGCGTAACGGGCCGGCCGTCGCTTTGCGACCAGACGAACAAAACCGCGTTCACGCTTCCGGATGGCACGGTGCGCACGCACGACCGCAGCGGCCAGCCGCTCAACGTCTTCACCGGGTGCGGCGTCATGTCGGAGTACGCGACGCTGCACATGGACAACGTGGTCAAAGTCGAAAAGGACATTCCGCTCGATTGCGCCGCGCTCGTCTCCTGCGGCGTGATGACCGGCGTCGGCGCAGTGGTCAACGTCGCCAAGCTCGAGCCCGGATCGATCGCGGTCGTTTTCGGCGCGGGTGGGGTGGGACTGAACGCGATTCAAGGTTGTCAGTTGTCCGGCGCGGCGATGATCGTCGCCGTCGATACGGCGGACGCCAAACTTGAAATGGCGCGTCAATTCGGTGCGACGCACACGGTGAATTCGAAAACGACTGAAAATGCCGTGAAGGCGATCCGCGAGCTGACCGGCGGCGGCGCGGACTACAGCTTCGAGTGCGTCGGCTACGGCGAAGTGGTGGCGCAGGCGTACAACGTATTGCGCAAGGGCGGCACCGCGGTGGTCGTCGGCGTTGCGCCGGCTAAGGACATGACCTCGATTCGCACCAACACGCTCTATGCCGAAGAAAAAACGCTCACCGGCAGCCGCTTCGGCTCCGCGCGCCCGAAGGAGGATTTCCCGCGCCTCTTGGCCCTGTACAAAACGAAGCGGCTCAAGCTCGATGAGCTGATTACGCGCCGATATAAAATCGACGAGGCGCCGCAAGCGTTCGCCGACCTCGCCGCCGGCAAGAATGCCCGCGGCGTGATCGTTTTCTCGTAATTCGGACACGGCCGCGCAGGGCACACCGGCCGCGTGTGTCCGCCGGTGCGGCGGTTTCGGGTAACAATAACTGACAGGCCGGCGGTGCGAACCAACGCGCTCGTCCGCATTTATTTCCATCGCCTCTCGCATAGAAAATCGCGCACGCATCGAACGGCCGCTAACGATCGGCGGCCGTAATAACGCGTTGAAAGGAGAACGACATGAAGATCGGCATCCCGGCCGAAATCTGGCCACGCGAGACTCGCGTTGCCGCCACGCCGGAAACCGTGAAGAAGCTCACGACCGGCGCGTTGCACCAGGTCATCGTGCAGCCGGGCGCGGGGCTCGGCGCCAGCGTCATCGACGCGGCGTATGCGCAAGCCGGTGCCACCATCGTAAGCTCGGCTGCCGACGTTTACGGCCAGGCGGAATTGCTGCTCAAAGTCCGCCCGCCACAAGCGAACGAGCTGCCGCTTCTTAGGACCGGTCAAGTCGTCGTCGGTATGTTGAATCCGTTCGACGCCGAGGGGTTGGCGCGCCTCGCGTCCCGCGGCGTGACCGCCTTCGCGCTCGAAGCGGCGCCGCGCATCTCGCGCGCGCAAAGCCTCGACGTGCTGTCGTCGCAAGCCAACATCGCCGGCTACAAAGCGGTGATTCTCGCTGCCAACGTCTACCAAAGATTTTTACCAATGCTGATGACGGCCGCCGGAACCGTCAAAGCGGCGCGCGTCGTCGTGCTCGGCGCGGGCGTGGCGGGGCTACAGGCGATCGCGACGGCGAAGCGGCTCGGCGCCGTGATCGAGGCGTCGGACGTACGCCCGGCCGTGAAGGAGCAAATCGAATCGCTAGGCGCGAAGTTCATCGACGTGCCGTTTCTCACCGACGAGGAGCGCGAGATCGCGCAGGGCGTCGGCGGCTACGCGCGGCCGATGCCCGCCGATTGGATGAAGCGCCAGGCGGCGCTCGTCGCCGAACGCGTCAAGCAAGCCGACATCGTGATATCGACCGCGCTGATCCCGGGGCGCAAAGCGCCCGTGCTCATCACCGAGGAGATGGTGAAATCGATGAAGCCGGGATCGGTCATCGTCGATCTCGCGGCGGAGCAAGGCGGCAATTGTCCGCTGACGGAAGCCGGCAAGACGGTAGTGAAGCACGGCGTCACGCTGATCGGCGAAACCAATCTGCCGGCGCTCGTCGCTGCCGACGCCTCCGCGCTCTACGCGCGCAACTTGCTCGACTTTCTGAAACTCATCATCGACAAAGACGGCAAGCTCGCGCTGAACATGGCGGATGAAATCGTTGCAGCGACGCTGGTGTGCAAAGACGGGCAGGTAACGAAAAAATCGTAATACCGGCTCACCGCAAAGACGCAAAGAGCGCAAAGTCTTTCTGTTAACAGCCCCGCTTTTCTTTGCGTACTTTGCGCCTTTGCGGTGAATAGATGAAAGACATCATGGGTCCCGAAGGAAAAACATGGAACAGATAAATCCCACCGTCATCAATCTGGTGATCTTCGTGCTCGCGATTTACGTCGGCTACCACGTCGTCTGGAACGTGACGCCGGCGCTGCACACGCCGCTCATGTCGGTGACCAACGCGATCTCCGCGATCATCATCGTTGGTGCGATGCTCGCCGCCGGCGCGACCGACACAGCGTTGGGTAAGACGCTGGGCACGCTCGCCGTCACGCTCGCGGCGGTCAACGTATTCGGCGGGTTCCTCGTCACGCAGCGCATGCTCGAGATGTTCAAGAAGAAGGAGCGGCCGGCGACGGAGAACAAGAAATGAGTATGAGCCTCGTCACGCTGCTTTATCTGGTCGCCTCGATTTGCTTCATCCAGGCGCTGAAGGGCCTGTCGCATCCGACGACGGCGCGGCGCGGCAACTGGTTCGGCATGGCGGGAATAGCGCTTGCCTCGGTCACGACCGTGGTGCTGGTCGTTAGTCTTCGCGCCGACAACCGCCTCGGGCTCGCGCTGATCGTGCTCGGCGTCATCATCGGCGGCGGCATCGGCACATTCATCGCCCGCCGCGTGCAGATGACGAAAATGCCGGAGCTGGTCGCCGCCATGCACTCTCTCGTCGGCCTCGCCGCGGTCTTGATCGCAATCGTCGCGGTGCTCGAACCGCGCGCGTTCGGTATCGCCGCGCGCGGCGCCGCGATACCGATGGGCAATCGCATCGAGCTTTTCATCGGCACGTTCGTCGGCGCGATCACGTTCTCCGGCTCGGTGATCGCGTTCGGCAAACTATCCGGGCGCTTTCGCAGCGCCCCCATCATGTTCAGCGGCCAACACTGGCTCAACCTGGCGCTCGCGCTGGCGATGCTCGGCTTCGGCATCTGGTTTTTCGTCACGCAACAATGGCTGCCATTCCTCGCCATGACCGCGCTCGCGTTCGTCATCGGCGCACTCATCATCATTCCGATCGGCGGCGCCGACATGCCGGTAGTTATCTCGATGCTGAACAGCTACTCCGGTTGGGCCGCGGCCGGCATCGGCTTCTCGCTCAATAGCTCCATGCTGATTATCTCCGGCTCGCTGGTCGGCTCGAGCGGCGCGATTCTGTCGTACATCATGTGCAAGGCGATGAACCGCTCGTTCATCAACGTGCTCCTCGGCGGCTTCGGCCAGGAAGGCGGGATGGCGGCGACCGGCGCCGAACAGAAAGCGTATCGCTCGGGAAGCGCGGAAGATTCCGCGTTCATGATGGCGAACGCCGAGTCCGTCATCATCGTGCCGGGCTACGGCCTCGCGGTCTCGCGCGCGCAGCACGCGCTCAAGGAACTGACGCACAAGCTCGGCGAGAAAGGCGTCAACGTGCGCTATGCGATTCATCCGGTGGCCGGCCGCATGCCCGGCCACATGAACGTGCTCCTCGCCGAGGCGGAGATTCCGTACGACCAGGTGTTCGAGATGGAAGACATCAACAACGACTTCCAATCGACCGACGTCGTCCTGGTCGTCGGCGCGAACGACGTCGTCAACCCCGCCGCGAAAACCCCCGGTAGCCCGATCTTCGGCATGCCGATCCTCGAAGCGTACAAGGCGCGCACCGTGATCGTGAACAAACGCTCGATGGCGACCGGCTACGCCGGCCTCGACAACGAGCTTTTCTATCTCGAGAAGACCATGATGGTTTTCGGAGATGCGAAGAAGGCGCTGGAAGACATGGTCAAGGCGCTCAACTGAGTGGGCGGCATCCTCCGCATCGTCGATCGTTTCGTTCCACCGCACGAAGGCGCATATTAATCGGCCATGGATGAAACCGTTCTGCGCGCCATGCAGCAGTGGCCGAACGTGCCCGCCGTGTACGGCTGGCTCACGCTCGACCGGCGCGGCAATTGGTTGATCAAGTCGCGCAGCGGCGGCTTCGAACGCGTCACCAACGCGACGATGATCGAGTTCATCGGACGAAACTACGCGCATGACGATAGCGGACGCTGGTATTTTCAGAACGGGCCGCAGCAAGTATTCGTGTCTCTCGAATACACCCCTTGGATCTACCGACTGAATGACACTGCAACCGGCCTCCTTAGCCACGCCGACGTAGCGCCGAAGGAGTACCGCGGTTTATTTCTGGACGACACCGGCGCGTTGTTGTTGCAAACCGAGCAAGGCGTCGGCGTGTTTCTCGACCGCGATCTCTCCGCGATCCTCGCGCGTGTGACCGGGCCGAACGGGGAAAACGCCGACGCGCTGCTCGATAGCGCGGCGCGCGGCGACGAAATGCGATGCCGCCTGTTCGAACGGGCGCTCGCGCTCGTTCCGGTTCGCGCCGCGGACGTCCCCAGCCGTTTTCGTTTCATGCAGCACCCTACCCCACCGGCCGGGCAACCGGACTGCTGATCGCACGCCTGCGGCCGGGCGCTTGCGCCGACACTGTGTGCCCGCTACTTTACGTGCACGTATTTTTTTGAGCTTCCCTAACTATGGAAAATCGCACGTCCGTGCATCCGTTCTGGGGAATTACGTTGCTCGCCGCGGCGCTCTTGATGGTGACGATGGGAGCCCGCCAGTCGATGGGGTTGTTCGTCTCGCCGCTCAACACCTCGACCGGACTCGGTATCGTCGCCATCAGCTTCGCGATGGCGATCGCCCAATTCGTCTGGGGCGCGGTGCAGCCCGTTGCCGGCGCATTGGCGGACCGCTACGGCCACGCGCCGGTGCTAGCGATCGGCCTTCTGCTCGCGGCGCTCGGCAATGCGCTGACGCCGTTCATGGATACCACGTGGGGTTTGATTTTCTCTCTCGGCATCTTGTCCGCCGCCGGCGCCGGGATCGGTAGCTTCTCGGTGCTAATCGGCGCGACGGCGCCGCGCGTGCCGGCCGAGAAGCGCGGCCTCGCTTCCGGCGTCATCAACGCCGGCGCCTCGTTCGGACAATTCGTGTTCGCGCCGATCACGCAACTGCTGATCACGTTGCTCGGTTGGATGGGGGCGATGTGGTCGCTCGCCGTCATCACGCTGGCGGCGTTGCCGATCACGGCGGCGTTGCGCGAGCGGCCGGAACCCGTCGCGACACTCGCTCCCGACGCGAGCGCGCCGACGACAAGCGCCGCGCCGCCCGACATTGGTCTTAAGGCGGCGCTGCGCCAAGCGTTCGCCGATCCGAGCTATCTACTGTTGCACGCCGGTTTTTTCACGTGCGGCTTTCACATCGCCTTTCTCGTCACGCACCTGCCCGGCGAAGTGCAACTCTGCGGCTTGTCGGCGCAAGTGGCGAGCTGGTCGCTCGCTATCATCGGGCTCGCCAACATCGCCGGCAGCCTGCTCGCGGGTTGGAGCTTGCAGTACTATCGTGGCAAATACGTTTTGTTTTGGATGTACGGCTCGCGCAGCCTGCTCATCGTGCTCTACTTACTCGCGCCGAAAACGCCGACGACGTTTTACCTTTTCGCCGCCGGCCTCGGCCTCACGTGGCTCGCGACCGTGCCGCCGACCGCGGGCGTCGTCGGCAAACTCTTCGGCATGCGCTATCTCGCCACTCTCTTCGGCCTCACGCTGCTGTCGCATCAGATCGGTGGCTTTTTCGGCGCGTGGCTTGGCGGCGTGGCGGTGACGGAGTTCGGAAACTACAACTGGATGTGGTACGCCGATATTGTGCTTGCGGGTTTGGCCGCCGTGTTGAATTTGCCGATCCGTGAAGCGCGAGTCGTGCCTGTGCTCAGACCGGCCTGAGCCGAGGTTCGCAGTTTCTACGCAGTCTTCGGAAACGACAGTCCAAATCGCTTACCCAACGCGCGCCGCCCCGCTTCGGTGATCGTCACCGCGCGCGAGCGCCGGTTTCGTGCGAAGTTTCAATCCTCGCCCGCTCACGTGAGCGGGCGCAACCACGGCGACCAGACGGACCGCATCGAGCGGGTGCGTGTTTCAATCCTCGCCCGCTCACGTGAGCGGGCGCAACAACATTTCCAGCGTCGGCTCAACCGGCATCAACTGGTTTCAATCCTCGCCCGCTCACGTGAGCGGGCGCAACACTTCACCTACTCCGGCGCTAACCGGTTTGATGGGTTTCAATCCTCGCCCGCTCACGTGAGCGGGCGCAACGTGCGCTGTCGCAGGCATTGCTCGGC
>JBGPKL010000053.1:0-28394 GCA_041485885.1 Sulfurifustaceae bacterium
GCGACACTGTTCCAGCGTCCCGATACCGAACGCCACCGGCACCGGCAATGGCGCGAGCGACGAGTCGAGTTCGCTCTGCGGCAAACGGAGCTGTTCGCATGAGTTTATTCCGGACAGTAGTGCGCGAAAGCGGGAATGACGAACTTAATCAGAGGTTCCCTAGCGGGCGGTGCCGCGCACGAGAACGCAAGCGACGGAGTCAACGCTTTCGCGCACGACGGCCGGGAGAACGTCTCCCTTTCGCTTTATTCTTGGCTTTCTTCGTAGAGGCGGGCTTGGCCGGAACGTGCAACGGCGGATACCAGTCGCCGCGCCCCTCGGGCGTCGTGTCGAGCACGTTCCAGAGCGGCCACATCATGTCCATGTGACAGGGGTCGCTGTCGGGCGTCGCATATTGCTTCTCCGTTCCCCAAAAGTGATGAATGGCGCCGTTACGCCGCACGAAGACATTGGCCATGGAATCCTGGCTGCCGTCGACGCTCTCGCCAAAGTAATCGACGTTGTACGTATTGCGCGCGCTCGAGAGCAGGCGCAGATTTTTCCAGCCGCGCGCTTTGGCGAACTTCGCGATCCGTTGGATCGGCGATCGCGCGACCACGGCGAGGTTTACGCGCTGCGCGATGTGGGGCGCGTTGCCGTTCAGGCCGTCGAGAAACGAGCTGCACATCGGACACGCTTCTTTCATCTCCGGCCCGTACATGAACGAGTACAGAAACAACGATTCTTTCCCGTCCTCGAACAATTCCGAGAGTTTCACTTTGCGCACCCGACCGCTCTTCGTCAGCTCTTCGAATACGTAGTCCTCCTTCAGCGCCCCGCCGAGCGGCAACGCGCGGCGCAACGCGGCGACGCGGTCAACCTGCGCCTTCAGACCCGCTTCCGCTGTCGAAAGCTCGGCGCGTGCTTGTCGATAGCCGGACGATTCGTTTGGAAATGTTAGCTGCGTCATCGGTGTCTCCGGTAAAAGGTCGAGGTCGAAAGAGGCATGCCACATCGTGACGCGAATAACTTATCATGTTCGACGGTGGAGAGTCGAAGTGCGCACGCCTATGTTCACGACATCGGCGGTCGCAACGCAACCCGGAGTCAATGAATCATTTGCGCGACGTCAACCCGTTCGAACGTCTGAAAGCGCGATACTGTCTGGTAGCGATGGCGATCGCCTGGTATCTACCGGGCTCCGATCGCGTCCTCGCCTACGCCGGAGCCGTGGACTGGTATTGGGTGGATCTCGTTTCCGAGTACTACGCGCACGTCGTTATCGGCGTCTTCGTTGTTGGCGCGATTTACGTTTTCCGGCTGAACCCGTCGACATTGTTCGGCCGAACGCCGCGAGTAGGCGATCTATGGCCGATTCTCAAGCTCGACGCGCTGCTCTTCTCGTCGGCGAGCGTGATCTCGACGCTCATTTTCCTGCCGGTATCTTTCCTGCTGCCGAGCTTCTTCAGCTGGTGGTTGGATTGGATCAATCGTCCGTCGATTTATCTGAACGACGCAGGAACATGGCCGGTGCTGCCGAACCTACTCGGCTTACTCTCCCTGGTCGTGCTCGCCCCGGTGCTCGAAGAGATTTTGTTTCGCGGTTTTCTGTTGCACCGTTTCGCCCGCAAGTGGGGGCGTACGGTCGGCATTCTCGCTTCATCGGCGCTATTTGGGGCGCTACATCCCGACACGCTGGAAGCCGGCTTGTTCGGCGTTGCGATGTGCCTGCTCTACATGCACACGCGTTCGCTCTACGTATCGATGATCGCGCACGGCGCTTACAACCTGACCGTCTGGTTATTCGAGGCGTACGACGCGCTCGACAAGGGGCTCGAGTACTACCACTACGATCTCGAACAGTTTCGAAGCGATTGCTGGACGGCGGGGATATACGCGTTGATCGCCGTCGTCATCGTTGACAACTATTTGAAGCGCTCCAAGTTAAAAATCCCGCGCCGGCTGCCGGCCGGCTAAAGGGATAGAGAGTCGGGTCGCTGACGCAGTTCATGGGTAGAGCGCCTTTGACGCGCTAGGCAAAGTGACACGCCACCACGTGCCCATCCCCAACATCCCTTAGCGCCGGTTCCGACCCCGGATCGGTGCACACGGCCGGGCGGCCCTGCGCCTGGTACAGCGGGCAACGCGGGGCGAAGCGACAGCCGCTCGCGGGACGCTCGAAATCGAATACGCCCCAGGCGTCGCCGTTGCGAGCCGGCGCGCGGTTGATGAGGCTGACTTCGCCGGTCTGCTTCTCGGCGAGCGAGGACCACAGGATTCGCGTGTACGGATGGCGCGGCTGGCGCGCGATGGCTTCGCCCGCGCCCATCTCGACGATGCGCCCAAGATACATGACCGCGACTTTCTGACTGATCAGCTCAACCACCCGCAGGTCGTGGGAGATGAACAGATACGAAAGCCCGAGGTGCTTTTGCAGGTCGAGCAGCAGGTTCACCACCTGCGCCTGGATCGAGACGTCGAGCGCACTGGTCGGCTCGTCGGCGACGATCAGGCGCGGGCGCACCGCCAGCACGCGCGCGATGCCGACGCGCCGCTTCTCGCCGCCGGACAGCTCGAACGGGAAATTCGTGAGCTTGCTGTCCTTCAAGTTCACTTGCTCCAGCAGCTCGCGCGTGCGCGTCGCGATCTCCGCATGCGTCGGGCGCTCGTGCACGGTGAGCGCCTCGCGCAGGATGTCGCGCACACGCATCTTCGGATTCAAACCGGCGTCGAGGTCCTGAAAAATCATCTGCATCTCCCGGCGCAGCGGCCGCAGTTCCGCGCGGGTGAGCGTGGTGATGTCGCGTCCGTCGTATACAATGCGCCCGCCGCTCGGATCGGTGAGCCGCAGCACGGTGCGACCGATGGTGGTCTTGCCGCAGCCCGATTCGCCGACCAAGCCCACGGTTTCGGTCTCCTTCAAATAAAAGCTCACGCCGTCCACCGCCGGAATCACCCGCCCGTGACCGGTCACGGCGGACAGCAGGCCGCTGCGCTGGCGGAAGTGCTTGCGCAGATCGGTGACATCGAGAATCGTGCGGCTCACGCGCCGCCCTCACGCATCGCCGGATACAGCCAGCAGCGCACCTCGTGGCCCTGCGCGACCTCGGCGAGCGGCGGCTCTAAGCTCGCGCACTGGTCGCGAATCGCTGCGGTCACGCGGTTGCAGCGGTCGTAGAAGCGGCAACCGCGCGGCACGTTGATGGTGTCGAGCACCTCGCCTTCGATCGCGTGTAGATGGCTCTTGCGGCGGATGTCCTCGGCGCGCGGGATGGAGGCGAGCAGTGCCGAGGTATACGGGTGACGCTGCGTCGCGCCCGGCGCCAGGACCTCGGCGGCGCGACCGCTCTCGACCACCGTGCCGCCGTACATGATCACGATGCGATCCGCCAGGCGCTGAACCATCGCGATGTCGTGGCTGATGAGCAGGGTCGTGACGCCGGTTTCCGCTTTAAGCTCCGCCAGCAACTCGACGATGCGCGCCTGGATGGTGGCGTCGAGGCCGGTGGTCGGCTCGTCCGCGATCAGCAGCGAGGGCTCGGCCGAAAGCGCCATCGCGATCATGGCGCGCTGGCACATGCCGCCCGACATGCCGTACGGATAGTTATCGAAGCGCAGCCGCGGCGAATCGATGCGCACACGCTCCAGCCAGTGGATCGCGCGCTCCTTGGCCTCGCGCTCGCCCTTGACGTCCGTGTGCAAACGGATCGTTTCGACCAGTTGACTGCCGACCGAGGAATAGGGATTCAGCGCCGAGCGCGGATTCTGGAAGATCATGGCGATCTCCTTGCCGCGCACGCCGTGCATCAAAGTCTCGACGTGCCGGCGCCAGCCGCGCTCGTCCTTCTCCACCGCCATGACGCGTCCGTCCCGCTCTTCGACGCGCACGTAGCGCTCCAGGCCTTCGAGCAAGTTGCGCGCGACGCCGTTCGAGCGCAGCTCAATGCGCCCGCCGATCACGCCCGGCCCGGCGCTCACCAAGCCCGCGGCCGAGAGCGCGGCGACGCTCTTGCCGCTGCCGCTCTCCCCAACGATGCCGAGCGTCTCGCCGCGCTCGACGTGCAGGCTCACGCCGTCCACCGAACGGATGAAGGCGCGCTTGGCGCGCAAATAAAAATAGGTTCGCAGGTTCTCGAGCCGGAGCAGCGCTGTATCCATTACTGCCACCGTTTGCCTTCGAGCAGATTGTTGAGCCCGTCGCCGAGCAATTGAAAACCGAGAATGGTCGCGAGGATCGCGAGCGCGGGCGCGGTCGAGGGCCAGAAGTTGCCTTGCAGCAAATAATTCGCGCCGGCCTGGACCATGTTGCCCCAGGAGGGCGTGGGTTCCTGTACGCCGAAGCCGAGGTAGCTCAGGCTGGTCTCGATCAGGATCGCCTCGGCCATACCGAGCGTCGCCTGGATCACGAGCAGCGTGCGGCAGTGGTACCAGAGGATATGCTTCAAGATCACCGTGCGCGCCGGAAGCCCGAGTGCGTGCGCCGCTTCGATGAAGCTCTTGGCGCGCAGGAAACTGATCTTGCCGGCGATCAGGTTGGCGATCACGGGCATGCCGGTGATGCCGACCACGACCATGATGTAGTAGATGTCGGGCCGGAACGCGGCGATGACGAACAGGATCAGCACCAGCCGCGGAAACGAATCGAGCAGGTTATTGAAATAGGTGATGAGGATGTCGAACCAGCCGCCGCGATAGCCGGCGAGGATACCGAGCAGACTGCCGCCGACGAGCGCGATCGCCACCGCCAGCAGGCCGGGCAGAAAATACGCCTGAATCCCGAGAATCAGCCGTGCCTGCAGATCGCGCCCGAGAAAGTCGGTGCCGAGCCAATGCCCGGGCGTGAACGGCGGCGCGTTCAGCAATTCGATGTTCATCTGTTGCGGGTCGGCCGGCAGCCAGCCGAACGCGCCGAGCAAGTACGACGCCACGACGGCGAACACGACCAGCAGGCCGTAGCCGACGTAAGCGAGATCGAGCGCGGCGGCGCGTTGCCACAACGGCAGCTCGGAAAATTCGCTGATGCGACCGGGGGCTTGGTAGTAGTGCCGCATCATCATCGCCATCACTCTTTCGATGCACGCGGGTTGACGGCGGTGAAGACCACGCGCTGCACCAGATTGCCGAACCGCACGAACGCCGCGGCGACCAGAGCGACGCCCATAATCACGGGGAAGTCGCGGTCCTGCGCCGCCTGCCACGCCATGCGTCCCATCCCCGGCCAGTTGAACACCTGCTCGACGATCACGGCGCCGCCGATCAGAAACGGGATCTTGGCGCTCATGATCTCGGTGACGGGAATGAGAAAGCCTTCCTTGAACGCATGGCGCCATACCGCCGCCCCCTTGGCGCGCGCGGTGCGGATGTAGTCCTCGGCGAGCACGCGCGCAAGTTCCTCGCGCAGATGGCGGATCATCTCGGACAGCGTGCCGCTCGCGAGCCCGAGCACGACGATCGGCACCAGAAAGTAGAGCCAGGCGTGCGGCTGCCCCGTCGCCGTGCCCGAGATCAGCGGAAACAGGCCGAACTGATGAATGAAGACGTACACCACGAGGTAGCCGAACCAGAACACCGGCATCGCCGAGAGCACGTAGGCGACGATCGTGGCGGCGGTGTTACCGGGCGTGTCGCCGCGCGCGGCGGCGTGCACCGCGATCGGCGCCGCGATCAAGAGCGTCAGCAGCAACGAGCCGAGTGTGAGATACAGCGTGTTAAGCCCGCTGCGCGCGAGCTCCGGCAGCACCGGCAAACCGGTGCGGATGGAGTTGCCGAGATTGCCCTGCAACAGCTTGCCGAGCCACGCGGCGTACTGGCCGTACCAGGTGCGCGGCACGCCGAGCGCCTCGCGCACGCCGACCACGGCGTCGGCGCGCGGCTGCTGGCCTTCGAGCAACAAGCTGAACGGATCGCCGGGCGCGGCATACAGGATCGCGAACACCACCACGCTCACGCCGAGGAGCAGCAGCGCGGTGACGGTCAGCTCGCGCAGGAGCACGCGGCTGACGGGCTTGATCGCAGCGAGCTTCATAGTTTCAAGAAACGATCAATACGGCCGCTCGCCGCAAAGGCGCAAAGGAAGCAAAGAAATGCGATTAAATCTATTTTAAGAACCTTTGCGTTCTTTGCGCCTTTGCGGTGAAAAATTTTAGTTCTTAAAAATTTACTTCTGCTCGCTCGCCGGGATGAACCACTCGTCCGCGAACGAGAAGAACTTGTACGGGTGGATCTGCACGTGCCGCAGCTTCTTGTGGTACGCGCTGTAGTTCGTGAGCGTCCACAGAAAAGTGTACGGCTGCTCCTCGGCGAGCAGCGCGTGCAGCTTGCGGTTGATGGTGCGGCGCTTCTCGTGATCGAGCGTGAGCTTGCTCTCGACGATCAGGCCGTCCACCTCCGGGCTCGAGTAGCCGCCGAAGTTGTTCCTCCAGGCGCCGATCTCGGCGGAGTGGAACAGCGAGGAGATGTCGGTCGAATCGTCGAACACCCACGAGGCGAACATGATGTCGAACTGGTGCTCGACGAAGACATCCTCCTTCCACGCCTGCCACTCCTGGAACTGCACGTTGATGGCGACGCCGGCGGCCTTGAGATAATTCTGGAACGCGAGCACCACGCGCTTGACCGCCTCGCTCTCCTTCTCGATCGGCACTCGCAGCGTGAACACGAGCTTCTTGCCGCCGTTCTCCATGATGCCATCGGCGCCGGGCTTGTAGCCGGCGTCGGCGAGGAGCTGACGGGCGCGCTGCGGATCGAACGGCACCGGCTTGACGTCGAGGTTGTACGCCCAGCTCCCCGGCGCATACGGCCCGGAGATCACCGTGCCCTGACCATTGAAGAACGAGTCGAGCATCTCCTGGCGGTTGACGGCGTACGTGATCGCCTGGCGCACGCGCCGATCGGCGAGCAGCGGGTTGCGGAGATTGTAGCCGAAGAACGAGTATGACAGCGCGTTGTACGGCTGCAGGACGAAGCGCTTATCGCCCTGCACCTCCGGAAGGTTGCGCGGGTTCACCAGCACGATCATGTCGATGGCGTTGAACATGAGCGCCTGCGCCATGATGTTCTGGTCGGCGAACGGCTTGCCGATGAACTTGTCGACGTGCGCCGCACCTTTGAAGTAGTCGGGGTTCGAGACCAGCACGACTTCACGATCGGCGGTGACGGTTTTGAGAATATACGGGCCGGTGCCGATCGGATGCTGCACGAACGGATCTTCGCGAGTTAGGTACTGCGGGTTCGCCGGCCCGTGCTTGGGAATGATCTTGAAGCTGAACTTGGCGAGTGCGTTCAGGATCGGGCGCTTCAGGGTGAACACCACCGAGTAGTCGCCGGTCTTTTCGACCTTGTCGATGAACTCGTAGCGCACCTTGAGCGGCGTGATGGTCTTGGGATGCATCATGATGTTGTAGGTGAACACCACGTCATCGGCACTGAACGGCCGCGCCTCCTCGCCCTCGCGCGGATGCCACTTCACATCCTTGCGCAGGAAGAACGAATACACGCGCCCGTCCTTGGAGACGTCCCAGCGCTCGGCCAGTTCCGGCACGAGCTCCTGCTTCTCGTTGATGCCGACCAGGCCGTTGAACAAGAGTTCGGTGATGCGCAGCGAGATAGTCTCGTTGCTGGTGACCGGGTCGAGCGTCGCGGGACGGCCGTACTCGCCGTAGTTGAGCACGCCGCCGTTTTGACGGCCGTCGGTCTTGGGCGCCGCCTGCGTCGCGGTCCCGAACGCCATTGCCGTGGCCACTACCATATTGATCAGGATCCGTTTCATACGCGCCTCGCTTGCCTGCCGTTGTCTTCGCCGTCCCGCGGCGCCGGTCATAAGATCTTCACGTCGCCGGCGCTGCGCTGCTCCATGGAATAGACGCCCTGCATCGCTTCCTGGATTTGGCGCACCGCGGGAAACTCTTTGCTCATCTCGAAAAAAATCTCGAGGCCCTCGGAAAACTTCCTAATCCGGTAATAGGCCTCGGCCAGCCCGGCGAGCATTTCCGGATCGTTGGCCTCGATCTTGTTCTTATTACTCTTGTCGCGCCCCGTCTCCATGTAGGTGATGGCGCGCGCGTAATCTTTCTTTCGAAGATAGTAGGTGCCGAGGGCGAAATTGAACCGCGCGAAGCGCCGCCCGTCGGCCGCTTCGGCCGTTTTGACCAGGCTGGCGATGGCTTTGGCGCATTCCGCCCCGGCGTCGGCGCAAGCGAGCGCGACGTCCGCCAGCACCTCCGGGTCGCCGCCCTTTTCCGCGATCGTTCCCCACGCGTTCTCGGCCTCGACTCGCTTGCCCTGGCGGTAGTTGATGAGCGCCTCGCGCACCCGCGTACGCTCGCGATACTGGGCCGGCGCTTGTGGTTGGTCGAGGAAGGCCTGCACGTATTTGCGCGCCTCCTCGTACCGGCCGAGTCCGGTATACAACTCGGCCAAATAATATTGCGCGCTCGGTCGCATGCGCTCATCGCTCGCCGCCCGCTCCAGGCTGCCGCGTGCGAGCTCTCGATATAGCCGCGCCAAGTCGCTGAGCAGCGCGTAATCGTAAAAACTAATGCTCTTGGCGGTGCCCTTGGCGGCACGAAACGTCTCGGTATACGAAGCCGCGGCCAAATCGCCGCTGCGCACCGTGGCCAACGCCTTCTCCGGAGCGCCGGCGGCGAGATAAATCTCGAGCAGATAGCGCCGTGCTCGCGGCGCGAGCTCGCGCTCGGGGTTTACGCCGTCGGCAACACGCAGCCAGGTCTTGGCGTCGCCGTCGCCGGCGTTGGCTTGCGCCGCCGCGCGCGCCAGCGCGACATTCGGCGCGTTGCCGGCGACACTCCACAAGGCGCGCGCACGATCGGTTTGTTTGCGGCTCCAGGCGACGCTGCCCAGACCCACTTGCGCGAGCGCGAGATGACCGGTGTCTACGCCGGCGTCGGGGCGTAGTTGGTCGAAGTAACGGCCGGCGTCGGCGGTGTCGCCGCGCGCGAGCAACGCCTCGGCCAAGTAAAGCCGCGCATAGCGACTGCGGCCCTCGATACCGGTCTTAACCAATTTATCCAAATAGTCGAGCTCGACAACCGCAGCGGTGCGCGCGAACGCTTGATGCAAATCGGCGTCACGTAGATAGATGGTGCCGAGCACGAGCAACGCTTGCGCGCGCTTGGCCTCATCGAGGCGCGGAAGCGCCGCTTCCAGCAACCGCGCGGCCTGTTCGTAACGGCGCTTGTCGTAAAACTTCGTCGCAGTCGCGAGTGCGTCATCGGCCGCGCGCACCAGCGCCGTAGACGACACCATCAGCGCAAGCAACAACGCCGGTGTCGCGCGGCGCGTCATGGCGTCTCCTTCAACTTGGCGAGGAAGATCTGGTCCCACTGGTCCACCTGCGCCCGAAACGCGATCACGCCGGTGCGCGAACAATTGACGTCATGGTTGATCTTGGTTCCGGTACGAAGCCAGATGTTGCTGCGCTGATCGACGTCGACGACGTAGATCGGGTTGAACGCTTGCTTCTCGTTGCGCACGTAGACGATGCGACGGCTGTCGGGCATCCACGCCGGTCCGCGTTCGACGTCGGGGATGACGTCGGTTGCGACCAGGCGCGCGGCCAACCCCTCGCCCTCGGTCGGATCGGAACCATCGGCGGCGACGACGGCGATGGCCCAAGTCTTGGGATCGCCGGCGGGGTTGTAGTTGGTGTAGAACGCGATGCGCTTGCCATCCGGCGACCACACTGGCCGCAGGTCATCGTAGCGCCAAGTGCTGAGCGCACGCGGGGGCACCGGCGGATTGCGTCCGGGCTCGAGGACGTAGATGTCGTGGTTTTCGTTGGTGCCGCGGATAACCGCGATTCGCGTGCCGTCGGGGGACCATTGCGGGTAGAGGTAAGGTTGTTCGCCGCCCGTGAGCGCGGTCGTAGTTTTGGCGACCAGATCGAGCAGGTACACGTCGCCCTTGCCACTGCGGCCGGAGATGAACACGATGCGCTCCCCGGTTTGCGACCAGTGTGCGTGCCCGTCCTTTTCCTTGTGATCGGTCAAACGCACCGTGCTGCCGTCGGCTTCGCGCAGATACAAATCGTAATTGCCCTCGCCGGCGTTGCTCATATACACGAAACGCTCGCCGCGCGGCGACCAGCTGATGCCGGCGTTGTAACTGCTCTTCTCGACCACACCGGGAAAGAAGAACGAGTTTTTTCCCGGCGCCGCGTTGCGCTGCTGATAAATGGTCTGGACGATATCGCCGTTGGCCCGGGCGATCACGATTTCCTTGTCGTCGCCGCGGCTGCGTTCAAAGGCGATCAGCGCGCCATCGGGCGACCATAGGGGATTGGAATCGTTGCGCCCGGCTGCAATCGGCACCAGCGGGCGCACGAACTCGGGCTCGATGCCGGCGGCCTCGGGTGCCGGTTCGTCGTCCGCTGCGACCGGCAACGCCAACGCGGCGAGCAAGATCATCGACCGTCGCAGGAGAAGCATCGCGGTGACGTCGCGGCGGTTTGCGTTTACAGTTCGCCGACCTGGTCGCGATAACGCCGCGCCGCCTCGCGTGCCTCCTCGAACTCCGGATTGCCTTCGAGTTTCTTCGGGAAGAAGTCGAAATACTCGCGCCACGCCAGACTCGCGCTGTTCTGCACGTTCGGCTGCTTCGTAATCAAATAAAGTTTGTGGTACGACAGCGCCGTATAGTAATAGGTGTCGTGCACCGCCTCGTCGTACTCGGCGTTCGGGAAAAAACGCGTGTTCTGCCGCGCGGTTTGCAGCGCCTTGACCGCCTTGGCGAAGTATTCGGAAGCGGCGTTGCGGTCGTTGCTGACCGCGTGATCGCCCTTCTCGTAATAGGCGTGGCCCAGGTTGGTGAAGGTGACCGCGAACTGCTTATAGATAAGCTGCTGGTTCTCGGGCATCGACAGCACCGCCTCGAACTCGGCGATGGCGCGGTCGTAATCGTCCTTGTCGTCGAGATAAATCCGCCCCAGGCGCCGGTGCGCTTCGGCGTAGTCGGGATGGCCGCGCTCGGTACCGGCGTAGGCGGCGATGGCACCGTCGACGTCGCCCTTTTGATGCAGTCGATCGCCGACCTTGAGCAAATCCTTGTACAGGATAATGCGACGATCGCCGGTGCGATCCTCTTCCTTCTTGCTGAACTCCATGACTTCGAAGAAGTCGCGATAGTCCTCGCTGTAGCTCAAACGCACGTTGTGGAAACCAAGCGTAACCTGGCGGCCGTCGGCGATCGGCGTCTTGCCGACTTGCTCGTCGTCGATGGAAACGCTGGCCGGTGCCGGCTGCGAATCCACCTTGAACAACGCATTGTTGGCGGCCAGCGCGAACTCGCGCGACTCGCCGCTCTTCGCGATCTTGATCTTCTCGCTCACTTGCTGGTAGCCGTGGCGATAGAGCACGAGCGTGTAGTTGCGGTTCAGGCGCAGCGGTATCTCCGCTTGGCCGTTGGCGCCGGTGCTGCCGGCCCAGTTGCCGTCGAGATACACGTTGGCGCCGGTGAGCGGAATGACGTTGTTGCCGACACCGCCCTTGGCCGTCAGCAACACGTAGGTCCGCTGGCCGTCCTCCTCGCCTTCGCGCGCGATGCGCCGCACGGCGCGATCGCCGATCCGGATCTTCTCGCCCGGTTTGAGCGCCGCCACCTCGGCGAGCGAACTCTGATCGTCGCCGCGTTTCACTTCGAGCCGGCCGGTCTCGCGATAGCCGGCGATCTTGCCGCCCTCGCCCACGCTCGGCGCGCTCAAGGTGAACTCGGTGCCGCGCGCGATGCGCCAGTTCTTACCGACGTTGAGCCGATAGCGCTCGCCTTCGACGCCGATCACCGTGCCCTCGAACGGAAAGCGTTCGATGATGTTGTTCACGATGTCGCGCACCGCGCCGGGAATGCGACCCTCGCTGCGGGCGCGCGCGAGTTCGGAAACGACGATTTTGCCGCCGGCGGTATGGACCTTGGCCTCGATCAGATAGCCGTCGTCGTCCTTGGCGATGCTGCCGAACACCATCATGTCGACGCTCGCGCGTAGCGGTGTCTCCTGCCAACCCTTGGCGGCGATGCGATCGACGTTGAGCTTGTTCTTCTTCACCTCCGCCTGCAGCTGCGCCGAGGGCACTTCGCGGAATCCGGGGAACTTGAACAGCTGCGAAGTGAGCGTCTGCTCCGTCTGTGCCGCGAGATCCTTCAGGTCCGCGCCCGGCGTATTGCCGATGACGCGATAGACGCCCAGGCGAATCGGTTTGGGCGAGGTCGGATAGAAATAACGTTGCAGCGGGATCTCGCCCTCGAGCTTGACCGACGTCTTGAATTCGGCCGGCACGTAACCCGGCGCGGCGAGCACGATCGTAGCGAGTTTCCCCGGCTCGCCGTTATAGATGTAACGGTATTCACCCTGAGCGTCGGTTTTGCCTGCGGGCTTGCCGTTCACGCTCACGCTCACGCCCGCAACGCCGCCGATGCGGCCGTACTCGTCGGTCAGCGCGCGCACCGCGACCACCGACTGACGCTGGAGCGCAACGTCGATGACTTCGCCCGGCACCAGACTGCGCGTTTGCTTGTAAGCGCTGTAGCCGTTCTTACTAACTCGGACTTCGGCCGCCCGCTGCGGCTGATCCTTATATACGTAAAGCAGCTCACCCTTGGCGTCGGTGGTGCCAGCCTGCGTGCCGCCCACTACAACTTTGGCGTCGGCCACCGGCCCATCCTTGTCGGCCACGCGCAAGCTTACATAGCGCGTCGCCTTGAGATCGGCTTCCAAACGATAGACATCGGTCTGGCCGTCCTTGGGCAACTTCACCAAGAAAGTACTCTTCCACGGTTCGATGCGATAACCCTGCTGCTCTTTGATGACGGAAACCTCGACCTCGGCCCCGGCCTTCTTTTTCAGTTGCTGCGCAAACACGCCCTGGGCATCGGTCTGGCCGAGCGCTTCACCGTCCACCGTAACCTTCGCCTGCGCCGCGGGCGTCCCGTCCATGCGCGCCTTGACCTCGAGATCGAGCTTCTGGCCGCACGCGCCGAGCAAGACGGACGCAACCAACAGCGAAAACAAGCGGAGCTTCCTGGTGACCATCGTAGTTCCCTCGTTGCTGTTTCTTTGAACACGGCGGGTATGCCGGAACACGCTCACAGCGCGGGCGGCTGAATATTCACCTCGCCCGGATTGACGATCTTGTCCTCGTCCGTGACCGAACCCTTCACCGACTTACGTTTGCTTTCCTGGATCTTTTGCAACTTGAACTCGACCTTCTTGCTCGTCGAGGAGCCGATTTCGACGGTCTGTGTCTGGGTGGCATAGCCGATGCGCGCGGCCTCGATCTTATAGACGCCGGGCTTCAAGCTGTCTTTGGGCGATTCGAACTCGCCCTTCTCGTTCGCCGTGGCGGAAGCCGAGGCTTGCTCGAGTGCCGCGCTGGTGTTGATCATATTCACCACCGTCCCGCGCGGATTTTCGCTCGGGATCGGTCGCTGTTGGCTATCGACGAGCTGCACGGTGCCGTAGATCTTGGTGGCGCAGCCGGACAACAAAAACAGGGAAAGTGCGATGAGCGCTCGGGCGGTCATGATCGTCCTCCGTGATGCGTTCGATGGGACCTGGGGTCGTTATTGGAAATGCCGTCGTGACACGCCGGCATGCCGCCGGCCGCACTCATCGTCCCTGCTCCGTGCGTACGGGATGCTTAAAAGGTAGACGCCAGTTCTACACAATCAAGCCGCAAGAACAAACGCGCGCGGGACCAGTGTGCGACGTTTACGGATGAAAGGCGGTTACACGCGAAGCTGACCGCGCGGGTGATGCAGCGACGGGAGCACAGTGAACATTTGCGCCAGCCGCTCGGCTGCCCGCACCCGAGCGGGAGGGGGTCACTTAATGGTGCAATATCTTCGACAAGAACTGCTGCACGCGCTCGGAACGCGGCGTGCTGAAAAAGGCGTCCTTGGCGTCGTCCTCGACGATGCGGCCCTGGTCCATGAAAATGACGCGGTGCGCGACGTTGCGCGCGAAACCCATCTCGTGCGTCACCACCATCATCGTCATGCCGTCCTTCGCGAGCTGCACCATCACGTCCAGCACTTCGTTGATCATCTCGGGATCGAGTGCCGAGGTCGGCTCGTCGAATAGCATACAGATCGGGTCCATGCATAACGCGCGCGCGATGGCGACGCGCTGTTGCTGCCCGCCGGAGAGCTGGCCGGGATATTTTTCCGCGTGCGCCTTCAAATCGACGCGATCGAGCAGCTTCAACCCCTTGGCGGTCGCCGCTTCCTTGCTTCGCCCCAGCACTTTGCTCTGCGCGATCGTCAAGTTGTCGATGACCCGCATGTGCGGAAACAGCTCGAAGTTCTGAAACACCATGCCGAGGCGCGCGCGCAGCCGGTTGAGATTGGTCTTCGGATCGCCGACCGAGGTACCGTCGACGCTGATCTCGCCCTGCTGAAATGGCTCGAGGCCGTTCACGCATTTAATGAGCGTGGATTTTCCCGACCCCGAGGGACCGCAGACGACGATGACTTCGCCCTTGCGTACTTCGGTCGAGCAATCCGTCAACACGCGGAAGTCGCCGTAGTATTTACTGACCTTGCGTATCGATATCACGCGGCGGCCCGCTTCTGCAGGCGCCGCACGGCGTACGAGGCGGCGTAACACAACACGAAATAAACCGCGCCCGCGAACAGCAGCAGCTCGACGATGCGCCCGTCGCGATCTCCGATCTTGTTCGCGGCGCCAAAGAAATCCGCGAGCGCGCTCACGTACACGAGCGAGGT
The DNA here is from genome assembly GCA_041485885.1 of Sulfurifustaceae bacterium. GTDB lineage: Bacteria > Pseudomonadota > Gammaproteobacteria > Acidiferrobacterales > Sulfurifustaceae > JACQFZ01. The sequence continues at coordinate 14,713 of JBGPKL010000053.1, forward strand.
GTCTTGGAATAAAATGATCGCTTGGGTCAGAAGCAGCGGCACCATGTTGCGAAATGCCTGCGGCAGCACGACCAGGCGCATCGCCTGCGCATAGGTCATACCCAGTGCGAACGCCGCCGCCATTTGGCCCGTGGGCACGCTTTGTATGCCGGCGCGGATGATTTCCGAGTAATACGCCGCCTCAAACAGCGCGAACCCGATGATCGCCGAGATCAAGCGCGTGTCGGTCGCACGCCCGAGATTGAGAAGGTTCTGGAGGAACTGCGGTACGATGAGGAAGAACCACAGTAGCACCATCACCAGCGGCACCGAGCGGAATAAGTTTACGTAACCGGCGGCGAACCACGACAACGGCCCCAAATGAGAGAGCCGCATCAGCGCGAGCAGCGTGCCCCAAACGATTCCGACCACGACCGCGACGGCGGTGATTTCGAGCGACACGAGCATCCCTTGCCAGAGAAACGGCAGCGCACCCGGGATCGAGCTCCAGTCGAACTCGTACATCATCCACCCCCGATATAACCGGGCACGCGGGCACGCTTTTCAACCGCGCCCATCGCCGTCATGACGACGACGTTGATCGCCATATACAACAGCGTTACCGCGATGAACGATTCGTACGGTTGCGCGGTGTAATCGACGAGCTGGCGTCCCTGCGCCGCCAGCTCGAGCAACCCGATGGTGGAGCAGACCGCGGAGTTCTTGAAGATGTTGAGAAACTCCGATGTCAACGGTGGCACGATGAGGCGCAGCGCCATCGGCAACAGCACGTAGCGATACGTCTGCGGGAGCGTGAAGCCGAGCGCGAGCGCCGCACTCTTCTGTCCGCGCGCGAGCGACTGGATGCCTGCTCGCACCTGCTCCGACACGCGTGCGCTCGTGAAAAACGCGAGACACACCATGGCGGCGAGAAATTGCTGCGCGACCGGATTCATCTGCTTGAACGCCGTGCCGCCCGGCACGATCTCCGGCAGCACGAAATACCAGATGAAGAGCTGCACCAGAAGCGGAATGTTGCGAAACACTTCGACGTAGGCGGCAGCGAAAGTCGCCGCCAGCTTATTCGGCACCGTGCGAAGCACGCCCACGAGCGCGCCGAGGATGAGTGCAACGATCCAGGCGGACAGCGACAGCGCCACCGTCATCTGCAACCCGGAGAGCATCCAATCGAGATACGTGGCGCTGCCGGACGGCACCGGCTGCAAGAACACGCCCCAGTTCCAGTGGTAGTTCATCGGGCCGATTGATCAACCGGACAACGAACAACGAGTGCATCCGTCCTTCGTCCGCCGAACTCGGCACAACTCTTAGACGCGGGACACTCAACCCCCACCCCAACCCTCCCCCTTCCAGGGGGAGGGCAAGGGAAGGGGTGCGGCGCCACCGTTTGGCGCACCGGCTCGTTTACCTTGCGCAATCTATTACTGATACGCCTTGTCGGTGGGATTCTTGAACAACGCCTTCATGTCGTCGCTCATCGCGAAGTCGAGATTGAGTCCCTTCGGCGGGATCGGGTTGTTGAACCATTTGGCGTAGAGCTTGGCGGCGTCGCCTCCGGTTTCGAGCTTCGCGATCGTCGCGTCGACGAGCTTTTTGAATTCCGCGTCGTCTTTGCGCATCATGCAGCCGTACGCTTCGCGCGACTGCGGCGTGCCGACGACGATCCAGTCGTTAGCCCGCTTCGCCTTGGCGCGCTCGCCCGCGAGCAGCGCGTCGTCCATCATGAAGGCGACCGCACGGCCGCTCTCCAGCGTCAGGAACGACTCGCCGTGGTCCTTGGCGCTGATGATGCTCATCTTCATGCTGTTGTCGTCGTTCATTTTGCGCAGCAACCGTTCCGACGTCGTGCCGGCCGTCGTTACCACGTTCTTCCCCGTGAGATCGGGGAAATCCTTGACGCCCGAGTTGGTCTTGGTCAGCAACCGCGTGCCGATGATGAAGATCGTGTCCGAGAACGCGACTTGTTGCTGGCGCTCGATGTTGTTGGTCGTCGAGCCGCATTCGAGATCGATCGTTCCGTTCTGCACTAGCGGGATGCGGTTCTGCGAGGTAATCGGCGTCAGCTTCACTTGCAAGTTAGGAGTTTTTAGCTGCGCCTTGACGGCGTCGACGATCTTGAGCGCAATCTCGTGGGAATACCCGACCACCTGCTGCCTGTCGTCGTAATAAGAAAACGGAATCGAGGATTCCCGATGGCCGAGCGAGATAACGCCGCTATCCTTTATCTTTTTCAAGGTCCCGGTCGACTCCTCCGCCACCGCCGGTGCCGAGACCAGCATTGCGGTAACGAGTATTCCAACGAAGCGTTCAGCGCGCATAAAGACTCTCCATAGTTGTGAATTATTCGCTTGGACCCGAGCAATTTACACCGATCATATCCATAGATCACCCGCCGCACTGAGCGGCGCGATGTGCGCCCGCACCCGATGCGTTTCTCCCAACCTTGACCACCTCGGGAACCCGGCGTGGCGAGAGGAAAAATCGTCTTGAAATGAACAATGTTGTACCCTACGCTAGCGTCGACGCGAGACGTTCAAGTTTTCGAATAACAACGACGGATTCCCACCACATGGCTGTAACACGTTTGAGGAACAATCGATGAAAAATCCGCTGGACACCCTTTGGGGTACGATCATCTCGGGTTTGATCTTGCTGGTAATTCTGTACGTGATCGCGACGAAATTTCTGCACTGAGCGCGAAACCGGTATCGCCGAACAACACTCTGAGGGATACACAATGGAACTGATACTCGATCGCTGGTTACATATTTGGGCCGGTGTTACCTGGGTGGGCCTGCTCTACTACTTCAACGCGGTGCAAGTCCAGGGACTCGCCGCCGCCCGCGCCGACGGCACGAACGCCGGCATCACCAAACACATCGCGCCGCGCGCGCTGCTCTGGTTCCGCTGGGCGGCGATCGTGACGTGGATTACGGGCGCGATTTACCTGGAACGCGCGGGCATCGGCTTCGTCAACGCGTTCCTGCTTCGCGGGGGCGCGGCGCCGATCGGCATCGGCGCGTGGCTCGGCACCATCATGCTCTTCAACGTCTGGTTCCTAATCTGGCCGAATCAGAAAAAGGTGCTCGGCATCGTCCCGGCGGACGATGCGGCGAAGGCCAAGGCGGCGCGCGTTGCCTTCCTCGCTTCGCGCACGAACACGATGCTCTCGATTCCGATGCTTTTCTTCATGATCGTGAACGCGCACGGTCTGCCGCGTATTTTCTAATCGTCATTAGGAAGTGCGCGCTCCGGAGCGCGCCTCGGCTCGCTTCCCTCTCCCTCCGGGAGAGGGAATGAGGGTGAGGGATGCCAAGGTTCGACGCGCGCTCCCTCACCCCATCCCTCTCCCGGAGGGAGAGGGAGATTATGTTCGCTGATGCGATTCGATTTGGTCTGCTTGCGTTACGAACCGGAAGGACTAAAATTTGCCCTTTCCAATGGAATGGCGCCATTGCGCCGGAATGGGCAGGTTAGTCGAACCGACCTCCGGCGTCAGGTGCCTTTATTCTTTTTATGACGCACGTGATGCAAACCTACTCCCGTCTGCCGGTTGCTTTCGTTCGTGGCGAAGGGGCGTATCTCTGGGACACGCAGGGGCGTAAATACCTGGACGCCGTCGCCGGCGTCGCCGTGTGCGGGCTCGGTCACGTCCACCCCGGCGTCACCGAGGCGATCCGCGACCAGGCCGGCAAACTGATCCATTCCTCCAACCTGTATGAAGTGGATCTGCAGGAACAGCTCGCGGAACGGCTCTGCCGGCTCGCCGGCATGGACGCGGTCTTTTTCGGCAACTCGGGCGCCGAGGCGAACGAAGCGGCGATCAAGCTCGCGCGCCTGCACGGCAACAACAAGAAACTACGCAATCCGACCATCATCGTCACCGAAAACAGCTTTCACGGACGCACGCTCGCTACGCTCTCCGCCACCGGCAACCGAAAGATTCAAGCCGGCTTCGAACCGCTGGTGAGCGGTTTCAATCGCGTGCCGTATAACGACGTCGCGGCGGTGCGCCAAGTGGGCGAGCACAACCCGGACGTCGTCGCTGTGTTGGTCGAGCCGATACTCGGCGAAGGCGGTATCGTCATTCCTGCGCCCGGCTATCTCGCGGCGCTACGCGCGCTCTGCGACGAGCGCGGCTGGCTCCTGATGCTCGATGAAATACAAACCGGCCTGTGCCGCACCGGCCGCTGGTTCGCCTACCAGCATGAAGACGCGCGGCCGGATGTGATGACGCTCGCGAAGTCGCTCGGCAACGGCGTTCCGATTGGCGCCTGCCTCGCGCGCGGCGACGCGGCGCGGGTGTTTCAGCCCGGCAACCACGGCTCTACCTTCGGCGGCAATCCGCTCGCGTGTCGCGCCGCACTCGCCGTCCTCGAACAACTCGAAGCCGGAAACTTTCCGGAACGCGCGGCCGCACTCGGCCGGCGGATCTACTCCGCTCTCGCCGCGCGCCTCGAAGGCACCAAGGGCGTGAAACAGATCCGCGGTAAGGGCCTCATGGTCGGCGTGGAGCTCGATCGGGCGTGCGCCGATGTCAAGACTAAAGCGCTCGCGCGCGGCGTGCTGGTTAACGTAACGGCCGACAACGTCGTGCGCCTATTGCCGCCGCTCGTCATCACCGACGCCGAAGCGGACCGTATCTGCGACGTCGTCGCGGACAGCGTGCGCGAATTCCTCGGCGTGCCGTGACCGCCCGCCACTTTTTGACGCTCGCCGATCTCACCTCGGCCGAATTACAGAAACTCATCAAGCGCGCGATCGAGCTCAAGCAATTGCAACGGCGCGGCGAACGCTACGCACCGTTTCCCGGCAAGACGCTAGCGATGTTGTTCGAGAAATCCTCGACCCGCACGCGCGTGTCGTTCCAAGCGGGAATGGCGCAGCTCGGCGGGTCCAGCATGTTTCTCTCGCCGCGCGATCTGCAGCTCGATCGCGGCGAACCGGTGGAGGATACGGCGCGCATCATCTCGAGCATGGTGGACGTCATCGTCATCCGCGCGAACCAACACGCGACGGTCGATCGCTTCGCGTCGCACTCGCGCGTGCCGGTCATCAATGCGTTGACCGAGCGGCACCACCCGTGTCAGCTGCTCGCGGATATTCAAACCTTCGTGGAACGTCGCGGCGAAATTCGCGGCTGCACGGCGGCTTGGGTCGGCGACGGCAACAACGTCTGCCACTCCTGGATGCAAGCGGCCAAACGGTTCGAGTTCGCACTGCGCATCGCTACGCCCCCGGAATACGCCCCGGACGCCGACATCGCCGCGCAATGCGCGCCGCATGTCACGCTGATAGCGGACCCAGCGGCGGCGGCGCGCGGCGCCGACGTGGTGGTCACCGACACCTGGGTCAGCATGGGACAGGAGGAAGAGAAAGAAGACCGAATCAAGGCATTCGCACGCTATCGCGTAGACAGTACGATCATGCGGCAAGCGAAACCGGACGCGCTCTTCATGCATTGCCTGCCCGCCTACCGCGGTCATGAGGTGACCGCCGAGGTCATCGATGGGCCGCAAAGCGTGGTCTGGGACGAGGCGGAGAACCGTCTGCATTCACAGAAGGCGCTGCTCGAGCTGCTGTTGTCATCGACGCGTTGACACCGTGATTCGGCGGCGCTCGTCCTAAATGGCGGTTCAGGAACTCGCGCGTCATTGACCACACGAGCCGCGCGGATTCGGCGGGCGCTTACCGCGACGGCGCCCTCGGCCGGTAGCCGGAAGCACCGTTCTTCCTTGAACGGAAACGTCACGACACCCCGCCGGTCCGGCAAAATCAGGCGGTACGCCGTCGAAAATCCCGCGTCGCGCGGACTACAATGAACAATAAGCACGGAATACCTTAAACTAAGAAATCCGCCGCTCGCCGGCTCGCGGCTGAGGTCTCCTTGGAAACGAAAATACTACGCTTACTGTTCGTCGACGATTCGCCGGACGAGGCGGAGCTGGCGTTGACGGTGCTGCGCAAAGGCGGGTATCTGCTCAAACCCCAGCGAGTGAACGATCTGGCCGGCCTGCATGCCGCCATTGAGAAGGGCGGTTGGGATGCGGTGATAGCGGAGCGGACGCTCCCGCACTTCGGGGTAAACGTAGTGCTCGATACCCTGAAGCAGGCGAAGCTCGATGCGCCGGTGATCATTTTGACGCGGGCGGTTCCCGACGCCGAGATCGCGACCCTCATGCGCGCCGGCGCCCGCGACGTGATTCTGAAAAATCAGATGGCGCGGCTGCTGCCCGCGCTCGAGCGCGAGCTGGTCGTGGCGGCCGAGCGCGCCGAGCATCGCGCGGCGGTGCAGGCGTTGAAGGAAATCCAAGACAAACACCGAGCGGTCGTCGACGGCGCGCGTGAAGCGATTTGCTACAGCCACGATGGCATGCACATCGACGCCAACAAGGCGTATCTCGACATGTTCGAGTACGCGAACATGGCGGAGCTCGAAGGCGTGCCGGTCATGAATCTGATCGATAAGAACGAGCACGGCCGCTTCAAGCAAAGCATCCGCAAAGCCGGTGAGCCGAGCGGTCCGCAGGAGTTCCTCGCCATCCGCAAGAGCGGCGCGCGTTTTCCCGTGGAGATCGCTGTGTCGTCGATCACCTTGAACAGGGAGGCGTGCACCCAGATACTTTTCACCGACGTCTCCAAGCGCAAGGCGGTGGAGACGAAGCTGCAGTACCTGAACCAGCACGATCCGCTGACTGGGCTGTACAACCGCCATCACTTCCTGCAAGAGCTGAGCCAAGCGATCGAACGCACCAAGCGCGATGACGCGGTGCACGGGGTGATCTACGTCGATTTCCCCGACTTACGGCAAGTCACCAAGGCGCTCGGTCAAGCGGCGGCGGACCGCTTTCTCCTTGCCGCGGCGCGACTACTGCGCGAGACGTTCGGCGCATCGGCATTAGTCGCGCGCTACGGCGATCACGAGTTCGCCGCGCTGGTGTTGGACGTTCAGCCGATCGGGCTGCAAGAGGTGGCGACGCGCGCGAAGCAAGCGTTCGCGGAGAGTCCGGTCAGCGAACACGGCATGCCGATTAAATGCGACTGCCGCGTTGCCGCGCTGCCGATCGATCGGCAAACGGAAAGCGCGCAAAGAGCGATGACCAGCGTGTACCCTGCGGCCGAACCGGCCGCGAAGGTCGCCCCCGGCCTTCCGGCCTCGAGCGCGGGGGCGAAACCTTTCGTTCCGGTCGCGCCGATCCCGGCAAAAGTGAAACCAGCGGGGCCCGCCCCGACCGCCGTGCATACCAAGCCGGTGGCGGTACCAGCCGGCACTAGACCTGCGACCCATGAATGGCAGGATCAAATAAAGGCGGCGCTCGAGCGCGACGCGTTCCGCTTGATCTACCAACCGATCGTCAATCTCCATGGCGACGCCGCGGAATACTTCGAGGTGTTGGTCCGTCTCGTCGATCAGAACGACAAACTGATTCCGGCGAGCCACTTCATGCCGCGCGCGGAAGAAACCGGCCAGTCCGTCGCCATCGATCGCTGGGTGGTGCTTCATTCGATCCGCGCGCTCGCCGAGTTGCATCGTCAACTCCGTAAGGTCACGTTTTTCGTCAATCTGTCGCCATCGGCGTTGCGCGACGTCGAGCTGGTCGTGATCGCACAGCAAGCGTTGCACGAGACGCGCTTGAGCGGGGAGTACATTATTTTCGAGATCGACGAAGCGGCGGTCGCGACGAACCCCGAATCCGCGATGGCATTCATGCGCGCCGCCAAGAAGATCGGCTGTAGTTTCTGCATCGACAACTTCGGTCGTGCGCTGGCGGTCACGGGGCGATTGCGCGAGCCTTTGATCGAGTATGTCAAGCTCGATGCGGGCCTCGTGCGCGACCTGTCCAGCGACCCGGTGGCGCAAGCGTCGCTCAAAGCGGTGATCGAAGTGGCCAAGGCGATGGAAAAGAAGACCATCGCCAAGAGCGTCGAGTCCGCGGAGGCGCTCTCGGTTTTATGGAACGTTGGCGTGGACTACGTGCAGGGACATTACTTCCAGGAAGCCGATGCCGCGCTCAACTACGAGTTCGCCGGCGAGACCACGCTATCGTCCGAAGGCCCGCAATGGGCGGTGGCGAACGGCACGAAAAATCATTAAGCTCTCGCTTCGAAAAACACGTTGATCATTTAGGGAAGGTCTGAGTGTCGTTAAGAATTTTGAAACCGCAGATGCACGCAGATAAACGCGGATCAAAGAAAACTAAACGTTTGTTTTCATCTGCGTTCATCCGCGTTTATCCGCGGTTTCAATAATCTTACCTATCGTTCCCTGGATTCTCGCTTTCGCGGGAATGACGAGTAGCGAATCATGTCCGGCCAATATATTTTTACCATGCATCGCGTCTCGAAGGTCGTGCCGCCCAAGCGCGAAATCCTGAAAGACATTTCATTGTCGTTTTTCCCCGGCGCCAAGATCGGTGTGCTCGGTATGAACGGCGCGGGGAAATCGACGCTGCTGCGCATCATGGCCGGCATCGACACCAACTACGAGGGCGAGGCACGCCCGCAACCCGGCATCCACGTCGGCTTCCTCTCGCAAGAGCCGCAGCTCGACCTGAAGAAGGACGTACGCGGCAACGTGGAAGAAGCTGTTGCCGCGACCAAGAAACTGCTCGATGAGTTCAACGACGTCTCGGCGAAATTCGGCGAGCCGATGTCAGACGCGGAGATGGAAAAGCTGCTCGAGAAACAAGCAAAACTACAAGAGAAAATCGACGCCGCCGGGGCGTGGGAGCTGGAGCGCAAGCTCGAGATCGCCGCCGACGCATTGCGGTTGCCGCCGTGGGACGCGGACGTCAGCAAGCTCTCGGGCGGCGAGCGCCGGCGCGTCGCGCTGTGTCGCCTCCTGTTGTCGCAACCGGACATGCTGCTGCTCGATGAGCCGACCAACCACCTCGATGTCGAATCGGTCGCGTGGCTCGAGCGCTTCCTGCACGACTATCCCGGCACGGTGGTCGCCGTCACGCACGACCGTTATTTTCTCGACAACGCGGCCGGCTGGATACTGGAGCTCGACCGCGGGCACGGCATTCCGTGGAAAGGAAATTATTCGTCCTGGCTCGAGCAGAAAGAGAAGCGTCTCGCCATCGAGGAGAAGCAAGAGACGGCACGCGTCAAAGCGATGAAAGCAGAGCTCGAATGGGTGCGCACGAATCCCAAGGGCCGGCACGCCAAAAGCAAGGCGCGGCTCGCGCGTTACGAGGAGCTGGCCTCGCAGGAGTATCAAACGCGCAACGAGACGAAGGAGATTTTCATCCCGCCGGGGCCCCGGCTCGGCGATCTCGTCGTCGAGGCGAAGAACTTGACCAAAGGCTTCGGCGATCGACTGCTGATCGACAGTCTCAACTTCGGTCTGCCGCGCGGTGGTATCGTCGGAGTGATCGGCCCGAACGGCGCCGGTAAGACCACGTTATTTCGCATGATCTCGGGGCAAGAGAAACCGGACAGCGGAGAGTTGCGTATCGGCCCGACCGTGAAGCTCGCGTATGTCGATCAATCGCGCGATGCGCTTGCGGGCGATAAAACCGTGTGGGAGGAGATCTCCGACGGCCACGACAACATCGTGCTCGGCAAGCAAGAAGTTCCGTCGCGCGCGTACTGCGGTCGTTTCAACTTCCGCGGCGCGGATCAGCAGAAGTTGGTCAAGGATTTATCCGGCGGCGAGCGCAACCGCGTTCATCTCGCGAAGCTTCTGAAGAGCGGCGCGAACCTATTGCTGCTCGACGAACCGACCAACGATCTCGACGTCGACACGCTGCGTGCGCTCGAGGAAGCGCTGCTCGATTTCGGCGGCTGCGCGGTCGTGATCTCGCACGATCGCTGGTTTCTCGATCGCATCGCGACGCACATGCTGGCGTTCGAAGACGAGGGCAAGGTCGTCTGGTTCGTAGGCAACTACGCCGACTACGAAGCCGATCGCAAGCGGCGGCTCGGCGACGACGCCGATCAGCCGCACCGGATCCGATACAAGAAGCTGGTCCACTAGTACGCCGTTTGTCGCCGAGCCGCGGCCGGACACCGGCAAGCGGGAATAAATCGGTCAGTGCTTGCGCCTTCTCGCGATTCGCCGACGAAGCCACCTCATCACCCCCTCCCGCCGCTTGCGCGATGCCGATCGGTAGCGGGTATTACTTGCCAGCCAGTTCACTTCACGGTACGCACTGCGGTACTATGCCGCCGGCGTTGTGCCCCTTCCAGGGTGAAACTCGCTCCCGAATGCCGGGTCCAATCGCTGGCGCCGTGGATGCCGTAAGCAAGGTAGGTTACGCATCCAGCCGGTTGCTGACGTCGTATACCTATTCCCAACTACCAATCTGGAGACATCCATGTTGAACTCGAAAAAAGTCGTAGGTTTTGCTATTGCCACCGCCGCCGCTGGTTTGTTTGCCGCCTCCGCCACCACTATGGCGGCTTCGCACGTAAAGCCGGACGGCGCCAAGGTGCACTGCACCGGCGCGAACGCGTGCAAAGGCAAGGGCGAGTGCGCCGGCAAGGCAAACTCCTGCAAGGGACAGAACGCTTGCAAGGCCCAAGGCTGGGTATCCTCGTCGTCCGACAAGGAATGCGCGGATAAGGGCGGCAAGCCAGAAGCGAAGAAGGGCTAACGCCTAAAGGGCGCTCGCGCAAAACGAGCGCCCTTTTTTTCATGTCGTCCAAAAGTTCTCCCGCGCGGCCGTACCTCGGTTTCGGTCTCGGCCTGCGCATCCCGCACTACGACACGATCCTCGAAACCGATCCGCGCGTCGATTGGTTCGAGATTCTCTCCGAAAACTACATGGTGCCCGGCGGCAAGCCGCTGCACTATCTCGATCGTATCCGCGGTCGCTACCCGGTGGTGATGCACGGCGTGTCGCTGTCGATCGGATCGTCCGACCCGCTCGATCGGGATTACCTGAAAAGCTTGAAGGCGCTCGCCGCGCGCGCCGAGCCGCAATGGATATCGGATCATCTCTGCTGGACCGGGGCGCACGGAAAGAATCTCCACGATCTACTGCCGCTGCCGTATACCGAGGAAGCGATAACGCACGTCGCCGATCGCGTCACGCAAGTGCAAGATTATCTTGGCCGGCGCATTTTGCTCGAGAACGTGTCGAGCTATCTCACCTATCGCGACTCGGCGGTGAGCGAGTGGGAGTTCCTGCGCGAGATCGCGCGGCGCGCCGACTGCTGGATTTTACTCGACATCAATAACATCTACGTCAGCAGCTTCAATCACGGTTTTGATCCGCTCGTCTATTTGGACGGGATACCGCGCGAGCGCGTGCAGCAGTTTCATCTCGCCGGCCACCGCAATCTCGAGACGCATATCGTCGACACGCACGACGAACCGATCATCGATCCGGTGTGGAAGCTCTACGAAGCGGCGGTGCGCCGCTTCGGTCTCGTCTCAACGATGATCGAGCGCGACGACAATATCCCCGCGCTCGGCGAGCTCGTGGACGAACTAACCCGCGCGCGCGAACTCGCCGCCGCGGTGCTCGCCGCGCCGCGATCGGCGATCGCGATGACACCATGAGCGCGTTACGCGAGCTGCAGGACGATTTCCAAGCGTATATTTTGCACGCCCCGAACGAGGCTGTTGCTCGCGTCGTCGAGGCGGGCAATTTAGCGGCCGAAGAACGCCTACGCGTCTATGCCGACGCGTATCGGCTGCGTTTGCTCGAAGCGCTGGAAACCGACTTCGTCGCGCTTCGCGCCTATCTCGGTCCCGATGACTTCACCGCGCTCGGTGAAGCGTACATCGCGGCTTCCCCGTCCACGCACTATTCCTTGCGCTATTTCGGCAGACATTTGGCCGGGTTCCTTGCGCGTACGCCGCCGTACGCGGAAGCACCGTTACTCGCGGAGCTGGCCGCGTTCGACTGGGCGCTGAACGCCGCGTTCGACGCGGCGGACGATCCGGTACTCAAAGCGGAAGACCTGGCGACGGTCGAAGCCGCCGATTGGCCGAACCTCACGTTCCGCGCCCATGCCGCGGTCAATCGTTTGGACTTGCACTGGAATGCGCCCGCGATTTGGCGCGCCGCCGACATCGGCGCCGAGTTGCGCGCGCCCGAGCGCGCCGAGGCGGCCGTTCCATGGGTAATCTGGCGTCAGGACCTGCAAAGTTTCTTCCGCTCGCTCCCGACGCACGAGGCGTACGCGCTCGACGCGCTGCGGCGCGACGAACGCTTCGCCGATATCTGCGCGGGCTTGTGCCAATGGTTCGATCCGAGCGATGCCGCGGCGACCGCCGCGGGGTTGCTCAAGCAATGGATCGTTGACGGCATGCTGCGCGATTTTTCGGCGTAGCAGTCGCTGTTTTTTCGTCCGTCATTCCAGGAGGAGACCGCGCTTTGCGCGGTTCATCGAGTTTGAATTAAATTGTATTTGCGGTTCCCGAATCGCTCCGCGCTCCTGCGCTCCCGCGAAATTCGCACATCCCTGTGCAGCACCGCAGGTCGGCGTACTTTCTCTTGCTTGTCCAAGAGAAAGTACGCAAAGAGAAGGACCCCCCGGAGGGCGCAACCGCTTCTTGCGCTCCTCGGGTTTGGGCCGGCGCCGAATCACAGCACATCCCTGTACTGTGCTTCGGGAGCGGACTCCCTGTCCGCTCCCCTCCGGGCTTTCGCCCAAACCCTGCGATGCTCGGAGCCGCGCCCTACGGGGAGCCGCTCTGTTTCCAGGCGAGACTTAAAAAGCCGCTCGATGTCGGCCCGTGTATCAGGCGCAAACTTGAATTGGATATCACGGACTGCGCTTGACCAGAGCGGCATCACGATGTGCCGACTCTTTTGCAAATTCAGGGGATCATCCGGCGGTAGTTTAGCGCTCATATCTGCATTTTCGTCTATGCGCGGCTCCTCGACCGGATCATGGCGGGCGGGGCCTCGCCTACCAGATCAAGGGCCGCAGTAGAATGCCCCGTGTATCCGTAGCCCCCCGTGTTACTCCAATGGGGGGCTACGCGGCCAAGGCTACGTCTTAGATCGATACGTCGTCACTGAAGAAGGTGCCCGATGAATGACTCCCTAACCAGTCTCAATATCCTTCAGAACGTCTTTTGTATCTTCTACGCCATCGCGTGGGGAACTGCTTCCAACGCCCAGCCTCGATGGGGTGCGTTTGAATACGCGGCGATATTCGAGCCGAAGGGCCGCAAGGCCATCCTTCGTATAGTCCTTTCCTGGATTTTCCTGAACTTCTTCGCGGTATGCTTCTTTGTCTGGGTCCTGTACCTTCTGAATGGTGCTCACTGGCGGATTGAGCTGGGCTCTTTGTCCACTTCAAACTTTTGGCGGACTGTGGCCGCAATCGTCCCGGCGCTCGCACCGTTCGGTTTATATAAACTCTGGATGGGACTCGTGCAAGTAGGAAATAAGTTCTGCTTCACCGACCGTGAAGTGAAACGTCTACAGGAGCACCATAAGAAGCGAGCGTTTGAGGGCGCAATCGCAAATATCGTTGCTGGTTTGGCGCTGATCATTCTGGCTGGTGCCATACCAATGTCTCTCTCATAGCGAAGCGACCTTACGCCTAGCGTTCAACGTGGGCACTCAATTATCTAAATAAATGGGTCATCGCGTACTCGTGTGGGTAAAAACAGAGCGTGAACCTCGCTTCTGTCCTGTAATTCCCGGCGTAGAACGCATTTGACGTATCGCGGAGATTCGCCATGATGCTCCGATGCCTACTCTCAAACGTAA
>JBGPKL010000054.1:0-26760 GCA_041485885.1 Sulfurifustaceae bacterium
CTGTACCGGCTGTCACACCAGCCGCGCGCATCTGCGCGACAATCGACGCGCAAAATCCGTATCCGAGGTTGACGGCTGGGTGCGGCGCTGGGCGGGTGAACAGAAGCTCGATTGGAGCAATGACGACGTCAACGACGTGACAGATCATCTGGTCCGACGCTATTACAAATTCGACTCGACGCCGACCCGCTGATGCACAAGCGGCACGCCGGGGGACTTCGCTGAAGGGGGTCGCTACGAACGGGACCGCCGCGCGCGGCGCCAATAGAAGGATACGGTTTGTCGACCCTTTAGGCTGGCGAGGTGTTCGTTCCGTTTTTGTGATGCTTTCCAAGAACGTGCACCGTGGTGGCTTGCGGTCCGCGCTCGCCGATTTCCTCGACGAACCGCACCTCGGCGCCCGGAGAGATCCTGCGGAAGTCGATATCGACGACGCTATTTTGGTGGAAGTAGACGAAGCGGCCATCGGGTGTCTCGATGCGCCCGAAACCCTCATCGGGATGAACTTCCGCCACGCGACCGTGCAGCGTGCTCTCGTGATGCTTCACATCGCCGCGGCGGCGGCGCGCGTAGTCCTCAATCCGCCGGCGCATGGCGTCGAAGGCGTCGCGGATGGCGACGTAGACGTCTTCGTGGGCGTGATCGACGTTCGGCTCGCGCCCGGTCACCAGCTCCGCGCCTCGCATTTTGATGTCGATCCGCACCTCGTAGAGGTTGCCCTTGTGATGATGTTTGTGCGACGGCTCCACCACGACGCGGCAGCTCATGATGTCGTCCGAATAGCGATCGAGCTTTTCCGCGCGCTCGCGAACCTTCGCCTCGATCGCCTCGGACCAAGGCATGTTGCGAAATACGATCTGCACTGGAAGTTTCATGACAATCTCCTAGCCTTCATCCCTCAGTCGGAATGCGCTCTTCAGTTATCGTCCGCGGTTGTTCCGTCTTGCAATGATCTCCATCATTATGCCGATTCATTATTGATGTGCGTCAAATTTGCGGTGCACACGAGAACGTCGGATTATTCAGCAGCAGCGGCGCTAGTCGTCTCGCTCCGCGTGGCCTGGCCCAACATCTTTTCCAGTTCCAACACACGGCGCGTGGTCTGAAGCACGGCGTCCGGATTAAGACTCATGGAGTCGATCCCGAGTCGTACCAGGAATTCCGCCATTTCCGGGTAATCCGACGGAGCTTGGCCACATAGGCCGGAATGAATCCGGTTGCGCTTACAGCCCTCGACCGCGAGGCGAATCATTTCCTTCACGCCCGGATCGCGTTCGTCGTAGTCGAACGCGACCATCTGCGAGTCCCGGTCCACTCCCAAGATGAGCTGCGTGAGATCGTTCGAGCCGATGGAGAAGCCGTCGAAGCGCTTGGCGAAGGCGTCGACCTGGATGACGTTGTTCGGGATTTCGCACATGGCGTAGATCTTGAGCCCGCCGTCGCCGCGCCGGAGCCCGCACTCCGCCATTTTGGCGAGCACCTGGTCGGCCTCGGCAACGCGGCGCACGAACGGAACCATGACAATCACATTGCTCAGCCCCATCTCGTCACGCACGCGCTTGAGCGCCGCGCACTCGAGCACGAAGCCCTCGGCATAAGCCGGGTGCGTATAGCGCGAGGCCCCGCGGAACCCGAGCATCGGGTTTTCCTCCGTTGGCTCGAACCAGCGGCCGCCGAGCAGCGCCGCGTATTCGTTGGTCTTGAAGTCCGACAGGCGCACGACGACAGGGCGCGGATAAAATGCCGCCGCGATGGTGCCGACGCCTTCGGCCAACTGTTGGACAAAAAATTCCGCACCATCGCGGTGATGCGCGATAAGCGCCTTCACCGCCCTGCGCTCTTGCGCGTCTTTGATTCGTTCCGGGTGCAGCAGCGCCATCGGATGCGCTTGGATGTGTTCGCTGATAATGAACTCCATGCGCGCGAGACCAACGCCGTCGTTCGGCAAGCGGCTGGTCTTGAACGCCACCGCCGGATTGCCGAGGTTGACCATGATCTTGGTCACCGGCCGCGGCAAGGCGCCGAGGTCCGTGACATGAACGTCGAACGGAACGTTCCCGCGATACACTTTGCCGGTGTCGCCTTCCGCACACGACACGGTGACGACATCGCCCTCTTCTATCTTCTTCGTTGCATCCTCGGCCCCGACAACGGCGGGAATGCCGAGCTCGCGGGCGACAATAGCAGCGTGGCACGTGCGCCCACCGCGATCGGTAACCACCGCCGCGGCGGTTTTCATGACCGGCTCCCAATCGGGCGACGTCGTGTCCGCAACGAGCACTTCGCCCGGGCGGAACTTGGCGAGCTGCTCCGATCGCGTGATGACCCGGGCGCGGCCGCTCGCGATCTTCATGCCGACCGATCGGCCCACCGCCAACACATCAGCCGACCCGCGCAGCGTATATTCCTTTAATAGGTTGGCGTGCTGTTGGGACGCTACCGTTTCCGGCCGCGCCTGTATGACGTACAGCTCCCCATCCACGCCGTCCTTGGCCCACTCGATGTCCATCGGCGTATAGTGGCCCGCGTGCCGAGTGTAGTGCTCTTCAATGCGGATCGCGCAATCCGCGAGTTTCAACACTTCTTCGTCGGAAATGCAGAAGCGTGACCGCTCCGCCTTAGGCGTGGAGACGTTGCGTGTCGTCCGGCGGCTGTGCGCGTTTCCGTAAATCATTTTGAGCTGCTTATCGCCCAGCGCTCGCCGCAGCACCACGCGCTTGCCTTGGTGGTACGTCGGTTTGTGCACGTAGAATTCATCCGGATCGACCGCGCCCTTCACGATATTCTCCCCGAGGCCATAGGCGCCGGTGATGAACACAACGTCGGGGAAACCGGACTCGGTGTCCAGCGTAAACATGACGCCGCTTGCCGCGAGGTCCGAGCGCACCATCTTCATCACGCCGATGGACAGTGCGACCTTGAAGTGATCGAAGCCTTGGTCGATGCGGTACGCGATCGCGCGATCGGTGAAGATCGAGGCAAAGCACTGCCGGCACGCCTCCAGCAAACGCTCCGCGCCGCCGATATTAAGGTACGACTCGTGCTGGCCCGCGAAACTTGCACTCGGCAGATCCTCAGCGGTCGCCGAGCTTCGCACCGCAACGCTCAGCCGCGGGCCGTATTCCTTATTCAACGCTCGATACGCCGACAGAATTTCCGCGCGCAGCGCCGCACTCAGACCTGCTCGGTATACCAACGCGCGCGCCTGGCGCGCCTGGCGCGCGAGTGCGGCGACGTCGCGCTTGTCGACATCGTCGAGCAGCGCGTGCAACCGGTCCCACGCGCGGGCTTGTGTCAGCATATCGCGGTAAGCATCCGCGGTGATGGCGAAGCCGTTCGGCACTTTTACACCGAGCGGCGCAAGTGTCTGGACCATCTCTCCCAACGAGGCGTTCTTGCCGCCCACCGACGGAACATCATCGATACCAATAGCGTTGAACCAACGTATGTAACGAGCGCCGTCGTTTGACGTCGTGAGATCGATATCGCGGGTTGCCATTCTTTCACGCAACGGGGTCAGCGATAGACCAGCACCGGTACACTGGAATGAGTGAGAACCTTATTGGTCTCGCTTCCGAGCATCAGCGCCGACAGACCCCGCCGGCCATGTGCCGCCATGAGAATGAGGTCGCAATGCTTCGCCTGGGCGGTATCGATGATCGCTTTCCATATCTGATCGTTCGCCAAAAGCGCACGCTCGCACGTCACACCGGCCGATCGGGCGGTTGCCTCGATACGATCGAGATACTTATTGCCTTCCGCGCGCGCGGCGTCGCGCATCTGCTTCTCAACGTTGGCGTCCACCCACGCCATCTCGCCGTAATAGATCGGGAAGGCCGATGGCATGACATGCAGGCCGGTAATCTTGGCGTTGAGCGACTTGGCGAAGGCGACGCCGTTCTTTATCGCCTTGTCGGACAGCTCCGAGCCATCGGTAGGAATCAAAATATGTTTGTACATTTGTGTCTCCTTTCGCTGATTGTTGAGTCTTGGGAGGCGCCATTTACATTTCCGGCGCGCCAACGGCGCCTTCCTTCCTGACTTCAGGAAGCTCCGTCATCGTTGCCTCCGTCAGCAGCAGGACGCTCGCGACGGAAACGGCGTTCTCGAGCGCGATGCGGGTCACTTTCGTCGGGTCGACGATTCCCGCCTCGACGAGGTCCACGTACTGCTTGCGCGCCGCGTCGAAACCGATATTGCCGCTCTCAACGGCCATGCGGTTGACCACGACGCCGCCGTCCACCGCGGAATTCTCCGCGATCTGCCGCGCCGGCGCCTCGAACGAGCGCCGCAGAATTTGCAGACCGGTGCGCTCATCGCCTTCGCACTTCGCCTCCTCCGACATCACCGCCTTGGCGGCACGCAGCAGCGCGAGCCCTCCTCCCGGCACCATGCCCTCTGCCACCGCCGCCTTGGTGGAGCTGATCGCATCGTCGAGCGCGTCTTTCTTGTTCTTCATTTCCGCCTCCGAGGGCGCGCCGACGCGAATCACCGCCACGCCGCCGGCGAGCTTGGCCAGACGCTCCTCGAGTTTTTCGCGGTCGTAATCGCTCGTCGTGTCTTCGATCTGTTTGCGAATTTGCTGGATGCGCGCGTCGATCGCCTTTCGGTCTCCGGCCCCGCCGACGATGGTCGTGGTTTCCTTGTCGAGGACGACCCGTTTGGCGCGCCCGAGCTGCGCCAGCTGTACGTTTTCGAGCCGAATGCCGAGATCCTCGGAGACGACTTGTCCGCCGGTCAGCGCCGCCATGTCTTCGAGCATCTCCTTGCGCCGGTCGCCGAAACCCGGCGCCTTGGCCGCGGCGCAGCGCAACACGCCGCGGAGCTGGTTCACGACAAGCGTCGCCAGCGCCTCGCCCTCCACGTCCTCCGCGACGACGAGAAGCGGCTTTCCGGCACGCGCCACTTCTTCAAGCAGCGGTATCACGTCTTTGAGAACCGCGATCTTCTTATCCGACAGGAGAATGAGCGGGTCTTCCAGCACCGCCTCCATCTTCGCGGGGTCGGTGACGAAATAGGGAGAGAGATAGCCGCGGTCGAATTGCATACCCTCGACGACGTCGAGCACGGTCTCGGTCGTCTTCGATTCTTCGACGGTGATCACTCCGTCTTCGCCGACCTTCTCCATGGCCTCCGCGACCAGCTCGCCGATAACCTCGTCGTTGTGCGCTGAGATCGCCGCCACCTGCGCCTTTTCCTTGCGGGTCTTGACGGGACGCGACTGCGCGCGCAGCGATTCGATCGCGAGCTTCAAACCCCGATCGAGCCCGCGCTTGAGGTCGACCGCGCTCGCGCCGGCCGCGATGTTGCGCAGGCCGTCGGCGAATATCGCATGAGCCAGAATCGTCGCCGTGCTCGTGCCGTCGCCGACGGCATCGCCGGTTTTCTCCGCCGCCTGGCGCAGCATCTGCGCGCCCAGGTTTTCTTCCGGGTCCTTGAGATCGATCTCCTTGGCGATCGTTACGCCGTCGTTGCAAACGATCGGGCTTCCCCATTGTTTCTGAATCAGGACCGACTTCGACTTCGGACCGAGCGTTATGCGCACGGCATCGGCAAGCGCCGTCGTGCCCTTCAAGATTTTTTCGCGCGCCGCCGATCCGAATAGAATTTGTTTATGAGGCATGCCCGTCTCCTTGGGCCGCCGTTACGCGGCGGCACGTTCCTTATCGCGCACCCTGAACTGGCTATTCATCTTGTATCTCCTAAGCGTGCGGGTTGGGACCTCCGCTTTTTTCCCCGACGTTGAATTCGCGAACTAGATACAGCACCGGATTACTCGGCTCTGGTTGCGGCACGGCGGATCTTTCCGGTGCCTCTTGGACCTTGTGCAGCGCGGATTCGAATCGGTGAATCTTATGGACCCCGATATTGGTTTTGATTTCATCCTGCACGAGCGCAAGCGTGGCGAGCGGTATCTGGCCGGTGATTTCGGCCATCTCTCGCAACGCACGCTCGGAACCCGACCGACCCATCGTGCAAAACAACGCAATGCGCCGCAGGCGACTCTTGTTTTGTTCGAGAAATGTGCGCATCGGCGCCGCAATATGACCGGCCCACACCGGCGCGCCCAAAATAACGAGATCGTAGGCGGACGGATCGACCGTCAGCGGCTTGATGGCGGGCAGGCGCGCCTTCACGGCTTCGAATCCCGACCGCAAGTAACCGATGGGGCCTCTACGGCTGCGCACATCCTTGATCTCGCGCATTGCGCTCGCGCAAGCGCGCGCGATCCGCCGCCCGACGCCTCTCGTTGTACCGGTGCGCGAATAAACGACGAGCAACGTTTTCATGGTATGTCCTCAACAGCGAAACTGATGAACAGCTTCGCGCGATCCGGCGGGAACGTCATTGACGTGGATCAACGTCCCGACACGAGGGAAATAACGGCAAAACCAGCGAGCGACGCCGTAAATTCCTCGGTGCTCTCGTGGGCTGGAAAGCGCCGAGCCGCTGTGCGTTATAACGTCAGTTCCCAACCGGCTCGAACTTCCGCCGCCTCGTCTTTCGTTACGTGCGTCAGGTGATGCAGCATGTCCTTGAACGCGTGCCATTCGGTCGCCGGCCAAATCTCGGAGTGCGCCCGGCCATAGCTGCGGATGATCGCGGCGACTTTAGCGGCGGTCGCGGTATCGGGCGCTGTGAAAATATCGAGGTAATCGTACGGTCCGAGCAGCGCGTAGTTCGCGACCCACTTCACATCGGGACAATCCTTACGGATATGTTCGGTCGCGTTTCGCTCCAATATTTCGAGTGTGTGCGGCGTACGCACCGCCGCGGGTGCGACGCGCGTCAGCATGATGAACGTTTCCATGACCGCTTCTCCTTCACGCTCAGTGACTGAACCGGCTGAATTGCGCTTGTCCGAGCAGTCGTATGAAATCATCGCCGTCGACCGCGACGAGCCGGTAGTGATCGCCCGCGACGAACCATACTTTCTTGCGTCCGACGAGACTTTCATCGACGATCGTTTCCACGTGATAAGCCGGGCCGATCGGGGGTATCGCCCCGGGCTCGCAATCCTTGAAGAGCGGCGCGAGACGAGATTCGCTGATGAGATCGAGCTTGCGCCCGAGCTTTTTGGACAGCGCGCGCAGCTCCACGTGGCGATCACTCGGAATCACCGCCATGACGTAGCCCTTGTCGTCGCCCAGAACCACCGCCTTCGCGATATCATCCGGTTCAAGATGAGCCGCGCCAGCCGTTTCCTTGCTCGAGAGCGAACGCGGATGCTGGACCACCCCGTAAGGAACGGCATGCCGCTGTAAGAAATTTTCAACGGTCTTTGCGATAGTCATCGATCCTCCTATTCCAATTCATCACTGGGTCGCGCCCCCATCCTTGGCAATAGCGCAGATCCCGATATCTCCAGTCACGCGTTCCGCGCTACTCCGGTTCGCCTTCCTTCTCGCCCTGCTCTTCTTCGACGTCCTCTCGCTTCGCCACGCGGCGCGTGAGTTCCTCGCGCGTCAGCTCGCTCCACTCCTGGTCCGCCGTGCCCGTATCCGTGTAGCCGAGATCGTCGCGCTCGATATCGTCCATCGGTCCGGTCAAATCTTCCGGCGGTTCGATCGGCTCGATATCCATGACGTACCAGTTCTCGAGATCGATTTCCTCCACGTCGCCGTCGAAGTCCTGGATCTCGACCGTGCGCGCGTCCTCGTCTATCGCGACCACGCGAAAGCTCTCGCCCTTATCCAGGTGCCGGTACCACTGATCGACGATCGGCTTATGAATAAACGGCATGGTCATCTCCTACGGCTTCGATGATGTCCGACGTTGCGGTGCCGGTCTTTGACATGGGTCAAATTATCCGCCGGCCGCGCGTAGTAACGTCGCTGGCGTCCCGAAAATACGCTGCATAAATCCGACGACAAAGCTCTCCAGGTAGCCCGGATGAAGGCGCGTAGCGCCGCAATCCGGGGCATTCTTACGTCCCGGATTTCGCTATCGCTCCATCCGGGCTACATGTTTTTTGATAGTTATTTACCGGACAGGACACTAGGGAATACAGAATGGAACACGGCGCCTTACAGCTATTTGCGTTGAACGCCACGCGCGAATTCGGCGCACGAGTAGTGGAGCATCTCGGTGGGGCGTTAAGCCCACATGAAGAACGCGAGTTCGAGGACGGCGAGCACAAGGCGCGCCCGCTGGTAAGCGTTCGCGGACGAGATGTGTTCGTCGTGCAGTCGCTCTATGGCGACCGGGCGGCGAGCGTCAACGACAAGCTGGTGCGATTGCTGTTCTTTATCGGCGCGCTGCGAGACGCTTCTGCGGCGCGCATTACCGCGCTCATACCGTATCTGGCATATGCGCGCAAAGACGCGAAGACCCAGCCGCGCGATCCGGTCACGACCCGTTATGTCGCCGCCCTTTTCGAGGCCGTCGGCACGGACCGGGTCGTGACATTGGACGTGCACAACCTCGCCGCATTCCAAAACGCGTTTCGACTCCGCACCGACCACCTCGACACCGCGGCTTTGTTCGCGCGCCATTTCTCCCACTTGCTGGGAAGCGACGCGAACATCGTCGTCGTTTCACCGGATGCCGGCGGCGTGAAACGCGCCGAGCGGCTGCGGCGGATGCTCGGCCGTCTGCACCGGTCCGAGCCGGCGCTTGCGTTTCTGGAAAAGGCGCGCGGCCAAGGCCGGCTCACCACGGGCCGATTGGTCGGCGACGTCGCGGGTTGCACCGCCATTATTGTCGACGATCTCATCAGTACCGGCAGCACCCTCATTCATGCCGCGCAGGTTTGTCGCGCCGCCGGCGCGCGGCGCATATACGGCGCCGCCGCTCATGGGCTTTTCACGGGCGACGCCGCGCAGGTGTTGGGCGGAAACGCATTTGATCAACTCGTCATAACAGATACCGTGCCGCCGTTTCGCCTGGCGCCGGAAATAGTGCGAGACAAGCTTGTCGTCGTGAGCGTCGCGCGACTCTTCGCCGACGCCGTGCGTCGGTTGCATGAAGACGCTTCGCTCGTCGAGCTGTTCGACGAACCCGGCGCCTAGTGGCCGGACGACGTACACGAAACGATCGAGCTCATGCAGCAAAAAGGCATACGCCGTGTGCCCGTGGTTGACTCCCAAGGCGCGCTCGTTGGGATCGCGGTCTTGGACGACTTACTGGCGCTGGTCTCGAAAGAACTAAGCCTGATGGCCAAATTGATCTCACGCGAGCGGCTGCGCGAAAGATCGGCCCGGCCCATGCGATCGACGGATAAGGGTGCGGCTCCGTCCGCGCATTAGCGGCGCGCGGTGCACCGCAGACTTGCCGACCGACAGGATGTTGAAAAATGGTTTTTTCAACACCCTGCTAAAGCGCGCGACAGTAGCCCTCCGCCAGGTTTAGATATTTGCGCGCGCTCCCGAGCCACTTGTCCCACGCAGTCGGCTCAAGCTCATCCGTGTGCAACACGGCAAGGCGTGCGCGCACGCAGGCGCGATGCGCGCTATAGAAGCAGCGCAGCCGTTCGGGCGGGTCGTCTCCCGTTGCCGCGCGGTAAGCGTTGAACAGCACCCGGCCGACCGCGGGCACGCCGAGACGCTCGCACTCCATCGCGAGAAAACACAGCTCATCGACAGCGTCGAGCAGGCGAAACTCGCGATTGAATTCCAACCGGTCGAAGACGACCGGCCGCTCCTCCAGGCAGACGTGCTCCGGGCGCAAGTCCCCATGACCCTCGACGATCCGGCCGTCGTGCACGCGCCGGCCGAACATGTCGGGATCGGATGCAAGCGTTTCGGAAAGCGCGTCGTGCGTGCGCGCCACGACGTTCGCGGACAACCGGTATCGCGGCATGGAAAGCACGGCGCGATTCAATTCGATCATGCGTTCGAACTGCTTTCGATAGGCGCTGCTCGTCATCGCGACCGGCGGAGCATTGCGGTAAAACGCCATCAGCACCTGCGCGAGGCGCTCGATATCCGGCTCATGCAGACGATGTGCGCGAATCACGTGATCGAGCATCTGCTCCGCCGGCAGGCGCCGCATCTTCACCAACCATTCGACGACCGCACCCTCTCCTTCCAGCCGTAGCGCGCCCGCTGGCCCGATCGCCAGCGGCACGACGGCGAGATAGACGTCCGGCGCCAGCGGCGGATTCAGCCGCAACTCTTCGCGGCAATTCCACTCGCGGGCACCCAACGTGCTGAAGTCGAGGAAATCGTATCGTACCGGCTTTTTTAATTTATAAGCATGCGTATCCGTCAGGAACACCCAGGACATATGAGTTTCAACGGTGTCGATCCGCGTTGGCTTGTGAGGGTACGTACGCGGGTCTTTTAGCAATGCCACCTTCTGCGACAGCTCTAACTCATGTATCGACACGGCGGACAGCTTCATGGCGCGAGCACCGGGCTGGTCAAGTGACGGCGAAACCAACCGGCAGCAAGCTGTGCGACCTTGTCCAAGGTTCCGGGTTCCTCGAAAAGATGGCTCGCGCCCGGCACGATTTCGAGCGCTTTCAGTGCGCGCAGGCACAAAAGCGCTTTACGGTTGAGCTTGATGACGTCTTCGTCGTCGCCGCCCACAATGAGCAGTGTCGCCGCTTGCACGCGGGGCAGCTCGGCAATCGCAAGATCCGGCCGGCCGCCACGGGAAACGACGGCGCGCACCTCGGGACGCGCGGCCGCCGCCTGCAACGCCGCGGCAGCTCCGGTGCTCGCTCCGAAATAACCCAAGGGTAAGTGGTTCAGCGACTCTTCACTTTGAACCCAGTCGGTCGCCGCCAGCAGTCGGCGCGTGAGCAATGGAATGTCGAAGCGATTCGAATAAAGCAGATCTTCGGCTTCCGTGAGCAGATCGAAAAGCAACGTCGCCAACCCGGCGCCCTGCAGATGCTCAGCGACGAAGCGATTGCGCGGCGAGAAGCGGCTGCTGCCGCTGCCGTGAGCGAACAATACGATACCGCGCGCGGCGCGCGGCACGTCCAGCTCGCCCTCGTGGAGGTCGGTCGCCGAAGGGATCAGAACGGATCGGTCGGTCATGTCTGGCTTGCCGTCACTGTTCCGTTGACTCTACGAAGCAACGCGATCACCTCTTCGTCCGTTACTTGCGGGAAATACTCGTAGTAGGCCCCGACGCCGCCGAGGTAGTACTCCGGTATATCGAGAGCGACCAGTTCATCGACTTCCCGCGCGAACGTCGTGGCGGTATCCGCCGGTACGACCGGTACCGCGACGACGATACGTGCCGAATCCCGGCGCCGCAGCTCGCGTATCGCGGCCTCCATGGTAAGCCCAGTCGCGATTCCGTCGTCCACGATTATTGCGGTCTTGCCGTGGCTCGAAAGCGGCGCGCGGCCGTCGAGATAGACGTGATGTCGCCGGCGCGCCTCGCGCCGTTCCGCCGCAACCTGGGCGTGAAACCACCCACTTGGCACGCGCGCCACCTCGTCTGCATTGACCACGGGCTCGCCACCTTCGGTGACGGCACCGATGGCGTATTCGGGGTTGTAGGGGTGGCCGATCTTGCGGGCGACGATCAAGTCGAGCGGCATGTGCAGGCGCAGCGCGATTTCCGCACCCAGCACGACACCGCCCCGCGGAAGCGCGTAGACGACACCCTCTTCATGCTCGTACGTAGTCGCGAGCAGCCGGGCGAGTTTTTGACCAGCCTCCGCGCGGTCCTTGAAACGCATGATGACCTCATCTCGCGTTTATAGATGGAACAAAGCCTACTAGGACCAAGCGGACAATGTTTTGACGCGCATCAAATAACGTACGCCGCCCCGAACAAGTCATAAATTGCCCGACAGTCATCGCCGCGATAACAAGAAGAAAGTCCGGGTCGCGGCTTCCGAATTTTTACTGAGATCAATGCGCGCGCAGCGACACAGGAGGAAAATTACGATTCGTTTTCAAGTGAAACGATTGGAGGTGACACCATGAACCGCAAGCTGATACACACCGTCATTCTTGGCGCGCTATTGCCCATTCTGAGCCTGCCGGCTGTGGCGGTCCAAGCGCCAAGCGATCGACAATCGCAGCTCCGTAGTCAGGACACATACGACGTATCTGGCAATCCGATATTGACGCCTCAAGAGCGCGACCAGTATCGCGCCAAGTTGCAGGCGGCTAAGACGCCCGAGGAGCGGGCTCAGATCCGCAAAGAACGTCATGATCTGTTGGCCGAGCGTGGCAAAGGACATGTCCCAACGGCCCCAGAGAACATGAATTTCTAGCCCGTAGTTTTTGTACGTACGATGGCTGGCCGTTGCTCATAGAGCAACGGCCGAGAGGCGTATAACTCCAGTTCGCGGACCGCGATCCGGTAGAAAGCACAGGTCCGAGACGTATGATGTACGTCTGTTTGCCTACGGGATCGAATCAGTCCGCGCAAACTGCCCAGTTGCCTACGCGTTAGTTCTCGTCTCCGATATCGCACGCCGGCTCGCTATACATGCGCGAAGGGTTCTCTTTGCGGCCGTAGCTCCTCTGGCGCCACCTTGGCAGGCTCGCCCTGGAGCAGCGCTAGCACCGCGAGCGCGCCTTCGGCGATGGCCTCCGTCACCTTGCGCGGTTGCCGAGCGTCGCCGACGAGTTCCGCTCGCACGTTTGCGGAATCGAGAGCGGCCGCGAGTTCGTTGACGGACCTCGAGCCGAGGCACAGCACCACCATGTCGGCGGGAAGCATTCGCGTTTCGTGCGGCAGCTGCACGATGACGTTGGTCAACGCGAGATCGACGAGCTTCGCGTTCGGCAAAATCCGCACGCCGCGCCGACTTAAGCGTCCGAGGAGCAACGCGCGCTCATCGGTCGGTGCGTCCAGCGCGACCTCGCCCGCCGCTTCGATCATGGTCACGCTGTGGCCGCAGTTCGCGAGATATTCCGCTACCTGCGCGCCGGCGCAGCCGCCGCCCGCGATGATCACGCGGCCTTGATGCGGCTCGGACTGCTCCAATACGTCGCGCCCGGTCGCAACGCGCATTCCTTCCACGTGCGTGAGTCTAGGGCGTATCGGTTCGGCGCCGGTCGCAACGATAACCGCCCACGGCTGCTCGCGGGAAACGCCGTCCATATCAAGCGTCGAATTGACGCGGACGTCTACACCGAGCCGATCGAGCTCGGACATCAAATGTAAACGCAGCATGCCCCAATCCTCGCGGTGAGGCGCCGCGGCCGAAGCCAGCAATTGACCGCCGAGCACGGAGCGCGCTTCGTACAGGACAACGTTGAATCCGGCGAGCGCTCCCCAGCGCGCCGCGGCCATGCCGGCCGGGCCGCCGCCGGCGACAAGAAGTTTGCGACCCGTGCCCCCGCGCAATTTCGCGAACGCTTGCTCACGACCGACTTCCGGATTGATCGTGCACCACACATCTTCTTGCGCAAATAGTCGGCTTATGCAGCCTTGATTACACGCGATACAGTGGCGCACTTCCACCATCCGGCCGGAGGCGACCTTAGCCGGCCAATCGGGGTCGGCCAACAGACTGCGGCCGAGCGCGATGAAGTCGGCCTGTTTCTTGCGCAGCGCGTCTTCCGCCATCGCCGCGGTGCGTATCTTCCCGACGGCGATCACCGGAATGCCGACCGCCTTCTTCACGTATTCGGCGAAAGGCAGCAACACACCATCCTTGATCGCCATCGGTGGAATCATGGTGCCAAGCGCGTACGTCGCGTAATTGCCGTTGGAGATATGAAGGGCCGCGGCTCCCAACTCCTCGAGGCGGCGCGCTGTCCCTACGGTTTCCTCGATCGTGAGTCCGCTCGCTAATAGCTCCTCGGCGGAAAGGCGCACGGTGATCGGAAAATTCTCGCCCGTCGCGGCGCGCACGGCAGCATAAACTTCTTCGAGGAATCGGCGTCGATTCTCGGGTGTCCCGCCGTAGGCGTCTTTGCGGCGGTTGCTGAACGGCGAAAGAAATTCCGCGATCAGATAGCCATGCGCGCCGTGAATTTCGACGAAATCGAAGCCCGCCTGTTGTGCCCGTCGCGCGGCGGCACCGAAGGCGGCGGCGACGTCGGCGATTTCGGCCGTGGTCATCGCATGCGGCAATTCGTTAACGACCGGATCGGGCAGCGCGGACGGCGCCAGCGGCTGCGAGCCGGAGACGAATGCCGACGCCTGTCGGCCGCCGTGATAGAGCTGTATCCCCATCAAGACCCCGTACCGGTGCCCCGCCGCCACCAGTGTGCGCAGACCGTCAATCATGTCGTCGCAATGGATACCCAACTGATGCGAGAACCCTTTCCCATCCTGCCGCACGAAGCTCGCTTCCAGAATGATTGTGCCGACACCACCGCGAGCGATGCGCTCGATGTGGGCCACATAGCGCGCAGTCGCGCGACCGTCGTCCTCGGCGTAGTTGCGCACCATAGGTGGCAGCACGAGACGGTTCTTTGCCGTTAGGTGACCGATGCGCCCGGGGGTGAATATCAACGAGTAGGGTTGGCTCATGGATGCGTCATCGTATAGATGATATGACGCGTAGTGTGGCCCGGCCACACGAATGCCATATTGACCTGCATCAAATACTGTTAAGAGGGAAGCGATCGCCTCGCGCGTGGTGGCCAAGTCAATTGCACGGCGCCAGATCGCGCGGCCTCCCGTTCCTTACCTAACAAGGAGCACCGGAACATTGGCGAGATGTACTACCTTGGTTGCTATCGACCCTAGCAATATCCCCGGAGTACGGCTCAATCCCCGTGTTCCCATAATTATCTGATCGCAGCTCTGCTCCTTAGCATATTGAGTAATCATATACGCGGGATCACCGACACTGACGTGAAAAATGTAGTGTACTTTTGCACTATCCAACTTATCCAACACCGGTGCGAGCATCTTTCTGCCTTCGTTCTGGTGATATTCTCTAACGTTGAATCCTGCCACGAACATGGTCACCGCTTGGGGCAAGGCGGACTGCACGTTCAATACATGCACCTCGACTGGTTCGCGATACCAATTTAATTGCTTCAGGAGGAAATCGGCTGCTCGACCTGAGCCTTCCGATCCATCCACCGCCAATAGAAGTTTGGGCATTTGTGCTTTCGCGTCGTTCCCGACCGTCTCGTTTTAACAGTACGTCGCGCCTTCTCCTTTGAAGAGCGCCGGCATAGCGCCCAGCCACACGGGATAACAAATCACCATTTGATCGGCCCAACTACGTGCGCGGCGCGTGTTGGGTCGTCTCCGGCGGTGCTCCGGTCTCGTAGTCGTTTTTGCTGCGTAAATAGTGGAAAGTCCATCTTGCCGACATCGATTAACTTCACCTCGTGCCCCGCCGCTTCCGCACTCTTCTCATACGCGTCTGCAAGCGCATGTCCAAAATGATCGCCGCGAGAGTCGGGGCGGCGGATTATCGCGATACGCTTCGCCATGATGCTGTTCCTGCATCGTCTAACTGGAGACGGATTTCAGCGATTGATGGTACTTGCCCGGCTCCCGTGTAAAGCGGGCGTGGCACGCCTCGGAGCAAAAGTAATAGGTGACACCCCGATAAACGACGCTCGTCACGGCGGAATAAATTTCCGTCTTTGCCCCGCATACGGGATCTTTTGCAAAACGCGCCCAGCCCTGCGGCTGAACCGGTCGAGGAACATAAGAGAAGGACATGTATGTCTGTGAAAGCATGATTACTCCTTTGGCCCTTACAAACTGCGCGTCAAACTCAGGCAGATTCTAAGAGCGCACGGACGGAGCCGCATTGACCAAGATCAAATTCGCCGGGAACTGCCCGAAGCGACGTTGCCGATTGCCGGCTTCAGGGACGACTAGCTTTGACCGACGACTCGCTTTAGCGCGGACGGACTCTGCGGTAAGACCGATACCTGCGACCGGCTAAGGCTGCGGTAGATACGACGACGGTGAGCGATGGGCCACCAGTCATAGAGGAAGATCCGCATAGGCCGCCACATCGCGACCCAGCCCCCGATAGTAAGGCTCTCGCGAGTGATGTCTGCAAACGGGCCAATTGGGAACTTACCGATCAAATCGCCAGCGACAAGCAGAGGCGCTAGAAATAGCAGTCCAATTACCAGGCTTACCCGGCCACGTTGAAGCAATTGGGCCAGCTCCCGTCGGGCGAGCTCCTCTTTGTAACTGAAGTAGTTGTGTATTGCTTCGGTCGTGACCGCCGTCGGATCTTCCGGCGGAAACTTTTCAAGCAGAATAGTAATAGCGAACTCGCCGCGCGCGGGGAATTCCAATGCCCAACTTTCTATAAACTCCTCCGCATCGGGATCGAGGTCTCGATGATGAAACGGTGTTGCGTCCATCGAGTTAAACAGCTGCGCCAGCTCACGAAGCTGCAACTGGATCGGATGAACTGCCTTGGGCGAACACCCGTAGGACCAGCGATGCGAGGTAAAATGGGATGCGATATGGCAAGTTCTTCTTTCATGCTCTCTCGAGACAAGCTAACCGCTGGTCGACCCTTCTTTGCTTACTTTGTAGCAGCGTGCCAGTACGGCCGTCTTGACGTGCGTCAAAAAATTGTGCATCAGCCCATGGCTAACTGCACGGTATATATGTCGCGATCGTCACGAATAACCGAGCACCCAAAATGCCTCTAGCCGGGCTCACCGAAGCGGAAGCAAGACGACGACTCGAACAGTACGGCCCCAACGAGCTTCCGCGGGCGGGGAAACGCGGGATCGCGGCTGTTGCGAAGGAAGTCGTGCGCGAACCGATGTTTCTGCTGCTGATAGCGGGCGGCGCGATCTATTTTGCTTTGGGCGACGTACGCGACGCCCTGATTCTGTTGGTCTCCGTCGTCGTGGTCATGGCGATCACGATTTACCAGGAGCGTAAAGCCGAGCGCGCGCTGGAGGCGCTGCGCGATCTATCGAGCCCGCGTGCGCTCGTGATTCGCGACGGCGCGCAACGCCGAATCGCCGGCCGCGAAGTCGTGCCGGGGGATCTCGTGCTGCTCGGCGAAGGCGATCGGGTGCCGGCCGACGGTGTCGTGCTCGAATGCAATCAATTTACCGCGGACGAATCGCTTCTCACCGGCGAATCGCTGCCGGTCGCGAAGCGCGCCGCGGACGCCGACATCAACCAAATGCCGGCGCCGGGCGGCGACGGCTCGCCATTCGTCTACTCCGGTTCTCTCATCGTCCAAGGCCAAGGAACCGCGCGTATTCTCGCAACGGGTGCGCACACACAAATCGGCGCGATCGGTACGGCGCTGCAGCAGCTTAGTATCGAGAACACACCGTTGCAGCAACAAACCGCGCGCATCGTGCGCCTGTTTGCCGCGATCGGAATCGGCCTCTGTCTGCTGGTCGTCGTCCTCTATGCCGTGATGCGCGGCGGTTGGCTCGACGGCCTGCTCGCCGGGATAACATTGGCGATGGCGATGGTGCCGGAAGAATTCCCGGTTGTGCTCACCATCTTTCTCGCGCTCGGCGCTTGGCGC
This sequence comes from Sulfurifustaceae bacterium, assembly GCA_041485885.1. GTDB lineage: Bacteria > Pseudomonadota > Gammaproteobacteria > Acidiferrobacterales > Sulfurifustaceae > JACQFZ01. Next base: position 17,360 of record JBGPKL010000054.1, read on the forward strand.
ATCTCACAAAAGAAAGTGCTCACGCGCCGCATGCCCGCCATTGAAACGCTCGGCTCGGCAACGGTATTGTGCGTGGACAAAACCGGCACGCTCACGGAAAACCGAATGGCGCTAGCCGAAATCGTCGCGGGCGGACAGTCGCACGAAACCGCGGGCGGCCCCCTGCCCTCGCAAGCCCGGTCGGTTGTGAACGCGGCCGCGTTGGCCTGCGAGTTGAATCCCTCCGACCCCATGGAGCGCGCCATTCTCGACTACGCGATGGCATCTGATCCCGCCATTGAAATCAAACGCCGCGAGTGGAGTCTTGTGAAGGAATACGACCTCACGCCGCAACTACTCGCCGTGACGCACTGCTGGAGGAACCCGGCGAGCGACGACGTGTTGGTATCGACCAAAGGCGCACCGGAAGCCGTCGCGCGTCTGTGCAAGGCGGACAGCGCACTGCGCGATCACATCCTTGCGCAAACCGCGGAGCTCGCCGGCCGTGGTCGGCGCGTGCTTGCCGTTGCCGAGGGAAGATTGCGCGATACCGAGTTCCCCGCCGACCCCACCGGATTTACGTTCACCTATCTCGGTTTGATCGCGCTGGCCGATCCGGTGCGCGCCACCGTGCCGCAAGCGCTGAAAGAATGTCTCGATGCCGGAGTACGAGTGGTGATGATTACCGGGGACTATACTGGCACCGCGGCAGCTATCGGGCGCCAAATCGGGCTGCACTCACCGGGTGGAGTAATAACCGGTGAACAGCTCGCAAAAATGGACGAGGCGGAATTATGCCGCCGCGTCGCCGACGTGAACATTTTCGCGCGCGTCGTGCCTGCGCAGAAACTGCGCCTGGTCAACGCGCTCAAATCGAACGGCGAAATCGTCGCGATGACCGGCGATGGTGTCAACGATGCGCCGGCGCTTAAAGCGGCGCACATCGGCGTAGCGATGGGCAATCGCGGCACCGACGTCGCGCGCGAAGCGGCTGCACTTGTGCTCCTCGACGACCAATTCGCCTCCATCGTGGATACGATTCGCTTGGGCCGGCGCATCTTCGACAACATCCGCCACGCGATGTCTTACCTATTGGCCGTGCACGTACCGACCGCCGGCATGGCGGTCGTGCCGCTGATCGCCGGCTGGCCGCTCGTGTTCTTTCCGGTGCACATCGTGTTTCTCGAATTCGTGATCGATCCGGCCTGCTCGATCGCTTATGAAGCCGAGCCGGCCAATCCCGATATCATGAAACGGCGGCCACGCGATCCGCGCGAACCGCTGCTCGGGCGACAACTCCTTTGGTTCGCGCTGGTACAAGGATTGGTCGTGTTGTTCGCAACCGCGGTTTTGTATTGGGCGGCGCTGCGATACGGCGTACCCGAAGGGCGTGCCCGCGCCATGGCTTTCGCCGTGTTGGTCATAGGAAACACGGCGCTGATTCTGTCCAACCGTTCGCGGACGCGGAGCATCATCGTAACGCTCGCCACACCGAATCGGCCTCTGTGGTTCGTGATAGGTGGAGCATTGAGCGGGTTGCTGCTAGCCCTGTACGTACCGGCGTTACGCGATGTGTTTCACTTCGAAGCGCCCGCATGGCAAGAGCTCCTGCTCGCGACGATAGCGGCGTTCGGGGGTGTAGTATTGACCGAAATCTGGAAACGAATGTTGCGCGGTCGCACGCGCTAGTTAAACAACGATCTGCACCCTGCGTATTTGCTTTTAGAAGACTCTGATTAATCCCCCTCTCCCGCAAGGGGAATGGCGCGTACTTGCGCGGTCAAGTCGGATCGGTAACGATGCGCCTCGGTCTGCGAGTAACAACCTGACAGCCAGTTATGCACAACCGGTGTCCCTATTTGACATGAGGCAGGCGACCCCTCTCCTCGAGCGTCCGCGCGATCGCGTCGATTCCTCTCCGTCCCGGCGCCTGCTCGCTGTCTGGGGGCCCATCATTATATTGGGCATAGTCGCGACCGCCGTCTCGGCAATAACAGCATGGATGGGTTGGCACCGTACCGAAATGCTGATTGCCGCCGCCGGCATCGCCTCGGCAATGCTGGCGCTCACAACCCTCCTGTTCTACCGTCAGGATGCGCAGCAGCGGATCGCACGGCGTGCGCTCCACGAGGTCGAAGCGCGCGTCGGCGACATTCTCAACTCGGCGATGGACGCCGTCATCACCGTCGATCAGCAGCAGCGCGTCGTCCTTTTCAACGATGCTGCCGAGCACGTGTTCCACTGGCCGCGCACAGCCGTGCTCGGTCAGACACTCGACAGGCTGCTGCCGACGCGCTTCCACGAAATACATCGGCAACACGTCCAGCAGTTCGGCCAAACCGGCGTTACCTCGCGGCGCATGGGCGCCAAAACGGTTTTGACCGGCTTGCGCGCAGGCGGCGAGGAATTTCCCGTCGAAGCGTCGATTTCGCAGTTCGGCGAAGGGGCGGACAAGCTCTACACCGTGATCTTGCGCGACATTACCGAGCGCGTGCGCGCCGAAGGGTCGCTCGCGCGCAGCGAGGCGCGGCTGCGCGGCATCCTCGACTCGGCAATGGACGCAATAGTTACCGTCGATCAACGCCAGCACATCGTGCTCTTTAATGCCGCCGCCGAGGCGGTGTTCGGCTGCCCGCGCGAGGAAGCGATCGGTGCCCCACTCTCTTGGTTCATTCCGGAGCGCTTTCGCGCCGAGCACGCCGGTCACATTCGCCGCTTCGGCGAGACGAATACGAATTCACGGCGGATGGCAGCTCAGCGCATTGTTACGGGGCTACGCCGTAGCGGCGAGGAGTTTCCGATCGATGCGTCGATCTCGCAGATTACGGAGGACGGCCAGAAATTCTATACCGTAATATTGCGCGACGTCACATTGCGCGTAAAAGCCGATGACGCCCTACGACGCTCGAAGGAAGAACTGTTCGAGTTCGCAACCGCCGCGAACCAGCTCCGTGAGCAGGAGAAACGCCGCATCGCACGCGAGTTGCATGATGAGTTGGCCCAGGCGTTGGCCGGCCTCAAAATGGATATTTCATGGATCAAAGGCAAATTCCAAGCGCCGCCTGCAATTACCGAAAAACTCAACGCAATGGAAACCTTGTTGGATACCACCGTCGCGGCCACACGGCGCATCTCATCGGACCTGCGCCCCATGATGCTCGACGACCTCGGCCTGGTTCCGGCAACCGAATGGCTCACGCAAAACTTCACCGAGCGTACCGGCATACACTGCAAGCTCGCGATCGCCGATCCGGATATCGAACTACAAGATCCCCACGCGACAACGATATACCGCGTATTGCAAGAATCCCTAACGAATGTCGCCAAGCATGCGCGAGCGTCGAGCGTTGAAGTCAGACTCGAGCGCGCCGACGGAGAGATCGTACTCATCGCTCGCGACGATGGCGCAGGCTTCTCGCTCGAAAGCTCGCGCAAGCCTAACTCTTACGGGCTCATCGGCATACGCGAACGCGTCTACCTGCTCGGCGGTAAGGTGCGGATTGACAGCGCGCCCGGCGATGGAACGCGCATCGAGGTTCGTCTACCGCTACCGGAGAGCGCGCAATGATACGCCTCGTCATCGCCGACGATCACACGATCGTACGCGAGGGGCTGAAGCAGCTACTGCTCGCAAACCTTGATATTACGGTCGTGGGCGAAGCGTGTGACGGCCAGGAAGTCATGCAACGCGTGCGCGAGCTGGATTTCGAAGTACTGCTCCTCGACCTGTCGATGCCAAAAAAAAGCGGTATCGATTTAATCAAGCAAGTCAAAAGCGAGAAGCCCAAGCTGTGCGTGCTCGTGCTGAGCATGCACGAGGAGCAACAATACGCGATCCGCGCGATCAGGGCCGGTGCTTCGGGCTACCTGACCAAGGAGAGCGCGCCGGCCCAGCTCATCTCGGCGATACGTAAAGTCGCCGCCGACGGCGTCTTCATCACCACCGCGGTCGCCGAACAGCTCGCGCGCGGCGCCATGCCGCAGGCCGAAGGGCCGCTGCATGCGACGCTGTCCGATCGCGAGTATCAGGTGTTTCGTTTCCTGGTGTCAGGCAAATCCGTTTCCGAGATTGCGGGCCAACTGAACCTCTCGGTCAAAACCGTAAGCACGCACAAAGCGCGCCTGATGGAAAAAATGGGGATGACCAACCAAACCGAATTGATCCGCTACGCCATCGCGCATCGCCTCGTCGAGAATCCGGACAGCAACGGCTGAAAGCCCGCTTCTCCCTTCCCCCTTTAAGGGGGAAGGCTAGGATGGGGGTTCAGCTAAGGATCGCCGCCGAACTCTGACATTCGACCCTCACCCCAACCCTCTCCCTGCCAGGGAGAGGGAATAAAAAAACAGCCGACAAATTCGCATGCAACGGCGGACATCATCGTCTGCATACTGTCGGACGATTCCTACCCCACCCTAGCGCTGTCCTACCCCCAAAATCAGAACACGCTGACCGGCATTTTCAGCGCTCGCCGATAAGGTTGCTTGCTCCACGGATCGATACTGCGATCCATGGAAGCAGCGAGCGCCCCGAAGAGCGTATTCATTGTCGAAGACTCGATACCGGTCCGCGAGCGTCTGGTCGAATTGATCGGCGACATCGACGGCGTAGAAATCGTTGGCGAGGCCGGAACGCCGGCGGCAGCCGTATCGGGCATCTTACGGACGCGACCCAAATACGTCGTTCTGGATTTTCAACTGGACGGCGGGAACGGCATGGATGTGCTCCGAGCCATTCGTCCGCAGCTGCCGCAAACCGTCTTTATCGTCCTGACCAACTACTCCCAGCCGCAGTTCCGGCAAACATGCATGGCGGCTGGCGCCACCGCCTTTTTAGACAAGAGCACGGAGTTCGCCAAAGTCAAAGAAGTCATTGCAGGTAACTAAGACCCTATCTATCGCGAGGACGTCACCATGAGAGCTATCGCCGCCGTCAGTCCAGGGAGCACAGTCAGGGTTAGAGCACGTTACAACGCTTCATCGGTAAAGGTAGAGCACTACCCTACATCCTGCGCTACCTGCAATGTTCGCGAGTCGTGTCTCCCGGGCGGAGCCAACGAATTGGACGCGAGGCTCATGGACGGCATGAACTACGCGCGCCGGCGAATACGGCGCGGCGAGAGTCTTTACCATGCCGGCGCACCGTTCGAGTCGATCTATGTAGTGCGCAGCGGCTTCTTCAAGAGCTTCGCGATCACGGAAGACGGCGACGAGCAAGTGACGGGTTTTCAAATGGCTGGTGAAGTTATCGGTTTCGACGGTATCGAGTCCGATTCGCACACCCTCAACGTTCGCGCGCTCGAAGACAGCCTGGTATGCGTCATCCCGTTCGCACAACTGGAGAGAATGGCGAGCCGCTCGCTTGGCCTGCAACGGCAATTGCATCGATTGATGAGCCGCGAGATCATCCACGACCACGGCGTGATGACGCTCCTGGCCACGATGGACGCCGAAGAGCGCGTTGCCTCGTTCCTCCTCGATCTATCGCAACGTTTCGTCGCACGGGGCTACGCCGCCGCCGAGTTTCTGCTGCGCATGACGCGCGAAGAAATCGGCAGCTACCTCGGCTTAACACTGGAAACGGTAAGCCGCATCTTCTCGAGATTTCAACAATCGAGGCTGATCGACGTTCAGAGCAGGCGCGTGTGCATACTGGATTCGCGCGCGCTCAAAGCGTTGATCGGCACAGGCAACGTGAAACGCTACGCCAAACCTCGGCTAGCACTGGTCGGGTAGCCAAAGCGATGCACAACGACGGGGCGACGGCCAAGCGGAAGGAACTGAAGGCGTTCCTGTTCCTGACGGTTGTACTCTGGCCCGTGCTAGCGGTGGCGATCGTCGGCACATACGGTCTGAGGTGAAAACCTCCTGTTACTAGAAAGCAGACCCAGGTGCCGCAGGGGCGGAGCGCCCAGGATGTGTCGGTGGGCGTTTCTTCGGAAGCATGATGATTACCTATGATAGTCGACAATTTCCACGTCATTGGCATCTTTACCTTCCCGTTGAACCAGGATTTGTTGCGGAACTCAACCGCCATCAAATCGTCGCGCCGCATCGAAGCACAGCGTTCGACGTGATCGAAACTCTCTTCGCCATAAACCAGCCACGGCGCGTATTGAATCAATCTACAGCATGTTCTAGAAAACGTGTCTGTATGTCCCATCGCGAGAATTCGCCGGCGAAATCGCTAAGGCCGAGCATGCCGATGCACGGCATCGCTCCGCGCGAAGGAATCTCATCGCGCATGAGCTTCTGCGCGAGAAGGAACGCCGGCATGGAAGGAATTTCCGGGCCGTGGTTGCTGCCGGCGGCGAGATGCCACTCGACGCGACGTGTTGTTCCGGTATCGGAACCGATTCCTGTGACGCTCACCAGCATTCCGCCGCGGTCGGTGCCGAAACGATCGAGCGACGCCGCAAGGCCGTCGAGCAAGGGCGCCCAACGTTCGAGCGGTATCGGCACACCCTAACGGCGCAACTGCGCTGCGCCGGCCAAGATGAAGTGCTGCACGCCTACCTCCAGCGCCGCGCGAAACTCCACCGTCTTGACGGTCGGGTAGCGTCTCGGGAATAGCTCCAGGTCCGGCACGTCGCACGCTGCGGCCCAGCGCGTTCCTACACCTGAGATCCGCACGCGGCGTAATTCTTGCCAGCCGTGGGCAGGCCGCCATGCTCCATCTTTCGCAGGCGCGACGCCAATTGCGAATCCATTACGTCGATGCGCGTCTTGCCGATTCTGTCATCGAAGCCGGCTTCGCGATGTCCGCGGTCCGGATCGCGGCCTGCGGCAATGACTTCCGCTCCGTTTCGAGCGAGCCCGCGACAAATGCGTGCGCCGAAATTGCCGTAGCCTCCTAAGACGACGATCCGCATCAATCGGCGCCGCTCGTTATTTTGATCGAGACGGTCAACTGACGAACCGCCTGGCGATCTCCGGAGTTGGCGTCATGCACTGCGCGCGTCGTCCGAACAGGCGATAGCGGTGGCGTGCGACGAATCGATAGGCCGGGTCGCGCAACACGCGCGGAATGAACGACAGCACCGCCGCGACTATCTTCCATGCGCCGCCGAGCCGCCCTAGCACGCGAAGAATCGCGGCGCTGTCGGTGTAAGGCACGTTGTCGTCAAGCAAGAGGAGGGACACCGGAGAATCCGGATCGAGGCCGTGCTCTTGCAGTAGCCGCCTCCCGGCCGGCATTTGCATGGCCGCGAATACGAACCGCTCGCTCTTATCGTGCTTAAGCAGAAACTGCACCCAGCCGTTGCACAAGTGGCAAACGCCGTCGAAGACGACAATGGAGGGATTCCTGTTCACGCCAGCCACCCGCAATAGTGAACCAGCAAACCGGCGCCGCGAATGTTTACCTGCACGTTGAAGTGATAGCGCCCGTCGCGCTCGTACTCGGAGACGTCGAGGTTAAACCAACGTTTGGGTAACTTTACACCGAGGGCACCGACTTCAAGCAGCGTCCAGCGAATCCGGCTGTCATCGACCGTTAGCTCGAATATGAATCTGGCAAGGCCCAGAGATTCGTACAGTCGATTTTCCTGCGCCCGCAAGAAAGACCGCATTCGATACGAGCCGAACTCACGCACCCAGACTTCGTGTTTCTCGTTTGATTCGACCGTCAGTGTAAGCGCCGTCATGCCGGCCGGCGGCAACGAGGCCGCGCGCGCAAACAACTGTGACAGTAACGTATCGCCCCGTCGAACGGTGCATTCGCCGGTGAAGCGATGGGTGCCTGGCGAACGATGCAAGGTCCGTATTGATTGAGGCAGCGAATGGAACGCCGGGCCGAGTAGAAGTTGGTACATTGGTTTTATTCTGCGCACACGGCGCGTGAAATTACGAAACGCTTTCCGAGCCCCTACGGGAGAAATGACCTCGACTCTGAGCGACGCTCGTCTTCGGTCCCGATAGGAAGTGCTCTCTAAGCCATTGTAGCGGTATTCGTTAGACGCGGACCGCCAACGCGTTGCAAAACCCGCGTCGTTCTCCGGTAATGTCCAAATGGCGTGCCGGTAATCGGGCAGCACGACAATGGCTTCGACGACGAAGGGATGTCGCGTCCGTGTATAGCGGAATGCATTTCGCAGCCGTTGGATGTGATCGGTTAATAACGTTAACCGGCATTCGACAAGATTGACGGTGAAGAAATAGCTACCGGCCGGGAGAAAGTTGCGCCGATAGCGGGTCATCGGCGTGTCATATCAGCGGAGTGATGGGTATCGCTTCGCTCCACCCATTCTACGGGGGCTACGTGGACTACGCGCCCAGGAATCGGCGTGCCAGCAGGGTTTGCATATCGCGCCGACCGTCGGTGATCAAGTAAATGAGCACCTGTCTGCCGATCACTCGGTAGATGACTCGGTACGGTTTAAAGAAGGTCTGGCGATATTCCCGGATGCCGAGGGTGCGCAATTCCTTCGGTTGCGAACCTCGCTCCGGGTGCGTAGTCAGGCGCTCGACGACTTCGAACAGCCGTTCCAATACGTGGTCGGCGTTTTTCGGTGAATCGAACTCGGCGATGTAGCTGTAGATGTCATCGAGATCGCGCTCCGCGCCCTCGGTGAGTAACACCTCGTAGCGCATTAATCAGGATTTCTTCGCACGAAGCCGCTTCACAACATCGGCAAGCGGTTTTACTTTGCGGCCCTCTACCTCACGGTTGCCAAGCGCCAGGATCTTGAGCAGCGCGAGAGTTTCCTGGGTTTCTTCGTACGAGCCGACATCCTGGATGACCGCTTTGGCCTCGCCATTTTGCGTGATTACCAACGGCGTGCGCCGCTCCGCCAACTCCTCGAGAACTTCGGCGGCGTTCGCCTTCAGATAGCTAATGGACTTGATTTGGGAGGAATAGCGCACGGATTTCCGCCGAATTTAAGTGGACCAAATATAGACCTTTATCAGTTCGACGACAAGGTTGAGTTGTCTTCGTCAGTGAACTACTGGGGATGACGAAAGGATTCCGCGCCCGCGTATAGCGGAATGCATTTCGCAGCCGTTGGATGTATCCGTCAAAAGCGTTAACCGGCGTTCGGCGAGATTGACGGTGAAGAAATAACTGCCGCCGGGGAGAAAGTTGCGCCGATAGTGGATCATCGGGGTACGTATCAGCGTAGTGATGGGTATCGCTTCGCTCCACCCATCCTACGTGGGCTGTTGGCGCCGCGCGCGGCGGTCCAGTTTGTAGCGACCCTTCAGCAAGGTCTCCCGGCGCGCCGCTTGTGCATCAGCGGGTCGGCGTCGAGTCGAATTTGTAATAGCGTCGGACCAAATGATCGGTCACGTCGTTGACGTCGTCATTGCTCCAATCGAGCTTCTGTTCACCCGCCCAGCGCCGCACCCAGCCGTCAACCTCGGATACGGATTTTGCGCGTCGATTGTCGCGCAGATGCGCGCGGCTGGTGTGACAGCCGGTACAG
>JBGPKL010000055.1:0-26690 GCA_041485885.1 Sulfurifustaceae bacterium
ATGCCGAAAGGCGTTGAGCACAGAAACGCTTGTCCCATGATGCCCGGCTCAAGTCGTGAACCAATCTCCGATGCCGAAAGGCGTTGAGCACCAACAAGGACGGCTTGCATGACGACGTTCGTCAAATGTGTGAACCAATCTCCGATGCCGAAAGGCGTTGAGCACCCCTGCTCGGCGCTCGCGAGCACGTATGCCTCGATGGTGAGTGAACCAATCTCCGATGCCGAAAGGCGTTGAGCACAGATTTTTTTGAAGCGACCCTGATTCACCAGCTCGGCGGTGAACCAATCTCCGATGCCGAAAGGCGTTGAGCACAGACGAACGTGATCGACTATGGCGAGCTGGAGCAGGGTGAACCAATCTCCGATGCCGAAAGGCGTTGAGCACAATATGGCGCGATTTCGGCACGACCGTGGATCGATGGGTGAACCAATCTCCGATGCCGAAAGGCGTTGAGCACATCGAGTCGCCGGAATCGAGCCTAAGATTAACGGGTGAACCAATCTCCGATGCCGAAAGGCGTTGAGCACACGGAAATGTACGCTGTGATTATCGCGTTTATTCTCGGGTGAACCAATCTCCGATGCCGAAAGGCGTTGAGCACAAATGGCGATCCTCACTATCTGCGGAGTTGCGGCAGTGAACCAATCTCCGATGCCGAAAGGCGTTGAGCACATCCTGGCATTGCCGAGCGTATCGATGCACGCACCGTGGTGAACCAATCTCCGATGCCGAAAGGCGTTGAGCACGTCTCCGGTGTTACCACATACGACTTTTTAAGCTGTGAACCAATCTCCGATGCCGAAAGGCGTTGAGCACATACAGCCGTCGCTGAGATTCTCTGCTGTAAGTCGTGAACCAATCTCCGATGCCGAAAGGCGTTGAGCACAAATGCGAGCATCATCTATCGACAAGCAGCTGTGTGTGAACCAATCTCCGATGCCGAAAGGCGTTGAGCACGCAACAAAATCATCTTGAGATTCGCCGGCAAGGAAGTGAACCAATCTCCGATGCCGAAAGGCGTTGAGCACTCGTACAGTTCGATGTGGTTCTTCACTATTTTTTCGTGAACCAATCTCCGATGCCGAAAGGCGTTGAGCACCCTAAGGTCGACGGCTTCCAACCGCATGATCGCGGGGTGAACCAATCTCCGATGCCGAAAGGCGTTGAGCACACGTTCGATGTTACGACTGGGCCGCTGACCGATTGTGAACCAATCTCCGATGCCGAAAGGCGTTGAGCACACTCCCGCCGATGCGAGGTTGAAATACATCGCGCTGTGAACCAATCTCCGATGCCGAAAGGCGTTGAGCACTGCGCGGATCGACGTGGATCATCATCGGCGTTGCGGGTGAACCAATCTCCGATGCCGAAAGGCGTTGAGCACACGAAGCACGGAAGCGACACTAGCACCGAGAGCAATTCGTGAACCAATCTCCGATGCCGAAAGGCGTTGAGCACCGTCGGTGCAGACGTTCATCGACATGGAGCGCAGTGGTGAACCAATCTCCGATGCCGAAAGGCGTTGAGCACACCACTTGACGCGAGCCGTCGGGCTGCTTCTCGCCCATGTGAACCAATCTCCGATGCCGAAAGGCGTTGAGCACACCGACAACCTCCCAGTCCAAACCGTGGGCACGACTGTGAACCAATCTCCGATGCCGAAAGGCGTTGAGCACTTTGCCATGCGTCGCAGACCAAGTGCGCCGTCGGCATGTGAACCAATCTCCGATGCCGAAAGGCGTTGAGCACATGAAAAGTTTTCGCGCGATCGACTTCTAGCGAAGCGAGGTGAACCAATCTCCGATGCCGAAAGGCGTTGAGCACTTCGCGTGGAAATAGTGCACCGCGCGAAAGAGCGCGCGTGAACCAATCTCCGATGCCGAAAGGCGTTGAGCACAAGATCTCGCTGTCGTCCCCCCGACGGTGAACGAGTGAACCAATCTCCGATGCCGAAAGGCGTTGAGCACATGAGCACGGTCAAGGCGGCGATGACAGCCACCAGTGAACCAATCTCCGATGCCGAAAGGCGTTGAGCACTGGATGGTCCGCAAATATGGAATCGGTATTGTTCAGTGAACCAATCTCCGATGCCGAAAGGCGTTGAGCACCTTTCTACCGCCACTAATGTCTCATGCCGTTTAGGGTGAACCGGCGGTGCGAAACCCTACGCGCTACTCACGAAGGTGTTCCCCACGCGCGTGAGGATGAACCGAATCGGTCGGCTGCGGGAAAAACTATTCGATCCAGATGCCTTGTTGTGACTGGGCAGCGTGGTAAGTTTTATACTACATTGAGTGAGTTGGTTACCGGAGGATTAGTAAATGAACGAGATTCTTTTTTTGGTTGAGGAGGCGCCGGAAGGCGGTTATACGGCGCGCGCCTTGGGCGAATCCATTTTCACGGAAGCCGACGATTTGGAGAGTCTACACCGTGAAGTTCGCGACGCGGTTCGCTGCCACTTCGATGAAGGGCAAGCACCGCGAATGATCCGACTCCACTTCACCCATGAGGAAGTCATCGCGGTATGAGATTGCCGCGAGATATCTCCGGCCAAGAACTCGTAAAGCGACCCGAGCGCTTTGGTAACCGTGTCACTCGGCAAACAGGAAGCCATATCCCCATGACGTGCGACCATCCGGAAGTTCGTCACGTAACAGTGCCAAGTCATAACCCTCTTCGCATCGGCACGCTGGCGACAATCGTTTCTGATGTTGCCGCGCACCAACGCATCGGTCGCGAAGAGATAGTGCAGCGCTTATTTGGATAGCCCGAGATGCGGACCGCACGCGGCGCCGTCAAGCCTCTAGACGTAGTGGCGCTAACAGAGGACATGCTCCAACAAAATCTACTGCGGGAACAAGTGGGGACCGTTGTGGAAACACTTGCTCCCGCCGTGTATGAAGTTGAATTCTCCGATGACGATGGGCGAACGTTTGCCACGGCTGCGGTGCGAGAATCGCAACTTATGGTGCTGCATTATCGACCGGTGCGTACCGCCTGATTGCTATGAGGCCAAGCAGCGCGTGGCCGTCGCCGGGATGTTGCGCCCGCTCTCACGAGCGGGCGAGGATTGAAACGACTAGGTGTAGTCGGTTACGCCTTTCGCTTCCAGTTGCGCGGGTTCGGATTTTGGCGTCATTCCTCTTCAGGACCCGCTTATTTGCGATGACACAACTTTGGCGTGAAGGAACGCGCCGCCGCGGGCGAAGTCGTGACCGGTTTGCTATACGTGCATCCCGATTCGGGCGATCTGCACGAGTACCTGAGTACCGTCGAAACTCCTCTCAACCAGCTTAGCGAGCGGGAGCTTTGCCCCGGCAGCGTGACGTTAGATCGCCTCAACGCCTCGCTGCGTTGAAGTACCGCGGTAATCTGCGCACGCGGTCCCGCACCGGAGACCGTGTCCGGGTGCCTGTTTGCGTCATCATTAGTTTTGATAGGTCCGTCGCCGGCCATCGGCTCGTGGCGGCCGACCATCCTCTGGACGCATCCCTTTCCCCCGCACCATAACCAGGTTTTCTATATTTAGTACCGAGCCAAGTTTGCGGCGCGTTAAACATAGTGACAATGAGCGAGGGGTCACATGATTACTTCAGGGCGGTTCTCCTATCGAGTGGCTGTCGTTTCGGCGCTTGCCGTTGCGCTGCTCGCTTGCGGCGGCGGAGGAGGGGGCGGAGGTGGTAGTGGCGGTGGTGGTGGTGGAGTAATTGCGCCGCCTTCAACACCGGTGGCGATTACAAGTACCAACGCTTTGGCCGTAGCGGGAGAGTCGGCCGATTCGTTGATGCAAGCGGCGGATTCCGGCGCGTTGGTCACGGGAACCGTGTTGTCCGGCGATCCCGTAGCACCGCAGTCACTGACGCGATTGCTCAGCTCGTCGGCCAAGCGATTGAAGGGTCTCTTCGATCCGGCGCCGAGCGGTGGCCACGTCACGGCAATGGCAACCACGCAGATGTGTCTCGTGAGCGGTAGTTTCACTATCGATCAGAGCAGCAGCACCTCGGCAACTCTTACGTTCGATGCTTGTTCCGACATGCCGGGGGAAACGGTCAACGGCGCGCTCAGTATCGGCGGAATTACGGGTAGCGCCACGAACTTTTCGGCGAACGTCACCATCGACGTAACCGTCAGCTCTACTGGCCTACCGACCCTGCGGACCGTGGGGAGTTTTGGAATTTCATTCAACGAATCTGCGTCTACGGACACGATCATCCTAAGCGGCTCGAGTCTCACGCTGGTGAGCGGTTCGCACACGATTGCTATCAGCAGTTTCAATATTACCAACGTGCTTAACACGACGACGGGCGATGTCGATGCCCGAGGAAGTTATACGATCGCGAGCACCCGTCTGAACGGCAGCGTCAGTGTTATGACCAACTTGGATTTCCGTCAGGTAAGCGGACGCCTCCATCCGTCCCAGGGTGTGCTCGTCGTGACCGGCGCTAACAACAGTCACGTGCGCTTGACCGTGTTCGGCGATGAAACCATGGTCGGCAATCAGGTACAGATCGAGGTGGATGGAAACGGCGACAACGCTTACGACCCGCCCATTAACACCACCTGGGCAGCTTTGGCGGGAGCTTGAGCCGCCGACGAGCGTAGGCTCTCCCGAAGGGGCGTGGATCTTTCGAGGCCACGCCCTTTCCTTTTTGAGTCTCGACGCTGTAACGGTTGTCGCAATCGCGAGCGGCACATCGGCCGTTCCTGCTGGCAATGTGCCACCGCTTCGGTTATTTTGATCGTGCCTCCGGTCCGTAGCCGGAGTCTCCACGTCAACCGACTATGCGCTGCCCCTTCTGTTCCGCCGATGAAACCCGCGTGATCGATTCGCGCCTGACCGAGGAAAGCGATTCAGTGCGGCGCCGGCGCGAGTGCGAGGTGTGCGGTGAACGCTTCACGACGTTCGAGCGCGCCGAGCTGCGGCTGCCGCAAGTGATCAAGTCGGACGGCCGGCGCGAAGCCTTCGCCGAGTCCAAGTTGCGCGGTGGTTTGTCGCGTGCGCTGGAAAAGCGCCCGGTCGATGCCGAAGTGGTGGAAGCGATGCTCGGGCGCATACGGCACAACCTGATTGCTTCGGGCGAGCGGGAGGTGTCGGCCCGGCGTATCGGCGAATGGGTGATGGAGGAGCTGAAGGAAATCGATCCGGTCGCGTATGTACGTTTCGCGTCCGTCTACCGCCGCTTCGAGGACGTCGACGCGTTCCGCGAAGAGGTGCAGCGCCTGCAAGCCGAGCCGAGCTCGGAATCGCGGCGCAAACAATTGCGGCTGCTGCCGGAGGAACCGTCCGAGGGCGGCACGAAGGACGCGAAGACGGCGCCGCCGCGTGGGCGCCGCCCGGCGGCCGGCCGCAAGCCATGAGCTTCACGCCCACCGACGCGCGCTTCATGGCGCGCGCGCTCGAGCTTGCCGAGCAAGGGCTTTACACCACCGATCCGAATCCGCGGGTCGGCTGTGTCATCGTCAAGGATGGCACCGTCGTGGGCGAGGGTTGGCACGTTCGTCCCGGCGAGCCGCACGCGGAAGTGTTGGCGTTGAAGGAGGCGGGCGAACGCGCGCGCGGCGCCGACATTTACGTCACGCTCGAGCCGTGCAGTCACTTCGGGCGCACGCCGCCGTGCGTCGACGCGATAGTGCGCGCGCAAGTGCGCCGCGTGACGGCCGCCATGCACGATCCCAATCCGCTGGTGAACGGCAAGGGTTTCGAGCGCCTAACGGCCGCGGGAATCGAATGTCGATCGGGGCTGTTGGAGACGCAGGCCGTCGGGATCAATCCCGGCTTCGTGACCCGCATGCGCCACCGCCGTCCCTATGTGCGCCTGAAAATCGCCGCGAGCCTCGACGGGCGCACGGCGTTGGCGAGCGGCGCGAGCCGATGGATCACCGGCGAAGCCGCGCGCGAGGATGTGCAGCGATGGCGCGCGCGCAGCTCGGTGGTGCTGACGGGTGTCGGAACCGTTTTGGCCGACGATCCGGCGCTGACGGTGCGCGCGTTCGATATCGGTCGCCAGCCGCTGCGCGTTATCGTCGACAGCCGTTTGCGCACGCCGGCGACCGCGCAGATGCTGCGGTTGCCGGGACGCACGCTCGTCGCCACGGCGAGCGACGACGATGCACGGAAGAAAGCGCTCGCCGCGGCTGGGGCGGAAGTGGTGAAATTAGCGAACGCGCAGGCACAGGTGGACCTCGAACCGCTCCTGCACCTGCTCGCGGAACGCGAAGCGAACGAAGTACTGGTGGAAGCGGGAGCGATCTTATCCGGGGCGTTGTTATCGCAGGCGCTCGTCGATGAGTTGATCGTTTACTTGGCGCCGATGTTTCTCGGCGACGCCGCGCGCGGGATGTTTCATCTCCCGGCACTGACGTCGTTGCGAGAAGGGATGCAGCTACAAATAACCGACGTGCGCGCGGTCGGTAGCGATTGGCGAATTTGCGCGAGGCCGGTACCCCCACCCTAACATTCCCTCGCTTGCGGAGGAGGGGAGGGAGGGGCGAACGGCGCGCGCCATTGGATGCATAGAGAAGCAGGGCGATGTTCAGCGGAATCATCGAAGCGGTCGGCAGCCTAAGCGCTCTCACTCGGCACGGCCAGGACGCGCACGTCAGGGTCGCAGCCGGTGGGCTCGAGTTGCGCGACGTGAAAGTCGGCGACAGCATCGCCGTCAGCGGCGTGTGCCTCACCGTGACCGCTGTCGCCGGCGATTCGTTCGAGGTGGATCTGTCCGCTGAAACGCTCGCGCGCACCACCTTCAAGCACCGCCGCGTCGGCGACCAGGTAAATCTCGAAAAGGCGCTCGTTGTCGGTCAACGGCTGGGCGGACATTTCGTGAGCGGCCACGTCGATGATGTCGGTAAACTCGACGCGCGCGAAACCGATGGCCGGTCGGTGAAGCTGACGTTCCAGACGCCGGATGCGCTGGTGCGTTACATCGCGGAGAAGGGTTCGATTTGTGTCGACGGAGTGAGCCTGACGGTGAATCAGATCGACGGCGATCGTTTCGCCGTCAATCTCGTGCCTCACACGCTCGCGATGACGACGCTCGATGCGCTGAAGCCGGGCGATGAAGTAAATCTCGAAGTGGATCTTATCGCGCGCTATTTGGAACGGTTGTTGAAGCGCGAGCCGGATTCCATCGATGGCATCGCGCGCGATCGTTAAATGACGGCAGCAGTACCGTGTAGGGTGCGTCCCACGCACCGCTTTGTCGACGGTGCGTGGGACACACCCTACGGTATTTACAGTTTTTTGCGCGATTCATTAAGTCAGGGTTGCACCCGAAACTCCGCGCTCGTCGTGGCCAGCGTGCGATCCGCCGTGTCAGTCACTTTAGCGATCAACCGGGTCACGATCCGGTATGCGCCGGGCGGTGCGTCCTTCGGAATCGGCAGCGGCACGGACGCGCTGTAGAAGCCGGTGACTTTCAGTTGGCCGCTCACGTCTTCTCGTTTGGTGGTGATGAGTTTACCGTCCGCAGTGTAGAACTCGCGCTGTTCGAGCAATCTGGCCGATGCATCCGGCTTGCGCAAGAGATACAAATCCTTGGTCAGATACAGATGATCGCAGCCCCCGATCTGCGTGCGATTGGTGCGCAGCGTGTACCAACGTACCGCGACGGTTTCGGATCGACGTACCGGCGCGAAGCGCTTGGCGGCGAGACGCGTGTCCGCGTCCGAGTAGCGATACACGGTATCGTATCGAGTTGTCTTGCGGCTTTGCTCGAATTGTTCGCACGAGGTCGGGGGCGCGGTCGCGCAACCGGCGAGCACGGCAAGGCAAAGAAATAAAAGCGCGCGCAGTCCCGGCGAACCCGGGGAAGGGTCGCGTCTCACTCGCCCCAAGCTTGGCGCAGCACGTGGTAAGGATCGCGCGGATCGAGCGGACGCGAGGCGAGCGATTTTTGTACGCGCGCCGGCGAGACGGCCGTCGCATGGCGCGCTTCGGCCTTGGCGGCCGCTGCGATAGGGGGCTCGATCGGCGCGTTTGGTCCGGGGTACAGACCGAGGGCGTAAACCACGGCGCAAATCGCGCAGACCAGTATCAGGTCGAGACCGAAGCTCGCGAGCACGCGACGCCCGGAACGCGTGGGACGGCTCGCCGGCGGGATCGGGCCGTAGGCGTTGGCCGGCAACGACGCCGCGTAGAGATCCGATGGAGCACCGAGCTTGAGCAGCGCCGCGCGAAAATCCTCGGCGGACCGATAGCGATGCGTCGGTTCTTTTTCGATGGCTTTCAGAATCACGCGCTCGAATCCGGCCGGTAGCGAGGGCACCAAGTCGCGTGGACGCGGCGGCTGATCGAGCACGTGCGCGTGCATGAGCGCGTAATCCGTTCCGCGCTCGAACGGCAACCGTCCCGTGATCGCCTCGTAAAGGCTCACGCCGAGCGCGTAGATATCCGAACGCGCGTCGATCGCGCGTCCGCTGATTTGTTCGGGAGATATATAAAGGAGTGTTCCGACCATGGTCCGCGGAGGATAGGCGTCTTGCGCCGCCACTCGGGCGACGCTGAAGTCCATGATTTTCACCTGACCGGTCTGGGTCAGAAATAAATTGCTCGGCTTCAGATCCCGATGGATCACGCCCATCGCGTGGATGTGCGTCAGACCGAGAAGCGCTTGCGCGAAAACGGCGATGGCTTCATCCGGCGGCAGCGGGCCGCCCGTGCGTAGTCGATGCTCGAGCGTTTCGCCTTCGACATACTCCAACACGAGCATCGCCGCGAACGGCAGCTCCAGCATCGAATACAGCGTAACGACGTGCGGACTGCGCAGCCGCGCCTGGGCCTGGGCCTCGGCGCGAAAGCGGTTCAGCGCTTCGGCTTGATGGCAATACGGGCGACCCAACACCTTGAGCGCCACCTCGCGATCGAGCTCGGTGTCGCGCGCGCGGTAGACTTGGCCTATGCTGCCGCCGCCCAAGCGATCGAGTACCAAGTACCGATCGATGCGAGTGCCGGGCTCGAAAGGTTGATCATGGCCGCCGCTTTTGGCGACGGGCGCGGGATTAATACGCCGCGCCGCGACGTTCTGATTCAAAACGATAGTGTTGCCCGTTTGCATTTCGGGTATCGGCATCCCCTACATATGTTTATCTATATAATGACCGGTGAACCGGTGCCCCGTAGTTAACTATAGATACGACGGTAACTTTGGCGAAGGACCCATGGATAAAAGCGGAACTGAAGCGGATGGACGGCGGATTGCCGCAGAGCGGCATGTCGGCAATTTAAGGCGGCGTAATCACGCCGAATCTGCGCTGTTTAGCAGAGCAACCTCGACGGCCTCCCATGCCCATTAGCGCGATCACCGAAATTATCGACGACCTCAAGCGCGGGCGCCTGGTCGTTCTGATGGACGACGCCGATCGCGAAAACGAAGGCGATCTCATCATCGCCGCCGAGCACGTCACGCCGGCCGCGATCAACTTCATGGCCAAGCACGGCCGCGGACTGATCTGCATGCCGATCACGGTGGAGCGCGCGCGCCAGCTCAATCTCGCGCCGATGGTCGCCGTGAACCGCGCGCCCCACGGCACGAACTTCACGGTGTCCATCGAGGCGGCGGAAGGCGTGACGACCGGCATCTCCGCGCACGATCGTGCCCACACGATTCG
This sequence comes from Sulfurifustaceae bacterium, assembly GCA_041485885.1. Lineage (GTDB taxonomy): Bacteria > Pseudomonadota > Gammaproteobacteria > Acidiferrobacterales > Sulfurifustaceae > JACQFZ01. The sequence continues at coordinate 9,613 of JBGPKL010000055.1, forward strand.
CGTCGCCGCGGCGCCTAACGCAAAGCCCGAAGACCTCGTGCAACCCGGACATGTATTCCCGTTGATCGCCGAGCCGGGCGGCGTGCTCGCGCGCGCCGGACACACCGAGGCGTGCTGCGATCTCGCGCGACTCGCCGGGCTCGTGCCCTGCGCGGTGCTCTGCGAGATCATGAACGACGACGGCGGCATGGCGCGCTTGCCGGAGCTGGTCGAGTTTTCCAAGCAACATGGGCTCAAGATCGGCACCATCGCCGATCTCATTCGCTATCGGATGGAAAACGAATCGAGCGTCGCGCGCGTCGGCGAGTGCAGCTTGCCGACCGAGTTCGGCGATTTTCGTTGCATCACGTATCACGACGATATCGGCGAGTCGAACCATCTCGCGCTGGTGCGCGGCGACATTCGCCGCGAGTGGCCGCTGCTCGTGCGCGTGCACGTGCAGGAAAGCGTGCTCGATCTCATTACCGCCGCGCACCGCCCCGGCAGCAGTTGGACACTGCGCCGCGCGCTCGAGCGCGTGGCGCGCGAAGGTGTCGGCGTCGTCGTGGTGATCCAGCAGCAGGAATCGCGCGATGAGCTCGTGCACCGGGTGCGCCAGGTCGAAGAGCGCCCGGAGAATCGGGAACCGCCCGCGTCTCGTCGTGGCCGCATGGAAATGCGCACGTACGGTCTCGGCGGTCAGATTCTCGCCGACCTCGGCGTCGGGAAGATGCGCGTGCTCGGCCACGCCATGAAGGCGCCGGCGATGTCCGGTTTCGGACTCGAGATCGTCGAGTACATCGAGGACCCCGAAGCGGCGGCAGGCAACCTCAAGGCGTTGCGATGACCGAAGTGAAAGGTCTGCAAGGCGAGCTCAACGCGCGCGATCTCCGTTTCGGCATTGTACTTTCTCGATTCAACGAGCGGGTTGGCGAGCAACTGCTGGCCGGGGCCGTGGAGGCGTTGACCGCACACGGCGCCGATCGGAGTCGTATCGATGTCGTACGCGTGCCGGGCGCCTTCGAGATTCCGGTGACTCTCAAGGTACTCGCTCTGAGCGCGAAGTATGACGCGCTGATCGCTCTGGGCGCGGTGATCCGCGGAGACACGCCGCATTTCGAGTACGTGGCGGGCGAGTGCGCGCGCGGCGTAGCCCAGGTGAGCGCGGAGCACGCGTTGCCCGTCGTGTTCGGCGTGCTGACGGTGAATACGCTCGAGCAGGCACTCGTGCGCGCCGGCGGGAACAAAGACGGCAACAAAGGTGCGGAAGCCGCGCTCGTCGCAATCGAGATGGCCAATTTGTTTAAACGGCTGCGCGGCTAACGACGTGCTATGAGCGAGATTGGCCACGGACTCAAAGGCGGTCGCCACAAGGCGCGGCGCGCGGCGGTGCAGGCGCTGTATCAGTGGCAGTTGACGCGCCAGGCGCCCGCCGATATCGAACGCGACTTCATCGCGGACGATTCCCTCAAAGACGTCGATATGGAGTACTTTCAGCATTTGGTGCGTGAGATACCGGCGCACATTCCCGAGCTGGACAGCCGTCTCGCACCGCACATCGATCGCGGCATCGCGCAGATCGATCCGGTCGAGCGAGCGATTCTTCGCCTCGGCGCGTTCGAGCTCGGGTTCCATCCCGAAATACCGTACCGCGTCGTCTTGAACGAAGCGGTGGAGCTCGCCAAGACGTTCGGCGCGGAGCAAGGGCACAAGTACGTGAACGCCGTTCTCGATCGCGTGGCGCTCGATTTGCGCGCGCAAGAGGTCGAGGCAACCAAGTAGCGCACCAACGAGCTAATCGCTTTTGGAAACCGCAGATGAACGCAGATAAACGCAGATTAAAAAAGATTAGAAAATAAAGTTTGGTTTCTTATCGGCGTTCATCCGCGTTTATCTGCGGTTTCAAAGTCCTTACAACATGACTGAGTTCGACTTGATCCGAACGTATTTCGCGTCCCAATCGCTCGTGCGCACGGACGTGCGTGTCGGGATCGGCGACGACGCGGCGATCGTGTGCGCGCCGCCTGGGATGGAGATTGTCGTCACCACCGATGCGCTCGTGGCCGGCGTACATTTTGTTGCCGACGTCGATCCATTCACCTTGGGTCACAAATCGCTCGCGGTAAATCTAAGCGACCTTGCGGCCATGGGCGCCGAGCCCGCTTGGTTTTTGCTCGCGCTCACGTTGCCGGAAGCGCGCGGTGATTGGTTGCAGCGTTTCGCGGAAGGGATGTTCGCGCTCGCGCGTCGTCACAACGTGCAACTGATCGGCGGCGATACGACGCGCGGACCACTGGCCGTGGTCATCACGGCGTTAGGCACGATACCGCAAGGCAAAGGCATGCGCCGATCGGGCGCGCGGTTGGGCGATCTCGTCTACCTCACGGGGGAGGTGGGCGACGCGGCGCTTGCGTTGTTATCGCTTCGCGGTGAGCGACAATTCGGCGGCGCCGAGGCGATGCGGCTGCGCGAGCGCCTGGAACGTCCCGTGCCTCGCGTGGACGAAGGGATCGCGTTGCGCGACTTGGCATCGAGTGCCATCGATGTTTCCGATGGCTTGGCGGCGGACCTCGGGCATATCTTGCAGGCGAGCGGTGTAGGCGCGCGTATTCATCTCGACGCCATTCCGCTATCGTCGATCTACCGCGACCATTTAGCGGAAGTCGGGTGGGAATGCGCTCTTGCTGGCGGCGACGACTATGAGCTTTGTCTCACGGTTCCGCCGGGACACGTTGCGGCTGTGGACGCGTTATCGAATCGAACTAAAGTTCCGCTGACCCGAATCGGCGAGATCACGTCGGGCAGCGAGCTGGAAATTTACGATAACGCAGGCCGGCAATATCGGCCGCAGGTTCGCGGACACGATCATTTCGCATCGAGGTAAGATGTAGAACGTATACGTTGGGGGATGTTATGGACGCTGCCTCGTTTCAACAAGATATGAAATCAGCCTTTCCGGGTTTACTCGGAATTCATTTCGTGGAAGTCACGCCTGAGCGTGTCGTCGCTTCATTGGAAGTGCGCGCGAATTTGTGCAACGGCGCCGATGTTCTGCACGGCGGCGCGCTGATGTCTCTCGCCGATACGTTGGGCGCGGTCGCGACGATGGCGAACATTCCGAAAGGCGCGCGCACGACGACGCTCGAGTCGAAGACCAATTTCTTGGGCGCGGTTCGCGTCGGCGAGCGCATCACCGCGGAGTGCACGCCGTTTCACCGCGGCAAGACGACCATGGTGTGGCAAACGCTCGTCAAGGGGCCGAACGGCAAGCTCTGCGCCGTCGTGACGCAGACACAGATGGTGTTGACCGGCTGAGGCGGGTGAGCGAGGCGGCCGAGTGCGGCCGCCCCGCGACGACGCGACCGCTACTTGATCGCGATCGGGTTGATGATGGCTTGCACCGAGCCGGTGATGCGCGACGGTCCGAGCGTAAACAGCGCCTCCCAGACCTGGTCCTTGACCATTTCTTCCGTGTTCATGTTCTCCAGGATGTAAATCCCGTTCATCGGCAACAGTATTTGATGAACTTCGAAGGGGGCGGCGTCTTTCTCGAACGGTATCACTTCGAGCGCCCAGTTGTCGGCGCCGATCATCGCGACGCCGAGCGAGGCGAGGTATCTCGCGCCTTCCAGCCCGAGTCCGGGCTCGCCAGCGTTGTAACGCTTGTTGTCCTGGCCGATGAGTTTGACCCAGCCGGTGTAAAACAGCACGACGTCGCCTTTCTGGATCGGCTTGACGCCTTGCTTCTTCATCGCGCCTTCGATCTCGGCGCGATTGAACGCCGTTCCTTCCTTCACCGGATCGGCGCCGAGGTAGCCGGCCATGTCGAGCACGACGACGCGCGTCGCGACCGCCGGGACCGTCTCGATGCCGAGCTTCTTGAGCCCGTCGACTTGGACGAACTCGGCGGCTTTGTTGCAGTTGAAGTAGATGTTGTCGAGGCCGATGTGACCGAAGCCGTCGATTTGCGACCCGATGCCGACCCAGCCCGTGATGATGTCGTCGTTGTACGTGCCCTTCTTCGGGCCGATCGTTGTGCCCGCGGTTTGACCGGGCGAGACTATGGTGACCGAGAAGGTGCGCGGCGGGTAAGCGGGCGTTTTGGAATTCGTCTCGATGCCGAGCCGGTAGGCTTTGCCCTTCGTCACGAGCTTGGTCGCGGCCAGCGTTTTTTCGGGCGTGACGTAGTTCATATTCCCTATCTGGTCGGTCGGACCGAACTTCGACGGATAGCAGTTCTGCGGCGGCTGCGTGTGCGACGCGCTGTACGCCGATCCGGCAACGACGAGCGCGGCGAACGCGCTGGCGATGACAGATCCGGTTTTGGCATATCTTTTTTTGTTCACGGTGTGCTCCTTGGTGTCTATATGTCGTGTCGATTGACCGTAGCCGCGCTACAGCGCGCGTCTCGGTGTGTTTTCCCGCGGCGCGGGTAGCGGCTCACGAGGTAGCCCATTATATGAGAGTGACCGGCTGAACATAAGCGATCCTAGCAGGGTGTCGAAACAGTCCTTCCGTGAAGTTTTTCAAGTCGCGAGTCGCGGCGCATGTCCGCGCCTCGCTCCGTTTTTCAAACACTTGGGTCTTCGAACAACGCGCCATACTTCCTGTGCGACCCTAATAAGCTATCGTAAACCGGCTGCTAGAACTTCCACGTCGATACGCCACCGGCGAAGTGAAGCCTTTATATTGATTCCCCAGACCGGGTAGACTGGCGCTCCCGCTCGGTGGCGGCGAACCGAGCGGACCGCGCCGTGTGACGGCGGCGGAACCAAAATTCGATTTGATCCAACGAGGAGGAGCTTCATGAGAACCAGAAAATTGCGGGGCGTGTTGTTTGGTGCGACGTTTTTACTGGCGGCCGCGGGCGCGCACGCCGAGACGTATCCGTCGAAGACAATCAAGATGGTCGTCCCGTTCCCCGCGGGCGGTACGACCGACGTGCTCGCCCGTATCATCGGCCAGGAGTTGACGAAGGCGTGGGGCCAGCAGGTCATCATCGACAACCGGCCGGGTGCGGGCGGCAATATCGGAGCCGACGTGGTGGCGAAGTCGCCGGCGGACGGTTACACGCTGCTCATGGGTACCGTCGGCACGCACGGTATCAACGTAAGCTTGTATAAAAAAATGCCGTACGACGCGGTGAAGGACTTCGCGCCGATCACGTTGGTCGCGGCGGTTCCGAACTTGCTGGTGGTGCATCCATCGGTACCGGTGAACTCGGTGAAGGAATTGATCGCCTACGCCAAGGCCAATCCAACCAAGCTCGCCTACGCGTCCTCCGGAAACGGCACATCGATCCATCTCTCCGCTGAGCTGTTCAAGACCATGACCGGCGTGCAGATGACGCACGTGCCGTACAAGGGTAGCGCGCCGGCGCTGACCGATCTGCTCGGTGGACAAGTGCAGCTCATGTTCGACAACATGCCCACGGCGCTGCCGCACGCGAAGGCCGGGAAGTTGCGGCCGCTCGCGGTGACGACCGCGAAGCGTTCGCCCGCGATGCCCGATCTGCCGACGATCGCCGAGGCCGGCGTCCCCGGCTACGAAGCGTCGTCGTGGTTCGGCGTGCTCGCGCCGGCCGGTACGCCGAAAGACGTCGTGACGAAGCTCAATAAAGAAATCGTGCGCATACTCGCTCTGCCGGAAATCAAGGAGCGCCTCTCCGGTCAGGGTGCGGAGCCGGTCGGCGACACGCCGGAGCAATTCGCGGCGCACATCAAGGCCGAGATCGCGAAGTGGGAACGCGTGGTCAAGGCGTCGGGCGCACAGGTCGATTGATCTCGCGCCGAGCCAGCGCGCCGGCTCGCAGACAAACGGCCGGCGGGATCCGGCGGTGACACAATGCCCGCTCTGCGTTGCGACTGACGCAGAAACGATTTTGTGGCGCAACGCGCGATGTCGCGTGATCGACGTCGGCGACGCGGATTATCCGGGCTACTGCCGCGTCATCTGGAACGCGCATGTGCGGGAGATGTCCGATATTCCGCTTGAGGCGCGACAGCATCTGATGGCGGTTGTTTACACCGTGGAAGAGGCGCTGCGCGAGGTGCTGCGTCCGGACAAGATCAATCTCGCTTCGCTCGGCAATCGGATGCCGCATTTGCACTGGCATGTCATCCCGCGTTTCGCCGACGACCCGCACTTTCCCGATCCGATCTGGTCCGCGCGCAAACGCGCGCCGCGCCCCGATTCGTTCGACCGCGACGGATTTCGTCGCGAGCTCGGTCGGCGTCTGGTCGGCGAGCAATCATGAAACTGCTCGCCTTCGATACCGCGACCGACGCCTGCACGGTGGCGGTGTGGATAGACGGCGCCGTGCACGAGCGCTTCGAGGTAGGAACGCGTCACTCCAAACGGGTGTTGTCGCTCATCGATGAGGTGCTCGCCGAAGCGGGCATCGCTCTCGCCAATCTCGACGCCATCGCCTTCGGTCGCGGCCCCGGTTCGTTTACCGGCCTGCGCATCAGTGCCGGCGTCGCCCAAGGCCTTGCCTTCGGCGCCGATTTGCCCGTGGTCCCGGTGTCATCGCTCGCGGCGCTCGCCCAGGGTGTCGACGCGAATCAGGTGCTGGCAGCTTTCGATGCGCGCATGCAGCAGGTTTATTGGGGCGCCTATTTGAGGAACGCGGAAGGTCTGGTGGAGCTTCAAGGAGAAGAGATTGTCGTAACACCGTCGGAAGTCCCACTTCCCTCGGGCGTCGGATGGGTTGGCGCGGGCAGCGGCTGGGACCAATACGCGGACGCGCTACCGGCGCGCCTCGGAACCCATTTGACGCAGTGGCACACCGGCTGTTACCCACGGGCGCGCTCCATCGCGCGGCTTGGCGCGGTGGGTTTCGAATCCGGCAAGGCGGTAGCGCCCGAACAAGCGCTGCCCGTTTATATTCGCGACGAAGTCGCGAAAAAGACATCGACGCGTTGATCCGGAATAGTCACCACCTCATGTAGGGTGGGTAGAGCGAAGCGAAACCCAACAAAATAATATTCTTTGGTGGGTTTCACCCAACCTACATGCGGGGTGCGATTTTTGAGATAGGTTCTAGCAATATCGAGGCGAACTTGAAAATCACGCGCGCAGAACGGATCGAGATGACGGCCATCGCCGTCGCGGCGATCGCTAGCTTGCTCGCATGGCGGTACTTGCCGCCTTCGAGCACTTTCGGCGGCGTGGTGCTGGGACTTTCCGCGTTGCTTCTGATGCAAAGCCTGGTGCGTGATATCGCCATCCTGCTACGCCATCGAGCGCCCGCGCGTATCGTGCCGCGCCGTGAGACGCAGAGCGTCTGTATGGAATCGACCATTGGCATCACGGGGATCGTCGGCGGGATTATGTTGACGGTGTGGAGCGGCTCAGAGCCGGTACCATTGGGCCCGGTTCTGCTGTCGACCGCGACCACCGGCACTTTGGCGCTCGGTTTTCTAATAAAGGATCTCGCGATTTCTTGGAACCCGTGGGCGGTACGGCGCGAACCCGATCACGTGAACTTGATTGTCCGCTGGAAGAAGCGGTGATGCGCTTAAACGCGGCAAGGCTTATACGGCAAGAGCTCGAGATAACATCGTTACGTTGCGGAGTTGCAGTGTATCGACCATGATCGTTGCATGAACATTGTGTACCATCTTATTGTGGTTCAGGCTTTTACTCATTTTAATTGCTAAAGTTCGGGCATGTTATCCCGTGCTTGGGTCGTTCAATCATAGTTAGGCCGCACTTACCATGTCTGAGGGCTTGCTTCGCCAACGTCGAAACTTGCTTATCACCTGTGCGCTGTTGTGGTTTATGAAGTACGGTGGCGTCCGTTTGCACAAGATGTCCCTTGCAGGTTTTGATGTGGAACTGGCGCGGCCAGAAGTCGTGACGCTAGCTCTTTGGATAGCCTTTGCATATTTCCTGTATCGCTACTACCAATACTTCACTTCGGACGGACTATCGAAGCTGGAATCCGAGTACTCCAAATCACTCGAAGCCAGATGCATGCCCCTCATTCGGAGTCGTGTCATGGCCGCATACCCACGCGTGCAAAACGTCCCTGACTGTCGATACTTCATGCTCAAGCAGAATGGCTGGATAATTAGGGGTCAAGAAGCAGTGCCAGGGGCCGACGGCAAGACTCCGATCTCCCAGCCTATTGAACTACCAGTCTCGCGATGGGATCTCCGCCGCGGAGTTGCAGTTGCCGTCATCGAAAGCACCTTTCGCAGCAGCGTTGTCACCGACTACCTGCTGCCTTTCGCATTGGCGGGTTTTGTGCTCTGGTACTGTGGTTCTGCAGATTGGAGTGGGAGTTTCCTTCGCCTGGTCCTTGAAAGTTGAGAGTGCGGCCTAACCCCTCGCTCGAGAGCGGACCGGCCGCAAGCGGCCTGCCCGCTAAGCTTTGACGTTTAAGGCGCTTCTTAAATATTTCAAAGGGCGCGCGCTGGCGCGCCCGGAAGTGCGTCGCGAGTACGATAAGCTCAAGGAGGAGTTCGGTCTGCTGGATGAGATTCTCAAGGCGCGCGCCGAGGCCGGCCTTACGCAGGCTGAGCTTGCCGAGCGGATTGGAACTACCCAATCCGCGGTTGCGCGAATGGAAACAGCGATTGGAAAGCATTCTCCGTCCATTGCAACGTTGAAGCGCTATGCCTCCGCCTTGGGGTATCGGCTCCAGCTCCGCCTTGTCAAAGAGCGAGCTCAAACCACGCGCTCAACTCGAACGCGCGAAAAGACGTCGCGCGCCGGTTAGCGCTGCGTTTAGCGCCCCGACGCCATGTCCCTCCTTCTCTTATTCAACAACAATAGGGCGCTGCCGCCTGCAGTTACACTTAAGGCATTGCTGGAGTTCAAAGGGAGTAGTAGCGAAGGCCAGTTCGTTCAGGCAGTCGCTCTTCCGTCAAAAAGCGGCGCGCGGGTGAACGGTGCGTCATCTCAAATACATCCTTTGCTAAATCCGCCGCGATCGTCATAGACTGATTCGCGGATTCCTCCTGCCTACTCTTGATGGGCTTTTGCCAGCGGATTTGCAAATGAATTTGGAATATCCTGTAGCCGGGCGGTTTGACTGTCCTGAAATCCAAATTCGAGCGGTGGACGGAGACTACGATCCTATGCAAGCGGAAAAGATCACGAGCACTCTGAAGCGATTGCACAAGGTTTTTGCGGCAACGGAAAGCGTCGACTCCGAACTCGAGACGCTGCTGCGGGAATTGGATGCCGATATCCAGAAACTCCTACGGCAGGATAAACCAAGCTCACCTGATGCGGCGGGTGCAATCGCTCGGATCGAATATATCGCGACCAATTTCGCAATAGAGCATCCCCAGGCGAACGCGATTCTCGGGGAATTGGCTGATGTCTTGGGGAAAATGGGCATCTAGCGTGTTTTGAAGACGGGGCTCTCGCAGACTGTGTTTGCGCGGTTGCTTGGGGTTTCAGTTCGTACGTTGCAGGAATGGGAACGGAGCCGACGTACGCCTTCCGGTGCGGCGCGAACATTCCTTCTGATCGCGGCGAAGAATCCTCATGCTTTGCTGGAAGTGGCGTGAGTCCGTAGCGGAGCGGCGCGCGGGTGAACTCTGCGTCATCTCAAGTACACCCTTTGCCAAATCCACCGCGATCGTCATAGACTGCTTCACGGATTCCTCCTGCCTACCCTTGATGGGCAACTGCCCGGCATTATGGTGCCCAAAAAAAGATGGGAAGAGTCCATTCCATCAATCCAGCGGATGACTTCACCATGAAGCTTTATACGTATTGGCGCTCGCAAGCGGCGTTTCGCGTGCGGATCGCGCTGCGGCTGAAAGGGGTCGAGACGGAACTCGCGACGATCGATATTTTGAAGGGCGATCAATTTTCCGCGGACTATAGCGCGCTCAATCCGGAGATGGTTGTGCCGACGTTGATCGACGGCGACGGGCCGCCGCTCGTGCAGTCGCTTGCGATTCTTGAATACCTCGACGAAAAGTATCCCGAGCCGCCGCTCCTGCCGCGCGACGCCCGCGCTCGGGTGCACGTGCGCGCGCTAGCGTACACGCTCGCGGTGGACGCGCATCCCTTCGTCGTGCCGCGCGTGCGCAAGTATCTGGAGCAAGAGCTGCGTATCGATGAGCCGGGGCGCCTCAAATGGATGAAGCATTGGATGGACGAGGGTTTGCGCGCGATTGAGGCGCTGCTCGCGCGCGATGCGCGTACCGGGCGGTTCTGCTACGGCGAGCAGCCGACGATCGCCGACATTTGCCTCGTGGCGCACGTCACGAGCGCCTTGGCGTTCCCGGGCTACGACATGACGCCGTATCCGACGGCGCGGCGGATTTTCGAAACCTGCATGAAACTCGACGCGTTCGCCGCCGCGCACCCGCTCAAACAGCCGGATGCGCCGAAAGCCGGCGGCAAATAGAATCGACTTCGCGCGCGCATCGCCACGAGAATCCGGAGGAAACGAGAGTCATGCTGAAAGAAAAAATTGCCTGGGTCACCGGCGCGGGCACCGGTATCGGTCTGGCGGGTGCACAAGCGTTGGCCGCGGCCGGCGCCGTGGTAGTGATGTCGGGTCGACGCGCGGAAGTGTTGGAGCGTGAAGCGGCGAACATTCGCGCGAAGGGTGGGAAGGCCGAAGTCGAACCGCTCGACGTGAGCGATTCCGAGGCGGTGGGGCGCGTGGCGGAGATCATCGCGGCGCGTCACCGCAAGGTCGATATCCTGGTGAACAGCGCGGGACTGAACACAACCAAACGCTTCTGGCACGAGCAGACGATCGCTGGTTGGAACGAAGTGATTCGTATCAATTTGGACGGCACCTTCTACTGTATCCGCGCTGTGCTTCCGCTGATGCGAGCACAGAAGGACGGGGTGGTAATCAACATCTCGTCGTGGGCCGGCGTGTACACATCGGGGCTGGTGGGACCGGCGTACAACGGCGCCAAGCATGCCGTGGTGTCGCTGACCGAATCGCTCAACATGGAAGAATGCGTGAACGGCATCCGCGCGTGCGCGATCTGTCCCGCGGAAGTCGCGACACCGATCATGGATCGGCGGCCGGTGCCGCCGACTCCCGAGGAACGCGCGAAAATGCTGCAACCGGAGGATCTCGGCAAGACCATTCGCTGGGTCGCCGAGCAACCGCCGCACGTATGCGTCAACGAAATCATCATCAGTCCCACGTGGAATCGGATATACGTGGGCGGCGCGGATATCAGACGTCGCTGACGCGGGCGCGAGGACGGATCGACAGTCGCAAGCGATGCTCGACCGAGCCAAGCAATGTGTACGCCGTGGATGACAGCGGCGAGCGGTTGTGCGCCGCCGCGCAAGGAATGATCGTGCGATTGGGCGAAGCGAAGGAGACCGACAATGAACGATGATGAAATCCTTTTCTACCACGATCCGCAGTCCCGCGCGCTGATCGTGCATCTGATGCTCGAGGAGCTGGGTAAACCGTATCGCGTGCAGCTCGTCGATTTGCGCAAGGGCGAGCAACGGCAAGCGCCGTACTTGGCGGTCAATCCGATGGGCAAAGTGCCGGCGATCAAACATCGCGGCGTCGTGATCACGGAGGCGGCGGCGATCTGCTGCTATCTTGCCGACGCGTTTCCCGACGCTAAGCTCAACATTCCGGTCGGCGATCCGGACCGCGGACTATATCTCAAATGGCTTTTCTTCGGCCCGGGTTGTCTCGAGCCGGCGGTGGTCGATCGCATGTTGAAGCGCGAAGCTGGATCGCGGGGCGCGTTGGGATATGGCGACTTCGACACGGTGATCGATGTGGTCGCCCGAGCGGTGGCACCGGGCCCGTATTTGTTGGGCGATCGTTTCACCGCCGCGGATGTCGTCATCGGCTCTGGCCTCGCTTGGGGAATGATGATCAAGGTGATTCCGGAGCGCCCGGAGATCGTCGCGTATACGAAGCGCCTGCAAGGCCGCGCGGCGGCGCAACGGGTACGCGCGAAGAATGTAGAGCTAGGCACGGCGCTCGGAAGGTAACGGCGGTTTTTTCGCTCGAACCCTCGGCTTGAACGCGCGATTCGGCCGAGCCTGAGCGCCAAAAGCGTGACCAGTGGCGGATCGGCGCCGGCTCGGTTGACACGCGGTGTTCGCCTCTGCTGTGATGCCGCGCATCGTTGGGTCGGTGTTACACCGGACGATTGCCTTGGCCGAAGTCCATTCCGAAGAGGACCGTCGAACGCCTCTTTGTATCTAATACTCGTTCAGAGGAGAGCACACATGAGAAATCCACTGATGGTTGCAGTCCTTGTTGCACTGGGGCTCGTCGCCGCACCGGTTTTATCCGAGGAAACGCCCCTCAAGATCGGCGTCGTCACTTTTCTTTCTGGCGCGGCCGCCGGCCCGTTCGGCGTACCCGCCCGCAACGGTGCGGAAATCGTCACCGAGGCGCTCAACGCGGGCGGGAAGCTGCCGGCGCCGTACGCGACCAAAGGTTTCGGCGGCAATCCGATCGAGCTGGTTTTCATCGATGAGGCGGGCGGAACGACGAAGCAAGTCACCGAGTACCGTAACTTGGTGCAGCGGCAGAACGTCGATATCGTGATCGGCTACATCTCGAGCGGCGATTGCCTCGCGGTCGCGCCGGTGGCGGAGGAGTTGAAGAAGCTCACCGTATTGTTCGACTGCGGCACGCCGCGTATTTTCGAGGACGCAAGTTATAAATATGTATTCCGCACCGGCGCGACCGGCGCGGTAGACGCGGTCGCCGCCGCCATGTACGTGTTAGGCGCGCGCCCGACAGCGAAGAAGTTCGCCGGTATCAATCAGAACTACGCCTGGGGTCAGGATTCCTGGAACGACTTCGAAGCGGCGATGAAAACGCTGAAGCCCGATCTGCAGGTGACGACCTCGCAGATGCCGAAGCTGATGGCCGGTCAATACGGCGCTGAGATCTCCGCGCTCCTCGGGAGCGGCGCGGACATCGTGCACTCCAGTTTTTGGGGCGGCGATCTGGAAGCGTTCATTTTGCAAGGCGCGCCGCGCGGGTTATTCAAGAAGCACACGGTCGTGTTGACGACGGGCGAGACCGCGGTGCAAAAGCTCGGGAATAAAATTCCCGACGGAACGATCATCGGCGCGCGCGGACCGTTCGATATGTTCGCGCCGGATACCGCGCTGAACCGCTGGTTGGTGCAGAACTACCAAGACCGTTACACCGTACGACCGACGTATCCCGCCTATAAGATGATGCAAGCGATCCTCGGCGTGAAGTCGGCGTATGAGAAAGCGCAAGCGGCGAACGGCGGCAAGGCGCCGAATCAAGAACAGATCATCGCCGCGTTCGAGAACCTCTCGTTCGAAGGCCCCGGCGGGCCGGTGAAGATGGCGCTCGGCAAAGGTCATCAGGCCGCGCACGGTACGGCGTACGGTACGCTCAAGCATGAGAAGGGCCAGGCGAAGATCGTGAACGTCAAGACCTATCCGCTCGAGCAGGTGAACCCGCCGGAAGGCATGAAGAGCGAGGACTGGATCAAGACCAGCCTGAAGGCGAACGGAAAGAAGATCTGACGATCAGGGATACGAACGCAACCGCCGAGACGCGGAGCGACGCTCGCTCCATCGCCTCGGCGGATAATTTCACCTCACTGCGTTACCGACAGCCGCCGACATGAGCGAATGGCTCGCGGTGATCATCGACGGCGTTATTTATTCGTCGTGGCTTTTCATCATCGCCGTCGGGTTGACGCTCATTTACGGCGTCATGAAAATTCTCAACATGGCGCATGGGAGCCTCTATGCGCTCGGCGCCTACACCGCCGCTTCGCTCGCCGGTTACTGGCTTGCGCACGGCTACGCGCCGCTCGCGAGTTACGGCGTACTCGTGCTTGCCGCGGTGATCGTGGGTGTCGTCGCCGGCCCGCTCATCGAGCGCGGCTTACTGCGCTTCATGTACGGCCGGGACGAGATCATATTGCTGCTCGTCACCTATGCGGTGTTCCTGATCCTCGAGGACGTGGTGAAGCTCGCGTGGGGAGTCGATCCGTACATCGTGAGCGAACCCTATGGGCTGCTCGGTAGCGTGGAGTTCGCCGATCTGTCCTATCCGGTTTACAGCTTCGCACTGATCGTGTTCTGCGTCGCCATCGGCGGCGCGTTGACGTGGGCGTTGCGCCGAACCCGCCACGGTAAACTGCTGACCGCCGTGATTCACGATCGCGAGGTGAGCCAGGCGATGGGCATCGACGTGCGGCGCTTCTACCTCGTCACGTTCACGATCGGCGCGATGCTCGCGGCGCTCGGCGGCGCGCTCACCGCGCCGACCATCTCCGTGGTGCCGGGCATCGGGGTCGAGGTGATCGTGCTCGCGTTCGCCGTCGTTGTTATCGGCGGGCTCGGGAGCTTACCGGGCGCCGCGCTCGGCGCGCTCATCGTCGGGCTGCTGCGCTCCGCCGCCGTGCACTACGTGCCGGCGCTCGAGCTGTTCAGCGTGTATTTCGTCATGGCGTTGGTTTTGATCTTGCGACCGGAGGGTTTATTCGCGGGAGCACAGGTGCGCCGCATATGATCGCTCGAGATCGCACGCCGCTCCTGCTGCTAATACTCCTCGTCGCTCTGTTGGCGGTAGCGCCGCTCTTTCCGAACTGGCAGTTCATCGGTACTCTGGCGCTCGCGAAAGGGCTGACGGTGCTTGGGTTGTTGCTCCTGTTGCGCACCGGATTGGTGTCGTTCGGGCAAGGACTCTATTTCTGTCTCGGCGGCTACGCGGCCGGCAGCTTAGGACTATACGCGGGCGTGACCGACGCGCTCGTGCTCATGCTGGTGGGTGCGGCCGTGGCCGGCGTTATCGCCGCTCTGCTCGGATTCTTGCTCGCCGGCTATCGCGGCATTTTCTTCGCCATGTTGAGCCTGGCGCTTTCCATGATCCTGTTCGGATTGCTGGTGAAGAGCCGGGCGCTCGGCAGCACCGACGGTTTCAATCTCGCGCCGGCGACGCTGTTCGGTCACGTGATAGCGGGCGCGCAAGGCCGATATGCGTTGTACGCGCTCGCCGCCGCGGTCGCGTTCCTCGCGGCACTCGGCATGCATCGCTACTTCGCCACACCGCTCGGGCGGCTCTCAGCGGCGATCCGCGACAACGAGATCCGCGTCGAATATTTGGGCGCCTCGGTGCGTCACGCCGTCCACGTGAAGTACGTCATTGCCGGGGTGCTGGCCGGCGTCGGCGGCGTGCTCACCGCGCTGACGGTGGGGCACATCGATCCGGAAATGGCGTACTGGACCACGTCCGGCGAATTCGTGTTCATCACTATCTTGAGCGGCACCGCGAGTGTCGCGGCGCCGTTTCTCGGATCGTTCATTTTTGAATTGATCCGCACGTTCGCCTACGAGTACTCGCCCAATACCTGGCAGATGACGCTCGGTACCGTGATGCTGTTGATCATCGTGTTTTTGCCGTCGGGGCTTTGGTCGTTGTTTCGCCGCACGAGGAGCGCGCAACGTTGACGGCTCTACTCGAAACGCGTGGCCTCAACAAACAATTCGGCGCGGTCACGGCGGCGGCGGATATTTCGGTGGCCGTGGAGCGCGACGCGGTCGTCGGACTGATCGGCACGAACGGCGCCGGTAAGACGACGTTCGTGAACATGGTCACCGGCTATCTGAAGCCCGACGCCGGCACGATTCACTACCAGGGTCGCGACATCACGCGGTTGCATCCGCGCGAGGTCACGCGCCTCGGGATCTGCCGGTCGTTTCAAATTCCCCAGCTTTGCGACTCGTTGAGTGTCTACGAGAACCTGATCGTCGCGCTCGGTATCGTGCTGCGTAACGGCAGGCGTTCGCTGTTTTCCCGCTTGCCGGCGGCAGTGCCCGGCCATGGCGTGCCGCTGCAAGATGCGGCGGAGGCGATGATCGAGCGGTTCGGTCTCGCGGAATTCCGGGACAAGGCCGCGGGCGTTCTGCCCGAGGGCGTGCGCAAACTTCTCGACATCGCCATGGCGCTCGCGGTTAAGCCGCAAGTGCTTTTGCTCGACGAGCCGACGAGCGGAGTGAGCAGCGAGGAGAAGTTCGACATCATGGACCGCGTGATGCAGGCGGTGCGTGCCGAAGGCGCGACCGTGCTTTTCGTCGAGCACGACATGGACATCGTGCGCCGCTACGCCGGCCGCGTGCTCGCCTTTTACGACGGACGCATCATCGCCGACGGCGAGCCGGCGCGCGTGCTCGCCGACGACGAAGTACGCCGGTACGTAACGGGCGAAGCGAATGCGTTGCAGAGCGCCGCGCATGCTTAGAATCGAGAATCTCGATGTGTCGCTGCAATCGGTCAGCGTGCTGCGCGGCGTCAATCTTGAGCTGCCGGCCGGCCAGATGGCGGGCCTTATCGGCCGCAACGGCGCGGGCAAGACCACGCTGATGCGCAGCATCATGGGACTGCTTCCATCGCGTAACGGCAAGATCGCGTTCGAGGGCGCCGCGCTCAATCGAATGCCAGCACACCATCGCGCGCGGCTCGGCATCGGCTACATGCCGGAAGATCGCCGGCTGATTCCGGAGTTGACCGCCGAAGAGAATATCTTGGTGCCGATGTGGGCGCTCGGCGCGAAAGACGCGCGCGCTCGGCTGGAAGGTGTCTATCGCCTGATTCCCGAGACTGCGGCGTTCGCGCAACGTAAGGCGTTGCAGCTCTCGGGCGGACAGCAGAAACTAGTCGCGATCGCCCGCGCCTTGATGGCCGGGACTAAGTTAATTTTGCTCGACGAACCGCTGGAAGGTGTGGCGCCGGCGCTGGCGCGACGCATCGTCGAAGTGATCGCCGGGCTTAAGCGGGAAGGATTGTCCATTTTATTGTCGGAGTCCGATCTCCAACGCTCCACCGAAATGTTGGATCGCGTGTTTTACATGGAGCGCGGGGAGATTAGCGAGAAGACGGGTTGAGTTGACTGACCCCCGGCGCGCCAAGGGGCTTAATGGGGTAAGTGCCTCGAAGGCGCGCATAACACCGTGAGCCACCTGAAGGCGGCTCTACCCCTACGGCCCCTTCTCCCTTTGAGGGAGAAGGTTAATGGAATGGACGCCCCCTTCCTATCAACGGCATCGAAGTGCCAAAGTGGAAGCGCGTTTCAACCACTTAACCGAAAGAGGGCGTCCGACATGAAGCTTACCGCGATCGGTATTGA
>JBGPKL010000056.1:0-26448 GCA_041485885.1 Sulfurifustaceae bacterium
AATGCTACAAATCTTGAGTCTGACCATGTTCGAGCGAATACCACTGGATCAGCTACTTATGAAAACTGACACTGACACAAACGACGGTACTTCGATCAACCAACTGGATTTGTTCGAGTAACGTCCGGACAGTAGTGATGTAATAGTTCTATCCCAGGACTGCGACCTTGAGCAGGACTTCCGGAACCGGTCCAACTTAGACAGTAAGACCCACGATAAGTATTTGCAGACGGTACTCCTCTGCCCAGCTTACTTGGCCGAGGCGTTCCGTAAGGGCGAGCATCTTAAGGACCTAGGACTAAAGATGCAGGATTGGCCAGGCACTAACGATTGGAAGCGGATAGTTCAGAACCAAGTAGTCCGGTACCACTACCTGGAAGACTTTCCCGACCTGCAAATTCCCGAACTTGTTGTCGACTTCAAACACTGCATCACCGCTCCCCAGAACGTGCTCTACCGGCAAGAGCACAACGCCGGCTATCTCGGTACCGTGTCCGAGCTATATCGGGAGTGCCTGTCGGGGCGGTTCGCACACTACCTAAGCCGCGTCGCGTTGCCGGAGCCGACGGACTCCTAGTTGCCATTAGGGAGCGCTCTGGCGATTAGCCGCACCAGGACTTTCGCGTACAATCCACGCGTAAATTGGTTACCTTGAACGCTACCCGACCGTCCCTCCACACCGCGGATGATGTGCGAGGGCCGCGCAGAGCCGCGTAACTGCGCCCGTAGCTCAATTGGATAGAGCACCAGCCTTCTAAGCTGGCGGTTACAGGTTCGAATCCTGTCGGGCGCGCCACCTGCCGTCCTTAGCGAGACAATGCGGTTTCGATGAACCCCAGCCTCGCCTTCCGTGGCGAGGCGCTCGCCGGCGTGAATGTACGTTAAGTACATTCACGAAAACCCCGGCTCGCCCTGTCGGGCGCGCCACACGCGAACGGCCGAGTAGGTATAATGTGAGCCTTCGATGGTGAGCGTAGCTCAGCTGGTTAGAGTCCCGGATTGTGATTCCGGTTGTCGTGGGTTCGAATCCCATCGCTCACCCCAAATTATTTGTGATGTGCGTATTTGAAAACTATTCGGGCCGTTAGCTCAGTTGGGCGAGCCGGAGTTTTCGCGGACACATTTAACATGTGTCCGCGCCGGCGAGCGCCCGGCCACGGAAGGCCGGGCCGGTGTGAAGCGGCGGCAAAATGTGACGCCATGGATGGCAGGTCAAAAGTTTTTCGGGCCGTTAGCTCAGTTGGTAGAGCAGGTGACTCTTAATCACCGGGTCCTAGGTTCGATCCCTAGACGGCCCACCATTCCTCCCGCGAGGTTCGGTGTCTCCCGATGCCCGTACGCGGCGGCGAGTGCCGCTAGAGATGACTGCCGGTCGCCGGATCGTGTATTAATAGGTGTCACGGCGAATGTGGCGGAACTGGTAGACGCACTGGACTTAGGATCCAGTGGGGCAACCCGTGGGAGTTCGAGTCTCCCCATTCGCACCAAATCTCTCTAGCAATGTCGGCGTAAAAATATCATGCAGGTATCGGTGGAAACGACAAGCAAGCTCGGACGGCGTCTTACTGTAGTGGTGCCCGCCGAGCAATTCGAGCAGGAGTTCGCGCATCGCCTGCAGCGGCTGTCGAAGCAAGTAAAGATGCCGGGCTTCCGACCCGGGAAAGTTCCGCCCAAGATGGTCGAGGCGCGATACAGCGGCCAACTGCTGGAAGAAGTGGCGGGCGATCTCATCGAGCGCACCTTGCGCGAGGCGATCGGCGCCAACGAGCTGCGCCTGGCGAGCGGGCCGCGTGTGCAACATAAGCCGCTCGCTCGCGGCCACGGTCTGGAGTACACCGCCGAATTCGAAATCTATCCGGATATCGCGCGGCTGGATCTCGCTGGTGTCGACGTAGAACGCCCGGTAGCGGAAATCACCGACGCGGACATAGACCGCACGCTTGAGAGCGTGCGCCGTCAGCGCGTCACGTGGACGCCGGTCGAACGCGCCGCGCAACGCGGCGATCGTCTGATGGTCGACTTCACGGCGAGAGCCGACGGCACGGAGTTGGAAGGCGCGAAGGCAGAGAATCAGCCGATCGTGCTCGGCGGCGGTTCGTCGTTCCCTGAAATCGAAAACGGCTTGGTCGGCGCCGCGCGCGAGGAGACTCGCCGCATCACGATAAACTTTCCGCCCGAGGCGAGAAACCCGACACTCGCCGGCAAGGCGGTGGAGTTCGAGGTCCGAGTGCGCGAGGTCGCCGAACCGGTGCTTCCCGAGGTGAACGAAGACCTCGCGAAAGCGCTCGGTGTAGCCGAGGGCGGCGTGGAGAAGCTGCGCGCGGAAGTGCGGCGCAGTCTCGAGCACGAGGGCGTTGACCGCGCGCGTACCGTCGTGCGTCGGAACGTCTTGAAGGTGCTGCGCGAGCTGAACGCGTTCGAGGTTCCGGCGAGCCTGATCGAGTTGGAAGTCGAGCGCATGAAGCGGATCGGCCAAGCGGCGCGAAGCGGCGTCGCCGCCGCATCTCCCGATTCCGCCGATGACGCGTTTTATCGGGAGCGCGCGCGAGTCCGCGTCGCGCTCGGCCTCATTCTCGCCGAGATCGTTCGCACCCGCGGCATCAAAGCCGACCCCGGGCGGGTGCGCGCGCGCATCGAGCAGATGGCGCGGGACTACGAGGCACCGGAGAAGTTCATCGAGTGGTACTACGCGAGCCGCGAGCGGCTGGGCGAGGTGGAGTCGACAGTATTGGAAGACATGGTCGTGGAACAATTGCTCGGCACCGCGCAAGTCCGTGACCGGCCGGTTCCATTTCCCGACTTATTGAAGATGGATGTTTCCATCGAATGACGTGTGTATAGTTAACGGTATGATCATGACCGATTATCCCAATCAGGGCGGTGCTTTGAATCCCCAGGCGCTTGGGCTGATACCGATGGTGATCGAGACCACCGGCCGCGGCGAGCGCGCGTACGACATCTACTCGCGCATGCTGAAAGAGCGGGTGGTGTTTATGGTGGGTCCGGTCGAGGATTACATGGCCAACCTGGTGGTCGCGCAGTTGCTCTTTCTCGAATCCGAAAATCCGGACAAGGACATTCATCTATATATCAATTCGCCCGGCGGAGCGGTGAACTCGGGTCTTGCGATCTACGACACGATGCAATTCGTGAAGCCGGACGTGAGCACGGTGTGCATCGGTCAAGCGGCCAGCATGGGTGCGTTGATTCTCGCGGGTGGAGCCAGAGGCAAACGCTTCTCACTTCCCCATGCGCGCATGATGGTGCACCAGCCGATGGGCGGTTTCCAAGGCCAGGCGACCGACATCGATATCCACGCGCGCGAGATCTTGCGCGTGCGCGAGCGGCTCAACCAGATTCTGGTCAAACATACGGGGCGTACCCTAGAGCAGATCCGTGAGGACACGGATCGTGACTATTTCATGGAGGGATCCGAAGCGGTGAAATACGGGCTGGTCGACAGCGTAATCGAAAAGCGTAGTTAGGGTAGGCATGCGATTTGCTGTGCTATATAAGCCGTATCAACTGTGTACTTGCATATCGCTCATGGAAACGGCATCTTTGATGCATAGTCGATGAGGGGTGTTTAGAGAATGGCTGACGATAATCATTCCGGCAGGGGCGACGGCAAGGGCGAAAAGCTCCTGTATTGCTCGTTCTGCGGCAAGAGCCAGCACGAGGTCCGCAAGCTGATCGCCGGTCCGTCCGTGTTCGTGTGCGACGAGTGCGTCGAGCTTTGCAACGACATCATCCGCGAGGAGGTCCAGGAAGAGAAAAACGCCGCTCAGGCAAAAAAGAAGTTTCCGGCACCGCGCGAGATATACCAGATTCTCGATGAGTACGTGATCGGCCAGTCCGACGCGAAGAAAATCCTCTCGGTCGCGGTCTACAACCACTACAAGCGCATCGAGCACGAAGCACGCGCGGGCGACGTCGAGCTTTCCAAAAGTAACATATTAATGGTCGGCCCGACCGGTTCGGGCAAGACATTGCTCGCCGAGACCCTGGCGCGCTTGCTGAACGTGCCGTTCACCATCGCCGATGCGACGACGCTCACCGAGGCCGGGTACGTCGGCGAGGACGTCGAGAACATCATCCAGAAGCTGCTGCAAAAGTGCGACTACGACGTCGAGAAAGCGCAGAAAGGCATCGTCTACATCGACGAGATCGACAAGATCTCACGCAAGAGCGAGAACCCGTCGATCACGCGCGACGTTTCCGGTGAAGGCGTGCAGCAGGCGTTACTGAAGCTGATCGAAGGGACGATTGCCTCGGTGCCGCCGCAAGGCGGACGCAAGCACCCACAGCAAGAGTTTTTGCAGGTCGACACCAGTAATATTCTCTTCATCTGTGGCGGTGCGTTCTCGGGTCTCGAAAAAGTCATCCAGTCGCGCTCGGAGAAAAGCGGCATCGGTTTCAGCGCCGAGATTAAGAGCAAGGCGGACCAACGCAAAGTCGGTGACGTGCTGCGTTCCGTCGAGCCGGAGGACTTGATCAAGTATGGCTTGATTCCGGAGTTCGTCGGCCGTCTGCCGGTGATCGCGGTCCTGGACGAGCTCGATGAGAAGGCGCTGATGCAAATTCTTACCGAACCGAAGAACGCGCTCGTCAAGCAGTATCAAAAGCTGCTCAAGTTCGAAGGTGTCGATCTCGAGATTCGCGAGGATGCGCTGGTCGCGGTCGCGAAGCGCGCCATGGAGCGCAAGACCGGCGCGCGCGGATTGCGTTCGATCTTGGAGCGCTGTCTGCTCGAGGTGATGTTCGATCTGCCATCGCTCGAGGGCGTGAAGAAGGTCGTCGTGGAAGCGAACGTGATCGGCGACGGCGCGAAACCGATCCTCATTTATGCGGAGGACGATGAACACGGCAAGAAACGGGCGCTCAGTCAGTGATCAAAGCGGGCGCCGTAAATACGACACCCCGCCTCGCGCGGGGTTTTTTTTATTCGTCGAGTGACGTTCGTCGCATCGCAACGCGCGTTCGTCTTTCTCGCTAACCGAGGTTGCATTGCGGTAACTTTGGTTCCACACTTCATCTAGGGCCCATTCGATTCACTTGATAGCTTTGGAGACAGCATAGTCGCCGATGACACAGAAGCCGCAAGATAAAGTTCCGCCCAAGACGATTCCCGGGTCCGAAGCCACGCTGCCGGTGCTGCCGTTGCGCGACGTCGTCGTGTTCCCGCACATGGTTATTCCGCTGTTTGTCGGTCGGCGCAAATCGATCCGGGCGCTCGAGACTGCCATGGAGTCCGGCAAGCAAATCATGCTGGTCGCGCAGAAGAGCGCGTCCGACGACGATCCGGGTGTCGAATCGATTCACACCATCGGCACGGTCGCGAGCATCCTGCAGCTCCTGAAACTGCCCGACGGGACGGTAAAAGTTCTCGTCGAAGGCGAGCGCCGCGCCGTCATCGTTCAGTATCTGGAGACTGACGAGCAATTCACCGCGCAGACCGCGTTGATGGTGGCCGAGCCGATCGCCGACCGCGAAGGCGAGGCGCTGATGCGCTCGGTCCTGACCGAGTTCGATCAGTACGTCAAGCTCAACATGAAAATTCCGCCGGAGATTCTCACCTCGCTCGCCGGCATCGACGACCCGAGTCGCCTCGCCGACACGATCGCGGCGCATCTGTCGCTCAAGATCGAGGAGAAGCAGCAAATCCTCGAAGTGCAGAGCGTGCGCGACCGGTTGGAGCGAATTCTCACGGTCATGGAAACCGAAATTGATTTGCTCCAGGTCGAGAAGCGCATCCGCGGCCGCGTGAAGCGGCAGATGGAGAAGAGCCAGCGCGAGTATTACCTGAACGAGCAGATGAAGGCGATTCAGAAGGAGCTCGGCGAGCTGGAAGAGGGCCCGAACGAGGCCGAGGAGCTCGCGGGCAAGATCGCCAAGGCCGGTATGCCGAAAGAGGCGCGCGAGAAAGCGGAGTCAGAGCTGAAGAAGCTCAAGATGATGTCGCCGATGTCGGCCGAAGCCACGGTCGTGCGCAACTACATCGACTGGCTCGTCAACGTTCCCTGGAAGAAGCGCAGCAAAATTCAGAAGGATCTGAGACGGGCTGAGGAGATTCTCGAGCAGGACCACTACGGTTTGGAAAAAGTGAAAGAGCGCATTCTTGAATACCTCGCGGTGCAGCAGCGCGTGCAACAATTGAAAGGCCCGATCCTGTGCCTGGTCGGTCCGCCCGGCGTCGGTAAGACCTCGCTCGGCCAATCGGTCGCGCGCGCTACCGGGCGCAAATTCGTGCGTATGTCGTTGGGCGGCGTGCGCGACGAGGCCGAAATCCGCGGCCACCGCCGCACGTACATCGGCTCACTGCCGGGCAAGATCATTCAGAACATGGCGAAGGTGAAGGTGCGCAACCCGCTCTTCATGCTCGATGAAGTGGACAAGATGGCGATGGACTTCCGCGGCGACCCGAGCTCGGCGCTGCTCGAAGTGCTCGACCCGGAGCAGAACCACGCGTTCAACGATCACTATCTCGAAGTGGATTACGATCTATCCGACGTGATGTTTGTCGCGACGGCGAACACGCTGAACATCCCAGCGCCGTTGCTCGACCGCATGGAGGTCATTCGCCTTTCGGGTTACACCGAAGACGAGAAAGTGAACATCGCGATTCGTTACCTCGTGCCGAAGCAACTTAAGAACAACGGCCTGAAGGACGAGGAACTCTCCATTTCCGAGAACGCGATTCGCGACATCGTGAGGTACTACACGCGCGAGGCCGGCGTGCGTAACTTGGAGCGCGAAATTTCGAAGATCTGCCGCAAGGTGGCGAAAGACCTGCTGCTCAACAAGGACGAGAAGTCGGTAGCGGTCAATGCGAAGAAAATGGATAAGTATCTCGGCGTGCAGCGTTTCCGCTACGGTGTCGCCGAGGAGGCGAACCAGATCGGGCAAGTTACTGGCCTCGCCTGGACGGAGGTCGGCGGCGAGCTGCTCACCATCGAGGCGGTGATCGTGCCGGGCAAAGGCCGGCTGACCATCACCGGCAAACTCGGCGACGTGATGCAGGAATCGATTCAAGCGGCGATGAGCGTCGTGCGCGCCCGCGCCGCGAAGCTCGGGATACCGGCCGACTTCTATCAGAAGCACGACTTCCACGTGCACGTCCCGGAAGGCGCGACGCCCAAAGACGGCCCGAGCGCCGGTATCGCGATGTGCACCGCCATGGTGTCGGCGCTCACCAAGATTCCGGTGAATGCCAATGTGGCAATGACCGGCGAGATCACGCTGCGGGGAGAAGTTCTACCGATCGGTGGACTAAAAGAAAAGCTGCTCGCCGCTCACCGAGGCAACATAAAGTTTGTGATGATACCCGAGGAGAATCGCAAGGACCTGGTCGACATCCCGAAGAATATCCGCGACCGCGTCGAGATTAAGCCGGTGCGGTGGATCGACCAAGTCCTCGAAATTGCTCTCGAGCGTTTGCCCGAGCCGATTGAGGAGAAGCCGGTGGAAGCCGCGGCGGCCGAAGGGAAGCCGGGCGAAGTCGTCAATCCGGTTACGACGCACTGAACCTCTACCGAGATGCGAGAGTCCCGCGACGGACTCTCGCATCGCCTTTTCTTTCCCTTCCCCGTTTGTCGTCGCGATCCAAAACGCGCGCGCGTTTGGATCGCGACGCGGCACTTTGTTCGAATGTCTGCTCCCCGATGCCAAGCGTCCTTTTAGTTCTTAAATCCACTTGCGGCGCGCCCTTACGCTTGTTATAACGACTGCGCGCACTTTTGGTCGTGCGGCGTTTCGGTACCTGCTTTCACCCATCCTTAAATGCTGGAGGACAGAGCGTGAATAAGACGAGACTCATCGAACAAGTTGCTCAGACGGCCGATCTCACCCAAGCTTCCGCGTCGCGCGCGGTGGACGCCATCTTCGGTGCCATCGCCGATTCGCTGCGTAATGGCGAGACGGTCATGCTGACCGGTTTTGGGAGTTTCTCCGTCGCCGAACGCGCGGCGCGCAGCGGACGCAATCCACGAACCGGCGAGCCGATCACCATCGCCGCTTCCAAGAACCCAAAGTTCAAAGCTGGCAAAGGCCTAAAGGATGCCTTAAACTGACGCCCCTTCGTGGGGCGCTCGAACCGTGGTGGACTTCCGGGTGACCGGGTGCTTAGCTCAGCGGTAGAGCGTCGCCCTTACAAGGCGAATGTCGGGGGTTCGAACCCCTCAGCACCCACCAGATGCTCGCTCTCTCTCACCCGAGGTGAGACGGACGCGGATATCAGGAGCGGTAGTTCAGTTGGTTAGAATACCGGCCTGTCACGCCGGGGGTCGCGGGTTCGAGTCCCGTCCGCTCCGCCATAGCGAGGGGCGAGGAGTGTTTTCCTCGCCCCGTCTTATTACATCGATGAGTGCTTCTCATTTATCGCTCGCAGAATAAACCGTGCTCGCCAAGATCCGCGAAAAAACTCAGGGCATCATCGCGACGTTCATCGTTTCGCTGATCGCGATTCCCTTCATTCTTTGGGGCATCGGCTCTTACTTCGATCGCGGGACATCTGTCGCCGTCGCCAAGGTGAACGGTACGGAGATAACCCAACAGGTGTACCGCCAGCAGCTGGAGCAACTGCGCGGCGTCGATCCGCGGCGCGCCGAGAGCCGCGTCCTGAGGCAGATGATCGTCGAAAGCCTGATCGAACAGACGTTGTTGGTGACGGACGCGGAAGACCATGGCTACCGCCTGAGTAACGGACAACTTACGCAGGTCATTCACGACATTCCGTACTTTCAGCGCGACGGCCGGTTTGATCCGGCGCTGTACGAAGAGCTGCTGCGTCGCCAAGGTCTACGACCGGCGGAGTTCGAGACGCGCATGCGGCGCGATAACGTCACGACCCAGGTGCAACGTGGTTTGAGCGAGAGCGCGTTCGTCACCGAAGCCGACGTCGCCGCGATGGTCCGGTTGCTCAAGCAGGAGCGCCGCGTGTCTTACGCGATCGTGAGCGCCGATGCGTTTCTCCCCAAGGTAACCGTCAGTGGACAGGAAATCGAAGACTACTATCAATCGAATCAAGCATCGTTTCGTGCGCCCGAGGCGGTTCGTATTGAATATCTTACGTTGAAAGCGGGGGACATCGTGCAGCAGGCGCAGCCGACCGAGGAAGAGCTGCGTCAAGCCTACAGTGCGGACGCCGCCCGTTATGTTACGCCCGAGAAGCGGAAGGCGAGCCATGTTTTGATAAGCGTTCCGGCCGGTGCCAACGGGGACGCCGACAAAGCCGCGCGCGCGCGCATCGAGGAGCTTGCAAAACAAATTCGCGGCGGCGCCAACTTTGCCGCGGTTGCGAAGAAAAACTCCGACGACAAGGAGTCCGCCGCAAAGGGTGGAGATCTGGGTGACGTCAGCCGCGGCGTGCTTCCGCCCGAGCTCGAAACCGCGGTCTACGCGCTAAAGCTCGGTGAAGTCGGTGCGCCGGTTCGTTCCTCCTTCGGCTACCATTTGATCAAAGTCACCGGCTCTCAGCCGGAGCAGCGTCGTTCTTATGAATCGGTCAAGCAGGAGCTGACCGATCAAGTGCGTCGGCGCAAGGGTGAAGAGCGCTTCTATGAGCTGGGCGAGCGCTTCCGCAATCTCGTCTACGAGCACCCGGAAGGCTTGCAGCCGGCCGCCAAAGAGCTGGGACTGACAGTCCAGACGAGCGATTGGTTCACCCGCGAGGGTGGAGCGGGAATTGCCGCGCAACCTCGCGTTGCCGCCGCCGCCTTCGAGCCGGACGTGCTGAGTCGCGAGCGGAACAGCGACGCCGTCGAGGCGAACGCCGAAACGTTGGTGGCGCTGCACGTCGTTGAACACCGGCCTTCGACGGTGCGCCCGATCGCCGACGTTCGGCCGATGATCGAGCGTACGTTGAAAGAGAATCGCGCGCGCGACCAAGTCCACGCTGTAGCGGAAGAATGGGTCAAGAAGCTCGAGCAGGGCGCGAAGCTCGCCGAGTTGGCGCGCGCGAGCGGGGTTACGTTGTTGCCCGCCAAGACGCTCAGCCGGGAACAGCCCGGCGGCGTCGACAAGCGCTTGGTCGACGCCGTGTTCGCGGCGCCGCGTCCCAAGGACCAGCCGGTTTTCGGTCAGGTGGATTTAGCTAGGCAGGGTTATGCCGTGTACGCGCTCGAGACCGTGCGCGATGCCGATCCCGCCACCGCGGACGCCGCGTCGAAGGACCGCATCAAACGCCAGCTCGCGCAGCGTCGCGGCGCCGATTATTACACCAGCTATCGATCCGGCCTGCGCAAGGTCGCCGACGTCCAAATCAATACCGACCAGCTTTAGCGCGGCGCGGACATGCGCCGCGCCGCGCGAGTTGAAAAAGTCGAGGGAAGGACTTTTTCAACATTCCGTTAGCCGCTGTTAAGCGCGATACCTACCGTGTTGAAGCCGGCGTCGACGTGAACGATCTCGCCGGTAATGCCGGAGGCGAGATCGGAGCAAAGGAAGGCGGCAACATTCCCGACTTCATCGATGCTGACGCCCCGCCCGAGCGGAGCGACGCGCTCGTTGGCATCGAGCATCTTTCGAAAGCCCGCGATGCCGGCGGCGGCGAGGGTTTTGATCGGGCCCGCGGAAATCGCATTGACGCGAGTTCCGGCCGGACCCAAGTTCGATGCGAGATAACGCACGTTCGCCTCGAGACTCGCTTTGGCGAGACCCATGACGTTGTAGTTCGGTATCGTCCGTTCGGCGCCGAGATATGTCAGGGTCAGAAGCGCACCGTTGCGACCCTCCATGAGCTTACGTCCGGCCTTGGCCAGCGCGGTGAGGCTGTAGGAACTGATGTCGTGCGCGACGCGAAAACCCTCACGCGTCGAGACGTCGACGAAAGCGCCTTGAAGCTCATTGGCTGGCGCGTACGCGACGGCGTGCACGATGATGTCGAGACCGTCCCAACGCTTGCCCAGTTGTGCGAACACGGAATCGATTTGCTCGTCGCTGACGACGTCGCAGGGAAGAACGATGTCCGAGCCGAGAGTCGTGGCGAGCGTGTCCACGCGTTCCTTCAGGCGATCGGTCTGATAGGTGAACGCCAGCGCCGCGCCTTCGCGGTGCATCGCTTTGGCGATTCCCGAGGCGATGGAACGCTCGCTCGCGACGCCGACGATCAGCGCACGTTTGCCGGCAAGAAATCCCACGGGTTCGTATCCTCCATTATGAAATAGCGCCTGGCACGTACGGTCGGTGCGAAAGAGGCGCTACAGTAGCGAAATTCGATTAGGGCGGAAAGGGGCACGGGAACCGAGGTTTGCGGGAGACGGTCTGATGTCGTTCCATGCGCAGGGCAACCAGACGGTGTACGGCTAGCCCAACGTAGAGCAGCGTCTTCGGTGTTCAGCGGTACTCCTCGCTTGCGTTCTGTCATCAACTTGGATCGATCCGAGCATTCTAGGAATGATCGGGAGTAGACTTTGCGATGTGCCGAGCGATTTACTGAAAACGCGCGGCTAGTGTTCTTTTTTTTGAAAACCCAAAAGACGATGCACATGACGTTCGCAGTGTAGCGCTTGGCGGTCACGATGCCCTCTCCCTCTGAAGTTTTTGAGGTAAAGTACGCCCGATGAAAGTTTCGCCACGTCTCCTTTGGTTGGCCGTCTTGATCGGGGCGGTCGTCGTGATGGCGTTTGCGTTCGAGCTGTCGCGCTCCGAACGCTCCAGATCGGCCACCATCGCAGCACCCGCAAGGGTAGATGTCCCGGTCGGTGACCGCCGGGGCGCGCTGGTGGATCAAGTCGTCTTTACCCAGGAGGCTGACCTGGGGAAAGTGTCCGCGCTAATCGAGAGCGGCTCGTTGCAGGTTTTCGCGCAGGGCATCAGCAACGCCACGGTGTTCCGCCGCCTGCGCGATTCCAAGGGCGTTGACTACGAAATCGCCTATGGCACGTCCGCTGAGCTGACCTTCAATCCCGCCGGCGCCCGTTTCGAAGACGGCCGGATCAATCCATTCCATCAACCTGAAGTGCGTGAAGCCTTCAACTGGCTGATAGACCGCCGCTACGTCGCGGAGGAACTCTACGGCGGTCTGGCCGTGCCCCGCTATCTGCCGATCAACACCGCTTTTCCAGATTATGCGCGCCTCGCGGAGGTGGCACGCACGCTCGAGATTCGCTATGCACATGACCCCGAGCGGGCGCGACGCGTCATCCATGAGCAAATGGAGAAGCTCGGCGCGAGCCTGCAACAGGGGCGCTGGATGCACAACGGAGCGCCCGTGCGAATCAGTGTACTGATCCGTACCGATGACGAACGTCGGCGCGTGGGCGATTACGTCGCCAATCTTCTCGAGGGGCAAGGGTTCGAGGTGGAGCGCATGTATCGGACGCCCGAAGAAGCCTCGCGCATCTGGATCGCGGGCGATCCGCGCGCCGGCCGCTGGCACATCTATACCGGCGCCTGGTTGTCGACCGTGATCAATCGCGATTTGGTCGACAACCTTAGCTACTACTATACGCGCCGCGGTCGGCCCGAGCCGCTTTGGCAGGCTTATACGCCGGATCCGGAGCTGGACAAGATCGCGGAACGGCTGGAACGACGCGACTACGCCACCTGGGCGGAGCGGCAAAAACTTTTTGCCCGTGGCATTGAGCTGGCCATGAAGGACTCGGCACGCGTCTGGTTGGTAGATCAACTCAACGTCTTGCCGCGGGCTGCCAACGTATCGCTGGCGACGGATCTCGCCGCTGGCATTGCCGGCTCCGCACTCTGGCCTTATACATTGCGCTACCGCGACCGACTCGGCGGCAGCGTGGTGATCGGGCTACCGGGCTTGCTCACCGAACCGTGGAACCCGGTCGCTGGAAGCAACTGGGTTTTCGACACGATGATCATGCGAGGCCTAAGCGACACGGAGCTGTTGCCGGATCCGTTTACCGGTCTCTTCTGGCCGCAGCGCATCGATGCGGCTCAGGTCACGGTGCAAAAGGATGTCCCGGTGATCCGCACGCATGATTGGCTCACGGTCGAGAAGGTGGCCAAAATCACCGTACCCGCCGACGCGTGGATAGACTGGGATGCCGCCGGGCAGCGGTTTATCACGACGGGGGAAAAGTATCCGAAGGGAATCACGGCGCGCACGCGCGTGCGCGTGCGCTATGAGCCCAACTATTTGGAGCGCCGCTGGCACGACGGATCGAAGATCTCGCTCGCTGATATGGTGCTGCCGTGGATCGTGAGTTTCGAGCGTGCCGATAAACAAAGCGCGCTCTACGATGCGGCGCATGTGGCTCCCTTCGAGGTGTTTCGTCGACACTTCCGCGGCTGGCGCATCCTTTCCCGTGCACCGCTTGAGATCGAAATCTACAGCGACCAGATCTATCCCGACGCGGAGTGGATCGTGAACGCGCGCGTACCTTCGGTCAGTCCTTGGCACACGCTCGCGCTTGGCATCCGCGCCGAGCGCCAAGGCGAGCTGGCGTTCTCTTCTAATAAGGCAGACCGGGCGCGGGTGGACTGGATGAGCCTGATCGCCGGCCCCAGCCTCGCGATTTTGGAACGGCATCTCCAGGCGGCGCGCGACGAGGGGTTCCTACCCTACGCCAACGTCCTCGGCCAATTCGTGCGGAAGGACGAAGTCGCGGAGCGCTACCGCGCCCTGACGCAGTGGTACGCGCAACGCCGACACTTCTGGGTTGACAACGGTCCGTTTTACTTGCATTCCGTGCACCCGGTAGAGCGCAGCGTGGTCATCCGGCGCTACGAAGATTTTCCGGATCGGGCGGATAAGTGGCTGCGGTTCGCGCGCGCGCGCATTCCGGTGCTCGATCTCGACGGTCCGTTAATCGTGAGCGCGCAAGAAGCCGCGGATTTCACGTTGCGCATCAGCTTCGATGATGCGCCTTATCCGGCCGATGCCATCGAGGGGGCGCGCTACCTGTTCTTCGATCGTCAAGGACGACTCATCACAGAAGGAGATGCCGTGCCGACAGGCAACGGGCGCTGGAAGATCGCGCTTAGCCGCGAGCAGATCGCCAAGCTCGGCGTCGGGGCCAACAGCCTTGAAGTGGCCGTGACCTCGGTACACGTGGCGCTGCCGGCGTTCGCCACGCACGCGTTCGCCATCGTCCCGGGCGCGAGGAAACCCTGAGCGTGATCACCGATTCGCCACAGCCTTCCCCGTCTACAAGTCGGGCATCCGGCTTCCTGCGCGATTTGCGCCGCGTCGGCCTATTCACGGTGCTGCGCCTTTTCGGATTGTTCGTTACCGTGCTGGTCGGCGTTTACTTGACGATCGTCATCGCCAACATGGGCGGCAAAGTGGACGAGCTGCGCATCGTGCAGATCCGCAGCACCATCGCCGAAGGCGTGCGAGCGGATCGCGCATTCTCCGATCTGCCCAGCGACCAGCGCACGGCGCTGGTCGAGGGACGGGTAAAGATGGAAATCGAGCGCCTGCGACTGGATCAACCGTTCATCGAGCGCAGCTTCGACTATCTCTACCAAGCGATGCGACTGAACCTCGGCCGCGCCGAGCACATGCACAGCGATGCCGGCTCACGCCAGGTGTACGACATCATCGTCGAACGCTTACCGGCGACGCTGTTGCTGTTCGGCACCGCGAATCTTCTCATCTTCTTCAGTTCGCTTTTCATCGCCTTGCGCCTGTCGCGCCGCTATGGCAGCGCGCTGGACCGGATCGTGATCGCTCTCGCGCCGAGCTCCGCGGCACCTGGGTGGTTCTACGGCATCTTTCTCATTCTGATTTTCGCCTTCATCGCGCCGGTGCTGCCGCCGGGCGGTATGGTGGAAGCGCCGCCGCCCGAGGGGCGGCTCGCTTACGCGGCGAGCGTGCTCAAGCACATGATCCTGCCCGTGGCCGCGATGTTTATCTCATCCATTTTCATCGCGATCTATTCCTGGCGAACCTTTTTCTTAATTCACTCCAGTGAAGACTATGTAGAGATGGCGCGTGCCAAGGGGCTGCCATCCGGGGCAATCGAGCGACGCTACATCCTGCGCCCGGCGCTGCCGCCGATCGTGACGAGCTTCGCGCTGATGCTGATCGGGCTCTGGAGCGGCGCCATTATTTTGGAGCGGGTGTTCAATTGGCCTGGGCTCGGGACATTGCTCTTCATCGCTATCGGCCAGCGCGATATGCCGGTGATCCTCGCTTCGGTGGTGATTTTTGCGTACCTTTTGGCGCTGACCGTGTTTTTGCTTGACGTCATCTACGCCGTGCTCGATCCGCGCGTGAAGCTTGAAGGAGGTAACCGGTGAGTCGCTGGCGCGAAGTGCTGCGCCCGCTGGGACGTTATCCCTCGGCGGTGGCAGGCATGGTTATCATCGGCTTTCTCTTGGGTTTGTCGCTCTATGCGATCATCGCTATCCCTTACGGCACGGCGCTCGAGCAATGGCGCGGCGGCGAGCAGTGGCAACAACATCCGATCAATGCGTTCCCGACCTGGGTGAATTGGTTCCGCGCAAAGGATTTGCCACCGACCATCCGCGTAGAAAGCCGGGCGGCAAAGATCGAGGAAGAGCGCTTCGAAGGCGGTCGGCGCCTGCGCATGCCGCTCGAGTTCGACTACCGCTACGGCGCATTTCCATCCGAGATGAATCTGTTCGTGCGCGCCGAGTACGCGGAGCTTGAGCCCTTCATTCGTATGACCTGGCACACGCCGGATGGACGCGAGATCCCCATGGGTGGGCGCCGCGTAAGCCGGCAAGAGCGGGTGTCGATCTCTCAAGACTGGAATCTGGAGCGACGGCTCGGCCGGTTACCTCATGTCGGCCTGCTGGCGGCGCCAGGGAGCGAGCTGCCGCCCGCGGTGCTGCCGGGGCGCTATCGCCTGGAGATCGAGGCAATCTTATTCGAGCCGGATGCCCAACTTGAAGCGACGCTGGTTAGCTATGGCCGCGTGCACGGCTTGGCCGGAACCGATCATCAGCGCCGCGATCTGATGATCGCGCTGCTCTGGGGTACGCCGGTGGCGCTCGCATTCGGGCTGATCGCCGCCATCGGCACTACCATCACCACGCTCCTGATCGCGGCGGCGGGCGTGTGGCTCGGTGGCTGGGTCGATGCGGCTATCCAGCGCATCACCGAAGTGAGCATGATCCTACCGCTGCTGCCGATTCTGGTTATGATCGGCACGCTCTATTCGACCAGCATCTGGATCATGCTCGGCGTGGTCGTGGCGTTCGGCATTTTCAGCGCTGGTATCAAAATGTACCGCGCGATGCTGTTGCCGATCCGCGAGGCGCCGTATATCGAAGCGGCGCGCGCCTACGGCGCGGGACATATGCGAATAGTTACGCGCTATATGATTCCGCGCATCCTGCCCGTGCTCATTCCGGGGTTCGTGACATTGATCCCGAGCTACGTGTTCCTCGAAGCGTCACTCGCGGTGCTCGGTCTCGGCGATCCGGTGCTGCCGACCTGGGGCAAAGTGCTGTACGACGCCCAAGCGCAGGGCGCGCTGTTCCACGGTTACTATTACTGGGTGCTCGGGCCGGCGGTGCTGCTGATGCTCACGGGCCTGAGCTTCGCGATGCTCGGCTTCGCCCTGGATCGGGTCTTCAACCCGCGACTGAGGATGATCTAACCATGACGAGCGACGAACGCGCGCCGCTATTGCGGGTCGAGGATCTGTGCCTGCATTACCGCACCCAGCACGGTACGGTGCGCGCGGTCGATGGTGTGAGCTTCGAGGTGCGCCGCAACGAGGCCATCGTGTTGCTCGGCGAGTCCGGCTGCGGCAAGACTTCGCTCACCAAGGCGCTGTTGCGGATGTTGCCGCGCAACGTTGCCGAATACTCCGGGCGCGTCTGGCTCGAGGGCACCGATATCATGGCGTTGAGCGAGGAGGAGTTCCGCGAGCAAGTGCGCTGGGTGCGAATCTCGATGGTGATGCAGGCGGCCATGAACGCGTTGAACCCGGTGATGCGCGTCGGCGAGCAAGTGGCCGAGCCGCTGCGCGTGCATCGGCAATGGCCGCGGGCGCGCGCGCTCGAGCGCGCGGCGGAAGTGTTCAAGCTCGTCGGACTACCGAATGATTTTCTGCAACGCTATCCGTTCGAACTTTCCGGCGGCATGCGCCAGCGCGCGGTGTTGGCGATGGCGCTCGTTACCGAGCCCTCGCTGGTGATTCTGGATGAACCCACCTCGGCACTGGACGTGCTGACCCAGGCGAACATCATGAACGTTTTGAAGCAGATCAAGCGCGATCTCGGCACGAGCTTCCTGCTCATCACCCACGACGTCGCCGCTTCGAGCGAGATCGCCGACCGGGTGGCGCTGATGTACGCCGGCGAGATCGTGGAGCTGGCCGATGCGGCGCGCTTCTTCCGCGATCCCGATCATCCCTACGCGAAGCTGCTGATGGCGAGCGTGCCGCGGCTGCGCGAAGTGCGCCAGCCCGAGCACATTCCGGGACAGCCGCCGAGCCTGCTGCATCCGCCGCCCGGCTGCCGGTTCGCGGACCGGTGTCCGTCGCGTTTCGAGCGCTGCATCGAACATCCCAGCCTGCTGCCCCAGCCCGAAGGACGCGGCGTGCGCTGTTGGCTTTACGCCGATGAGCGCCGCCAGCGTGAGGCCCAACGATGAACCACACCGCCGTGGCACGCGCGTCCACGCGCACAGACACCGGCGCCGACGTGCTGCTTTCGGCGCGCGATCTGCACACCTGGTTTGAGCTTCGGCGTTGGGGGATTCTGCGCATCGGCCATGTGCGCGCCGTGGACGGCGTTACGTTTGATCTGGCGCGCGGGGAAGCGGTCGCTTTTGTCGGCGAATCGGGCTGCGGTAAAAGCTCGCTCGCGCGCACGCTGCTCGGTTTGCATCGACCCACGCGCGGCCAAGTAGTCTTCGACGGTCGCGACCTGAACCAGCTCGACCGCGAAGGATTCAAATGGCATCGTGCCCGCGTCGGTTACGTGCAGCAGGATCCCTATGGTGCGTTGCCGCCGTTCCTCGACGTGCGTCGCATCCTGGCGGAACCGCTGATCGTGCACGGCATCAGCTCGCGTGCGGAGCGGGAGCGGCGCATCCGCGAGGTCCTCGCGGAAGTGCGCTTGCTGCCGGTCGAGGAATTCTTGACGAAGTTTCCGCACATGCTGAGCGGTGGACAACAACAGCGCATCGTCATCGCGCGCGCGCTCATTCTCAAACCCGCGATGATCATCGCTGACGAACCGGTATCCATGCTCGATGCCTCTGTGCGCGTCGAGATATTGAATCTGCTGCGCGAAATTCAGCGTACGCGCCATTTGACGCTCGCGTTCATCACGCATGATCTTTCGACCGTGCGCTACTTTGCGGAGCGCATATTTGTCATGTACGCGGGGAAGATCATCGAGCAGGGTCCGGTGGATGAGCTGCTCGCGGCACCGCAGCACCCGTACACGCAATCGTTGCTCGCCGCCATCCCCGATCCCGACGCCAAGAACGCGGCGCAGTTGCGGGACATCCCACTCGGCGAGCCGCCAAGCCTGCTGCATCCGCCGTCCGGCTGCCGCTTCCATCCGCGCTGTCCCAAGGTCATCGCCGGGCTGTGCGAGGTGAAGGTGCCGCCCGACTTCGAACCGCGGCCGCACCAACTCGCCGCGTGTTGGCTGCACCGGCCCGAAGCGCCTACGTGAGCCCAGGCGACATCGAGCGCAGAGAGCGCGGGTGGGATTGATCGGCGTGGGCGTCGCGCTCATGCTCCTCGGGCTAGCGGCGCTTTTCGCGATGGTGGTAAATCTACTGCCATCCGAACTCGCGCTCGCGCTGATCGCTTTCGGCGCTACCGTCGCTGGAATGCTGCTTGCCCTCTTGAGTCTGGCCCGCCGAGTCCAAGGACGGTAGTGCGACCCCTAAATTAATGTAGAGTCCGCTGTGCGCACCCATCGAGCGGTACGTAAAACGGCACCCTACTTGTGTTGGTGCTAACGAAGCGCGGGCAGGAGCGGTTACGCGTAGGCCGGCGCACTCGAATCGCGCGCGTCGGCCTGCGGGGCGTCGTTGGTCCAGATCTTGAGCTTACGTCCGTGGCGCAGCACGTCGTTCGGCTCCATGAAATTCCACTCGGCCAGTTGCTGGACCATGACGTTATAACGGTGCGCGATGCTCGTCAGGGTTTCGCCGGAGCGCACCTTGTGGACGATCGGTTGATTTCCCTGCGCGACGATGCGCACCGGCTTCGCGGTTACCGGCGCTGATGCCGGCGTGAGTCTCGCGGTGGCGGAAAGCGGCAACAACAAGTCCTGGCCCACACGCAGCCCGCCGGCGACTTTGTTCGACGTCTTGATCGCATCGGCGGTCATGCTATAGCGGCGCGCGATGCTGTAGAGCGTCTCGCCGCGGCGCACTTCGTGATGCATCCATTGCACGCGCTCGTTGTCGGGTAAGCTGCTCAGACCGGCCAATAGCGCATCCTTCTTGTCGACCGGCACCAGCACGTGATGATGGCCGGCGGAGTCGGTCGTCCAGCGCGTGTAGCCGGGATTGATGAAGTGCAGTTGGTCGACGTCCATGCCGGTCAGGCGCGCGATCACGCCGAGATCGACCTGCGAGTTGGTTTCGACCGTGGTGAAGTAAGGCTCGTTCGGAACTTCGGGCAGATGAATGCCGAAGCGCTGCGGTTCGGTGATGATGTTCGCCATCGCCATGAGCTTCGGCACGTAGTGCTTGGTTTCGGTCTTGAGTTGCTTCAGGTGCACGAAATCGGTCGGCAGGCCCTTGCGGCGATTCCATTCGATCGCGCGCGCAATCCGGCCTTCCCCGGCGTTATACGCGGCGAGCGCGAGCTGCCAATCGCCGCCGAAATCGCCTTGCAGCTTTTTCAGATAATCCAACGCGGCGCGCGTGGAAGCGATCACGTCGCGGCGGCCGTCGTACCACCAGTTGGTCTTCAATCCGTACAGCCGCCCGGTCGAAGGAATGAATTGCCACAAGCCGCTCGCTTTCGCGCGCGAGTAGGCGTAAGGCTTGTACGCGCTTTCGATCGCCGGCAGCAGCGCGATCTCCATCGGCATGCCGCGCTTCTCCACCTCTTCGACGATGTAATAGAGATAAAGCTTCGAGCGCTCGAACATCGCTTCACGGAACTCGACATTCTCCATGAACCATTGCTCGTGCTGGCGAGTAACGGCACTGTCCATCTTCGGCAACCGCAATCCCGCGCGGATGCGCGCCCAGAGACTGTCGAGCGGTGCATTCACCGGTTGCTCCTCGAGCGCGAACTCATCCGCCCGAGCAGCGGTAACGGTGGTCGTTGGTTCGGCGGTAGGAATCACGCCTTGCTGGCTCACGATGATCGGCGACGTCGCTTTGGCTGCCGCCGGCGCGGAGGTCGCCGCTACCACCGGGGCCGACGTAGCGGACGGTTTTTGAGTCGAGGCGGGAGCCGCCCCAGGTCGCAGTGACTCGACGGGCGTAGCGATCGGCGCGTTTTGCTCGGGCACGGCGGCACACCCGCCGACGATGGCGGGGATCGCGAGGCTTAGAAAAAGGGTGAGGACTTGCTTGTTACTTATTGTGTAACGCATGTTTCTCAATACTAGGCACAACCCGGGGAACCGTCAATTCGCGTTGTTCTCCCCTATCCGCGATAGCTGTCCTTCCATCGGCGAATGGCCGCGAAAACCGCTACGTCATCGGTCAAGCGCTCCCCGGTTTGCCGCTCGACGGCGTCGCGGACCGCCGGCACCGAGGCGCGTAGGAACGGATTGACCCGGCGTTCTCGCCCGATAGTCGATGGAAGCGTCGGCTCGCCGCGCGCTCGAAGCGCTTGCGCCTGCTCGCGATACGCGATCGCGTCGCGGTTTTCCGGTTCGACGGTGAGTGCAAAGCGCAAGTTGGCCAGGGTGTATTCGTGACCGCAGTAAACCTGTGTCGCTTCCGGCAATGCGGCGAGGCGCGACAGCGATCGATGCATCTGCGCCGGCGTGCCTTCGAACAGCCGCCCGCAGCCGGCCGCGAAGAGCGTGTCGCCGCAAAAGAGCAGCTCGTCGTTGACGTACGCGATATGGTCGCGCGTGTGACCCGGGATCTCGAGCACGCGAAAGCTCACGCCGAGCGCGGGCAGCGTTACGGTATCGCCTTCGCGAACGCGATCGGTCACGCCTTTGATCGCGTCGTTCGCCGGACCATATACCGGGACCGAGTGCGCGCGCGTCAGCTCGATCACTCCCCCGACGTGATCGGCGTGATGATGTGTGCAGAGGATAGCGGCGAGCGTCAAGTCTTGGCGCTCTAGAAATTCAAGCACCGGTGCGGCGTCGCCCGGGTCGACGGCGACAACGTGCGTCCCGGCGTTCCCACGAATCATCCAGACATAGTTGTCCTGGAATGCTCGGGCGTGTAAAACAGTTGGCATGGTGAGCAGTCTGAAAGACCCGTCGCTGCCAGTCAACGACCCACCCCCAACGTCGTCGCGGCTACAGATCGTTCGATGGTTCGACACGCCGTTGGGTCAATCGCTCCAGGCGGTCGAGGCGCATCGGCTGCGTGCGGTGTTGCCTTCGCTCTACGGCACGGTGGCGTTGCAGCTTGGGCGGATCGGGAAGCTCGATCTGCTCGACGCTTGCGTCGCCCCGACGCGCATCTTGATCGCGGAAGAAGCGGCTTTGTACCGTCCCAACGGCGCGGTCGAGCAACGATTGACCGGCTTGCGCACGGTCGGCATGCGCGCCGAGTCCGACGCGCTTCCGCTCGATGAGCGCAGCGTCGACGTTGCGCTGCTGCCGCACACGCTCGACTTCAGCGACGATCCGCATCCGGTATTGCGCGAAGTCAGCCGCGTACTGCGCCCCGAAGGTCACGTCGTGATTCTCGGTTTCAACCCGATGAGCTTGTGGGGCATGCGCCGCCTGATCGCGCGCCGGCCGCGGGCGGTGCCGTGGTCCGGACATTTTTTTCGGCTCGCGCGCGTGAAGGACTGGCTCGCGTTGCTCGATTTCGAATGCACCGACGGCGGCATGCTGTACTATCGTCCGCCGCTTGCCGGCGAGCGCGCGATGGAGCGGCTTTATTTCATGGAGCAGGCGGGCGATCGTTGGTGGCCGCTGATGGCGGCGGTGTATCTACTCGTCGCGAAGAAGCGCGTGTTCGGCATGACACCGTTGCCGATCGCATGGAAGTCGCGGGAGCGAGCCGCTGCGCTCGCCGGCGCGAAGCCGGCCATGCTGGGATCGATACCGAGCGGTTACCACCGGCGCGTGCGGCCGCATGGGAGATAGAGTGCACATTTACACGGACGGCGCGTGTCGCGGCAACCCCGGCCCCGGCGGTTGGGGAGCGATTCTGCGGTACGGCGATCGCGAGAAGGAACTTTACGGCGCCGAACGCTCGACGACGAACAACCGGATGGAGCTGATGGCCGCGATCCAAGCGCTCGAGGCGTTGACGCGAGGGTGCGAGGTCACGCTGACAACCGACTCGCAGTACCTGCGCAAGGGCATCACCGAGTGGTTGCCGCAGTGGAAACGACGCGGCTGGAAGACGGCGGACAAGCAGCCGGTCAAGAATCAGGATTTATGGGAACGGTTGGAGAAGGCGGTCGAGCGCCATCGCGCTCAATGGGATTGGATCAAGGGGCATAGCGGACACGAGGAGAACGAGCGCGCCGACTCGCTCGCGAATCGGGCGATCGATGAGATGGAGGCGTAGGAGTTTTCTTTCCGTCATTCCCGCGAAAGCGGGGCGAAGCGGAGTAGTCGCGAATCGCGTGGGCTACGCCTAGCTCAAGCGCCGAGCGAACCACCCCTCGATCGCCTCGCGCAGTTGCGCCGGCTGTTCGGTCAGCGGCCAATGATAGGCGTCGATCGTCTTGCTTTCCGCGTCGGGAGCGCTCGCGAGCAGCCGCGTCGTGACGGCGGGGTCGGCGTAGGTGAGCGCGCGCGAGAGGAGCACGAGCATCGGCAGGCGCATGCCGGTAAGCGGTGGAAGCGCGCGCAACATTTCGGCGATTTCCTGGATGTAGTGGCTGACGGGGAAAAACTTCATATCTTCGGCGGGGGACGAATAGCGGCGCACGAACGCGCTCGCGTCGCCGGCGTTGAGTAGCTCCGCGCGAACTTGTTCGTCCAGCGCACGTAAATTGCGCAGCGGAAGATGTCGGCGGCGAATGCCGAGCGCGTTGAGCAGGCGGATCAGCATCACGACGGGATAGAGCACCCATCGAAACAGCCGCAACGCCCGCATGCGGCCACGCAAGGCGGCCGGAAAAACCGGGTCGATGAGCACCAAGGCGCGCGCGCGGGTCGGAAAGCGTGCGGCGAAATGCAGCGCGAGGTGCGCGCCGAGGCTATGCCCGATAAAGACCGCCTGCTCGCAGTGTTCCGCGTCGAGCAGCTCGACCAGATCGCCGCTCCAGATTTCCATGCCGATCCTTCCGTGCATGATCGATTCCCCGTGGCCGCGCAAATCGGGGCGCACGATGTTCCATTCGCTCTTGAGCGTGGTTTGTTCGAGGAATTCCGACCAGCGTGTCAAATTGCTCGCCATGCCGTGGAGCAGCACGATGCAGCCGCGCGGTCGCTCGGCGCGCCAGACGCGGTAGTGCAGCGCCGTGCCATCCGGCAATACTCGAGTTCTCGCGATGTCCATCGACGCGTGCGCTACCTCGTGCCCTTGTGCGTGATCAGAGGACACGTCGCGTCGTCGGCGGCGTTGGACAGGTACGGTGACACGATAGATGCAGGAGTGTTGATGACAGCAACGGGCTGTCGACCGGGGACGCGTCAGCAACGCACGACGCGTTTTCGTCGCTTGGTGTTAAAATCCGTTTCAACCGCATCGATTCGCCGTACGCTATGTTACTGATTGAGCCCGCCGGCTGCCAGCCTTCTTAACGTCCCGCGCATGAATTCCTTGCCAATCGTCGAGGTGCTTCCGCCGTTGCGTGCGGATCTCGCGCGTTGTGCCGCGGTGGTGCTGCAAGCACCGCCCGGGGCGGGCAAGACGACGCTGGTTCCGCCCGCGCTACTCGATGAACCCTGGCTCGCGGGCCGGCGCATTTTGCTGCTCGAGCCGCGCCGACTCGCCGCGCGCGCGGCGGCGGCGCGCATGGCGGAAAATTTCGGCCAAGCGGTGGGTGAAACGGTCGGATATCGGATTCGTTTCGAATCGAAGGTGTCGGCGCGCACGCGCATCGAAGTGCTGACCGAAGGTGTGCTGACGCGCCGCTTGCAATCGGACCCCGCGCTCGATGGAGTGGGTCTCGTGATCTTCGATGAGTTTCACGAGCGCCACCTGGAGACCGATCTCGCACTCGCGCTGACGCGTGACGCGCAACGTCTTTTGCGGCCGGATCTAAAAATGCTCGTGATGTCGGCGACGCTCGACGGTGCGGCCGTCGCGCGCCTGCTGGACGCGCCGTTGATCTCGAGCGAAGGGCGAATGTTCCCGGTCGAGGTGCGCTACGCCGCGCGCGAAGCGGAAGGTCCGCTGCCCGCGCGCGTGGCCGCCGCTGTCCGGCAAGCGCTCGCGGCGGACGCGGGCGACGTGCTCGTCTTCCTTCCCGGCGCGGGCGAGATTCGGCGAACGCACGCTTTGCTTTCCGACGTGGCCGATCGGTTCGACATTTTCCCCTTGTACGGCGACCTCTCGTGGGAGCAGCAGGACCGGGCGCTGCGCCCGAGCAAGCGACGCAAGGTCGTGCTGGCGACGCCTATCGCCGAGACGAGCCTAACGATCGAGGGCGTGCGCGTCGTGATCGACGCGGGTTACACGCGCGTGCCGCAGTACGATCCGGCGAGCGGACTCACTCGGCTCGTCACCGTGCGAGTCGCCCGCGCCTCCGCCGAGCAGCGCGCGGGACGTGCCGGCCGACTGGGTCCCGGCGTGTGTTATCGGCTCTGGACCGAAAGCACGCATCGGGGTTTGCTCGCGCAGCCGTCGCCGGAAATCAAAAGCGCCGATCTCGCCGGGCTCGCGCTCGACCTGGCGCTTTGGGGCGCGGACGACGTAGCGGCGCTCACCTGGCTCGACACGCCGCCGGCCGCCGCGCTCGCCCAGGCGCGCGACTTGCTTCGCGAGCTTGGCGCGATCGATGAAGCGAATCGCATCACCACGCTCGGGCGTGACATGGCGGCGCTACCGTTGCATCCGCGTCTTGCGCACTTGATCCGCGTCGCGCAGGACCGAGGCGCGGCGGCGCTCGGCTGCGACATTGCGGCCCTCGTGAACGAGCGCGACGTGTACACGGGCGGGGAGCGCGAAACCGTGGATCTCGCGGCGCGACTTGAAGCGCTCGCCGCGTTTCGCGCGCGCGGGCGAGCTGGCGCGCAGGCACTGCGCGCCAATCCAGACAGTTGCGCGCGGGTCGATCAAGCGTCGCGGCAGTGGCGTCGCTTGGCGCGCGCGTCATCGGCCGAATCGACTATCGAGCCCGGTGCGTTGTTAGCCGCCGCTTATCCCGATCGCGTAGCGGCGCAGCGGCGGCCGAACGATACGCGGTATCTCCTTGCGAACGGCCGCGGCGCGCGCTTACCGGCCTACGAGAGGCGGCTGCGCGCGCCGTATCTCGTCGCGGCAAATCTGGACGCCGGAGAATCGGAGGGCGTCATCCACCTCGCCGCATCGA
This sequence comes from Sulfurifustaceae bacterium, assembly GCA_041485885.1. Lineage (GTDB taxonomy): Bacteria > Pseudomonadota > Gammaproteobacteria > Acidiferrobacterales > Sulfurifustaceae > JACQFZ01. The sequence continues at coordinate 25,503 of JBGPKL010000056.1, forward strand.
TTGAGCTCGAGGACATTCGCGAAGCGCTGGCGACGCGCATCGTGACGGAAGACGTGGTTCGCTGGGACGAGCAAAGCGCAAGCGTTATCGCGCGGCGCGAAGAACGGCTGGGCAAGCTCGTGTTGCGCACGGAGACACCCTCCGTCGTACCGGCGGAGCGCGCCCGCGCGGCGATGTTGGAAGGCGTGCGCCGCCTGGGCGTCGAGGCACTGCCGTGGACCGCCGCCGCGCGCGGCTGGCAGGCGCGCGTGCTTTCGTTGCGCGCGTGGTTTCCGCAAGAGCAATGGCCCGATGTCAGCGACGCGGCGCTTGCCGCGACGATCGAAAGCTGGCTCGCCCCTCACCTCGACGGCTGCATGCGGCGAGAACATCTCGCACGGCTGGACGTGTTGGCGCTCTTGAGCATGCGGCTCGACGCCGCGCAATCGCGCCGCCTGGCGGAAGGTGCGCCCACGCATCTCGCCGTCCCGAGCGGTTCGCGCATCCCGCTCGAATACCGTCCGGGCGAGTCGCCGGTGCTTGCCGTAAAGCTTCAAGAAATGTTCGGCCTCATGGACACTCCGCGCATCGGATTCGGACGCATTTCCGTGGTGCTCCATCTGTTGTCGCCGGCCCGTCGCCCGATACAAGTGACGCAGGATCTGCGCGGATTTTGGGAGCGCACCTATCCCGAGGTGCGCAAAGAATTGAAAGGGCGCTATCCGAAGCACCCGTGGCCGGATGATCCATTCCGCGCGCCGGCGACCGCACGGACCACGCGCAAGCGGCGAGTTTAAGGAACCCCGATTAATTCCCTAAAGAACTTGGGGTCATCGCGTACTCGTGTGGGTAAAAACAGAGCGTGAACCTCGCTTCTGTCCTGTAATTCCCGGCGTAGAACGCATTTGACGTATCGCGGAGATTCGCCATGATGCTCCGATGCCTACTCTCAAACGTAAACATCGGC
>JBGPKL010000057.1:0-24806 GCA_041485885.1 Sulfurifustaceae bacterium
CCAAGTCGTCCACCACGGATGGATCGGCGAGCGTCGTCGTATCGCCGAGGTTGCCGAGCTCGTTCTCCGCGATCTTGCGCAGAATGCGACGCATGATTTTTCCGGAGCGCGTCTTCGGTAATCCCGGCGCCCATTGAATGACATCGGGCGAGGCGAACGGGCCGATCTCCTTGCGCACTTGCTGCACCAACTCCTTGCGCAACTCATCGGTCGCTGGCACGCCGACCTTGAGCGTGACGTAGCAGTAGATACCTTGTCCCTTGATGTCGTGCGGGAAGCCGACGACGGCCGCTTCGGCGACGGCGTGATGCAACACCAACGCGCTCTCGACCTCGGCAGTGCCGAGCCGATGGCCCGAGACGTTCAGCACGTCGTCGACGCGGCCGGTGATCCAGTAGTACCCGTCTTTGTCGCGGCGCGCGCCATCGCCGGTGAAGTACTTGCCGGGGTAGGTCTTAAAATAGGTATCGGCGAAACGTTGATGGTCGCCATACACGGTGCGCATCAGCCCGGGCCAAGCGCACTTGATCACCAAGTTGCCGCTGCACTCGCCGGCAAGCTCTTTGCCATCGCCATCGACAATCGCCGGAACCACGCCGAAGAAAGGACGCGTGGCCGAACCGGGCTTGAGCTTCGTCGCGCCCGGCAACGGCGTGATCAGAATCCCGCCGGTCTCGGTTTGCCACCAGGTATCGACGATCGGACACTTGCCGTCGCCGACCACATGGTAGTACCACTCCCACGCTTCCGGATTGATCGGCTCGCCCACGGTGCCGAGTAGCTTCAAGCTGGCGCGGCTGGTTTTCTTCACCGGTGCCTCGCCCTCGCGCATGAGCGCACGGATCGCGGTCGGCGCGGTGTAGAAAATGTTGATCTGGTGTTTGTCGATGACTTCCCAGAAACGCGACGACGACGGGTAGTTTGGCACGCCTTCGAATATGGTCGTGATCGCGCCGTTCGCGAGCGGACCGTACACAATGTACGAGTGGCCGGTGACCCAGCCGACGTCGGCGGTACACCAGAAGATATCGCCGTCGTGATAATCGAAAATGTATTTGTGCGTCATCGCGACGAAGGTGAGATACCCGCCGGTCGTGTGCAACACACCCTTCGGCTTGCCGGTGGAGCCGGAGGTGTAAAGAATGAACAACGGATCTTCCGCGTCCATCTCCTCCGGCGGGCAATCGGCCGACGCCTGCGCCATCAACTCGTGATACCAGACGTCGCGCGCCTGGTTCCAGGGAATAGCGCCGCCGGTGCGCTTGATCACGATCACACTGTGCACGTTCGGGCAACTGCTCAGCGCACTGTCGGTGTTCTGCTTCAGCGGTATTTTCTTGCCGCCGCGCAGGCCCTCGTCCGCCGTGATGACGACGCGGCAATCCGAATCGAGAATGCGGTCCTTGATCGACTCCGGCGAGAAACCGCCGAACACCACCGAGTGAATCGCGCCGATGCGCGCGCACGCCAGCATCGCCATCGTGGTTTCCGGAATCATCGGCATATAGATGCATACGCGGTCGCCCTTCTTCACGCCGCGGCTCTTGAGCGCGTTCGCGAACTTGCACACGTGCTGATGCAGCTCGCGATAAGTAATTTTCTTGTCTTCCTTGGGATCGTCCCCTTCCCAGAGAATCGCAACCTGGTTCCCACGTTTTTCCAAGTGGCGGTCGAGACAGTTGTAAGAAACGTTGAGCTTGCCGCCGATGAACCATTTGATATGCAGATTCTTGGCGTCGTAGCTCCAATCCGACACCTGGGTCCAGGGTTTGTACCAGGTGACGAACAGTTTCGCCTGCTCGGCCCAAAAACCGTCGGGGTCTTTCACCGAGTGCTCGTACATCTCCCGGTATTTCTTCTCATCGATATGAGCGCGCCGCGCGACTTCCGGCGGTACGTCGTAAATTTTCTGCTGCGACATGACATATCTCCTCGGTACCAACAGGTGTTGAAAAAGTCCTTCCGCGGACTTTTCCCACTCGCGAGCCGCGGCTCAGATCCGCGACTCGGCTGCGTTTTTTAAACTCTGGAGTGTTTGAAAACGTGCCGCACTTCCATGTCCGGCCCTAGCAAGCCTGTTGTTGAACAGCCTGCGGGCTCAATTTTGCAGCAGCCGGCTCGTCTGCGCATCCACCCTGCTGCGGCGGAACGCAACACCTCAGAATGTCCGTTATTTCTCCGCTTCGCCGCTGCGATGAAAATTGAGCTATGGCCCACCGGCCTCGCGCCCGGCTTTCACCGCCGATTCGAACGCGATCACCACGACCAGCCCTTCGTGCCTCTCGCGCGCGGACGCGTGGCGCGCGCCGAAGAGGATCGCGAAGACGATCAGCGTTAGGCAAAAACCGAACGCGAGCGCGGTCGGCGTCGCCGCCTGCGTCAACGCACGCACGGATTCCGTAACGGCGAGGATCTGCAACGATATATAAGGAAGAATGCCGACCAGCATGAACAACGTCACCAGCACACCGGTCGCCTGGTGGCGGTAGCGAAACGCGAATAGATCGGCAAGCGAGGTGAGCTGAAAGTCGCGCGTTAGCCGCAGGATCGGCATGAGTAGCACCGGCGTCAGCGCGAACGCCAGCGTCACACCGAGGTAGATCGCGAGGAAGCCATAGCCTTGAGTCTGCGCAAAGCCGACGCTGCCGTAATAACTCCACGACGTGGCGTAAACGCCGAGCGAGAGCACATAGGTCAGCGGGTGACGCGCGACCGCCGAGGGAATGAAGCCGCGCTCGGCCGCATAGGCGATGAGAAACAGCACCAACAAGTAGGCGACCGCGGCGAGAAAGAGTATCCCGAGCTCAAATGTCATGCGGCGAGCGATGCGCGACCCAGGCGATCAAACCGATCAAGCCGAGCCATAGGAGATAGGGCAGATACCAAACGGTCGCGGCCCCCGCCCACCAAAACGTAAAGGGCGAGAAAAATAAAAAGAGTCCGAGCAAGAACAGCAGCACCGCGCTGTCCACGCTACGGCTGTTTTCCGGACGGAAGGCCATCGATTTAGCCTAACAGGTTGTTACAAACCGTAACAATGTCGCCCGGGCGGATGTACCCTTTAATAATGAAGAGCCGATTTACACCGCTCTTGAGGCCGAAAACCAGAAGGTATGAAACTTGGGATCGCCTGCTACGGAACGGACGCGCTTTAACGGAGTCAACCATCCTCGAGATGCCGATCGGCCGGCAATCACGCGGATACGACAGCAACGATAGATGCCGTGACCATGCGATACTCTGCATGCAATAGAATTCTCCTGCCTCGGTCGATCGCTATGTGTCTTGGGCATACATGAAGGTATTGGTAACAGCGAGCGCCTCGGCGCTCGCGACCGCGTTGCTGCCGTTGCTCGCCGCCGATGAGCGAATCGAGCAGATCGTCGGGCTCGACGAGCGCGAAACCCAATTCACCCATCCGCGATTCACGCAAGTGCTCCTCGACCTACGTTCGCCGCAAGTCGTGCGCGTGGTTTCCGGCATGAGCGCCGCGGTGCACCTCGCGACGGCGGCGGCGCTCGATGAGAGCCGCTACCAACCGCGCGAGCGCGCCGCGCTAAGCGACCTGAGCGTGCACGGCGCGCAAAATCTCTTTCGCGGCGCCGCGGAGACGAAGGTGCCTTGTGTGGTTCATGTCTCGAGCGCCGCGGTTTACGCGCTTCCTTCGCGCCAACGACCGATTGAGGAGCAGCACCCGCGCGAAGCGCTCCCGGGCTTCGCCTGGGCCGAAGATCTCGTCGCGCTCGAACACTGGCTCGATTCCTTCGAGCCCACGCAGCGCGATACGCGCGTCGTGCGGTTGCGCCCGCATATGATCATCGGCCGACGCGCCGCGCCGCGCGTGCACGCTTTATTGCATGCGCCATTCTCCGTTCGCCTCGCCGTGCAACCGCCCCGGCTTCAGTGCGTGCACGTCGACGATCTGGCAGCCGCGATCCTGAACGCGCTCTTTCGCAAAGACGCCGACGGCGCGTTCAACCTCGCGTGCGCCAATGCCGCCACGCTCGCCGAGATGCAGCGATTGAACGGTCGCGGCCTGGTGCCGATACCCTTTGCGCTCGCCTATCGATGGCAGCGCTTTACCTGGCGCTCGGGCCGCGGCATCGAGCCGACCTGGATGGAAGCGTTGCGTCATGAGATCGTGCTCGACACGACACGTGCCCGGCGGCGCCTCGGCTGGAAACCGCGGTATGATTCGGTGGAAACGTGCATGAAGGCGACCGATAGAGCGGACAACGATGGGTGACGTAATCAAATTCAGGCGACCGTCAGCTCGCGCCAAAGGCGACGGCCACACGCTTTGCGGAAGCGGATTTCATAAATGGAAGACCGCCGCGGAGCGGCGCTTCGACGTCAAGCAAGGGAAGCTCGTGACGGTCGAGCGATGCGAGCGATGTGGGAAGACGCGAACGCGGTTGACTTGAGGGAGCGCGCGGTTTGCGCGCTCTTCGTCTTGGCTCGGTAGTCGCGCTACGCGCGATCTTATCGAGTTCTAATAAATTGTACTTGCGGTTCCCGAACCGCGGTCGGCGTACTTTCTCTTGCTTGTCCAAGAGAAAGTACGCAAAGAGAAAGACACCCCGGTCGCTGCGCCCGCGCAACTTCAGCGCGGGTACCCTGCGCTCCTCACCGCTCCCGGACGCTCGCCCAACTCGCCGGCGCGCAAAAGATAACAGCGCGCGCTCGGGCTCGACACGGTCGAGCGCAATCCACCGGGAGCGGTTCCGGTGCTCGGCTTGCTCTACGGGGGTTGAACTGCAACAGCAACTACAACTGCGTCGGGCTTCGCTTCGCGAAACCGACTACATTTCCTTGGCAGGGGTTACTTCGAATTTTTCTAGGAACTCTTTGAAGTGCTTTGCTTCAATCACGAACACTGTTCGATCATCGGAAGCAAATGTTCCGCCCGCCATGAGTGTCTTTCTAAATCTCATCCACGGAACGCGCACTAGCGAATGTGGATCCAATTCAAACTCACCGTCCAGGACAGATACGGTCTCTGGATCAAACCCAAGTACGAAAATCGGAGCCGTCGTCACATAGACTGGAATGAACAAGTCCATAGCTGTAGCGTCTTCTTCAACTTCGTGCAGAAATGAATAGAAGACATTTGCGAACTCGTGCGTGCCCCGTACGAGATCTGCTACTTCTCGTTCTAACATCTCTTTAGGGTTAACCAGATCAGCGGTGACGCAGAGCGAAGCCTCGTAGGAGGATGGTTCAACGTTGTACAATTTCGCTTGGGTGCCTAGAATCGTAAGCGGGGTGTCATCGTGGTTTTCTTCTCGGCAATACGTTAGAAGAGCGTGTACGGTTGGTTGGCAGATGTTCCCATCAGATTCTGTACAAAGGAATACAAAAGAACGTTTCGGTGCGCCCTCGAAGCACTCGATTCCATTTTTTGTATGCGCGCCGGATAGCACGCCGGATTTCTTGCACTCGATGACCAAATGCACCTTGTTCTTGCGCGCGACGATGTCCAGAAATTCCTCGCGATTGTCGTACTTCCAGGGACATTCCGTGCCGATCACCTCCCACCCTGAAATTGATTCTATGATCCTCTGGATTTTTGCCTGAAACGGGAACCCGCTGCGTTTTACTACTTTAGCCAGCAATCGCGTCAAATCCTTTGCTAAAGCTTGTTCCTGATTGTCCATATCGCTCATTAAGGATTCGATTCCAACACGTCTGGTGATTATCGAAATTCGGAAACCCGCTGCTAGCCTTTGTCTACAAGTATACGGTCGGGTTTTGCGCAGCGAAACCCGACGCAGTTGCTGTTGCAGTTCAATCCCCGTAGAGCAAGCCGAGCACCGGAACCGCTCCCGGTGGGTTTCGCTCGACCATGTCGAGCCCGAGCGGGCGTGCTTTTCGACCGCCGGCGAGTTGGGCGAGCGTCCGGGAGCGGTGAGGAGCGCAGGGCACCGCGCGTGATTTTCGCGCGGCGCAGCGACCGGGGCGTGTTTCTTTTGGTGACTTTTCTTTGCACGAGCAAAGAAAAGTTACCTGCCGTGGGTCAGCCACCCACAAGTAATGTTTATTACATTCGACAATCGCGCTTCGCGCGATCCACCCTACCCACAACGGCTCCCCAACTCCCGCACTTGCTCCAACCAGCGCGCACGCTTCGCATCACTCGACCCCTTGATCGGCCCGACTTCGGTGATGCGCACCGGCCGCACGCCGCAAAATTGCAGGATCGTGCGTTTCATCGTGACATGCCCCGGACGGCCGAACACCCAGCGATAAATGAACGACGGCGTGTTGAGCGTGACGATGAGCCGGGCGCTGCGGCCGGCGAGCAGCTTGTCCCAGCGCGGCGAGTTGTCGTGATAGTTGACCGCGAAGCCGGGGGTGAAAACGCGCTCGATGAATCCCTTGAGGAGCGCCGGGATCGTGCCCCACCAGATCGGATACACGAACACGAGATGTTCGGCCCATCGAATCGCTTCTTGCGCTTGCAACAGTTCGGGTTCCAAGTCGCCGGGTTTGATTTGTCCCGGCAGCGGCACCGGATTGAAACGCAGCTCGCCCAAATGAATTTCGCGCACTTGCGCGCCGCTCGCGCGCGCACCGTCGGCGTACGCCGCAGCGAGCGCGCCGCCGTAGGATTTGCGGTCGGGTTGGCCGAGAATCACGAGGACACGCTTTGTCATTGAAGTTGCATCGAGTCGATACGCCGAGGGATTCAACGGCCCGGCATTCTACCGGCGCGCAAAAAAAGAGGCCATGTGACAGTGCGCCGCTCGTGCATCGGACCCCACGTCTGCAAGAGCGATTCGCGAATGAGGTCCAGCGGGTTTGCGCCGCGCTCTTTAGCGTAGCGTTTGGACGCGGACCAGGTATCGAGGTAGCCGATGAAGTCGTCGAGGCTCCATTGCGCGCGCATCGCGAACGGCGGTGCGTCGATCTCGGCGAACGGAAATGAGATCGTGCGGTAGCGGTTGTCGACATGTATGCGTTCCGACGGCCAGTACGGTCCAACGATTTCCCGGTAACACCGCTCGACGATCGGGTCGACCTCCGGCGATATCATGGTCAACCCGTAGGCCCACACAACGATCGCACCCTCCGGCTTGAGCACGCGTTTCGCCTCGGCGAAAAAGCGATCGCGATCGAACCAGTGCAGCGCCTGCGCGACCGTGACCAGATCGACACTCGCATCGGCAAGATCGGTACGCTCCGCCGGCGCGACTTTGTAAAGAATCCGCTCGTGCGCCGTCGCGTTTCGCAACTGCGCCTGCGCCGGGTCGGTCGCGATGACCTGTCGATAATGCCGCACGACACCGACCGCCGCCTGGCCGCTGCCGGTACCGACGTCCCACGCGAGGTCGTGCGTTTTCGTCAGCGGCGCGAGCCAATCGAAGAGCGCGTCCGGATAACCGGGGCGGTACTTCGCGTAGTCGGCCGAATGTCCGGAAAAGTGATCTCTGAAGTTAGTCATCGGTCGCGCGCATTGGTCTTGTCCTGGCGACCAAGCTCGATGGTTCGCCGAGGGCGGGCACCAGGGCCGACGAGGATACCGGCACAGAGATACGTCAGGATCTGCGGCAACCGCAGGCTGCGAAACAAGGCGACCAGCACCACGGCGGCGGCGAGCAGAATCAGGATGCTCTGAAAACCGACCGTGTTCATGGATAATAGGGGGCGTGTCTTATACGCGATGACGAATTATGCCAGACCGCCGTGAACCGCGAAGCAGTAGCGCTGCCGGGTCGCCCGCGCGAGACGCGGTGGAGAGCGGCGCGCCCGCCGAGCCAAGCGTGTCACCCGAGCGAAGCGTTTCGTTCGAACAGCTCGGCCGCGACACCATCGAGATCGAAGCCCAGGCGCTAAAGGCGCTCGTGGCGCACATCGATGAAAATTTCCGCTTAGGTTGCGAGCTGATTCTCGCCGCGAAGGGCCGCGTGGTCGTGGTCGGCATGGGCAAGTCCGGCCACATCGGCGGCAAGATCGCCGCGACTCTCGCCTCGACCGGCACGCCGGCCTTCTTCGTCCATCCGGGCGAAGCCTCGCACGGCGATCTCGGCATGATCATGCCGCAGGATCTCGTACTCGCCATTTCGAACTCCGGCGAAACCGACGAGATCCTGGTTATTTTACCCATCATCAAGCGCATGGGCGTGAAGCTGGTTGCGCTCACCGGCAACCGTAATTCGACGCTCGCGCGCCAGGCCGACGCGGTTCTCTACTGCGGCGTCGAGAAGGAAGCGTGTCCGCTCGATCTCGCGCCGACCGCGAGCACGACCGCCGCGCTCGCCATGGGCGACGCGCTTGCCGTGGCGCTGCTCAAGCACCGGCGCCTGACCCGCGAGCAGTTCGCCGCCGCGCATCCGGCCGGAAATCTCGGCCGCCGCTTGCTGCTCTATGTGCGCGACGTCATGCATACCGGGAAGGACATTCCCGTCGTGCCGCGAACCGCGACGCTGCGCGAGGCGCTCCTCGAAATGACCACCAAGCGCCTCGGCATGACGGCCGTCGTCGATGCGAACGAGAAACTCGTCGGGATTCTCACCGACGGAGATCTGCGCCGGCTGCTGCAACGCAACGTCGATGTGTACACCGCCAAAGTCGACGACATCATGACGCCGAATCCAAAAGTTACCGGCGAGAATCGGCTGGCGACCGAGACTGTCGAGCACATGCGATCGCTGAACGTCAACGGACTCCTGGTTGTCGACGCCGAGCATCGCGTCGTCGGCGCGCTCAATATGCTCGATCTGTTGCGCCAGCGAATCGTTTAGTCTCTTCTATGGTCGGCACTCCGCTTTTCGCCCCCGCGTTCGCTTTGTCGGATGACGTCGCGGCGCGCGCGCGGCGCGTACGATTGGTTCTGTTCGACGTCGATGGCGTGCTGACCGATGGCCGGGTGATCTTGGGCGGCGAGGACGAGCACAAGGCGTTCGATATCAAAGACGGGCACGGCATCAAGATGCTGCAACGTCACGGCGTCGCGGCCGGCATCATCAGCGGCCGAAGCTCGCGCGCGGTGGAGCGCCGTGCGCGCGAGCTCGACATTCGGCACGTGTATCAAGACTGCGGCGATAAGCTGCCCCGCTGCCGACAGCTTCTGAAGGAGCTCGCGCTCGCACCGGAACAAGCGGCTTATGTCGGCGACGACGTAGTCGATCTGCCGGTGCTCCTGCATATCGGTCTCGCCATCGCCGTGCGAGACGCGCATCCCGTGGTCAAGCGCTACGCGCATTGGATAACGCCGAGCGTCGGGGGGCGCGGCGCGGTGCGCGAGGCGTGCGAGCTGATCCTGCACGCCCAAGGGAATTACAGCGCGGAGATGGAACGGTACGTGAACGCGGCGCGCGAGGCGACGCAATGATCGACGCGCGTAGGCTCGCGCTGGGCGTCGCGCTGGCGGCCTTGGCCGCCGCGTCATGGTGGTTCGCACGCGACACCGCTCAACCGACCAGCGCCCCCGATGCGAAAACGCGGCACGATCCGGATTATTTCCTCGAGAAATTCACCGCGACGGCCATGGACGAGCAAGGATCGCCCAAGTATGTACTCACCGCGGATCGATTGACCCACTATCCGGACGACGATACCGCGCACTACGTCAAACCCGCGCTCGTGCAGTACCAGCCGAACGGCGCGCGCATCACCACGCGCGGAGATACCGGCGTGATGCCAGGCGATGGTCGAGAGATCGTGTTGGACGGCAACGTGCACGCCGTGCAAACCGCCGATCCGCGCTCGGCCGGCGGCGAAATAATCGCCGAGCACTTACGCGTCGAGCTGGATCGATAATATGAACCGCGCCAGCGAACATACCTCCTATTCCACGGACCGAAGCTCGGCGCGCCTCGTCATCGGCATGGCGGCGGTGGTGGTGCTCAGCATGGCGTGCAGCGCCGCCTACGCGCTGACGAGCGACAGCGATCAACCCATCAGCGTTCGCGCGCGCAGCGTCGAGGCGAACGAAAAGACGGGCATCTCGATCTATCGCGGCAACGTCGTAATGAGCCAGGGAACGCTGCGCCTGGAAGCCGATCGCGTGGAAGTCACGTTACGCGACGGGATTACCGAACTGGTTCGGGCCTGGGGCCGGCCGGCGCGGATACAAAGCCGCTCGGACAAGGGCGAGGAGCTGCGCGCGCGCGCCTTGCGCGTGGTGTACTACGGCACCGAGACGCGGCGCGTCGATCTATACGGCGAGGTTGAGATCAAACGCGACGCCGATGTCTTTACCGCCAGCGTCGTTCACTACGCGCTCGACGATCAAACCTTCAGCGCCGAAGGCGACAGCGACGGTCAGGTGTCCGCGATCCTTCAGCCGGCGAAGCCCGAGCCGACGCGATGAGCGTGCTCGCCGCCGCGGCGCTCACGAAGCAGTACAACGCGCGTAAGGTCGTCGCGGATGTTTCGCTCGACGTGAAGGGCGGCGAGATCGTCGGGCTGCTCGGACCGAACGGCGCGGGCAAGACGACGTGCTTCTACATGATCGTCGGCCTGGTGCCCGTGGACCAGGGGAACATCGCGATCGACGGCGCGGAGGTCACGCAGCTATCGATGCACAAGCGCGCGCGGCTCGGCATCGGTTATTTGCCGCAGGAGCCGTCGGTTTTCCGCCACCTGACCGCCGCCGACAATATTCGCGCGATCCTCGAAACCCGCGACGACCTCGACGCCGCCGCGCGGCGCGGCACGCTCGAAGAGCTGCTGCGCGATTTACAAATCGCCGACTGCCGCGACACGCTCGGCATCAGCCTCTCGGGCGGCGAGCGCCGGCGCGTGGAAATCGCGCGCGCGCTCGCGACGCGACCGCGCTTCATGTTGCTCGACGAACCGTTCGCCGGCGTGGATCCGATTTCCGTCATCGAGATACAACAACTCATCAAACACCTGCAGGAACGCGGCATTGGCGTGCTGATCACGGATCATAATGTGAGGGAAACGCTCAAGATTTGCGACCGCGCATATATAATGAACGAGGGACGGGTGTTGACGGCGGGTGAGCCCTCCGCGATTCTGTATAATGAAGACGTCAGAAGAGTCTATTTGGGTAAGGACTTTCGACTGTAGCGAGGTACCAGCCGACACAATGTCCTGCCGGAATCCGTTGAAAGTGGACTAGACTTGTAGCTATCAGACGATTCCCGGGATCGGGATGGGAAATCAAGTTAAAGCGCGGTTGCTATGAAGCAGTCACTTGACCTGAGACTGGGTCAACATCTCACGATCACGCCACAGCTCCAGCAGGCGATCCGGCTGCTGCAGCTCTCTACCATTGAACTCCAGCAGGAAATTCGCGAAGCGCTCGAAACCAATCCATTGCTCGAGGAAACGGGCGATGAGTCCGACACTCGCGGCGAGACCGCCGCGGAGGGCGAAGAGACTGCGGCGCCCGAAACGGCCACGGAGGGCGACGGCGAGCCCACCGACCTGAATATGGACGACGCGTCGCCCGAGGATTCATCGAACGACGGCGAATGGGAAGAAAGTTACGAGAGGGCCACGGCGGCCAGCCGCGGCGACGGCGAGCGGCCCGATATCGACGCGCGCAATTCGCGCCCGCAGACGCTGCGCGATCATCTGCTCTGGCAGATGCAGATGACGCCGCTTTCCGACACCGATCGGCGCATCGCCGAGGCGTTGATCGACGCGATCAACGAGGACGGCTATCTCACGTCCAAGCTCGATGAGATTCAGCAAATACTCGCGCGGGGCGGCGACGGCGTCGACGGCGCGGGCGTGGACGTGGACGAGATCGAAACCGTGTTGCACCACATCCAGCAATTCGACCCGGTGGGAGTGGGCGCGCGTGATCTCGCCGAGTGCCTCACCTTGCAGCTGAAGGCGGCCGGTCCTAGCACGCCGTTTTTGAACGAAGCGATTGCGCTGGCCACGACGGAAAATCTCGCCGCCCTGGGCAACCGCGATTACAACGCGCTTCGGCGCAACCTCAAAGTTACGCCGGAGACATTACACGAGGCGGTGCAGCTGATTCAGCGATTGAACCCCCGCCCCGGCGGGACGGTGCAGTCGACACAATCGAACTACATCGCGCCCGACATCATCGTGCGTAAATTCAAGGGCGTGTGGCGCGCGGATCTCAACAACGAAGTCGCGCCGCGGCTTCGCATCAACAGCCTCTACGAGCGCATGATCCAGCGCGGCAACTCGAGCGCGGACAACCGCTATCTACAGGACCAGCTGCAACAAGCGCGCTGGTTCATCAAGAGCCTGACCAGCCGCAACGAAACGCTGCTCAAAGTCGCGCGCACGATCGTCGACCGCCAGCGCGCGTTCTTCGATCACGGGCCGGAAGCGATGAAACCGCTCGTGCTGCACGACATCGCCGAAGCCGTGAGCATGCACGAGTCGACCATTTCGCGCGTGACGACGACCAAATACATGCTGACACCGCGCGGCATCTTCGAGCTCAAGTACTTTTTCTCGAGCCACGTCGGGACCGCCGACGGCGGCGCCTGCTCCGCGACCGCCATCCGCTCGATGATCAAGAAGCTGATCGAAGGCGAGTCGACGAATCGGCCGATCAGCGACAGCAAGATCGCGGAGATTTTGACCGGCCAAGGCATCCATGTCGCGCGGCGCACCGTCGCCAAGTACCGCGAATCGATCAGTATCCCCCCGTCCAATCAGCGCAAGTCCATTCTGTAACAACCGTCGGAGGCCATTTATGCAAATTACGGTGAGCGGGCATCAGATCGACGTTACCGAACCGTTGCACAACTACGTCTCGGAGAAGCTCGGACGACTACAACGGCACTTCGACCACATGACGACCGGCAACGTCGTGCTGCACGTCGAGAAGAACCGGCACAAGGCCGAAGGCACGATACACGCCAAAGGCGTCACGCTGCACGCGGATGCCGAGGACGGCGATATGTACGCCGCGATCGATTCGCTCGCCGACAAACTCGACCGTCAGGTGCTGAAGCACAAGGAAAAGACGACCAACCGCTACCGCGATCACGGAACGCACCGGCGACCCGTGATATAGCGTCCCGCGAAGGCCACTGCACGGGCCTCTCCATGTACATTGAAACTCTATTGTCGCCGCGACGCGTGTCCGTCGGCATCTCCGCGCCGGACAAAAAGCGGCTGTTCGAGCACGTCGCCGATCTGCTGCACGATGGCACCGAGGTAGTGAACGCGCGGCAAGCCTCCGAGGCGCTATTCGAGCGGGAGCGCCTGGGCTCGACCGGGATCGGCGCCGGCGTCGCGCTGCCGCATGGGCGCGTGTCCGGTTTATCCCAGCCGCTCGGCGCCTTTTGCACGCTCGCGCGCGCGCTCGATTACGAGGCCATCGATCGCAAACCGGTGACGATGGTGTTCGCACTGCTTGTGCCGCTCGAGGCGAACGACGAGCACTTGAAAATCCTTGCCGAACTCGCGGGTCTATTCAGCAACAAGGCCTGGCGTGAGCGCTTGCTGCAAGCGCCGACGCCCGAAGAGTTGTACCATCGTCTGACCCATCCGCTCCCCGCACTAGACTCGCATGAATCGGCCGCTCACCGCGCGCGACCTGTTTGATGGTCAAGCTACCTCGCTCAAACTGACATGGGTGGCCGGCCGCAGCGGCGGCAACCGGCTGCTCGAGCCCGCGACCGCGAAGTACCCGGGCATGGCGCTCGTCGGGCACCTGAACTTCGTGCACCCGAACCGCGTGCAGGTCATCGGCGCGGCCGAAGTCGATTACCTCAAGCGGCTCACGCGCAAGGAACGCGCGACGCAAGTGGAAGCGCTCTTCGGCTGTCCGACCACGGCGGCGGTGGTGGTTGCCAACGATACGAAACCACCGCGCGATCTAATGGAGGCGGCGGACGAAGCCAATCTCCCGCTCTTCATCTCACCGCTTCCAAGCCCGGTCTTTATCGATCGCCTGCAATACCATCTGACGCGCGCGTTGGCACCGACCCTCACGGTGCACGGCGTTTATCTGGAAGTGCTCGGCATGGGCGTGCTGTTGACGGGAGAGTCCGGCATCGGTAAGAGTGAGCTCGCCCTCGAACTCCTGTCGCGCAATCACCGGCTGATCGCCGACGATTCCGTCGAGTTCGCGCGCGTCGGGCCGGACGTGCTCGTCGGCCAAAGCCCGGGCGGCGCCCTGTCGGATTATCTTGAAGTGCGGGGCCTTGGCATCCTCGACGTGCGCACGATGTTCGGCGAGACCGCGGTGCGCCATAAGAAAAAGCTGCATCTCATCGTGCGCATGGAAAAATTAGACAAGCGACGCATGCACAAGGTCGACCGGCTGCAGGCGCAGCAATTGACGCGCGCGGTGCTGGACGTCGATATCCCGGAGGTCGTGCTCTTCGTCGGCCCGGGGCGCAACCTCGCGGTCCTGGTCGAGGCGGCGGTGCGCTCGTATATCCTGCGCATGTGGGGCATCGACACGCTCAAGGATTTCATGCAACGGCAGCAGGCGTTGATCGACCGATCGACCCAATGAATTTTTTCATCGTGAGCGGTCTTTCGGGATCGGGCAAGACGATCGCGCTGCAAGCGCTGGAAGACGCCGGCTTCTACTGTATCGACAACCTCCCCGCCGCGCTGGTGCCGCAGTTCGCCGAGCACTTGCGCGTTTACGGCGAGAAGAACGCCGCGATCGGACTCGATGCGCGTAACCGCGCCTTCCTCTCCGACGTGCCCGAGGCGCTCGTGCAGCTCGATACGCTCGGGATCCGTTACCGCATCATTTTTCTGCACGCCGGGGAGGACGTTGTCGTCAAGCGCTACAAGGAAACGCGCCGCCGGCACCCGATGGCGGGCGAGGACACGTCGCTCCTCGAAGCGATCCAGCTCGAGCGCAAGCTGCTCGAGCCGCTCGCCTACGGCGCGAGCCTGCGAATCGATACGACGCACACGACACCACACGACCTGCGCAATCAGTTGCGCGACTTCGCGCGCGGCGAAGAGACGCCCGGCATGACGCTACTCTTCGAGTCGTTCGGCTACAAGAACGGTACGCCGCTCGACGCCGACTTCGTGTTCGACGTGCGCTGTCTTCCGAATCCGCATTGGGAACCGGCGCTGCGGCATCGCACTGGGCTCGAGGACCCCGTGATACAGTACATGGAGAAGCACGCGGAAGTGCATGCGATGTACGAGGAGCTCAAGCGTTTCCTCGAAACCTGGCTGCCGCATTTTGAACGCGAAGACCGAAGCTACGTGACGATAGCCCTCGGTTGCACGGGCGGCATGCATCGCTCGGTGTACTTAGTCCATCGATTGGCGAAGCACTTCACCGGTGGCGGCTACAAAATACAAGTGCGTCACCGGGAATTGAAATGATCGGATTGCTCATACTGGGCCAAAAGGACATCGCCGAGGGTCTCGTCAAAGCCGTCGAACATACCTTTGGCAGCCGCCCGCCCGCTATCGAGGCGGCAGGTGTCGACTACCACCAGCCGCCGGAACAGATCGCGCCGCTGATCGAGCTGTTGGTGCGACGCGTCGATCAGGGTGACGGCGTGCTGATCCTCGCCGACATCTTCGGGACCACACACACCAACATCGCGCGCCGGCTGCTCGAACGCGGGCGTGTCGAGTTGATCAGCGGCGTCAGCCTGCCGATGGTGTTGCGCGCGCTGACTTATCGCCATCTAAAAATGGACGAGCTGATCGATCGCGCACTCGCGGGCGGTTTCAACGGCATCATCTGCGCGACCAACCCGCCGCCTGGCGCCGACGCCCCAACGGACGCGAACGCAAAAACCGACACCGAGGAGCGCCGCGGCCGATGAAATGCGCCGACGTCTCCATCATCAATAAGCTCGGCTTGCACGCGCGCGCGGCCGCCAAGCTCGTGAGCTTGGCGGCCGAGTTCAAGAGCGAAATCACGGTGTCGCGCGAAAATCAGGAAGTGAACGCCAAGAGCATCATGGGGGTGATGATGCTCGCGGCCGCAAAAGGAACGCCGCTCAAAATCTGCGCGCAGGGTAAGGACGAGGCCAAAGCCATCGACGCGCTCACGCGGCTCATCGGTAACCGCTTCGGGGAGGATCAGTAATGCTGGCGCTCCACGGTACCGGGGTGAGCGACGGCATCAGCATCGGCACCGCCTTCGTCCTGACGCGCGAGCTTCCCGAGATCGCGGCGCAGACGATCGCGTTGGAGAACGTCGCCGCCGAGGTCGAGCGTTTCATCGGCGCCGTGAAAGCCGCGCGCGCGCAGCTTCTCAAGATCCGCGAACAGATCCCGCACGATGCACCGATCGAGGCGGCGAGCTTCATCGATACGCATGTCATGATCCTCGACGACAAAATGATCTCGCAGGCTCCGATCGAGATCATTCGCAGCCAGCGGCGCAACGCCGAGTGGGCGCTCAAGGTACAGAGCGACCGACTCTCCGAGATCTTCGAGCAGATGGAAGATGCCTACCTGCGCAATAAAAAAACCGACGTGCGCCAAGTCGTCGAGCGCGTGTTGCGCCATCTGCTGACGCAGGGTGAAGACGAGGACGACAAGCTCGACCCGGGCGAGATCGTCGTCGCGACCGACCTCACGCCCGCCGATACGGTCGTTCTGAAGAACAAACGGATCCATGCGTTCGTCACGATGCTCGGCGGACCCATTTCGCACACGGCGATTCTCGCGCGCAGTCTCGGCATTCCGGCGATCGTCGGCGTGCACAACGCCACGCGTTACGTGCGTGGAGGCGAGAAGATCATCGTCGACGGCAGGCGCGGCGTGCTCATCATCGCGCCGGACGAAAAGACCATCCTCGAGTACCAAGAGCGCCAGCGCGACATCCAGCGCCGGCGACTAGAGCTTGCGCGCCTGCGCAAGAGTCGCGCAGTTACACTTGACGGCAAGAACGTAACGCTGCAAGCCAACATCGAGCTGCCGGGCGACGTCAAGGCGGCGATCGACGCGCATGCCGCCGGCATCGGACTCTATCGCACCGAATTTCTGTTCATGAATCGCACGAGCTGGCCGACCGAAGAGGAACAGTTCCGCGCGTACGCACGCGTCGTGCGCGCGCTGCCGGATAAACCCGTCACGATTCGCACGATCGACATCGGCGCCGACAAGCAAGTGGACGGCGGCACCGATGCTCAGGCGCGCTTCATTGTCAATCCAGCGCTCGGGTTGCGCGCGGTGCGGCTGTGTTTGCACGATCCGTCGCTGTTTCGCCCGCAGCTGCGCGCGATCCTGCGCGCTTCCGCGCTGGGGCGCGTTCGCTTGATGATCCCGATGCTCTCGAGTCAGGACGAGCTGTTCCGTGTACTCGATCTGATCGAAGAAACCAAATCCGCCCTGAAGCGCGCCGGCGAGAAATTCAATCCGCGTCTTCCGGTCGGCGGCATGATCGAAGTACCCGCGGCCGCTATCTCCGCCGATCTCTTCGCATCGCATCTGGATTTCTTCTCGATCGGCACGAACGATCTCATCCAATACACGCTCGCGATCGACCGCACCGATGACTCCGTAAGCTACCTCTACGATCCGCTGCACCCCTCCGTACTGCGCCTGATCTCGTTCACCATCGAGGCGGGCCGCAAAGCGCGCATCCCGGTCGCGATGTGCGGCGAAATGGCGGGCGACGCGCGTTACACGCGCTTGCTGCTCGGCATGGGCCTGCGGGAATTCAGCATGCACCCGGCGACGCTCTTGATGGTGAAGCGCAACGTGCGCATGAGCCACGCCGGCAAGCTCGCGAAGCTCGCACGCCGCACGCTCGGCAGTCGCGACACCGAAGCGGTACATGAGCTGGTGGACCACGAGAATGGAGACGAGGCAGCGTAGGTTGGAGAGCGCCCGTTCGGGCGCTTCCTGTCGAGTGTTAATATTTATTACATCGACTAGATCGCGCCGAAGGCGCGATACCTCATTACGCCGGGCGGCGTAGATGCTCGGGCCGCGGCGGGCCCATTTCCAGAGTGGCCTCGGGGTAGGCGAACGGAGCACTGGGGACTTCGACGATGGCTACCAGGCCGTTCTTGTATTTGAGCCGGGCGGCGCTGAAACCCTCGGCCGTCCGTGGCATGAAGACTTCCTTCAAAATCTCCACATCAGCAATTTTTTTAACTCGAAACGGACGCCAGAACGGCAGCGGGCGCCCGGAAGACGAATGGCCGCGAATCTGATAGCCATCGAGCATGAGCTGCGAATGCTCGTCCGAATAGATGGCGTGGGGCTCGATCACGCGCACCGAGCGCTGATCCTGATAACGCAAAGCGACGCAGCGACGTTCTTTGATCGCTTTCGACAGTATTTGCAGGATGTTCGTCGGTGCCACGTCCGGACTCTCTCCCCTATGAAATTAATATCGCATAACGCGGAAATAGCGCAACTGACGGGAGACAAAGGGTAGATTTTGCGCTACCTGCGGGCGAGGGCGAGGCGGGGATTTCGAGAATGCACTTGCTGTACAGGGACGTACTAATGCTCGCGGGCGCATGGGCGAATCGGAAACAAACAAAGGTCCGGCGGACCTTTGTTCCGGTGAGCGGGCGAGGCAGGAGCCGAGCCCTGGCTTTCGAGCGGAGCAGGATCGCGCAGCGATGAAAGCGCAGGAGCGGCGCAACGTGCATTCTCGCCGCTGCGCGCCCGGCCACGGGTGAGGCGGGGCAGTCGCGAACGTCCGATGACGTTCGCGCCGCCGAACGGGCATGTCACGGATGGCATGCCCCGGACCAGCAAGCGAAGCGGGAAGCGTAGCGCTGCTGGGCTGGGCCGGGGTTTAACTTGGCCAAGAGGCTGCGCCAGGGATGGCATGACAGGCGCTCACAGTAAGACCAGCGTCGCAAGTCCGAGGAAAATAAAAAAACCTCCGCTATCCGTGATCGCCGTAATCATTACGCTCGAACCCTGCGCCGGATCGCGCCCCAGCCGATGCCGAATCAGCGGGATCATCACGCCGGCGGTTGCGGCGAGCATTAGATTCAAAATCATCGCCGCCGTCATCACGAGCCCGAGCGGGACGCTGCGGTAGAGCAGGTACGCGATCACGCCGAGCAGCCCGCCCCACACCACGCCGTTCATCAAACTCACGCTGATCTCTTTCGCGAAGAGCGCGCGCGCGTTGATTTCGCTGACGCGGCCGAGCGCGAGCGCGCGCACGATCATCGTGATCGTCTGATTGCCGCTATTGCCCCCGACTCCCGCGACGATGGGCATGAGCGAAGCGAGGGCGACGAGCCGCTCGATAGTCCCCTCGAACAAACCGATCACGCGCGAGGCGACGAAGGCCGTGACGAGGTTGATCGCGATCCAGGTCCAGCGGTTGCGCAGCGTTTGCCAAACGGTCGCGAACAGGTCCTCTTCCTCGCGCAAACCCGCGAGGCTCAAGATCTCCCGATCCGCCTCTTCGCGAATCACGTCGACGACGTCATCCACCGTGATGCGTCCGAGCAGCCGATTGTTGTCATCGACCACGGGCGCGGACATGAGATTGTAGCGCTCGAACGCGGCGGCTACTTCCTTGTCGGGCGCCTGCGCCGGAAACTTGATCACGTCGCGTTCCATGATTTGCGACACGCGCTGCCCGGGCTCCGCCGTCAATACCTTGGAGAGGGACAGCACGCCGAGCAAGCGGTCGGCGCGGTCGACGACGAACAGGCTATTCGTGTGTTCGGGCAGCTCTTCGCGCCGACGCAAGTAGCGCAGCACGACTTCGACGGTGATGTTCTCCCGCACCGTGACGGCGTCGAGGTTCATGAGACCGCCGGCGGTGTCCTCGGGGAACGACAGCGCCGTATCGAGGCGCTGGCGGTCCTGCTTGTCGAGCGCGCGCAAAATCTCCGCGATCAGATCGTCGGGCAACTCCGGGATGAGATCGGCGATGTCGTCGGTATCGAGGCTGCGCAGGGCGGCGACGACGGTTTGACCGTCGAGCATCGCGAGCAGATCGGTCCGCACCGCTTCGGGGAGCTCGAGCAGGACTTCGCCCTTCTTCTCGGTGTCGACTTCCGCCCAAACCGTCGCGCGGCTCTCGGGCGGCAGGCCTTCGAGCACGCGGGCGATGTCGGCCGGATGCAGATCGGCGAGGATCGCGTGCACGCGCGCGCGATCGTCCGATTCCAGAGCGGCGAGGATAAACGTAAGGGGATCGAGCTTTTTCGCTTTGCGCGCTCTTGCCATGGCAGGCCTCTGTCGGGCGCGCAGAGTTTATTCGCGGTTACGAATTTCGCAAAGCGATTTTTTTAAAAATCTAAGCCACGCGGAAAGGCGGCTCGACCGTCGCCGATAGGCGACGCACGCTGCTCAACTTCCCGCGATCGTCACCGCGCCGATCAGAATAGAACCGGTGCGGATATTGCCGCGCATGTCGACGTCGTTGCCGATGGCGACGAGGCCGCGATACATGTCGCGCAGGTTGCCGGCAATCGTGATCTCCTCGACCGGATACGCGATCTCTCCGTTTTCCACCCAGAAGCCCGATGCGCCGCGCGAGTAGTCGCCGGTGACGACATTGACGCCGAAACCGATCAGCTCGGTCACGAACAACCCCGTCCCCATCGTCTTTAGCAATTCCTGCAAACTGAGCTTACCCGGTTCGATAGTGAGGTTGTGCACGCCCCCCGCATTTCCGGTCGTCTGCATCTTTAGCTTGCGCGCGGAGTAGGAATCGAGGACATAACCTTGCAGCACACCCTCGCACACCAGATCGCGCGGCGCCGTCGCCACGCCCTCGCCGTCGAACGAAGCGCTGCCGAGCGCCGCCTTCAGGTGCGGCTGCTCGTGGATGCGCACATGCGGAGGAAAGACGGCGCGGCCCAAATGATCGAGCAGGAACGAGGCGCCGCGATAAAGACTTTCGCCGCGGATCGCGCCGATGAAATGCGACAACAAGCTGGCGGCGGCCGGCGCTTCATAAACGACCGGTGCGCGCCGCGTGCTTAGCTTGCGCGCACCGAGGCGTTGAAGCGCGCGGCGCGCCGCGTGCTCGCCGACCGCCGTCGGCTGTTCTAGCCCGTCAGGCCGGCGGGAGACGGTGGACCAGTAGTCCTGTTGCATGCCACCGTCATTCTGCGCGATGACCGCGGCCGACAACCGGTGCCGCGTCCCGGCCGATGTGCCGACGAAACCGTGGGTGTTGGCGTAGACCTCCACACCTTCGTGCGAGGAGAGCGACGCGCCCTCGGAATTCGTGATGCGCGCATCGAACGCGAGTGCCGCCGCCTCGCACTCGTGGGCCAGCGAAATCGCCCGCTCGACCGGCGGATTCCAGGGATGCAAGAGATCGAGATCGGGAATCGAGCGCGCGAGCCGATCGGGATCGGCGAGCCCGGCGCAGTCGTCCTCCGCGGTGTAGCGCGCGATGGTGCACGCGGCGCGCACGGTGTCTCGCACCGCGGCGGCGGAGAGATCCGTCGTGCTCGCCGAGCCGGTGCGGTGGCCGAAGTAGACCGTGACGCTGAGCCCTTTGTCGCGCGTTTGTTCGAGCGTCTCCACTTCGCCCATGCGCACGTTCACGGCGAGCCCTTGCGAGAGTTGCGCCGCCGCCTCCGCCGTGCTCACACCCTGCTCCCGCGCGGCCGTGAGGGCGGCTTCCACCACACTCGTCAGACGCTCGCGCGCACCGGCGCCGAATACCGCAACGCCTGACGTCGCCGGTACCGCGACGCTCATGCCTGCGTTCCTCCGACGGTCAAACCGTCGATCTTGAGTGTCGGCTGACCGACACCGACGGGAATGCTTTGTCCGTCCTTGCCGCAGGTCCCGATACCACTGTCGAGCTTGAGATCGTTGCCGACCATCGTGACGCGTGTGAGCACATCCGGGCCGTTGCCGATCAGCGTCGCGCCCTTGACCGGCCGCGTGACTCGGCCGTTCTCGATGAGATACGCCTCCGACGCCGAGAACACAAATTTGCCCGACGTGATGTCGACCTGGCCGCCGCCGAAGTTCACCGCATAGAGCCCGCGATCGACCGAGGCGATGATTTCCTGCGGATCGCGATTTCCCGCGAGCATGTACGTGTTGGTCATGCGCGGCATCGGAAGACACGCGTAAGACTCGCGCCGGCCGTTTCCGGTCGGCGCGACGTTCATGAGTCGCGCGTTCAGTAGATCCTGCATGTAACCCGTGAGGATGCCGTTCTCGATCAGCACGGTACGCTGCGTCGGCGTGCCCTCGTCGTCGATATTGAGCGAGCCGCGCCGACCCGCCAGTGTCCCATCGTCGACCACGGTCACATCGCTCGCCGCCACCTTCTGCCCCAGGCGGCCGGCGAACGCCGATGTACCCTTCCGATTGAAATCACCCTCGAGCCCGTGCCCGATCGCTTCGTGCAGCAAAATGCCCGGCCAACCCGGCCCAAGCACGACTGGCATCGTTCCCGCCGGAGCGTCCGCCGCTTCCAGATTTACCAATGCTTGACGCACCGCCTCGCGCGCGTGCTCGAGTACGGTGTCGCCTTCAATGAGCTCGCGATACGTGAAGCGTCCGCCGCCGCCGGCCGAGCCGGACTCGCGCCGCCCGTTCGATTCGACAATGACGGTGACGCCGACGCGCACCAGCGGCCGCACATCGGCGGCGAGCGTGCCGTCGCTGCGCACCACGAGGACGATCTCGTGGACCGCGGCGAGGCCCGCCATGACCTGCTTAACGCGCGGGTCTTGCGCGCGCGCGGCGCGCTCGATGCGTTCGAGCACCGCGACTTTCTCCTGATCCGGCAAGCTCGCGAGCGGATCGACGGGCCGATACAACTGCAAACCGTCGCTCGCGCGCCACTGCGTCGGCACGCGCGCATTGCCGCCTTGCGCCGCGATCGCCCGCGCGGCGCCCGCCGCCTCCAGTAACGCCGGCAGGATCACGTCGTCCGAATAAGCAAAGCCCGACTTCTCGCCCGCACAAGCCCGCACGCCGACCCCGGACTCGATACTGTGCGCGCCGGATTTCACCTGCCCCTCTTCGAGCGACCACGACTCATGTCGGCTGTATTGAAAATACAAATCGGCGTAATCGACTTGCCCAGTCAGCAGTTTGTCCATCAGGCGCGTGAGCTCGACCTCGCCGAGTCCGGCCGGCTCGAGCAGAGATTGGCGGGCTTGCTCGATCAAGTTTGTCCCTGTGTCCACGGTTTTCCTCGGTCGTCTCGTCGGGGTGGCGTCCATTATGGGGGTTGTGGTTGCTAGAACCAACGTCGATCCTACTAAGATAGTTGGCGCGCCTCTCGGCGCGTTGTCGATGTAATAAATCATACTTGCGGTTCCCCGAACCGCGGTCGGCGTACTTTCTCTTGCTTGTCCAAGAGAAAGTACGCAAAGAGAAGGACCCCCCGGTCGCTTCGCCGCCCCCGCTTATTATTATTCCCCTCCCCCGCTTGCGGGGGAGGGTTAGGGTGGGGGCGGTGCCCTGCGCTCCTCACCGCTCCCGGACGCTCGCCCAACTCGCCGGCGCGCATATAAAGACAACAGCGCGCGCTCGGGCTCGACACGGTCGAGCGCAATCCACCGGAAGCGGCTCCGGTGCTCAGCTTGCTCTACGGGGATTGAACGGCAACAGCAACTACAACTGCAAAGGCGTTGGGGTTCGCTTCGCTCACCCCAACCAAGCTACGCGTGCTCATCTTTTCTTTAGCAAACCCGCCGATTCGGATTTTTGTATTAGGTAGTGCACAAAGGCCGAGCATGAAACGATCATGTATTTCGCCTCTGCGAAACCCACGTTCGGCTCATCGAGAATCGCATGACGAATGCCGCCTTCGTCGCTTGTGTAACCGTATAGCTTTGAGAACCCAGCTCGTAGTGCACCGTGCACATTTGACTTTTCGCTCAGTTCTTTTAGCGCAGAATCAAGGGTTGCGGATTCGACACCGACAATCTGCTTTGCGACAGATTCAACAGCACTTATCGCCTCCTTAATTGCATTTCGGTAATCAGGAACGGGTTTTTTCCCGAGAAGCTGAATCGAAGAGCGAATATGTAGCGCGGCCCCGCCTAGCTCCGACTTTTGCGCTGCTGCGACCGCAGATTCAATCGCCTCTACTTCTTCCTTGTTCGAAATGCGAGTCAGCGTGCCTTGAACGAATCGGTAGGCCGATAGCTCTTGCTCAAGAATGCGATTAACCGCCTCGATGAAACGGTTAGTGTCTACTCGATGTGAGTTGGAAAAGCCATGGGATTCAGTCGTTGTTGTGTTCCGATGATTGTGCACAATGAACTCAACGAGATCATACACGCCGTACCAGGGCAGACTGTAAAAATACTCCTTTAGCCACTCACGATTTTGAAAGTCATACTGGGGTAATTCATCTACGGGAACTTTGCGAAAGAATTGCGCGACATGAGGGGCCACGCGTAGCCAATATTCTCTGTCGCCTTCGTAAAGACTATGCAATAGATTCCACAGTGAATTATGCAATTCAATGCTCATCGATTCGACTTGAATCGATGTCGATGGAGGGGTCAACCCGATTCGTTCGGAAAAGCGTGCCATGGATACAGCAAGCGTAGCGTGTGCTATGCGCACGATCAATCGAAGGGATGTAGTTGGGGTGAGCGAAGCGAACCCCAACGCCTTTGCAGTTGTAGTTGCTGTTGCCGTTCAATCCCCGTAGAGCAAGCTGAGCACCGGAGCCGCTTCCGGTGGTTTTCGCTCGACCATGTTCGAGCCCGAGCGCGCGCTGTTATCTTTATGCGCGCCGGCGAGTTGGGCGAGCGTCCGGGAGCGGTGAGGAGCGCAGGGTACCGGCCCCACCCAAAACCACCCCCCCCAACGGGGGCGGGGTAAAATAAAAAAAAATGCGGCGCCGCGCCCCCGCCCCTTTTATTTTTTTCCCCCCCCCCCGCTGGGGGGGGAGGTTTCGGGAGGGGGCGGTACCCTGCGCTCCTCACCGCTCCCGGACGCTCGCCCAACTCGCCGGCGCGCATAAA
>JBGPKL010000058.1:0-23931 GCA_041485885.1 Sulfurifustaceae bacterium
CTCAACAACAAGATCCGCGTCCTGCAGCGTCGTGCATACGGTCTGCGCGACGAGGAATACCTGCGGCTCAAGATACTGACATGCATGTTGCCGGTGCTCTAAAGTGATCGAAATCACCCACACGATTTCACGAAGACCCAAAAAATTAATTATGACCAATAGCGGAGTGTCTATGAATCATCATGTCTTCAGTACAACGATGCTGGCGGTGATGCTTGCGCTGCTTCCGGTATCTGAGGGTTGCGCGCACGGATTTGCCGGCAAGCGTTTCTTTCCCGCCACGATCCAGACGGATGACCCGTTCGTCGCCGACGAGCTTTCTCTTCCGACGGTGTCTACCTTTCAAAATCCCGCCTCCGACGATACGTCTAAAACACGCGAGACCGATGTTGGTGTTTCTATCGCTAAACGCATAACTCCTAACTTCGGCATCGAGCTTGTCGATACACACCAGCGCCTGGTTCCCGAGGGCGATGTGGCGCAAAAGGGTTTCGGCAATCTCGAAGCGACTCTCAAGTATCAGCTCGTCACGGATGCCGCGCGCGAAACCATCTTTTCCTTCGGTCTTTCATCCGAGATCGGGAGAACCGGCAGCAAGGCGATCGGCTCTGACAGTTTCAGTACCTTTACGCCGACGCTCTGGTACGGCAAGGGTTTCGGCGACATGTTCGACGATCGCCCGATGCTGAAACCTTTTGCGTTCACCGGCGTCATCGGTGTCAGTTTTCCCTCAAGCAGCGGCACGACGAACGATGCCGGCGATATCGAGCGGCATCCGCACGTGCTCCGTACCGACTTCGCCATCGAATACAGCCTGCCTTACCTCCAGTCGTTCGTAAAGGATATGGGCTTAACAGCGCCGTTCAATCGACTCATCCCGGTTGTCGAATTCGCTTTCCAGACGCCGATCGATCGTGGCCAGCGGGGGCAAACGACCGGTACAATCAATCCCGGTGTCATTTGGGCGGGACAGCACTTCCAACTGGCCGCCGAGGCGATCATTCCCGCGAATGCGCGCACGGGACACGATGTCGGCGCCGTGATCCAACTACATTTCTTCTTGGACGATCTCTTTCCCAACAGCATCGGGAAACCTATTTTTCGACAATAGTCTGCTTGATTAAGCCGGTGAATAAAATTTCATGGGTAGGCGTTATCGCAACGATAACGGTGGCGGCTTGCGCGACCGCAAGTGGTTTCGCTCATGCACACGCGTTCTTAGATCATGCCTCGCCCGCAGTCGGCGGAACGGTGCAGCGGCCGCCGGAGAAGGTGAATCTATGGTTCACCCAGAGGTTGGAACCGGCCTTCAGCACCATCGAGATCGTCGATCGTTCCGGCCACCGCGTAGACGGCGGTGACGGCACCGTGGACATCGGCGATGCGACTCTACTCCACGTTTCGCTGAAACCTCTGCCACCCGGCACGTATAAAGTGATCTGGCGCGTCGTATCCGTCGATACGCACGCGACCAGTGGCGACTATACGTTTCGGATAGAGGCGAAGTGATTACGCCGCGCCGACCGACGATCGCGGTCGAGATGACGCGACGCGCGAGACGTAAGGCGCTTAAGCAACGCAACGTCCTCAAAGGTCGTGAGCGCTGTGAATGATCTGCTGATCTTGACGCGCGTCGTCCACTTCGCGTCCGTGCTTTTGTTGACCGGCATCTTTACCTTTTTTGTTTTCGTGGCGGAGCCCGTGCTCGTGCAAACACCCGCGCGAGTGCAGGCGGACGCGGCGGCGTTTCGCGGACGGCTGATGACGCTCGTTTGGTCGAGCCTAGCGATCGCGGCTGTGTCCGGACTGCTGTGGCTCATTCTTGCAGCCGGGAATATGAGCGGGTGGCCGCTTACGGAGGTGTTGTCGCAAGCAGGTATCCTCAGTACCGTTCTGACACGCACACAGTTTGGTCATGACTGGCTGCTGCGTGTCGTCGTGGCCGCTCCCCTGGTTGGGTTGGCTTGGCTCAAAGGCACCTTCGCTCGGGGTCGTTCAACGATCTTCCTCGATCGGTCCATCCTACTTCTAAGCGCGGTCGTATTAGCGGCGGTCGCCGGGGCGGGCCATGCGAGCGCGACGGCGGGATGGGCCGGCGACGCTAACGTCGTATCCGACGCGATTCATCTGCTCGCCGCCGGCGCGTGGCTTGGGGCGCTCGTGCCGCTTGCGCTCTTTTTCCGGGAAGCGCGTCGCGGCAGAGACGCTTACTGGATCGAGGCCGCACGTACCGCGACCGTTCGATTCTCCACGCTCGGCCTCTTCAGTGTCGGCACGCTCCTCGCGACCGGCGTGGTCAACGCCTGGTTCCTCGTGGGCAGCATTCCAGCACTGGTCGACACTGAGTATGGTCGCCTGCTGTCGATCAAGGTCGGCCTGTTTGCGGTAATGGTCTTCGTCGCCGCGATCAATCGCTTCAGGCTGACGCCGCGACTTTCGTCTGCATCGCGCAGCGTCGATATCGATCGAGCGACGCTCGGAAAATTGCAACGCAACGCGGTCATCGAGATCGGTTTCGGCGTCGCTATCCTCATCATAGTAGGCATTCTCGGGGTAACGCCCCCTGGGACGCACAACCATCACTGACTTAGAAAATGAACGCACGCGTCCGGACGCGTGACTCGATGTCTAGGAAGAATTTTTCTGATCGATAGCCCCGCCTTCCAAAGGCAAATAGCGTATCTGAGTCATGAAATATTCGCCGCGACAGGCGCTCATTTCTTACAGAATATCGGCCCACTGAACGCTGGTCCTTGCGTAATACGTGTGAAGTACGAGAGATAGGCGGGCGAATCGCTTGACCAATTTTCTTGGAACATTTTGAGCCAACGCTTCTGGTTATATTCGACCTTGAGTAAATCTATGTAAAGTCCGTGCGCATGCGTACTAAAGCACGATGCCTGCCTGGCGGGATAAGTCGCGATCCGTGTAACCAGACCGAACCGCGTGCCTTGCAAGTTGGGCATCCCGACGCTTCCGTTGTTGACAATAACGCCATACCCGTCGTTCCGCTCCACGCGCTTCACGACCGGAAGACACGTATGAGTGCAGGCGAACAGCGATACATCCGCTTCGTCGAACCATTGCTTCAATCGGCCGTCGTTGTCTGATTGGGATAGCGTCTCGGACGAAAACGACCATCCGGCCAGCGACTCCGCGTCGCCGTGGACAATCGCCACGCGGACGATTCCCACTTCGGCGACCAGATGCATAGGCAATTGTCCCAATCGTTGCCGCAGTTTAGGAAATTGATGCGCGGTTTTTTGCAGGATGCGCATGATTTCGTTGGACCGTCCGACAACTTCTTCGGATACCCATTCTGGGTAGCCGCAGCCGCAACCCTGGGCATCGTCGTCGGCCGCCAGCTGGTTTCCACATTTCCGCGCAATGCCGCATGCTGGAGCACGGTCTCGTTGATGTGCGCGAAACTCTCGGGGTCGGAGTTGAACCAGTTGAAATCGCCGTTGAAGACGAGCTGTGCGCTTCGGTCTTCTAATGCCACCATTTGCGTCAGCCGCTCCAAAGCTTCGGTATTTCCGTACAACCCGCCGGCGATGTAGAACGCGTCGGCCCGCAGTTCCGCCGGGCGGCGTAACACCGACGGCGCATAACGGTAATGCAACGGGCAGCTACGGCCGGGTCGTTCGCCATTAAGCATGCTGTTTCATTCCGAGCCGTACGGCGGGGAAAGCGAGCGGCAGCAAGAAGGAATTCAAAGAAATGGCCGTGGGAACTAGTCCCACGGCCATTCAGAAAAATACGACGGTGCTAGAGCGCTAACTAATCTCTGTCGCTCCTATCGTCATTCCTGTCGTTGTCGTTCTCGTCATCGTCCCGTCCGCAACCCTGGAACTTCAG
Organism: Sulfurifustaceae bacterium; assembly: GCA_041485885.1. Taxonomy (GTDB): domain Bacteria; phylum Pseudomonadota; class Gammaproteobacteria; order Acidiferrobacterales; family Sulfurifustaceae; genus JACQFZ01. The sequence goes on from JBGPKL010000058.1 coordinate 3,859, forward strand.
CACCGGCCTTCCGCTCGGTACTGTCTTCGGAATGAGTTTGCAGAGGGTACGCGGCTCCGTGCGCTCGTCCAACAAACTGACGCCGACGAAACGTACGAGGTCGCGGAACTCATCACCGTTGAGCTGGATAGGGGTGGCGAGTAGCGGATCCAAGCGATCAAGCACCGGCTCGATGGGTCCCAACCGGTTTCTCAGATCTTTATCGATGCCGGCACGAGCCGCGTTGTAATTGCGGGCGGACTTGAACACGTCCAAATGATGCCGAACTGCGTCCGACAGCCTCGTGAAAGCGCCGTTGTGGAAGAACGCCGGTTGCGTTAGCGCATTGCGCAGTGGTGAGGTGCGGAACTTGTAACGATCCGCCGAATCGCCGGTGAACTCCTCACGCCCGAAATCCTCGTCCTCGCCCGAGCCGGAGAAGATTACATTACCCATTCCGACGCCGAAACCCGGCGCCACTTGCGGAACGCCAATGGTATGCATCTTGAAGTCGGTGAACATTTCGTTCGACTCTCCGGCGACCACGTGGCAGGCAACGCATCTGCCTTTCAGGCAACGCATCTGCCTTTACCGAAGAAGACGAGGGCTCCGCGTTTTTCGGATTCGCTCATCGCCTTGTGATCACCGCGAGCGAACTTGTCGATCGGCGCGTTTGCCGCAACGATGGTGAACTCAAATTCCGCGATGGCGCGCGCGAACATGGTGGATGTTGATGTGAGCAACGAGACTGCTCACGGTCTATGCGCACGAGACCGAGTCATAAGCTCTTGGGATTTACAGCGACAATTTGCCGCCGTCGTTCCTTCGGGCGTTGCAGACAGAACCGTCATTGGCGACCCCGCACGCGAGGCTGCCTGTCCCAGGAATTGTTGTCAAGAAGTGAGTAGGGCGATGGCGCCGCTTCTGACTGAAGGGATCAAATATGTTGATATCCAATTCCGCATAGTGATACGCACAAAAATGTTTGTACAAGTGTTCGCCCGCCGTGTCGTCTTCGTTGGGAATTATCTAGACGATTTTGAGGTGGCCTTGCGACGGGGCTGCCGCCGGAATGATGCGCACTTGCACAAGGTCAACCATTTTGGAAAAGGCGAGTCCCGAAGGCGCTTCGGTCGATGAAATAGTTATTTTTCGAGACGGTAGCGGATTAGCGGATTACTTGCGTGGCCCAGTCGCCTGCCGCGCGAGGTTCGTCGAGACGCATAACATACGTATACCCAGCGCATGGCGACGATAACGGCGCATGAAATTGCGATCGTGCGAGTCCTGGAAGTAGGTTGATGGAATTCTAGTCATTCCCGCGGAAGCGGGAATCTAGGTAGTTAATCGGCGCCCGCAGGGCGCTACGACAGTTCACCCTCACACAACCCGCCTCGGTGCAACACTCTTTGTCGCACCCGTTCGGCGGCGTGCATTGGCGAAGCTCTGCCTTACCTGCCAAGAGGGAGAAGAAAGTCGAACTAACCGCATTTCCGCTTTCGCGGGAATGACGACAAAGACAAATGGAGATAGCAGGATTACGGATGCGACTTAAAATAACGAATCGACGGAGAATCCGGCGCGCTCGAGTATCACGCGCAGGCGCTTCAGCGCCTCTACTTGTATCTGGCGCACTCGTTCTCGCGTAACGCCGATATCCGCGCCGACCTCCTCCAACGTCGAGATCTCCCGGCTGTTCAAGCCGAAGCGACGCTCCACCACTTCGCGTTGTTTGTCGTTCAGCTCGTTCAGCCACGATTCGATCAACGACTGGAGATCCTCCCGCTGCTGCGCTTTCTCCGGATCGAGCGTGCGTTCGTCCGCGATGGCGTCAAGCAACGAGCGGTCTGGGTCGTCGTCGAGCGGTGCATCGACGGACGCGAGACGCTCGTTCAACCCGAGCATCCCCTTCACGTCCTCGATCGGCTTGTCGAGGAGCTGCGCGACCTCCTCCGGCGTCGGCTCATGATCCAATTTTTGCGAGAGGTATCGGGCGGCGCGCTGATAAATGTTGATTTCCTTCAAGACGTGGACCGGCAGACGGATCGTGCGCGTCTGGTTCATGATGCCGCGCTCGATCGTCTGGCGTATCCACCAGGTCGCATAGGTCGAGAAGCGAAAGCCTCGCTCGGGATCGAACTTCTCGACCGCGCGGATGAGACCGAGGTTTCCCTCTTCGATCAGATCGAGCAACGCCAGGCCGCGGTTCATGTAGCGGCGCGCGATCTTGACCACCAAACGGAGATTGCTTTCGATCATGCGGCGGCGCGCCGCGCCGTCGCCTTTCTGCGCCTTGCGCGCGTAGTACACCTCTTCTTCGGCGGTGAGTAGCGGCGAAAAACCGATTTCCTTGAGATACAGCCGAGTGGCGTCCGCCTGTACGTAAGTCTCTTCTGCCTCTTCCTTTTCTTCCTTTTCTTCGGTGTCGGCAGCCTCGACGACCGTCTCCCGCTCTTCTCCCTCTTTTTCGCCCTCCTCTTCCGCGGGCGTCTCGTCCTCCGCCTCTTCGACGGCCTGAGACGACGGCTTGTCGCTGCTCGGGGCCTTGCCCTTCTTGCGCGGCGGAGAGGGTTTGCGTGGAGGCATTCGTTACTTCTTCGGAAGGTATTCCAGTGGATCGACGGGTGTACCGCGCCGACGAATTTCGAAGTGCAACTTCACTCGGTCGGTGCCGCTGTTCCCCATCGCGGCGATTTTTTGCCCAGGTTTTATCACGCTCCCTTCTTGCACGTAAATGGCGGCGCAATGCGCATACGCACTGAGGAAGTCCGCGTTGTGTTTGATGATGATAAGCTGCCCATATCCGCGAAGTCCACTGCCTTGGTAGACGACCGACCCCGCCGCGGCCGCACGAATTACTTGGCCGCTCGACCCCGCAATGTCTATTCCTTTGGCAGCGTCGTTTGGCGCGAAGCGCGCGACGAGCGTGCCTTCCGTCGGCCAGATCCAATCGATCGAACGACTAGTGGTTTGCTCGGCACCAGCTCCCTCCGCCTTCGTCACCGTGCTGGGACCCATCGCGGGTTGCGGCGCTGTGCCGGGCGGCGTTAATCGCAGTCGCTGCCCGACGCTGAGCGTATAGGGCGGCTCGAGCGAATTCCACGCGGCGAGATCTTGCTGGCGAATACCGTTCGATTTCGCGATGCTGTGCAGCGTATCGCCCTTCGCCACAATTCGATATGACAAATCCGCCGCGCTCGCTTTCGCACTTTTTTCTATCGGATAAAGACGAATCTTTTGTCCAGGCTTGATGACATACGGCGACTCAAGACGGTTCCACGCGGCAAGATCGCGATAGTCTCGCCCCGACTCCCACGCGATGCTGTACAGCGTGTCGCCGGCGCGCACTTCCCGAACCGCCGATTCGGGCTGGCGCACGGGAGCGCTGCGGTCTTGCACCGGCGCGGTGGTGCGAGCGCCACAAGCATTGAACGCCGGAACGAACACCAAAACCGCGATCGCGATCGAATACTGTTGACAATAGCGCGCGCGACCGGCGCTCAGAGTGGGTTCTCGATGAGGGGAACGAAGCTGACGCGCTCGAGCCGCTCGCGAGTGTAGCCCGATTCGTCGCGTTGCACGAGCAAAAGCTCCTGCGCGTTGTCCGGCTCACCGACCGGAATGACGAGCCGCGCACCGACACCAAGCTGTGCGATCAGCGCCTCGGGAACGGTCGCCGCCGCGGCGGTGACGAGGATGCCGTCGTAAGGCGCGTGCTCGATCCACCCGCGACTTCCGTCACCGAGTTTGAATTGCACGTTACGGATGCCCAGACGCGTCAAGCGCCCACGTGTGCTTCTGAGCAGCGGCTCAAGCCGCTCGATCGAGTACACCTGCTTAGTCAGTCGCGCGAGCACGGCCGTTTGATAGCCGGAGCCGGTCCCGATTTCAAGCACGTTCTCGAGCGAACGCCCGGCGCGCAGCGCCTCCGTCATCCGTGCGACGATGTAAGGCTGCGATATCGTCTGGCCGTAACCGATGGGGAGCGCGGTATCCTCGTAGGCGCGGCTGGACAACGCTTCGTCGATGAGAAAATGCCGAGGTATCACGCGTATCGCCCCGAGAACCTCGTCATCGCGTATACCTTCATCGCGCAGCCGCTGGATCAAACGCTCGCGCGTGCGCAGCGACGTCATGCCTATCCCTTTAAGATCGAGCCCCATGATGCGTTATAGCTTCTTCAGCCAGGATGAGACCTGTTCGAGGGCAGTATATCGAGTCAAATCGACCTGCAAAGGGGTGATCGCGACGGCGTTGCGGCGAATAGCGTCGAAGTCGGTCCCGGGGCCCGCATCCGCCTCGGGGCCGGCCTTTCCGATCCAATAAACCGGATTGTCGTGCGGATCCAAGGCGCGAAAAACCGCTTCCGCTTTGTGGCGATGCCCTAAGCGTGTCGCTTCGAAGCCGGCAATTCGATCGAGCGGTAAATCGGGCACATTCACGTTCAGAATCGTATCAGCCGGAAGCGGCTCGCGCTTGAGCTGGTGTACGAGACGCACGACGATACTCGCCGCGGTCTCGAAGTGAGTGCCGGCGAAACCAACGAGCGACACCGCGATGGCGGGCGCTCCCAAAAAACGGCCTTCGACAGCCGCGGCCACCGTCCCGGAATATAATACGTCGTCGCCCAAATTCGCCCCCCGATTGATGCCGGAAATAACCATGTCCGGCTGGTGCTCCATCAATCCGGTGATCGCGAGATGCACGCAGTCGGTCGGCGTTCCATCGACGCACAAGAACCCGTTTTCGCCGCGCCTGGCGCGCAACGGCCGATCAAGAGTCAGCGAGTTACTCGCGCCGCTGCGATCCCGATCAGGCGCCACCACATCGACCTCGGCGAATTCGGCGAGCGCGCGCGCAAGACACGCAAGGCCCGGGGCAAGATAGCCGTCATCGTTGCTGACGAGAATACGCATGGGTGGCGATTATCGCCTATTCCGAGACGCGGAGGGGTGAGCCGGGGCTGTCACGGACACACTTAACGTGTGTCCGTGCCGGCGAACGCCCGCACACGGAAGTGCGGGCCGGGGTTGATCGAAGCAGGGAAAGTCGCGCCACGGACGGCGTGCACTATCGGGCGAAGCGGGGGTTTTCACGAACGTGCATTCGTGCCGCTGAGCGCCAGTACGGAGGTACTGGCCGGGGTTATTCGAGGTCATGGATTCTCGCCACGGACGGCTCGCACAATTGGTCGGGGCGAGAGGATTTGAACCTCCGACCACCACCACCCCAAGGTGGTGCGCTACCAGGCTGCGCTACGCCCCGTCGGCAACGGTCGAACAAGAAGGTACTGAGGTGCGCGTATGATACGCGACCCTCGGCGGGTGGCAAAGCGAACCATGGAAAGCAGCAACCGCAGAAAGAAACTACGTCGCCGCTATGGCGCCTCGAGCATACGAAGAACGCCTTCGAGCTCGCCGATCAGTTCCTGGATGGTCTTCGATCGACTGGCGTCGATCGACTCGGGACTCTCCAGCGCGAGCTTGTTGCGCGCGCCGCTGATGGTAAAGCCTTCGACGTAGAGGAGGCTGCGGATTTGACGGATCAACACGACATCGTGACGCTGGTAGTAGCGGCGGTTGCCCCGTCGCTTCACCGGCTTCAGCTGCGGAAATTCCTGTTCCCAGTAGCGCAGCACATGTGGCTTGACCGCGCACAAGTCGCTCACTTCACCGATGGTGAAGTAGCGTTTGCTGGGTATCGGTGGAAGCTCGAGATTATCCGCTGGGTCAAGCATTCACTTCAGCCTGCTTGTTGGTATTGTCGGCCGATGCAATCCTATCCGCGTTTAGCCGGGCGTTGCGTTCGACCCGCTCCTTAAGCTTGTGGCTGGCCCTGAAGGTAACGACCCGCCGCGCGGTGATCGGAATCTCCTCCCCGGTCTTCGGATTGCGCCCGGGGCGAGGATTCTTGTGCCGCAGCCCGAAGTTGCCAAATCCGGACAATTTCACCTGCTCCCCGTTGACCAGAGCCGCCCGGATCTTCTCGAAGAAGAGCTCTACGAACTCCTTCGCCTCGCGTTTGTTCAGCCCCAGCTCGTTAAAAAGACTCTCGGCTAGATCCGCTTTGGTTAGCGCCATATTGAGTCACTCATCCCGTGGTTGTTCTCTACGCCCGACCGCTCAGTGGCGCAGTTGCGCCCCCACCTCACCCGCTAAAGTGGAGATTATCTGCGTCATCAGTGCGTCTACCTCCGCTTCTCTAAGCGTGCGCGAAGAATGTTGGAAGGTCAAGCCCAAAGCAAAACTTTTTCTTCCGGAATCAATACCTTCGCCGCGATATACGTCGAACAATTCAAGATCCACAAGCAAATTTCCGGCCACTCTTCTTATCGACTCGACGACTTGTTGCGCCGATGTCTCCTCTGAGACGACGATCGCGAGATCGCGGCGGATGGCCGGGAATCGCGAGACCTCGGCGAACGCGGGTATCCTCCGCTGCCCGAGCGCGCTGAGCTTAAGCTCAAACAACACGGCCGGTCCCAATTCGAGCCGCGCTTGAAGACCTGGATGCAGCACGCCCACCCACCCGATCTGTTCCTCTCCGAAATGTATAGCAGCACTCTGGCCGGGATGCAGGGCTGGATGACCAGCCGGCAAAAAGCGAAATTCTTCCGAACGACCGCCCAGCGCCAATAGCGCCTCGATGTCGCCTTTCACGTCGTAAAAGTCGACTTCTCGCTCCGCTACGCCCCACTGCTCTGCGCCGGCGGTACCGCTCGCCACGCCGGCGATAACTGCTTCTTCTTTCGGTTCCTCGAGCCCTGCCAGGTATCGCCGGCCGGTTTCGAATAAACGGACGCGCTCCAACTGTCGATTACGATTGTAACGCAGCGTTTGCAACAGGCTCGGCCACAGTGTGGTTCGCATCACCGACATGTCGGCGCTGATCGGATTCGCGAGTGTCATCGGGATACCGGAAGGGTCGATGAGCTTCTGGAGATCGGGATCGACGAAACTGTAAGTGATGACCTCTTGGTAGTCTCGATCGATTAACAGCGCGCGCAAGCGCCTCGGTTCCAGCCGCGACTCCGGAACCTCCGGCGCCACTAGCTGCATTGCCGGCATTCGCGCCGGAACATTCGAATAGCCGAAAAGTCGCACCGTTTCTTCGATTAGGTCGGGCTCGATGCGAATGTCGAAGCGATACGAAGGCGGCACGACGCGCCAGCCGTCCGCGGTCTTTCGAACCTTCATGCCGAGTCCCTTAAGTACCTGCTCGACCTTCTTTGCGGGCACCGCGCAACCCACTAGACGCTCAAGGCGCGCACGGCGAAGCGGAACGATCAGCGGCGCTCGGCGCCCGCTCTTCGTTTCGGTGATCGGCCCCGGGTCCCCGCCGGCTATCGCCACCAGCAACTCGGTCGCGCGCTCGAGCGCGCGCACTTGAAGCTCCGGGTCTACACCCCGCTCGAAGCGCTGCGAAGATTCCGTCTGGATTCCGAGCGAGCGCACATGCAGGGCGATCGTCTCTGGATCGAAGAATGCGCTTTCGAGAAACGCACCGCGCGTTTCGTTGCTAACCGCCGTGTCTTGCCCGCCCATGATACCCGCCAGGGCGATCGGCCCGCGGTCATCGGCGATCAGCAAGCTGCCCACGGGAGCGGTTAATGCTCTTCCATCGAGCAGCCTCAACGATTCACCCTGACCCGCCTTGCGCACCTGAATTGCGCCGCGCAATTTCCCGAGGTCGAAAGCATGCATCGGCTGTCCTAGCTCCAACATGACATAGTTGGTCACGTCCACGATCGGATGTAGGGAGCGCACGCCCGAGCGTCGCAGCCGCTCTTGCATCCAGCTCGGCGTGGCCGCGCTCGCGTGTAGGTTTAGTACGGTACGGCCGACGTAGTGCGGACATTCCTTTTTGGCGATCAGCTTCACGGCTACTCGGCGGCGCGTTCTCACCGGGTTCTTGCGCATCGGCGGAACGTTGAGGCGCGCGCCGGTCAACGCGGCGACCTCGCGTGCGACCCCCGCGACGCTCAGGCAGTCGCCGCGGTTGGGCGTCAGTTCGAGATCGAGGGTCACATCATCCAGTTGAAGCGCTTCGGCCAACGGCGCGCCGACCCGAACGGATGGATCGAGGACAAGCAAGCCGGCGGCATTCTCTCCCAAACCAAGCTCGGCCGCCGAGCACAGCATTCCCGCGGAATCGACACCTTGAATCGCCGCTACCTCGACACGGCGTCCTCCCGGCAATACGGCGCCGGGGAGCGCCAGTGGCGCCTTCATCCCGACAGCGACGTTCGGCGCGCCGCATACGACATGCAGAGACTTTCCGCGTCCCACCTCTACGTCGCACAACATTAGGTGGCCGGCGTTCGGATGCGGTGAGGTCGATCGTACCCTTCCGACCACCACGTCCTTTAGCGGCGGCGCAACCGCGTCGATCGCACCCACCTCCAACCCCGCCAGCGTAAGGCGCTCGGCGAGCGCCCGTACGTCCAATCGAGGCGAAACCCATTCACGCAGCCATTGATGACTTAGCTTCATGGCAGAGTCGAATTACTTGAACTGTCGCAAGAAGCGCAGGTCGTTTTCGTAAAACAGGCGCAGATCGTTCACTCCGTACCGCAGCATCGCGACCCGTTCCACGCCGAGACCAAACGCAAACCCGGTATAGCGCTCGGAGTCGATCTTGACGTGTCGGAATACTTCCGGGTGCACCATGCCGCAACCGAGTACTTCGAGCCAGCCCGTTTCCCTGCACACCCGACAACCTTTAGCGCCGCAGATAACACAACCAATATCGACTTCCGCGGACGGCTCCGTGAATGGAAAGTACGACGGGCGAAAACGGACCGCCAGCTCACGCTCGAAGAAGCGATTTAAGAATTCGCTCAGCACCCCCTTCAAATCGGCGAACGTCACGTGCTCGTCCACCATCAGTCCTTCAATCTGATGGAACATCGGCGTGTGCGTGACGTCCGAATCGCACCGATACACGCGTCCCGGTACGACGATGCGAAGCGGCGGGCGATGTTGTTTCATGTAGCGTATCTGCACCGGTGAAGTATGCGTGCGGAGCAGTCGATGCGCGTCGAAATAAAACGTGTCCATGGTCGTGCGCGCCGGATGACTCGCGGGAATATTGAGCGCCTCGAAGTTGTGATAATCATCTTCAATTTCCGGCCCATCCGCTACGGCGAATCCCATGCCGAGGAAAATCTGCTCGAGACGTTCGAGCGTGCGCGTGATCGGATGCAACCCGCCCACCTGCGCGTTGCGCCCGGGCAGAGTGACATCGATCTGCTCGCGCCCAAGCTTGGCACGCTGCGCCGCCGTCTCCAGCTCGGTCCTGCGCGCCTGCAGCCGCTCGGTGAGCCGGTCCTTCGCGTCGTTCACCCACTTGCCGACGCGCGGACGATCTTCCGGCGACAGCGTGCCGACTTGTTTGAGTTGCTCCGTGAGCAGCCCTTTCTTGCCGAGATAGCGCACGCGGAGATTCTCAATCCCCGCGACATCGGCGACGTTCGCCGCCGCTGCTTCGGCCTCCGCTAGCAACCGAGCGAGTTGTTGTTGCAAAGATTCGATCGCCTCTGCCATCGGTTCACCTGAACTACAATTCCATCCGAGCGGAATGGGTCGAACGCTTTTTCCCGGTGCCCCCACGCGCCACACAGATCAACAACGCGTCGCAACAAAAAAGGGAAAGGTTGGTTACCTTTCCCTTGCATCCCGAGCGCCTCATGGCGCCATGCGGGCCGACCGCGTTAGCTCGTGAGTGCGGACTTGGCCTTGTCAGCCAGCGCGGAAAAGGTCTTCATGTCGTGCACCGCGATGTCCGCCAATACCTTGCGGTCGAGCGCGATCGCGGCCTTTTTTAGTCCGTTCATAAATCGACTGTAAGACAGTCCGCACTCGCGCGCTCCTGCGTTGATACGCACGATCCATAGCGAGCGGAAATCGCGCTTGCGCACGCGACGATCACGATAGGCATACTGCCCCGCTTTCATTACCGCTTGGTTTGCCACCTTGATATTCTTGCGGCGAGCGTTGTAATAGCCCTTGGCGCGGCTCAATACTTTCTTGTGCCGCGCACCGCTGGTAACTCCACGTTTGACTCTAGGCATCGCTCAATCCTTCAGGCGTACGGTAACATTTTACGGACCAGCGCCACGTCGGAACCGTGGACCATGGTCGTCCCGCGCAAACCGCGTTTGCGCTTCGAACTTTTTTTGGTGAGGATGTGGCGCAAGTGCGAGTGGCTGCGCTTGAACCCGCCGCCGGCGGTACGCTTGAACCGCTTCGCCGCCGCACGATTGGTTTTTAATTTTGGCATTTCTCTAAACTCCGCGTTCTTGTGCCCGCTACCGCGCGGGACTGTCGGTTAGTGCTTGTTGGGTCCGATGATCATCACCATCTGCCGGCCCTCGAGGCGCGGGAATTGCTCCACCGTGCCGTACTCCTTAAGATCCGATTCCACGCGCTTCAGCAGTTGCATGCCCAACTCTTGATGGGCCATCTCCCGACCGCGGAAACGCAGTGTGACTTTTGCCTTATCGCCGCTTTCCAGGAAACGAATCAGGTTGCGCAACTTGACCTGATAGTCTCCGATGTCCGTTCCGGGACGGAATTTAACTTCCTTGACCTGAATCTGTTTTTGCTTCCGCTTCGCCGCGTGCCTGCGCTTGCTTTCCTCGTACTGAAACTTGCCGAAGTTCATGATGCGGCAAACCGGAGGAGCGGCCTGAGGGGAAATCTCTACCAGGTCCAGCTCCGCTTCTTCCGCTTTGCGTAACGCGTCCTGCACGGAAACGATGCCGATTTGCTGACCGTCGGCGCCGATGAGGCGAACTTTGGGGGCGTTGATGCGCCCGTTTACTCGTGTTTCTTTATCCGACGCGATGTTGTTGCTCCTCCAAAAAATTAACGCCGCGGCTCGCGATCTCTCGGGTGAGACGTTCGCTGAAGACCGCGGGCGTCATGGCTCCGAGATCCTCACCCTTACGCGTGCGCACGGCTAGGGTACCATCGAGCGCTTCCCGTTTGCCGATGACGAGTAGGTACGGGACGCGCCGTAATGTATGTTCGCGGATTTTAAAGCCGATTTTCTCGTTTCTCAAGTCAGCTTCGACCCGCAGACCCTGGCGGCGCAGCGTTTCGGTGATCCGTTGAGCGTAGTCGATCTGCTGGTCGGTGATAGTAAGTACAACCGCCTGCACCGGCGCGAGCCAGGGCGGGAAGGCACCCGCGTATTCTTCGATCAGAATACCGATAAACCGCTCAAGCGTACCGAGGATGGCCCGATGTAGCATGACTGGGGTCTTCTTGCTGCCATCTTCCGCGATATAGGTCGCCCCCAACAGTTGCGGCATATTAGAATCCACCTGGATCGTCCCGCACTGCCAAAACCTTCCTAAACTGTCCTTCAGATGGAACTCTATCTTAGGGGCGTAGAACGAACCCTCCCCCGGCACTAGCTGCCAGACCAGTCCCTTGCTGTTCAATGCCTGCTCGAGAACGCGCTCGGCCTTATCCCACATCTCGTCGGTCCCGAGCCGTTTGGGTGGGCGCGTCGCCAGTCGATAAGTGATCTCGCGAAAACCGAAATCGCGGTACACCCGGTGCAGTAGATCGATGAAGGCGGAGATCTCGGCCAGCATTTGGTCTTCGGTGCAGAAGATGTGAGCGTCGTCTTGCACGAAGCCGCGCACCCGCATGATTCCGTGGAGCGACCCCGACTGCTCGTTACGATGACAGACGCCGAACTCCGCGAGGCGTAACGGCAGATCGCGATAGCTTTTGAGACCTTGGTTGTACACCTGCACGTGACACGGACAGTTCATCGGCTTCACCGCATAAAGCCGTTTTTCGGATTCCGTGATGAACATGTCGGAGTGAAAAAGCTCCCAGTGCCCGGACTTCTCCCAGAGCGACCGGTCCACGAGCTGGGGCGTGCGAATTTCGCGATAGCCGTGATCGCGCCACAGCTCGCGCATGTACTGCTCGATCGCTTGATAAATGCGCCAGCCGTGCTCATGCCAAAACACCATGCCCGGCGCTTCTTCCTGCATGTGAAACAGATCGAGCTGGCGGCCGATCTTGCGGTGATCGCGCTTCTCCGCTTCTTCGATCCGGTGCAGATACGCCTTTAGTTGTTCGTCGCTGGCCCACGCCGTTCCATAAATGCGCGCGAGCATTTCGTTCTTCGAATCGCCGCGCCAATAGGCACCGGCGGTCTTGGTCAACTTGAAGGCGCGCAGTTTCCCGGTCGACGGCACATGCGGGCCGCGACAAAGGTCGATGAAATCGCCTTGGCGATACAGCGATATGTCCTCGTTCGTCGGGATCGCTTCGATGATCTTCGCCTTGTACTCCTCGCCGAGGCGGCGGAAGAATTCAACCGCCGCATCGCGATCCATGACCGTGCGCTCGACCGGATGGTTTCGCTTCACGATCTCGGCCATCCGCTCCTCGATCTTGCGCAAATCCTCCTCGGTGAAGCCGCGCTTATAAGCGAAGTCGTAGTAGAAGCCATCCTCGATGACCGGCCCGATCGTCACCTGCGCTTCGGGGTAAAGCTCTTTCACCGCATGCGCCAGCAGATGCGCCGTCGAATGGCGCAGGATTTCCACACCCGCCGGGTCGCGGTCGGTGACGATCGAAACGCGCGCGTCGTCGGCTACTGAAAACGAGGCGTCGACAAGGCGATCGTTGACCCGTCCGGCGAGCGCCGCGCGCGCGAGTCCCGGGCCGATGTCCGCAGCGATTTGTGCGACGGTGATAGGTCGAGGATATTGGCGCTGGCTGCCGTCCGGCAGAGTAATGACTGGCATGTTCGAACCTTTTAGTCAGTGGCGACCACTACGACAGGGCGAGCCGGGGTATTCGCGGATGCACTTAACGTGCATCCGCGCCGGTGAGCGCCCGCACACGGATGTGTGGGCCGGGGCCGAACCGGAGTCATAACGTCGCGCCATGGATGGCAGGATGAACAGTTTCAATTGGTAGGCGCGAGTGGGATCGAACCACCGACCACCTCCATGTCAAGGAGGTGCTCTACCGCTGAGCTACGCGCCTATGGATAACGCGAAACGTATCACAACCTCCGCCGGACTCACAAGATTGCTTACCTCCCAACGACTACCGACGGTTGTGGCTTCGAGCAATGCCGAAGTTCCGCTCGCGTAGCGCGCGGATCTTGTCACGCATCGCCGCCGCCTGCTCGAATTCCAGATTGCGGGCGTGTTGGTGCATCTGCTTCTCCAGCTTGTTCAAGAGTTTTGCCAACGCGCCGGGCGCGAGGCCGGCATAATCGCCGCCCTCCTCCGCCGCACCGAACGTCACACGTGCTACGGCGCCTCGGGCGCCGTAGCGGGTCGGGTGCACGCCATCGATGATCTCTTTGATCTCCTTCACGATGCCGTGCGCGACGATGCCGTGCGCGGCGTTGTATTCGACCTGTTTGTCGCGGCGACGCTCGGTCTCCTCCATGGCCACGCGCATCGAGTTGGTTATGCGGTCGCCGTACAGAATGACTTTGCCGTTGATGTGGCGCGCCGCGCGTCCGATCGTTTGTATCAGCGAGCGCGCGGAGCGCAAAAAACCTTCCTTATCCGCATCGAGGATCGCGACCAGCGACACCTCGGGCAGATCGAGTCCTTCGCGTAGCAAGTTGATACCGACGAGCACGTCGAAAACGCCCGCGCGCAAGTCGCGGATGATTTCCACGCGCTCGATCGTTTCAATATCGGAGTGCAGGTAACGGACTTTGACGCCGTGCTCGAACAAGTACTCCGTCAAATCCTCGGCCATGCGCTTGGTCAACGTCGTGACGAGCACGCGCTCCCGCGCTGCGACGCGCAACCGGATCTCCGACAGCAGATCGTCCACTTGCGCCGCCACCGGTCGAACTTCGATTTCCGGATCGACCAACCCGGTCGGCCGGACCACTTGGTCGATAACGACGCCGCGACACCGATCAAGCTCGTAAGGGCCCGGCGTCGCCGACGTGAAAAGGGTTTGGGGCATCAACCGCTCGAATTCATCGAAGCGCAACGGCCGATTATCGAGCGCGGACGGCAAGCGGAAGCCGTACTCGACCAGCGTCTCCTTGCGCGACCGGTCGCCCTTATACATGCCGCCGAGCTGCGGGACCGTCACGTGGCTTTCGTCGATCACCATCATGGCGTTGTCCGGCAAGTAATCGATCAACGTCGGCGGCGGCTCTCCGGGCTTGCGGCCCGACAAGAACCGCGAATAGTTCTCGATACCGTTGCAGTAACCCACCTCGCGCATCATTTCGAGGTCGTATAGCGTGCGGCTCTCAAGTCGCTGCGCTTCGACGAGCTTGTTTTGCTCGCGCAATTGAGCAAGGCGCTCACGTAGCTCGACTTTGATCTGCTCAATAGCGTTGAGCACGGTCTCGCGCCCCGTGACGTAGTGGGTCTTTGGGTAAATCGTCGTGCGCGTCAGCGGTGCGGACACCTCGCCGGTCAGCGGATCGAACTCCGCGAGAGACTCGATATCGTCGCCGAAGAGTTCCACGCGGACGGCAAACCGATCGGACTCGGCCGGATAGATGTCGATGACGTCGCCGTGCACGCGGAACGTGCCGCGGCCAAGCTCGAGATCGTTGCGGGTGTACTGCATTTCCGCCAAACGCTTGAGAATCGCGCGCTGGTCCATCGGCGCACCACGTCGCAGGTGCAGAACCATCTTGAAGTAGGTTTCGGGGTCACCCAATCCGTAGATGGCGGAAACGGTCGCCACCACGATCGCATCGGGCCGTTCGAGCAGCGCCTTCGTCGCCGAGAGCCGCATCTGCTCGATGTGCTCGTTGATCGAGGCATCCTTCTCTATATAGGTATCGGAGGACGGGACATACGCCTCCGGCTGGTAGTAGTCGTAATACGAAACGAAGTACTCGACGGCGTTGTCCGGGAAGAAATCGCGCATCTCCGAATAAAGCTGCGCCGCCAGCGTCTTGTTGGGGGCGAGCACGATCGCCGGCCGCTGCACCCGCTCGATCACATTCGCGACGGCGAACGTCTTGCCCGAGCCGGTCACGCCGAGCAACGTTTGGCAAGCGTCACCGCGCGCGAGACCCTCGACCATCGCGTCGATCGCCTGCGGTTGATCGCCGGCGGGTGCGAACGGGCTGACTAATCTAAAGCGGCTGCTCATTCTCGATGGTCAAGAAATTCGGTCAATTTTACTCCGACGGCACCCCCGACCGAAGACGGTCAGAGCGCTCTTAACGCGCCGTACGCTCTGCGCACCAATCGACGATCTACTTGGTGCGTGGAACGCACCCTACCGCTATCAAAAAAAATGTAGCCCGGATGAAGCAGATCAAACAAACGCATCTGCGAACCGACACTCCCTCTCCCTCCGGGAGAGGGATGGGGTGAGGGCTCGCGGAATCCGGGACATAAGAATTCCCCGGATTACGGCGCTAAGCGCCTTCATCCAGGCTACCTCTGAGAGCGATTGTTGTCGCCGGATTTATCCAGCGTGTTTTCGGGACAGCGTACTAGACTTAGACAATTGTCCGCCGAGCGCGGCATTGACCGTATCGAAGTCGCACGCTTACTATACGCGCCTTTCCCACCTTCCTCGGTAGCTCAGCGGTAGAGCAAGCGGCTGTTAACCGCTTGGTCGGGGGTTCGAATCCCTCCCGGGGAGCCAGATTAAATCGCGCTGTCGGAGCCGGAGTCACCAGGGAGTCACTACTGCAACTCACCAGTGACCCGGCTCGACGGTCGTGTTTAGACGTCTAGACTCGCGCCACCCTTGGCAGGGATAAAGCCTCCCGCTCGAACGTCTTTTATTCTTGTTCGTTCTTCAAATCTACATTGCACGCGATATCGTGCGCCTGACCAGACGCTTGCGCCGCGGTAAATCGCCGCAAGAATCCCGTCAAGTACGTAGTCGATCCGCCCTTCGCGCGTCACCGGGCCATCGCGTATTGGCGCGCGCGCCGTGTGATATCTTGCACCAATGGGAGAAGGGCTCGTTACGTACTTGTCCTCGCTCGACGTGAACTGGCACTACGCCGCCATCGCGACGGGGCTGTCGCTCGCGTTGTTCGCCGTCAGCATGGCGGTCGTGGTCATGGCCCTGATCCGGCTTCCGCCGCGATACTTTCATTCGTCGTATCGGCGCCGCTTCATGGAGGATTACCCCCCGATCGTGCGCTGGAGCGGCATCGTCATCAAGAATGTACTCGGCGTGGTTTTGGTGTTGCTCGGAATCGCTATGGCAGTGCCCGGAGTTCCGGGTCAGGGACTGTTGACGATTTTTGTCGGCATCCTGTTGCTCGACGTTCCCGGCAAGCGAACCGTGGAGCGCAGGATTTTGCGCCAGCGGATCATTCGCCGTTCTGTCAATCGGCTACGAAAAAAGTTTTCCAAACCGCCTTTGATCCTGGACTGATGCGTCGATTCGCCTTCCTTTTGTGGCGGCATTGCTTTTTGATGCCTAGGGAAACTCTGATTTATCGGATATTCACCGCAAAGGCGCAAAGGACGCAAAGAAGAACATGGGTATTTGTCGAGTAAAACCTTTGCGCTCTTTGCGTCTTTGCGGTGAGAATTCGTTTTTCGGAAATTAATCAGAGGCTCCCTAGTTCTTTTTTAGCCGCATCTTTATAAGTTTGGTATCGAGCAGGGTGAGGTCGTACCAGAGATAAGTGAACTCGCCGGGCTCATCGCCGCCGGCAACGTCCGCGATGCGCGACGAGTGTAGCGGCGTGATCGTTGGCTCCACCCGCCATTCGCCGGTGGACGTGATATACACTAAAGACGCCGCGTCCAACGCTCCGGCGCCGCGGAACCCTCCGTGCTCCGGTACTACGCCGGTTAAGCGGACATTGTCGGCGGCGATTTTTTTCCAGCGCTGTTTGAGGTCTTTGTCGAATGAGGCGTACCACGCCACCCGGTTGTAACCCGCGACGAGGTAACCGTCGGCATTGCCGGCGATCACGGGCACATCCGTTGCCGCAGGGAAAGTAGCGCGCTTCGTCTCGCGGCCGTTCTTATCGAACCGTAGGACCATGACTTGTTGCGGCGGTACTTTGCTCAAGACTTTACCTTCATGATCCACGATGTCCATGCCCGGCGCCAAAAGCGCTGTTGCCGGTTGCTTCGACGAGAGCGCCAGCACGACTCCCCCCTCGGCGGTGGTAACGAGCTTTCTCCCAAGCAGTTGGCCTGCGACTTCTATGTCTTCGAATTTGCGTTCCCACAGCGGCTTGCCGGCGTCGTCTATCTTCATCAGCCACAAAACTCGCTTGCCTCTGGGCGAGGCGAATTTTTCCTTGCTATGAACCGTGGTGACGCCCGCGAGCACGTAACCTCCCGACACCGCGACCGAAGCAAAAAATGCGTTGACGGACCGCTTCTGTACATCGCCCATGGTCTTGCGCCAGCGCTCGGCGCCGTTCTTGTCGTAGCGCACGATCAATCCCGCGCTCGCGCGTGCCGCTGATTTAGCACTGGTGCCGTCCTTACCCATCGGCACGCCGGTAATATCGTCCGACGATGTGAGCCCAGCAACCAGCAGACCCCGATCGCGCGTCTCTACGAGCGTGTACGCTTCTTCTCTGCGCCAACCGCCGACTACTTTCGACGCGAAAATCCGCTGCCACTGTAAGGTTCCGTCGCGGTCGACCTTGTTGAGCCAAAGCCCGAAGCGCTTGCTCCGTTCTCCGAGCTTTTCCACGGGCACCGTGATATCGACCGTTCCGGCGAAGGCATAGCCGCCGTCGGAGGTGCGGATCAACGCGCGCGGCTGTTGGACCATCGTCGTTTGGTAACTCTGCTCGAACACCGTCTCATACGTGGGCGCAGCGGCAGCCGGCGGCTGCTCCGTCGCTGGAGCGCTCGCCGACGGCTTCGGCGCCACCGTGGGCGCCTCGACCGCGGGTTCCGGCGCCGCGCTAACGGCGAGCAGTGGCAACAGCAACGCCATCCCGATGAAACGTAAAACTTGAATAAAGTTCATACGCCGTCCATCCGAAGTAAATTCGAATCGTTTCTAGAACCTATCGACCGCGCTTCGACCGTTCGACGGGCTCACGGCTCAGCGCGAACGGCTTTGTTTGCCGTTCGTGGTGAGCCTGTCGAACCACGTATTAGCTTTTTGAAATAGGTTCTACTTTCCCTTCGGCCGCATTTTAATCAGCCTCGTCTCGCGTCGCTCAAAATCGTGCCAAAGATAAGCGAACTCGCCTGCCTTGTCTCCGCTGACGATATCGTCGATTCGCGACAAATCCACGTAAGGTGCCGCCGGCTCGACGCGCCATTTCCCATCGGACGAGACATACACGAATGACGGCGCGGTCGATCCTCCGGCGCCACGAAAGCCGTCACGCTCCGGTATCAGACCGGTCAACCGGACACTCTCGGGCGCGATTTCTTTCGAGCGCAGCTTGAGGTCCTTGTCGAGCATGGCGTACCACGTGTTCCGCAAATGGCCGGCCACGAGATAAGCGTCGGCATTGCGAGCGATGAGGGGCGCTCTCGTCAGCATGGTGAACGCGGTGCGTTTGCTCTCGCGACCGGCCTCATCGAAGCGCGCGACCACGACTTGCTGGAGGGCCGTGGCGGCCGGACGCTGCGCATGACCAGCGTTGGGGCTGGCGGGCGCGATCGGGGCGCTTGCTCCGGGAGACGAAAGCGCAAGCACGACGCCGCCGTCCGCCTCAGGAATTAACTTTGGCGCCAGAAAGTCTGCCTCAATTTCGAGATCTTCGAATTTGCGCTCCCATAGCAATTCGCCGGCGTCGTCAATTTTCACCAACCACAAAACACGTTTGCCTCGCGCGCCGGGGTTCTCTTCCGACGGAGGATGGATCGTAGTGATGCCGGCGAGTACATAGCCGCCGGGAACGGCGACCGAGGCGAGAAACGCATTGGCCGACAATTTTTGGAAGTTTCCTAGTATCTTGCGCCAGCGCTCCGTGCCGCTTTTGTCGTAGCTCACGATGAGTCCCGCGGTGATGCGCGCCGGCGACGCGGGATCGTCGTCGATTCCCATGGGTCTGCCGGTAATGTCGTCCGATGAAGCCCCGCCGGCGACGATCAAACTTCGGTCGCGCGCTTCAACTACCGTGAACGCCTCGTCTTTACGTGAACCGCCGACCACCTTGGAAGCCAATACGCGTTGCCATTGCAACGTCCCCGCGCGGTCGACTTTGTTAAGCCAAAGCGCGAAGCGCCGGCGCGACGGATCGAATTTTTCCGCCGCTGCGGTAATGTCGAGATATCCGGCGAAGGCGTAGCCGCCGTCCGACGTGCGGATCAACACCCGCGGCACTTGCATCATGCCAGTGACGTAACTTTTCTCGAATAAAATTTCATACGCCGATGCAGCCGCCGCTTGCTCCTGTTCCGGCGTCTCGGTGCGCGCCGCCGGTTCCGGGACCGCCGGTGACTCATTGGGCGTGGGCTGTGGTTCCGAATTCAATGCGCAGGCCACCAGCGGCAGCAGCGACGCCATCACGATGAAACGTAACACTGGAATCATGCTCATACCGCACCTCCTGCCGGCGAATTTTACGACGGTGATGTTATCAGGCGAAGCCCCATCGTGGACCGCATCCGAAGCGTTCATGCTCGGTGCGGCAGGCTACCTTTATGCGTTAAGGAAGCTCTGAACAAGTCTTCCCCCGTTCGTGGTGAGCCCTTCGACTTCGCTCAGGACAGGCTTGTCGAACCATGAACGGGCCACGGAAATCAGAGCCTTGAATTATTTGTCCTTCGACAGGCTCAGGACGAACGGACTTGTTCAGAGCTTCCTTAACGGAGGTGTAGACGCGGCAACAAAAACCGCGGAGGCGTTTAGCCTCCGCGGAAACTCACAATAGCCGGGAAAACTTACAGCGAACGCAGGAAATTCAAGAGATCCTGCCTGTTCGTGTTGCTGAGATTATTGAAGTTCTGGATGACCTTGTTGGCCTCCGAGCCAGTGAAGGTCTCCGTGGTCTTCAGATCATACTTCTTGTCGAGGAACCCGGGTACGTCTCGATCGAAGACCGACTCCGTGGTGTTGGTGACGGTGTCGGCGGCCTCGCCCGCATGCTCCCGGATTGCCACCTGAATATCCTTGGTGCGACCGTCATGCAAGAAGAAGATGCGTTGACCCACGC
>JBGPKL010000059.1:0-23549 GCA_041485885.1 Sulfurifustaceae bacterium
CGCAGCGCCTGCTCCATCTGCCGGCGCGCGCCCACGTCGCGCAATATGCCGCGGAATCCGCCGGGTTCACCGAGGGCGTCCTTGATGAGATGCACCGATCCTTCCACTAATACCTTGCCGCCGTCGCTGCGCACCATCTCCCAGTCGTAGGCCATCGTCGGCACGCCGGTGCGGTAGACTTCGTTAAACGTTTTGTATACCCGCTCCGAGACCTCGGGCGTCTGATACCGACGGTTGTTCATTCCCGTCAGCTCGCTTTTCGAATAACCGAGCAGGCGACAGAACGCGGTATTGAAAAAAACGAGATCGCCTTTTAGATCGACTTCGTAATAGGCGTCCTCGATGCTCTCGAGGATGGTTCGATACTTTTCTTCGCTCGCCCGCAGCGCTTCCTCCGCCTGCCGGCGATTGGTGATGTCGCGCGTGACTCCGCGAAAGCCGATCGGTTTTGCTTGCGTATCGAGGATCAACTGCACGGATTGCTCCCACATGCCGCGGGTGCCGTCTTTGCGGATGAAACCCCACTCGTGGAGCGGCACCGGCTTGCCGGTGCGATAAACGTCGTTGTAGATGCGGTACACGCGTTGCGCCGTTGCTTCGTCGGCGGCATAGTCGCGGTAGTTGAGGCCCAGCATCTCCGCGTGCGTGCAGCCGTGTATGCGCGCGAGGGCGTCGTTGAAAAACGTGTAGTTGCCGGCGAGATCGACCTCGAAGTAGCCCTCGCTCATGTTTTCGAGAACGGCGCGGTGCTTTTCCTCGCTCGTGTGCAGCCGCTCTTCCGCTTGTTCGCGCTCGGCTTCGCGCTCGAAGTTGTCGAGCGCGAACACGACGTTCTCGGCGATGCGCTCGAGCAGCGCTACGACTTCATTGTCGAATGTTTTCTTTTCACCGGAATCGAGCAGTAGTACACCGATGGCCCGGTTGTTCCGCACCAGCGGGAGCGCGGCCGCGGATGCTATGCCCATCTCTATGGCTTCGCGGCGCCAAGGTTGCGTGCGGTCATCGTTCGGGTAATCGTTGCTGACACAAGGCTTCACGGTGCGAAACGCCGTGCCCACGAGGCCGCGGCCTTCGGGCATGGCTGCATCGACCGAAATTCGCAGTGCGCGCAGTTTCTCCGCGTACTCTCCGGTAATCGCCGCGACGTTGGCCCACGCCGTATCCGCATCGGGAATCAAGATCGCGGCAGTGATGAACTTGCCGCCGTGTACCGCGGCATCGCAAACGCGTTGATAAAGCTCTTGCAGGGAAGTGCTTCGAATAATCGCTTCGTTGGTCGCGCCGAGCGCGGCGTACATTCCTGCGAGCCGCCGCGTCGTGCGCTCGGCGAGCTTGCGCTCGGTGATATCGCGCGAGATGGTGACGATGATCCAGCGGTCGCCGACTTGCAGCGCGCGGTGCTGGACTTCCACGAATGCCCGCTCGTTGCTCTTAGAGCGGCCGGTCATTTCGATTTTGACGCCGGCGGCACCGGCGGCGATCGCCCGGTCGTAGAGGCGCTCGAGCTCGTGGCGATCGGTCGTCGTTACATCCTGCGGTCCGAGTTGTAACAGCTCGGCGCGCGTGTAGCCGGCCCGCTTGCACGCCACGTCGTTGAAGTCGATGTGACGCATGGTCGAGCGGTCGGTGAGGTAGATCGAATCCAACGACAAGTCGATGGCGGCGCGAAAGCGTCGTAGCTCCTCCTCGGCTTTTTTGCGTTCGCAGAACTGGCCGATCGCGTTGCCGACATAAACGGCGCCTTCGTGCAGCTCGGCACGCGGCGAGCACGGATCGCGAGTGTAAAATTCCATTACGCTGATCGTCTGCGCGCCCACTTTGATCGGAACGGCGAACCGAGCGCGTAGCCCGGCTCGCTGCGCCTCGCGCACGGGTTTGAACGACTCGTCCTCGGCAATGCCATCGATCCAAAAGGGCTTGCCTTCCGCGAGTAGACGCCGGAACGTGCTCGATGCGTCCGCCGGCAGCGGCGATGATCGTTTCGTCGCGGCGAGGAAATCGTCGACGCCCGGGAGCACGACGCCCCACGTCTCAAGGCAACGCAGCTCGCTCGCGTGACTGTCGAGTTCCCAATAAGCGCCGCATTCCCATTGCAGCGTTTCGCAAATCGTCCGCAGGATCGAGGGCAGGGCGTCGGCGAGGAGATTGGCTTGCGCTAGGAGGTGCGTGACACGATGTTCGATCGTGAGGCGCCGGTTGAGCCAGAAGCGTCCGGTGATGTTTTTGGAAATGCCGCGGTAACCTTTGAACGTCCCGCCCTCATCGAACACCGGCTGCCCGCTGGTGCTGATGTAGTGCGCCCGGCCGTTCGGGGTCACGTTCCTTAAGATAAAATCGGTGAACGGTTGCCGCGCTTCGAGCACGGCTTTGTGTGCGTCCCACTCGCCGTTGTCGCCGACCGGGACGGCGTTCAGTTCCCAGCGCGTTTTCCCGACGTAGCTCCGCGGATCGATCCCGGCGCGCTCGATGACGGACCCGGTCAGGCGGGTAAAGCGGTAGTGCTCGTCTTGCTCCCAGTAATACCAGCTCGACGAGGTTTCGATCAGGCTCTGCAAATGCGCGTCGGCGCTCGGCAGCGACGGTTGCAACCGGCTGCGCTTTTTCGGCCTTCCGATTTTCGTTTTGGTCCGCATGCTCGGGCCTATGCCTGGTCCCTAAACTCGCCTCCTGAATACCAGTATTAGTGCAAGAGGTGGGCCACGGGCGGTGGACGCACACGAGCCCGCGCGCCGGCTATTTGACGCAGGGCGAGTCGTTTTACTGCGACGCCGGAATATTGGCGTAAGCGGGCAACGCCGGGTGCTTGAGACCCGCGGCGGATGGGCTGGAGACGTGGTTGCGCAGCAGCGTGGCGAACTGATCCGGCGCGATCGGCCTGCTGAAGTAATA
This sequence comes from Sulfurifustaceae bacterium, assembly GCA_041485885.1. Classification (GTDB taxonomy): domain Bacteria; phylum Pseudomonadota; class Gammaproteobacteria; order Acidiferrobacterales; family Sulfurifustaceae; genus JACQFZ01. Next base: position 2,890 of record JBGPKL010000059.1, read on the forward strand.
TCCCTGCATCTCATCGCACGCATTCTCGCGGAGGAACTGCGCTTGTGCCTCGGTCTCGACACCTTCGGCGACGACGGTCAAGCTCAAGGTCTTGCCCATGGCGATGATGGCCTGGGTGATCGCTTTGTCTTCGGCGTCCGTCGGAATTTCGCGAATGAACGAGCGATCGACCTTGAGCGTGTCGATCGGGAAGTTCTTGAGCTGTCCGAGCGAGGAGTAACCGGTGCCGAAGTCGTCGATCGCGAGGCGCACGCCCATTCGCTTGATGGCGGTTAGGGTTTCGACCGCGCGCTTGGGATTGTGTATCACCATGCCTTCGGTGATCTCGAGCTCGAGCAGTTGCGGCGCCATGCCGGAGTCCTTCAGCGCCGCCGCAATATCGTCCAATAGATTTTCATCCGAGAACTGACGGGCGGAAAGATTCACCGCCATGCATATCGGCGGAAGCCCTTGGCGTTGCCACGCGACGTTCTGTGCGCATGCCGTGCGCAACACCCACTTGCCGATCGACACGATCAACCCGGTTTCCTCGGCGAGCGGGATGAATTGCACCGGCGGTATCGAGCCCAACTGCGGATTCTGCCAGCGCAGCAGCGCCTCGACGCCGTTGATCGTGTCGGTTTTGAGATCGAGCTTGGCTTGGTAGTGCAGTGAAAATTCGCTGCGCTCCAGCGCGCGCCGCAAGTTCGTTTCCAAGGTCAGGCGCTCGAGCGATTGCGATTTGATTTCGATCGAATGGAACTGGAAATTGTTCTTGCCTTCCTCTTTTGCGTGGTACATCGCGATATCGGCGTTCTTCATCAGCGACTGCTCGTCTTCGCCATCGCCCGGATACATGGCGATGCCGATGCTCGCCGTTACACGGCACTCTTGCCCGGCCAGCATCATCGGCCGGATCACGGTGGACAGCACTTTGCGCGCGACGGTCGCCGCCTGCTCGGCATCCGCCACCTCCTGCACCAGCACGACGAACTCATCGCCGCCGAGGCGCGCGACGGTGTCGCTCGAGCGCAGCGACTGGCGCAAGCGGTCAGCGGTTTCCTGCAGTAATTTGTCGCCGGCTTCGTGGCCCAACGTATCGTTGATGACTTTGAAGCGGTCGAGATCGATGAACAGCACGCCAAACTTGCGCTGATAGCGCCGGGCGGATTGGATCGCGCCGTTCAGGAGCTGGCTGAACATCACGCGATTGGGCAGGCCGGTGAGCCCGTCGTGCGTGGCGAGGTACTGAATGCGTTCCTCGGCGCGCTTGCGCTCCGCCTCGTGATCGAAGTTGTCGAGCGCGAAGGCGATGTTTTCCGCCATGCGCTCGAGGAGCGTCACCGCCTCGTCGTTGAACGCACGCTTCGAGCCTGAATACAGCAGCAGCACGCCGATGGTGCGGCTGCCATGCATGAGCGGGACGGCGGCGCCGGCCTTGACGCCGGCCTCGTCGGCCTGGGCGTGCCACGGTTGCATGCGTTCGTCTTTCAGAAAATCGTTGCTGACGCACGGTTTCCCGGTCCGAAACGCAGTGCCGACGAGCCCTCTACCTTCCGCGAGCGTCTCATCGATCGATATGGGAGCGTCGCGCAACGATTCCGCGGCGGCGCCGGAGACCGCGGCGATCCGCATCCGCGTGCCGTCCGACTCCGGCAGCAGCACCGCGGTCGTGAGGAACTTGCCGCCATTTACCGCGGCATCGCACACGTGCTGATACAGCTCTTGCGAGGACTTCGCGTGCAGGATCGCTTCGTTGGTGCTGCCTAACGCGGCGTACATGCGGCTCAACCAGACGGCCTTTTTCTCGGTGAGCTTGCGGCTGGTGATTTCGCGCGACATGTTGACGATGATCCATCTATCGCCCATCCGTACCGCGCGCCGGTGCACCTCGAACCAACCGGGCAGACCGTCTTTGGCCTTATACATCATTTCGCTTGAGTGAGTTTCGCCGCCTTTGGCGATCACCTCGTCATAGATGCGTCTTACTCCCGCGGGGTCCACGCCGCCCGCCTGTGGCGCGGTCATTGTCTTGTACTCATCACGGCTGTAGCCGCTCAAGCGGCTATTTGCCTCGTTCACGTAGAGAAAGCGCAGTGATTCGGGATCGACGAAAAAGATCAAGTCCGGCGACGCGTCCATGACGGTTTGAAACCGCAGCAGATCTTCCTCCGTGCGCTTGCGTTGGAAGAACTGGCCGATGCTCTCGCCGAGGCTCGCCGCGCCGGCAAGCAGCTCGCTGTCGGCTTCATGCGCGGTGTCGCGGCTGAAAAACTCCATCGCGCCGATCACCTTGGTCCCCTCTTTGATGGGGAAGGCGAAGGCGCTGCGCAGCTTCGCCGTCGCTGCGTGCGGCGCGCGCAGAAACGACGTTTCTTTCGTGACGTTTCGAATCCAGCGCGGCTCTGCGCTCGCGCAGGTATGGCGCACGAGCCCGTCGCCGGTGATCGGCAGCGGCGCGATGCTGCGCGTGACCGCGAGAAATTCCTGGATGCCCGGCGCCGCGATGCCCCAGGTTTCCGCGCTCTTCAGCGTCCGCGCCTCTTCGTTCAGCACCCAGTGCGCGCCGCATGCCCAACCCAGGGTTTCGCACACGGCGCGCAAGATCCGCTCGGCCGCCTCGGTGACGCTCGTCGCTTCCGCGAGAATGCGCGCCACGTTTTGCTCGACGGCCATCCGCCGTTCGATCTGGATGCGCCGGGTGACGTCTTTGCTGATGCCGCGATAGCCCAAGAACCGGCCGTCCTCGTCGAACGCCGGCTGCCCATTGCTGCTGATGTAGCGCAGCTCGCCTTGCAGCGTGAGGTACTTGTAAACGAAGTCGGCGAACGGTTTGCGTGCCTCCAGCGTGGCTTTGTGCTTGTCCCAGCTGCCGTCGGCGCTCACCGGCACGACGCTCGGCAGTTCCCAGCGGGTCTTGCCGATCAGTTGGTGCGGATCGACGCCCGCGTTGCTGAAGATTGGACCTTGGAGCAACGTGAGGTGGTGAGCGGTGTCGGTCTCCCAGTAAAAGTCGGAAGTGACTTCGATCAGGCTTTGCAGTCGCTGCTCGAGCATCTTTACGCGCCGCTCGTACTCACGGCGCAACTGATTCAACCGATTTTCTTCTCCCGGTTTATCGATCTTGCCCTTAATTGTCTGGGCGCTAGCGCTCATAGCGGTTTTCACCATGCCCAGTAGGTTTGCAAGAGCTAGGCCAGCACTTGGACTGCTCGGGAAACGGACGACGAAGCGCGGAGAAAAGCGCCGGAATATCGGCGCGACGGAAAACCGTTACTAGTTCTGCAAGAGCGGGATGTGCTTCGCCAACAACTCGGCGAACTGATCCGGGCTGACCGGTTTGCTGAAGTAGTAGCCCTGCATTTCATCGCAGCCGTGGCGGCGCAGGAACGTCGCCTGTTCCTGGGTCTCGACGCCTTCGGCGACCACGGTGAGGCTCAAGGTCTTGCTCATGGCGATGATCGCCTCGGTGATGGCTTTGTCTTCCGCGTCGGTCGGGATTTCGCGGATAAAGGAGCGATCGATTTTCAGGGTGTCGATCGGGTAGCGCTTGATCTGCGCGAGCGAGGAATAGCCGGTGCCGAAGTCATCGATCGCGATGCGTACGCCCATTTGCTTGATCGCCGCGAGTACCTGGCTCGCGCGCTCGGCGTTCTGCATCACCATGCCCTCGGTCAGCTCGAGCTCGAGGAACCGCGGGGCCATGTGCGCTTCCTCGGCGGCCGCGGCGATGTCGTTCAGGAAGTTCGGATCGGCGAACTGGCGCGCGGAAATGTTCACCGCCATCCGCAGGGGCAGCAGGCCTAGGCGCTGCCACGCGACGTTCTGCGCGCACGCGGTCTTCAGCACCCAGCGGCCGATCGGCACGATCAGCCCGGTCTCCTCGGCGAGCGGGATGAACTGCGCCGGCGACACGCTGCCCAGCTCCGCGTTCTGCCAGCGCAGCAGCGCTTCGACGCCGCTGATCTGGCCGGTCTTGAAATCGAGCTTGGGCTGGTAGTTCAAGGAAAATTCATTGCGTTCAAGCGCGCCACGCAAATTCCTCTCGAGCTTCAGCCGCTCGAGCGATTGCGCGCGGATGTCTTGCGAATAGAACTGGAAGGTGTTCTTGCCTTCCTCCTTCGCCATGTACATCGCCATATCCGCGTTCTTCATCAGCGACTCCTCGTCCTCGGCGTCGGTCGGGTATAAGGAAATACCGATGCTCGCGGTAACGCGAAATTCCTGGTCGGTGACGAGCACCGGCTTGATGACGGCGGAGAGAATCTTGCGCGCGACGGCGGCGACCTGCCCGGGCTCGCTGACCTCCGGAATCAGCACGACGAATTCATCGCCGCCGAGACGGGCGATGACATCGCTCGAGCGCACGACGTGCCGCAGGCGCGTGCCGATCTCCTGCAGCAGCTTGTCGCCGGCGCTGTGGCCGAGGCTGTCGTTGATGACCTTGAAGCGATCGAGATCGACGAAGAGCACCGCGAATTTTCGCCCGTGGCGACTGGAGGTCTCGATGGTATGGTTCAGCATTTCGCTGAACATCACCCGGTTCGGCAGCGCCGTGAGTGCGTCGTGCGTCGCCATATACTGGATGCGGCGCTCGGCGCGCTGGCGCTCCGCCTCGCGCGCGAAGTTGTCGAGCGCGAACACGATATTCTCCGCCATGCGCTCGAGCAACTTCACCACCTCGGCGTCGAACGCGCGTTTTTCGCCGGACCAAAGCATTAGTATGCCGATCGCGTGACCGTCTTTGAGCAGCGGAACCGCGGCGGCGGCTTTGACGCCAATCTCGCGGGCCGGCTCGTGCCACGGACGCGTGCGTTCGTCATTGAGGAAATCGTTGCTGATGGCGGGCGCCAACGTACAGAAGGCGGTGCCGACGAGCCCGCGGCCTTCGGCGGTCGCGTTGCTCACCGAAATGCGGGCGCTACGCAAGGCGTCTGCGCCGGCGCCGGCGTAAGCGACGACGTTCGCGCGCGAGGTATTCGCATCCGGCGCAAGGACCGTCGTCGTAATGAACTTTCCGCCGTTCACGGCCGCGTCGCACACCTGCTGGTAAAGCGCGTCCGGTGACTTCGCATGCAGTATCGCCTCGTTAGTGGCGCCCAGCGCGGCGTACATCCGGCTCAACCGCTGCGCCGCCTGCTCCGCGTGCTTGCGCTCGGTGATCGCGTGAGAAATGCTGATGATCAGCCAGCGACCCGCGATATTCACCGCGCGTTGATGGACTTCGTACCACCCGCGCCGCCCGTCTTTGGCGCGAAACGGGAGCTCGCTGGTAGCGCCTTCCCCACCTTTCGCGATGACACCGGCGTAAAATTCCCGGAGTTGTTCGCCTTCGATGTTGCTCATGCCGCCGGGCGCAATATCGAGGAACTCCTCGCGCGTATAGCCGCTGCGCCGCCAAGCAGTTTCGTTGGCGTAGATGCGGCGCATCGTCGCGAAGTCGGTGATGACGATCGTATCGGCGGAGGCGTCCATGGCCGCGCGAAAGCGCAGCAGCTCCTCCTCGCGGCCGCGGCGCTGCGCTTCGTGCTCGAAGTTCTCGAGCGCGAGCGGAATGTTTTCCGTCATGCCTTGGAGCAGTGCGAGAGCTTCTTCGTCGAACGCGTGCCGCTCGCGTGCGCCGATAAGCAGCACGCCGATTACGCGTTCGCCGCGAACGAGCGGAAGCGCGGCGGAGGTCTTGACGCCGGCCTGTTGCGCGAATTCTTGCCAAGCCCGCGTGCCCGGATCGTCGAGAGACTCATCGCTGACGCAGGGTTTGCGCGTGCGGTACGCCATGCCGACGAACCCGAGGCCTTCCGGAATGGCCGCGTCGATTAAAATTCGAAGGGCCGGCAGCATTGCTTCGTTCACGCCCTCGACCGCCGCAATTTTCGCCGCCGGCGCATCCAGCTCGATAAGCAGCGCGGCGGCGAACTTGCCGTTATTCACGGCGGCCTCGCACAACCGCTGGTATAGCGTCTGCGTCGATTGGCTCCGCAGCATTGCCTCATTCGCTGCACTGAGCATCGCGTGCACTCGATTGCGTCGCTCCGCCGCCTTTTCGGCAAGTTTGCGTTCGCTGATATTGCGTGCGACCGTGACGACCACCGAGCGATCGCCCAGACGTACCGCGCGCCGGTGCGCCTCGAACCAGCCGCGGCGCCCGTCCGGGGCGACCGCAATGTATTGGATGGTTATGCCGGCCTCGCCGTTGGCGAGGGTTTCGGCAATGCCGCGCTCGATTTCTTCGCGTTTGAAGGGCGTGGTGTCCATCGGTGTCAGTTGCAAGTATTGCTCCCGGGTCACGCCGTGGAGGCGGCATGCGGTTTCGTTGGCGTAGAGAAAGCGCAGCGTTACCGGGTCGATGACGAGAATCAGATCGGGCGAGGACTCGATGGCGGTGCGAAACTGCAGCGCCTCCGCCTCGTATTGTTGGCGTTCGGTGATATCGCGGCCGATGGCCCGATAGCCGGCGAATCGCTGGTGCGCGCCGAACGTCGGAGTACCGCTTACGCTGAAATACCGGCGCGTCCCGTCCGCGAACGTGCGATACATGACGGCGTCGCGAAACGGCAGGCGCGCTTCGAGCAACGCGCGGTGCGCGTCCCATCCGCCTTCGATCTCGAGGCCGACGTCCCACGGCTGCTTGCCGAAGGCGTTTTCGCCGAGCGGACATTCGCGCGCGGCGTGGTGGCTGCGCTCGACGCGGGTGAAACGAAATTTCGCGTCCTGCTCCCAGTACCAGTCGCACGAGAGATCGATCAAGTCCTTCAGGCGCGCGTCACCCGGCGCCGCCGGCGACATCGGCTGCTCTCGTCCTTTCGATCTCGCGGCCTTGCGGCGGCGCGGCGTTTCGGTACGAAGTGGTTTCTTCACGGCGCCTTCCTCACCGCGTTTCTTTTGCAAGAGGCGGACCAATCCCTCCAGCACGGCGGGATTTGCGGCTCCGGAGCAGAGGAAAGAAGGCGCCCGCCGGTGGGTCCAGTGGCGGTAAAGCGGAGTCAGCCGGTCGCATCGGCCGAACGCTGGGGCGGTGCCAGCGGGGTGTGCAGGCGCAACAGCTCGGCGAACTGCTCCGGAGGGATCGGTTTGCTGAAGTAGTAGCCCTGCATTTCATCGCACGCGTGCTCGCGCAAGAACGTCGCTTGCTCTTGCGTGTCGACGCCTTCCGCCACTACGGTCAAGCTCAAGGTCTTCCCCATGGCGATGATCGCCTCGGTGATGGCTTTGTCTTCCACATCCATCGGGATTTCGCGGATGAAGGAGCGATCGATCTTAAGAGTATCGATCGGGAAGCGTTTCAATTGCGCGAGCGAGGAGTAGCCGGTGCCGAAATCATCGATCGCCAGCCGCACGCCCATGTTCTTGATCGCGGCGAGTAGCTGGACGGCGCGCTCGGCGTTCTGCGTGACCATGCCTTCGGTGATTTCGAGCTCCAGCAAATCGGCTCGCATGCCGGATTCCGTGAGCGCTTCTCGGATATCTTTCAGGAGATCCGCGTCGCCGAACTGGCGGGTCGAAAGGTTGACGGCGAGACTGATCGGCGGCAAGCCGAGTCGTTGCCAGGCGACGTTCTGCGCGCACGCGGTTCGCAACACCCACCGCCCGATCGCGACGATCAACCCGGTTTCCTCGGCGAGCGGGATGAACTGCGCGGGCGAAACCGAACCGAGCTGCGCGTTCTGCCAGCGGATCAGCGCCTCGACGCCGGTGATCCTGCCGGTTTTAAAATTCAGCTTCGCTTGATAGTGCAAGGAGAATTCGTTGTATTCGAGCGCGCGGCGCAGATTCGCCTCGAGCGTCAGCTGCTCGAGCGATTGGGTCTTGATGCTCTGCGAGTAGAACTGGAAATTGTTCTTTCCTTCTTCCTTGGCCAAGTACATCGCGCCGTCGGCGTTCTTCATTAGGGACTGCTCGTCCGCGCCGTCCTCCGGGTACATGCAGATGCCAATACTCGCGGTGATGCGGCACTCCTGGCTCAAGACATTTATCGGCTTCATCGCCGTTGACAGGAGCTTGCGCGCCACCCCGGCGATTTGCTGGGAGTCGTCGACCTTTTGCAGCAGCACGACGAATTCGTCTCCGCCGAGGCGCGCCACGACGTCGCTTGTGCGCAGACAGTCCTTAAGCCGTGCCGACATCTCCTTCAACAAGATGTCGCCGGCTTCGTGACCCAAGGTGTCGTTGATGATTTTGAAGCGATCAAGATCGAGGAAGAGCACGGCGAACTTCTGGCCATACCGGCGCGCCGATTCGATCGCGACGATGAGCAACTGGCTGAACATGACTCGGTTCGGCAGATCGGTGAGCGCATCGTGCGTGGCGAGGTATTGAACCCGCTCCTCCGCGAGCTTTTGTTCCGTGATAACGCGCGTCACGCCGCGGTAGCCGAGGAAGCGACCGCCGTCGCCGAAAACCGGTTCGCCGCTCACGCTGATGTAAGAACGTTTCCCGTCCTTCGCGACCCAGTGCATGACGGTATCGCGAAACGGTTGGTGCGCTTTGAGCGCCGCGCGATGCGCTTCCCATCCGCCGTCGGTGTCGACTTCGAACCCGATCTCCCACCCACTCTTTCCGAGCAGAATCTTGCGCGCCATGTCCTGGTCGCCCTTGCGACTCTCGATGCGCGTGAAACGGAACGCCGTGTCCTGCTCCCAGTACCAATCAGACGAAAGCTCGGTGAGCGCGCGGAAGCGCGCTTCGCTCTCGCGCAACGCCTGCTCCATCTCCCGGCGCGCGGTCACATCGCGCAAGATGCCGCGAAAACCGAGCTCCTGTCCGCCGGCGCCCTTGACGAGCTGTACCGATCCTTCCACCCACACATCCGACCCGTCGTTGCGCGTCAATTTCCATACGTGCGCTTTGGTCGGTATGCCGGTGCGCCGGACTTCGCTGAAGACCTTATATACCCCGGCGGCGACTTCCGGCATTTGATACTCACGGTTGTTCATCCCGATGAGTTTCTCCGGCGGATAGCCGAGCATGTTGGAAAATGCCGTATTGAAGAAGACGAGGGCTCCTCGCATATCCACTTCGTAGTAGGCGTCCTCGATATTTTCGAGAATGGTGCGATATTTTTCTTCGCTCTCGCGTAGCCGCTGTTCGATCTGTCGGCGCGTCGTGACGTCGCGCATGATGCCGCGAAAGCCGATCGGTTTGCCGGAGGCATCGCGCACGAGGTGCACCGAGCCTTCGACGCTTATGTGGCTGCCGTTCTGGTGCACCCATTCCCATTCTTGGCTCTTCTTCGGCATTCCGGTGCGATAGACATCGTTGAACGCTCGGTAGACCGCCGCGGCCATTTCCGGCGTCTGCGAGTTGCGGTTGTTGCGGCCGATCTCCAGGTCCCTGCCGAGCAGGCGCGCGAACGCGGGGTTGGCGAAGACGAGGTTGCCGTGTAGGTCGACTTCGTAGTACACGTCCTCGATGCTTTCGAGAATCGTCCGGTATTTCTCTTCGCTCTCGCGCAGCCGTTGCTCGGCAACGCGCTGTTGCGCCTCGTGCTCCAAATTCTCGAGCGCGTAGGCGATGTTCGCCGCCATGCGCTCGAGCAGCGTGACCGTCTCCGGATCGAAGTCGTTTTTGATGCGCGAGCACAAGAACATGATTGCCCTGACACACCCACGGCTGAACAACGGAACCGCGGCGGCGGAGACGACGCCGATGCGCTTGGCGATGGCGTGCCAGGGACGCGTGCGCTCCTCGTTTTGAAAGTCGTTCGCGATGCAGACGGTACGCGTGCGATACGCCGTTCCCGCTAACCCGCGGCCGCGGCCTTCGGGCGCGGTTTCATCCACCGAGATGCGGACCTCGCCCAGTATCTCCTTGAGGCCCCCGGCGACCGCCGCGCGCCGCAACCAGCCGGTCTGTGCGTCGGCAATCAGAATGGAGGCGGCGACGAACTTACCGCTGTATGCCGCTGCGTCGCATACGCCCTGATAAAGCGCATCCGGCGACTGCGTTCGCAGGATCGCTTCGTTGGTGGCGCTCAGCGCCGCGTATAACCGCGCGAGCCGTTCGGAGGCTGGTGCGCCTTTCGCGCGCGCGCCGTTCGACGGAGGCCGCGGTGGACCCGCGCGACTCCGTTTCCTTTGCTTATCGCGTTTCGCCTTAGTGGCGTGAATGGTTGATCTCATTTATTAAACGTATCCGACACCGCCCTCAATTAAACATAGGCAACGGCCGGGTTCAGTTGAAGCACGGCGTCCCGAAAAAAGGGCGTGCGTGGTGATTAACGGCGCATTTGTAAGGATCATGGGCAACGCGGCAGGCACCCGGGAAGGGGAAGTAAGCCCGGTCACGAGCGTGGTGCGGCTAGCGCTTACTCCCGTGCGACCGGCTTATGCGTGCGCAACAGCTCGGCGAAATGCTCGGGCGGGACCGGTTTGCTGAAGTAAAAGCCTTGCATCTGGTCGCACGCGTGCTCGCGCAGGAACGCTTGCTGTTGCTCGGTCTCGACGCCTTCGGCGACGATGCTGAGGCTCAAGCTCTTGCCCATGGCAATGATTGCTTCGGTGATGGCGCGATCCTCGGAATCGTTCGGGATCTCGCGAATGAAGGAGCGATCGACTTTGAGCGTGTCGATCGGGAAGCGCTTCAACTGCGCGAGCGAGGAGTAGCCGGTGCCGAAATCGTCGATCGCGAGACGCACGCCGAGCTGCTTGATCGCCGTGAGCAGCTTCACGGCTCGCTCGGTATTGTGCATCACCATGCTCTCGGTGATTTCGAGCTCCAATAGTTCCGGCGCCAAGCCGGTTTCCTTGAGCACGGTGGCGATGTCGGCCAGCAGATCGGCATCCGCGAATTGGCGCGGCGAGAGATTGACTGCGATGCAAACCGGCGGCAGGCCTTCGCGTTGCCAGGCAACGTTCTGCGCGCAGGCGGTCTGCAACACCCAGCGGCCGATCGGCACGATGAGACCGGTTTCCTCAGCGACCGGGATGAGCTGCGTCGGCGTTACCGAGCCGAGCTCGGGGCTATCCCAGCGCAGCAGCGCCTCGACGCCGCTGATACGTCCGGTGTTTAGATCGAGCTTCGCCTGGTAATGCAGCGACAACTCGTTGCGCTCGAGCGCATGGCGCAAATTCACTTCGAGCGTCATGCGCTCGAGCGATTGCGTCTTGATTTCCTTGGAATAGAACTGGAAATTGTTCTTGCCTTCCTCCTTGGCGAGATACATCGCCATGTCGGCGTTCTTCATGAGCGTTTGCTCGTCCGCGGCGTCCGCCGGGTACATCGATATGCCGACGCTCGCCGTCACCCGGCACTCCTGACCGAGAATGAGCGCCGGCTTGATGGCGGCGGAGAGAATCTTGCGGGCGACGGTCGCCACCTGATTCGGCTCGTTCACTTCTTGCACCAGCACCACGAACTCATCGCCCCCGAGCCGCGCGACGACGTCGCTCGCGCGCAGACATTGGCTGAAGCGCGCCGACATCTCCTGCAACAGTTTGTCGCCGGCTTCATGGCCCAGCGTGTCGTTAATCACCTTGAAGCGGTCGAGGTCGATGAAGAACACGGCAAACTTGCGCTCGTAGCGGCGCGCGGATTCGATGGCGAGATTGAGTACCTGGCCGAACATCACCCGGTTCGGAAGCCCCGTCAGGCCGTCGTGCGTTGCCAGGTACTGAATGCGTTCTTCGGCGCGCCGGCGCTCGACTTCGAGATCGAAGTTGTCGAGCGCAAACGCGATGTTCGCCGTCATGCGCTGCAGCAGCTTTACGACTTCCTCATCGAAGCCGCGCTTCTCGCCGGAATACAGGAGCAGCACACCGATGGCTCTACCGGCGCGCACCAGCGGGACGGCGGCCGCGGTCTTAATGCCGGTGTTGGCGAAGAGGCCATGCCACGGTCGCGTACGTTCGTCCTTCAAGAAATCCTCGCTAATGCAAGGCGCGAGCGCGCGAAACGCCGTGCCGACGAGCCCGCGCCCCTCGGGTGTCGCCTCATCGACCGATATGTGCGCGTCGCGTAGTTGTCGCTCATTCGGCCCGCTGATCGCTCCGATGCGCAGGCCAATGGAGTCGACGCTCGGCGTCAGTATCGCGGCGGTGATGAATTTTCCGCCGTGCACCGCGGCATCGCATACACGCTGGTACAGCTCCTCGGACGATTTGGCGTGCATGATCGCTTCGTTGGTTTCGCTTAACGCGGCGAACATGCTGCCGAGCCGGCGTATCGCTCTCTCCGAGCGTATGCGCTGCGAAATGTCGCGCGAGATGCTGACGATCATCCACTTGTCGCCCGAGCGCAGCGCGCGCCGGCGCACCTCGACGATGGTTTGCAGACCGTCCTTTTTGCGCCCGCGCATTTCTGTGAGTGTTCCGGCTTCGCCGGCGGCGATCACCTTTTCGTACAAGCGACTCAGCTCCTCGCGGCTGACCATCAATACGTCCTGCGGACCAATTTTCAAATGCTCTTCATGCGTATAGCCCGCGATCCGGCACGCCGCTTCATTGACGTAGAGAAACCGAATCGTCGCCGGATCGGTCAGGTAAACCATGTCCGGCGACGCGTCGATGGCCGCGCGGAAGCGCAGCAACTCCTCTTCACGCTGCTTTTGCTCGGTGATGTCCTTGCCGATTCCCCGGTAACCGAGGAAACGGTTGTCGCGGTCGAACATTGCGGCGCCGCTGACGCTCACATAGCGCGACGTTCCGTCGGCCAGCGTGCGGTAGAGCACGACGTCGCGAAACGGTTGGTGCTCATCGAGCAACGCGCGGTGCACCGGCCAACCGCCCGGCGTCTTGATCTCGAGACCGATTTCCCAACGCCGCTTGCCGAGAATATCTTCGCCGTCCGCGCCTTCGCCCTCGGCGACGCCCTGACTCTCGACACGCGTGAAACGGAATTCCTTGTCCTGTTCCCAATACCAGTCGGCGGAAAGCTCGATGAGGTTCTGGGCTCGCACGGCAGACCGCGGCAGCGATCGCAAGGCGCGCGCCCGTTTCCTCTGTTTCGTCGCTTTTGGTTTCCGGGCCCTGTTCTTGGTTTTCATGCGATCCCTATGCGCCCTATTGCCCATACAAAGAATAGTACGCGGTGCAAAACAGGCTATTTCGTGTGGTAAGAGGGCTTGAGGCTATGCCCGTGACGTGCACAGGTTATCGAGGACGGTCGATGCGTCCTTCGCGTAGCGTGCGCCGGTTCTTCCTTGGCGCGCGCGCGCGTTTCGCGGATGATTATCGCCGTGCGGATTAACCTCATCGCGGTTGGGGAACGGATGCCGAAGTGGGTGCAGGCGGCATTCGAGGACTATGCGGGCCGGCTGCCGCCTCACGTTCGCCTCAGCGTGCGGGAAGTTCCGGCCGGGCGGCGCGTCAAAGGCGCGGACATTGCCCGACTCGTGCGCGAGGAGGGTGAGCGCCTGTGGGCGGCGGTCCCCAAAGAAAATCACGTCATCGCGCTCGATCGCGACGGCCGAGAGCTCGATACCGAAACGTTGGCGCGAGAGCTGAAGACGATCATGCAACGTGGCGTGGATCTCGCGTTCTTGGTCGGTGGGCCGGAGGGTTTGTCGGCGGAATGTCTCGCGCGCGCGTCCGCGCGCTGGTCGTTGTCACGGCTGACGCTGGCGCATCCATTGGTGCGCGTGGTGTTCGCCGAGCAAATTTACCGGGCCTGGAGCATTCTGAACAATTTGCCGTATCACCGATGATCTATCTCGCCTCCGCGTCGCCCCGCCGTCAAGAACTGCTGCGTCAGCTCGGTGTGTGCTTCGACGTGATTACGCCGAACATCGCGGAGGAAGCGTATGTACACGAATCGCCTCGCGACTATGTGGAGCGGCTTGCGTGCGCCAAAGCGCGACAAGGCGCCGCACTGATTCGCGCACGCGGATTGCCGACGTTCCCCGTGCTGGGGGCGGACACCGAAGTGGTGCTCGACGGAGAAATCCTCGGAAAACCGCGAAATCGTGAGCACGGCGTGACGCTGTTGCGCCGACTGTCCGGCCGCACTCACGAGGTGTTGACCGCCATCGCGGTCCTCCATCAGGATGAGCTACATCGCGCCGTGGTCGAGAGTCGGGTCACGTTTGCGTCGCTTTCCGACGACGCGATCGCGCGGTATTGGGACAGCGGCGAGCCGCTCGACAAGGCCGGCGCGTACGCCGTTCAAGGACGGGCGGCGGGATTCATCGCGCGCATCGAAGGCAGCCATTCCGCGATCGTCGGGCTGCCGCTGTACGAGTTGTTGCAGTTGCTTAAGCGCGTCGGATCGCAACCGGCGTAGAAGAGGTCGTCCGAGCATGAGCGAGGAAATACTTATTAATGTAACGCCGCAAGAAACCCGCGTCGCCGTGGTCGAGAACGGCGTGCTGCAAGAGATTTATATCGAGCGCGCGCGGCATCGGGGAATCGTCGGCAACATATATAAAGGTAAGGTCGCGCGCATCCTGCCCGGCATGCAGGCGGCGTTCGTCGAAATCGGTTTCGATCGCGCGGCGTTTCTGCACGCCGCCGACATCCGTCACCCGGAGAACAGCGCGCGCGCGCCGGTTCTCGAGACCGTGGGCACCGCGGCAATCGCCCGCGCCCCCCACGGAAATACCTGGGCTACCCCGCGCATACACGAGCTGCTCCACGACGGACAAGAGGTCGTGGTGCAAGTCGTGAAGGATCCGCTCGGGAGCAAGGGTGCTCGCCTGACTACCCAGATCACGCTGCCGGCACGCTACCTGGTCTTTATGCCGTACAACCGTCACATCGGCGTGTCGCAGAGAATCGGTGACGATGGCGCGCGCGAACGGCTACGCACGTTGGTGCGCTCGGCGGTCGAGGAGGGCGAGGAGGGCGGATACATTCTGCGCACGCTCGCCGAAACCGCGACGGAAGACGAGTTGCGGCACGATATACGCTATCTGCGTCGCGTATGGGCGGCGTGCGGCGAGCGCGTTCTGACGAGCAAGCCGGGCGAGCTCATTCACGAAGATTTGACCCTGCCGCTTCGCGCGATGCGCGACTTGGTGCGCGAGAACGTGGAGAAGATCCGTATCGACTCGCGCGAAACTTTCACGCGGGCGCAGGAGTTCGCGCTCGAGTTTATTCCCGAGGCGGCCGAGCGCGTCGAGTACTATCCCGGCGAGCGCCCGATCTTCGATCTCTACGGCGTCGAAGACGAAATCCAAAAGGCGCTTGCTTCCAAGGTGCTGCTCAAGAGCGGCGGCCACCTCGTCATCGACCAGACCGAGGCGATGACGACGATCGACGTCAACACCGGCGCGTACGTCGGGCGCAAAAATCTCGAGGACACGCTCTTCAAGACCAACCTCGAGGCGGCGCAAGCGATTGCTCGCCAGGTACGATTGCGCAATCTCGGCGGCATGATCATCGTCGATTTCATCGATATGGACGATGCGGATCATCGCCGCGCCGTGTTGCGCGCGCTGGAGAAGACGCTCGCGCGCGATCGCACCAAAGTTTACATGACGGAGATGTCGACGCTCGGTTTGGTCGAGCTGACGCGTAAGCGCACGCGCGAAAGTCTGGAGCGCGTGCTGTGTCAGCCGTGTCCGGTCTGTCAAGGACGCGGCACGCTGAAAACGCCGTACACGGTTTGCTACGAGATATTTCGGGAAATTCTGCGCGAAGCACGGCAGTTCGGGGCCGACGAGCACTTGGTCGTCGCCTCTCAGTCCGTCATCGATCTGCTGCTTGATGAGGAGGCCGGCGCGTTATTGAAGCTTCAGGAATTCATCGGACGCCCGATTCAGCTCAAGGTGGAGCCGCTCTATCACCAGGAACAGTACGACGTAGTGCTGCTCTAAGAAGATAGCCGCGACGCTTCCTGCTTGAAAACAACCGTCAATTTTCGCGCGCGCTGTTTCTGACTATGCGATTGCTCCGCCGAGCTGCCACATTCCGATCCAACCGACGATTTCGTCGCGCCGGGCGATACGCTATGTTCGCCGCCGCGACGGTGCTCGCGTTTCTTATCGTGCTGTACGTCACCGCGCGCATCTATTGGCCGACGGTGGCAACGCGCAAGGTGGACCTCGAGGAGCTGCTCGCCGATAAGATGCAGCACACGGTTCGGCTCGGCCGGATCGAGCCGTATTGGGACGGTTTGAATCCCGGAGTGCGCGTTTGGGGCGCGATCATTTACGGGGAAGACGGACGCACCCCGAGCGTACGGGTCGCCGAGGTGCAAGGTACCATCGCGATTCTGCCGCTCGCCTGGGGTCGCATCGAAATCGATCGGCTGGTGTTTGTGCGTCCCACGCTCACGCTGATACGAAAAGCCGACGGCCGCGTCGACATCGTCGGTCTTACGCCGAGCGCCGCCGCGACAGGCGAGGGCGGCTTTGCCTGGTTGCTGCAACAGTCGCGCCTCGCGATCGAAGGCGGCGAGCTGCGCTGGATCGATGCGCGCGATCCGGCGGAGCCGCCGTTGCTGCTCAGCCAAGTGGACATCGCTTTGCGCAATTCCGGCGATCGTCACCGGCTGACGGCGAGCGCGAATTTTCCGCCGGCCGTTTGCCATGAATGTTCCGTATCGCTCGATGTTTATGGGAACCCACTCGTTGGGCCCTGGGAGGGCAGGGCGGCGTTGCGCTCGCGTGGGCTCGACGTCGCCGCGCTACCGCGCGTCGTACGCGAGCGGTTGCCCGCGGAGCTTCGCGGCCAATTCAACGTGCAGTTGCGTAGCCAATGGCGCGCCGGCCGGCCGCAGATCGTGCGCGGCGAGGCCGCGGTAAGCGGTTTTCAATTCCCGGTCGGCGAAGGGCGCCGGCCGGTTACTCTGCGCCAACTCGCCGCCAACATCGATTGGCGCGCGGGCGATGACGGTTGGCGTCTCGATCTTTCGGATCTGCGGATGGCGCTGGTGCGCAGCCCGTGGTCGGCCGGGCGATTGCGCCTCACGCGTAGCGGCGGCGCCGCCTCGCTCGAAGTGCAGCACGTCGAGCTCGATGACCTGAGCGCCTTCGTGGCGGCGCATCAGGCGGAGCATCCGCTGCTCGCGCACTGGGCGGAGGTGCGCCCGTCGGGAACGTTGGAGAATATCGATCTAAGCCTGAGCGCCCCGTTCGACGCGCCCGAGACGTTTCGAGTGAAGGCGCGGCTGGTCGATGTCGGCGCAACCGCTCGCGAGCGGTTGCCCGGAATGCGCGGGTTAAGTGGGCGCGTGTCGGTCGATCAAAACGGCGGCGAGCTTGATCTCGATGCGACCCATTTTTCGCTCGACCTGCCGACGGTGTTCCGCGCGCCGCTCGAGGCGCGGCGCGCGAGCGGACGCGTCCGGTGGGAAAAAACCGATACGGCGTGGCGCGTAATCGGTGAGGATCTGCGCGTGCGCGGTGACGACGGTGACGGCGTGGGCGGCATGACGCTCGAGGTGCCGCACGATCGCTCGGTGTCGCCGGTGCTTCGGCTGCAGGTGGATTTTCGCGACGGCGACGGTAGCCACGCGGCGCGCTACTATCCCGCGCGTCATCTGCCGCCGCGCACGCTCGAATGGATGGAGTCCGCGTTCATCGGCGGGCGCGTCGTCTCGGGTCGGCTCATCTACGAGGGACCGACGCGCGAGTTTCCGTTCGATCGAGGACAAGGGCGATTCGAGATCCGCGCGCGCGTCAAAGACGGCGTGTACGGTTATCTGCGCGGTTGGACGCCGCTGACCCAAGCGGAAGCGGATGTGACGATCGACGGCTCGAGTGTGCGCGTTACCGGGCAGGGCCGTATCGGTTCACTCATCGCGCGCGACATACGCGTTGAAGTGGATCGCACCGAAGGCGAGCACGGTCGCGTGGCGCGCGTGCAAGGTCAAGTCGAGGGACCGGTCGCCGAGACCGTGCGCGTGTTGCAAGCAATCGACTCGCCCAAGGTCGTCGCTTGGCAATCCTACGTACGCGCGATCGCGCAGACCGAGGGTGATGGAATGCTGAGTCTCGACGTGCAGGTTCCGATTAAAGCGGGCATCGACCCGTCGTTTCTCGCGGTCTACCGCTTCGCCGATACCGCGTTGCGATGGGACACCGGCGCCGGGCTCGTGGCGGCGAACGGGGTCGTGCGGTTCAGTCAGGCGGGACTGCGCGACGGCAACATACAGGGCCAGTTGTTCGGCGGACCGCTGTCCGTCGTTGCGACACATCACGCGGACGAGTTGCGAGTGCAGGCGGGCGGTCGGGTTGTGTCGACGGAGCTGTTGCGCGGACGCCGACCGCTCGCTGAACGCGTGAGTGGCGGTATCGACTGGTCGCTCATGTGGCACAATTCGGCGCGCGGTCCGCAGATTCGCATGGAAGCGGACTTGAGCGCGGTTCGTTCGCGCCTTCCGCCGCCGCTCACGAAGACGGACGCGACGTCGCTCGAGAAGCTCACCGTCGTGACGGAACAGAGCCGCTCCGACTCGGTCGTGCTCGCGCTCAGCGCCGGCGCGGCGCTGAGCGGGAAGACCGCGTTCTCTCGCGAGGAAGGCGGCTGGCGCTTTCAGAAGGGTCGAATCGATATCGGTAAAGCCGGCGCGCGGCTCCCGCAGCGAAACGGCCTGGAGGTGGCGTTGAGCGTCGATGCGCTCGACGTCGATCGATGGTTGCCGCTCCTCGGTGAAGGCGCGCAACGACCGGCGCCGGACTTGCTGGTTTCTTTCGTGGCGGACATCAAGCGACTCACACTGGCCAACCGGAACTGGGGACGTTTGTTTCTTTATCTCGCCCGGCGTGGCGCCGAGTGGAGAACCGTCGTCGATGGCGACGCGCTGGCCGGGGACGGCACCTTGGCGTTTGCGCCCAAGAGCCCACCGCGCGCTCGCTTCGATCTCGCTTACTTGCGATTACCCGAGGGTGAGGGCGACGTGCGCGACAAAGAACCTTCGGATCCGCGGCGCCTGCCCTCGCTCGATCTACGCGCGCTGACGTTCGAGTACAAGAATCGGAATTTCGGGGCGCTCGATTTCAGCGCGGCGCCCTTCGAGCAGGGCTGGCGCATCGATCGAATGAACCTGACTCGCCCGGAAATGAAACTCGTGACGCGCGGAGTGTGGCGCGTTACCGGCGAGAGTCAATCGAGCGATCTCAACGTGGAGTTCGACAGCGACAACATGGGCACGACGCTCGATGCGTTCGGCGCGGTCGGCCAAATGGCGAACGGTAAAGTGCGCGTGCGCACGAACCTCTCCTGGCCGGGCTCGCCGTTGCGCCCGACGCTTGCGGGTTTGGACGGGAAGATCGAAGTGTCGGCCGAGAAAGGACAGTTTCTAAAATTCGATCCGGGCGCCGCGCGCCTGTTCGGTCTTTTGGACCTGCGATCGATCGGGCGCTATCTGACACTCGACTTCAGCCCGGCGTTCGGTAAGGGATTCGTCTTCGACGCGATTCACGGGACGATTTCGGTAGAGCGAGGTAACGCGTACACCAACGACCTCGTGATCAAAGGTCCCGCTCTCGGTCTAGCCGTCAACGGGCGTGTCGGCCTTGCCGCGGAAGACTACGATCTGACGCTCGAAGCCAGCCCCAAGTTCGGCAATACCTTGACGCTGACGAGCTGGGGCCTCTTCGGTCCCGCCGCCGCCGCCGCCGTGCTCGCACTGCAGAGCCTCTTCAAACGGCAGATCGAGGAAGGCACTCGCGTCACGTATTTTATAAAAGGTGCGTGGGACCACCCGACCGTGACCAAGCTTGCTAAACCCCACGATAACGATATCGCCGTGCCGACCATGCCATAGACCGTATAATAGCGGTCTCTTCTTGAAATAACGTACCGCCGATTCACATGACTCTCGCCGCCGCCATACAAATGACGTCCGGCTCGCGCGTCGAGCCCAACCTCATCGAGGCAGGGCGATGGATCGCCGCCGCCGCGCAAGCCGGCGCGCGGCTCGTGGTGCTGCCGGAAAATTTCGCGATCATGGTGGCGGCCGACGCGGAGCGTCTCGCGGCCGCCGAAGCAGAGGGCAGCGGGCCGATCCAAGATTTTCTTTCCGCGGCGGCGCGCCAGCATCGGGTGTGGGTCGTGGGAGGTACGATTCCGCTGCGCTCGCAGGATCCAACGAAGGTGCGCGCCGCCTGTTTGCTCTACGACGACCGCGGCGAGCGCGTCGCGCGTTACGACAAAATACACCTCTTCGACGTGCGGCTCGGAAACGGCGAGCGCTACTACGAGTCGAACGGAATCGAAGCCGGCGAGACGCCGGTCGCGGTCGATACGCCGGCCGGCCGCTTGGGTCTTTCAGTTTGCTACGATCTACGGTTCCCGGAATTGTTTCGGCGTTTGCTCGATGCCGGCGCGCAAATCATCGCCGTCCCGTCCGCGTTCACGGCCTACACCGGGCGCGCGCATTGGGAAACGTTGATTCGCGCGCGCGCGATCGAAAATCTGGCGTACGTGATCGCCGCGGCGCAAACCGGCCGCCACGCGAACGGCCGCGAGACGTACGGCGACAGCATGATCGTGAACCCCTGGGGCGAAATCTTGGCGCGCCGCGCGCGCGAGCCCGGCGTGGTGACCGCGTCATGCGACCTAGAGAAGTTGAAGTCGCTGCGGGCGCAGTTGCCGAGTATCGAGCATCGGAAGATAAGGTGATCGCGCCGTTCGGCGCGATCTCGTCGGGTTGATAATAAATTCTACTTGCGGTTCCCGAACCGCGGTCGGCGTACTTTCTCTTGCTTGTCCAAGAGAAAGTACGCAAAGAGAAGGACCCCCCGGTCGCTGCGCCGCCCCATTTATTATTTTTCCCCTCCCCCGCTTGCGGGGGAGGGTTAG
>JBGPKL010000060.1:0-22056 GCA_041485885.1 Sulfurifustaceae bacterium
CGACTCCCTGCGAAGGATTGCCTCGCAGGGTCGCAAATCAGGTGCACGGCGTTCAAATCGAGACCAGGGGAAAACATGTGTTATCTATTTTTCTTCAGTGAGTTGACAATGTTAGAGTGCTCAACGTCCGGACAGTAGTGCCTCTCCCTATTTGTTTATTTCCCCTCTCCCCCCGGGAGGTAAGGCGGCGTTTTCGCGAATGCACTTAACGTGCATTCGCGCCGCCGAACGGGCACGGGCGATTTGCCCGTGCCCCGGCGGGAATGGTAGGGGTGAGGGACAGCGCTAATTAAGGAGTCACCGATGAACATGAAAGTCGACCTCCCGAACAAAATCGAACCGCTCGAACTGCACGCCGAGTGGCGCGCGGCCGACGTTGCTGATCTGAGCCAATGGACCTACCGGTTGACGGACGCCGACATCAAAGAGCTCGACGCGGCGCTCAAGTATGCAAAAGCGCGCACAAACGACGTGCTCGACATTACGCGCGAACTGTTCCCGCTGCCGAACCTCGCCGTGCAGATCGGTAAAATCGAAGACGAGCTAATCAACGGCCGCGGCTTCAAACTCATCAGCGGTGTACCGGTCGAGCGTTACAGCGACGCAGACGCCTCCGCGATCTACTGGGGCATCGGCATGCACCTCGGCAATCCGTGGCCGCAGAACAAGCACGGACATTTGCTCGGCGACGTCACGGACCAGGGCAAGTCCTACGGCGATCCGACCTCGCGCGGCAACGAGATCGGCCGTGTCGCGTTTCCGTATCACACCGACGGTTCGGATCTCGTCGGACTGTTTTGCCTGCGCAAAGCGAAATCCGGCGGCCTCAGCACCGTCGCGAACTCCGTGCGCATTCACAACGACATGGCGCGCAAGCGTCCGGACCTTGCCGCGCTCCTGTATCAGCCGGTGATCTACGACTTCCGCGGCGAAGAGCCGCCCGGCGGCAAACCGTACTACGAGTTGCCGATCTACTCTCGCCACGCCGATCGGGTGTTCGTACGTTATATAAGGAGCTACATCGACTCCGCCCGCCGCCACGCCGACGTCCCGCCGCTCGCGCGCGCCTACGTCGAAGCGTTCGACATGATCGACGACATGGCGCACAACCCCGACTTCAACGTCTTCATGGACCTTCAACCCGGCGACATGCAGTTCGTCAACAACTACCACGTCCTGCACGCGCGCACGTCCTACGAAGATCACGACGAGCCCGATCGCAAGCGGTTTCTAAAACGCTTATGGCTGGAAACCCGCAAGCTCACCGACCGCCCGATGTATTTTCAACTCCAGAGTTCGCCGAAGGCATGGTGGGCGTCGAAGGGGCGGACGAAGGCGTCGTAAGGCGAAGTGTTGTTGAAAACTCTACTCGTCAAGCATTCATTGAGTCCTTCGACAAGAGAATGGCCGACCTAGGGGACCTAGCAATTGGTTTCGACGCGACGCAGGTACCGGATCCTAAGAAGGCATTCACGCTGTAGTTTTGGCTATAACATTGGACCGCAGCACGTCGCGCAATGAACGCAGAGAGCCAAGAGCAGTCTGACAAGTTTGATTTTTCTCGTCACGAGCAGGCGGCCGTCTCGGAGTACTTGCGCGTCGTCGGTTTCTATTCGGAGCTTGCCGTCTCTGCGAAACGTATCGCCGACGAAGCCCTTAAGCGTCGAGGTATTCGAGTTCATTCGATTGAGGCACGAGCAAAGGATCCTGCGAGCTTTGGAAGAAAAGCTGCTAAGCCATCTAAGAATGATCCCGGTCGGCCGATGTATCTCAATCCGCTGGATCAGATCACTGATCAAGCGGCTATTCGGATCATTACGTTTTTCCCTCGTACGATCAGAGAAATCGATGAAATGTTGCGCTCTGAGTTCTCTGTGATTGAACACTTCGACAAGGGTGCAAGTCTCATTGAGGAGGAGCGCTTCGGCTATCAAAGCGTTCACTACCTTGTAGCACTTGATCCAGTCCGCACCACTCTGCCGGAGTATCAGCAGTTCCGGACTGCCAAAGTAGAGGTTCAGGTGCGCACTATTCTGCAACATGCCTGGGCAGAGATCGAGCACGACATCCAATACAAGTCGGCTGCCACGATTCCTCGTGACATCAAGCGACGTTTTATGTCTCTAGCCGGCTTGTTGGAAATGGCGGATCGGGAATTTCAGGCAGTCCAGGATGCGGATCGGGATCTTACAAACCGCGCGCAGAACCTGATTTCGGCAGGTGAATTAAAAAAGGTGGAGATAACGCCAAGTGCGTTGAAGGCCTATCTCGATAAGACGCTTGGCCCGGACGGACGCATGTCCGACTTTTCTTACGACTGGACTGTACGTTTGCTCCTTCAGCTTGGTTTCACTTCATTGGACCAAGTGGATCAGTGCATCAAGGGCTACAACGACGATCAGCTATCCCGTCTCATCGACGGGACTCGACAGGGGCAACTTACCCGATTCGAATACATGCTATTGGCGGGGATGGGAGAAAGGTTCATCGGCCGACATCCGTGGCAATCCGAAGTTTGGTTTCAGCCACGCAGGCACCTTGCGCTCAAAAAACTTACTGAACACGGTATCCACACTGGCTGGTTCGACCCTACCGTTGCTGAACCGCCACAGCCGGATCCGTCTGGTGTCGCACAGCCCACGTAGGATCGGGGGAAGCTCGTGTAGGATGGGTGAAGCGAAGCGCAACCCATCAAATCGTACACAGTTGGAAGAGTACCACCGGTTATGCCGCTATCGAATTTCTCGGCGGCACAGCATTGCCGAACCGTACGGTCAAATGGCTTGATGGGTTACGCTTCGCTTCACCCATCCTACACTCGCTATGTGTTCGAGGCGGACGCGGTGAAACATCGCCACGTTTCCTGTAACGTTTCCGTTTGTGCCCGCGCCGCTCGATACGGCGTTAGGCAATTAGGGGAAAACAATGGAGCTGCCTCATCTTGCTGATATTTGGACAGCTGCAGGCGTTATTCTCGGATTCCAAGCTACTTCTTTTCTTTGGCGCATCGCGAATGAGGTTACGCGGAATCGCGAAAACAACAATCAGGATGTCACGTGGCTCCCGCCAGCAGACATTCTAAATTTGATCGCTATGGTTGTTCTGGTATCTGGCGTTTTCCTTGCTCCGCTGCTGGTTTCGTTGCCCCCTTTGTGGGCGCAAAAGGCTTTTGGTTTGTCGCTACTGTTATTTGTGGGTCACTGCTTTGCTTTGGCGGGGCACTACGACATGTATAACCGTCATACGAAACGTTCAATGAGTTATTTTCCCTTTCAGGAGCGTGTTGTTGTAGGCATCGTCGCCATCATTAGTGTCTTGTACATCCTCTGCATCTTCCGGACGTATTGTGCGTAACAAGGCGCTCCAGCCGACGTCTCCTGCCTTCGCGCCCTACGTGAACTGCCGAACCGTAGGATCAAATAGGTTGATGGGTTACGCTTCGCCCTACACTCGCTATTGCCGGTGGGCATTAACCAAAGGAGACCATCATGTATCTTAGACGAGTATCAATAAAGCTATTGATAGCAGTACCGTTGCTCATTACTTCCGCGGTCGCTCCAATGTCTGCTCATGCCTTGCCGAAAATGTGCGTCGAGGGAATAGAGCGACCGAATACCGGTAAAGCATATTGCTGTTTCTGGGACGGCGATACTCCCAAGGGTTGCGGTACCTGCCCTGGAGCCACCAGCGCCGGATGTACGGTCGAAACTATAACCCCGGGCAAACTAAGATGTAGGTCAGGCAAAAGTATCGTGAATTGCCAACCAATTGGACCAATTGATGAACGTATTAAGAAAGATAAGTGAGCGTAGCGTGCGCCGTGCGCACGATTAGTTTATCTCCCGCATCCGCCGTTGCGGTTGTTTGCACACCGGCAAACCGGATGTCCAATTGGTTGACACAAAGCAATGTGACCGTGCGCACGGCGCAAGCTACTCTTGCTGGACGCGTCGGACAACTCGTCGCGCCCGGCTCGCAGTGAGCGCGTGTAGGATGAGTGGAGCGAAGCGCAAAGCATCGAATCGTACGCGACCAAGGAGTGCCACAATTGTCGCTGTTATCGAATCGTCGGTCGAACAACCCTGCCAAACCGTATTATCAAAATGATTTGATGGGTTACGCTTCGCTTCACCCATCCTACATTCGCTAGCACGATTTGTGACGTACGAAGCCTACGAGCAGTTCCAGTCTTCACGCGAAATAGAGCGCGAGCCTGACGCGCCCCCGCTAACGGATCGCGAGGTCGCGGAGATCGGGCGCACCGTGTTCATGACGTCGGAATCCAAGCGTTCGGACATTTTATTCGTGTTCGGTGCTTCGTCCGGGAATTGGGAAATGGCGGCGCGTTTGTATCGTGAGGAATATGCGCCGCTAGTTCTCGTCAGCGGGCGCACCGGACGCGACTACTATGCGACCGGGCGCCCGAATGCGCAGGATTTGCGACGAGCTGGTTTCTCATGGAGTGCCGCGGGAACGCGTTCTCGTCGAAGATCGTGCGGGCAACACGCTCGAAAACGTTCGCTTCGGCATCGAGGTACTCCAGAGCGCCAAACTCCAACTAGAGTCCCTTCTCTTTTTCTGTAAGTCACATCACGCCGGACGCGCGCGCAGGACTCTGGAACGTTGGCTACCTTGCACAACGCTGACTTGTGCCACGTATGACGAAGTCTACGACGGGATCGAGGTGCGCCAGGCCGACTGGTGGCTGCACCGCATATCTCGCAGTCGCGTGTACGGGGAGTATCTAAGGATGGTGCGCTATTCCCAGCGTGGCGACATTGCGGCGTTGTAGGTCGGGTACGGCGCCACGATTAAGCGTATTGCCCGAACAACAAACACTACTTCCCTCAACTCATCGTCGGCATCGCCAGCGTCGCGCCTTTCTTGTCGTCGCCGAGCGGCCAGCGGGTGGTGACGACTTTCGTGCGGGTGTAGAACTGCACGCCTTCCATGCCGTGCATGTGCAGGTCGCCGTAGAGCGACGCTTTCCAGCCGCCGAAGGAGAAGAACGCCATCGGCACCGGGATCGGGACGTTCACGCCGACCATGCCGACCTCGATGTCGTGCTCGAAGCGCCGCGCGGCGGCGCCGGAGCGGGTGAAGATCGCGGTGCCGTTGGCGTAGGGGTTGCGGTTGATCATAGCGATCGCTTCATCGAGGTTCGCGACGCGCAGCACGATCAGCACCGGGCCGAAAATTTCATCCTTATATATGGTCATCCCGGTGCCGACGCGGTCGAACAGTGTCGGGCCGAGGAAGAAACCGTTCTCGTGGCTGGGAACCTTGAGGCCGCGGCCGTCGAGCACGAGCGCCGCGCCTTCGGCGACGCCGCTGTCGATGTAGCCTTTCACTTTGTCGCGATGCGCGGCCGTGATGAGCGGCCCCATGTCGACGCCGTCGCGCTGGCCGGGGCCGATCTTGAGCTGCGCCATTTTTTCTTTGAGCAACGCCACGAGCGGATCGCCCGCGGCGCCGACGGCGATGACAGTCGAGATCGCCATGCAGCGCTCGCCGGCTGAGCCGCATGCCGCGCCGACCAGGGCGTCGGCGGTGAATTGCAAATCCGCATCAGGCAGCACTACCGCGTGGTTCTTTGCACCGCCGAGCGCTTGTACGCGTTTGCCGTGGCGCGCGGCGGTTTCGTAGATGTACTTCGCGACCGGTGTCGAACCGACGGATGAGATCGCGGCGACGTCGGGATGAGTCAGCAACGCATCGACGGCTTCTTTATCGCCCGGCACGACATTGAATACGCCGTCCGGCAATCCGGCCTGCTTGAACAGCTCCGCCATGCGCAGCGAGGCGGATGGGACTTTTTCCGACGGCTTGAGAATAAACGTGTTGCCGCACGCGATGGCGACCGGGAACATCCAGAGCGGCACCATTACCGGAAAGTTGAACGGCGAGATGCCCGCGCACACGCCGACCGGCTGGAGCACCGAATGACAATCGATGCCGCTGCCGACGTCTTCGGCTTGCTCGCCCTTTAATAGGTGCGGTGCGCCGCTCGCGAACTCGATGACTTCGATGCCGCGCTGCAACGAGCCCGCTGCATCGAGCAGCGTCTTGCCGTGCTCCTCGGAGATCAGCGCCGTCAGCTCTTTGCGATTCGCTTCCATCAGCTCGCGAAAGCGCGTAATGATGCGCACGCGCTTGAGCGGCGGGGTGTCGCGCCAGCCAGGGAGCGCGGCTTTGGCGGAGGCGACCGCTTTATCGACGTCGGCTTTATTCGCGAACGGAACGCGGCGGACAACTTCTCCGGTGGCGGGGTTGTAAACGTCTCCGGCGCGAGCGCTGCTCGTCGGCGTGGACTTCCCGTTGATCCATAGATTCAGCAGGGGCGGCGACTTCGTTTGCGGGGCGTAGGACATAACGTTCTCCAGCGAGGATGCGCTTACAAAATTCATTCCCTCTCCCCGCTGAGCGGGGAGAGGGGTAGGGTGAGGGGCTCGGCGTATCATGCGCCGCCGCCGATTTCAGTTGCCCCCTCACCCTCGCCCCCGATGGGGGAGAGGGAAAATATTTTTGTTGGCTACGTCAACGATCAGCACGCCTTTGGCGATGCACTTGCACATACCTAGGTGCGGGTACATCGATGACCTGTGTAATCTATACCCAATCGTCGTAGCGTGCACCGATCTCGTCGTCACAAACCAAGATACGCCTCGCGCACGCGTGGATTAGCAAGCAGCTCCGCTCCGCTGCCCTCGATCACGACGCGGCCGGATTCGAGCACGTAGCCGCGGTTCGCGAGTTCAAGCGCGTGCTCGGTGTTTTGTTCGACCAGTAAAACGGTGACGCCGCGACGGTTGATCTCGCGCACCACGCGGAACATTTCCTCGACCATGATCGGCGCGAGCCCGAGCGACGGTTCATCGAGCATCAATACCTTCGGACCCGCCATGAGACCGCGGCCGATCGCCACCATCTGCTGCTCTCCGCCGGAGAGCGTGCCGGCGATTTGTTTGCGTCGCTCGGCGAGGCGCGGGAAGATCTCGAACACCTGCGCGAGACGCTCGGCGCGTCGTGCCCGCGCGGTCGGCGTATAACCTCCGAGGAGCAGATTGTCGTGAACGCTCATCTGCGGAAAGAGCTTGCGTCCCTCGGGCACTTGAACCAGCCCAAGCTCGACGATCGCGGCCGACGTGCACTGTGCGAGCGACCGATCGCCGAGCACGATGCGGCCTCCCTTCGGGGCGAGCAGGCCGGAGAGTGTCTTCAAGGTCGTGGTCTTGCCGGCGCCGTTCGCACCGACGAGCGCGACGATCTCGCCTTCGCGCACCTCGAAGCTTACGCCCCACAGCGCCTGCACATGGCCGTACGCGACTTCGAGGTTCTCGACGTGCAGCACTAGGCTCTCCGCTTTCCGAAGTAAGCGGCGATCACCGCGTCGTTCTGTACGATTTGCGCGGGTGTGCCTTCGGCGATTTTCTGCCCCTGGTTCATCACGACGATGCGATGCGAGATGCGCATGATCGCTTTCATCACATGTTCCACCAGCACGATCGTGACGCCGCTCGCGCGGATACGCTCGACCAGCACGCACGCGCCATCGACCTCGTGCGAGTTCAGGCCGCCCATCGGTTCATCGAGCAGCAGTAGCTTCGGCGCCGTCGCGAGTGCGCGCGCGATCTCCATGCGCTTTTGGTTGGCGTACGTGAGATCCGCCGCCGGTGTGTGCAGGCGGTTCGACAGTCCTACGAGCTCGAGCGTGCGCTCGGCCTCGGCCACCGCTTCGGCGCGCGAGGCGTTGCGCACCAGCGCCGCGAGCACGACGTTCTCGAGAGTGCTCAAGTGCGGAAACGGCTTGACGATCTGGAACGTGCGCGCGACGCCGCGGCGCGCGACCGCGTGCGGTTTGAGTCCCGCGATAGGTTTGCCGTCGAAACGAATGTCGCCGCCGCTCGGCGGGATAAAACCGGTGATCAAATTGAACACCGTCGTCTTGCCGGCGCCGTTTGGGCCGATCAGTCCGAGAATCTCGCCGGGCGCGACGGAGAAGGAGAGATTGTCGACGGCGCTCAATCCGCCGAAGCGGCGCGACACGTTCTGAAGCTCAAGCAGCGCCATGCGCTTTCTCCTTGCGGCGCGCGAGCCACCGAGCCGCGCGGCCCCAGATGCCGTCGGGCAGGAACCGGATCACGAGCATCATGCAGAGCCCGTAGAAAATGAGATGGCCGGCGGCGAAATGCTCGCGGAAAAGCTCGGCGAAGGTCGTGAGAAACACTGCGCCCAAGATCGGACCGGCCACGGTGCCCAAGCCGCCGACGACGGCGATGAACACGGTCTCGATCGAAAGCGAAATCGGAAACACCGCATCCGGGTCGAGGTAGCGGTAATAGAGCGCGTAAAAACCGCCCGCGGTGGCGGTGAAGAACGCCGACACGGCGAGCGTGACGACTTTCGCGCGCGTCGTGTCGATGCCGATCGACTCGGCGGCGTCCTCGTTCTCGCGGATCGCCGCCAAGTACGCGCCGAGGCGCGAGCGCGTGAGGTAGAGCGCCGCGAGCACCGTGGCGACCGCGATCACGGCCATGAGGTAGAAGAAAGGTTCTTTGCGTTCCCAGTTGATCGGCGTTCCGAAAAAATTTACCGGCGGCAAGTGAGTGATGAGCAGCCCCATCGGACCGGCGGTGAGACTGTCCCAGTTGGTCGCGACCAACCGCATGATCTCCGCGACGGCGAGGGTCGCGAGGGAAAAATACGGTCCACGCAAGCGGAAGCAGAGATAACCGATCGGTACCGAGATCAGCGCGCCGATTAGCCCGCCGAGGACGATCCCATACCACGGCGCGATGCCGAGGCGGAGATAAAGAATCATCGTGGCGTAGGCGCCGACGCCATAGAACGCGGCGTGACCGAACGACACTTGCCCGGCGTAGCCGCCGAGCAGATTCCACGCGATGCCGAGCGTGGCCCACATCAGCACGACGATGCCGAGGTCAAGGAAGAACGGATTCTTCACGACGAGCGGCGCCGCGAACAACAGCACGACCGCGAGCACGGGGATCGCGCGCTTCACGCGCGACCGGCTCCGAACAATCCCTGCGGCCGGAACAACAGCACTGATAGGAAGATCACGAACCCGATCGCATCTTTATACGCTACCGAAATGTAAACCGCGCCAAACGATTCGACCAATCCGAGCAATAGACCGCCGGCAATGGCGCCCGGGACCGATCCCAAGCCGCCGAGCACGACGATGACGAAACATTTCACGAGCAGAATCTCACCGACCGAGGGAAAGAGATAGAGCGACGGCACGAGCAGCACGCCCGCCGCGGCGGCGAGTGCGGTGCCGAGGCCGAACGTGATCATGTTGATGCGATCGACGTTGATGCCCATGAGCGCCGCCGCCTCGCGATCCTGGCTCGCGGCGCGCACGGCGCGGCCGGTGTCGGTGCGATTGAGGAACCAGTAGAGCCCGCTCGTGATGATCGCGGCCATCCCGAACGCGATCGCGAGCGGCGTCGGCACGGTGATGCCGAACGGACGCAGCGGCTCGATCGCGTACGGCAAGTTCAGCGTGCGGTAGTCGCCGGTCCACGCGAAGAGCGCGAGGTTCGCAATCAGGAGCGAGAGCCCGGCGGTGTAGAGCAGCGAGTTCAGCTCATCGCCGGTGACGATGGGCTTCAGCAAGTAACGATAGATCAGCAGGCCCGCGAGAAACATCAGCGGCACCCAGAGCAGCGCGGACACGAACGGATCGATGTGCCACAGCGTATACGACCAATACGCCCCGAACATGCCGAGCATCACCATCTCGCCGTGCGCGACGTTGATGATGCGCATGACGCCGAAAATGATAGTGAGCCCGACGCCGATCATGGCGTAGAGCGAACCGGTCAGGATGCCGCTGACCAGACTCTGGAAGAAAGTTTGCAAGCGCGCGAACGAACGCGCCCCGGCTCGGGGACCGAACCGGGGCGCGTGCGATTACTTCAGGGCGTACATCGTTTCGGCGTTGTTCTTCGGCCAGACGTTTAAGAGCTTCGCGTCGCGCCATTGCGCGAGCACCGAGTGCTCCGGCGAGTAGATGTTCTGGTTGGTGTATTCATCGCCGAGCGGACCCTTCCAGTTGGCGAACTTCACTTTGCCGAATACCGTCTGCATATCCGTCTTCGTCAGCGCGTCGCGAATGGCCGCGCGATCGGCGTCGAGATTGCCGGTCAGCTTCGCGCGTTTCATCGCGTCCGCGATGATGTAGATCGCGGAGTAACCTTCGACCTCGTGCTCTTTCGGATAGATGCCGTGTTGCTTATAGAACTTGTCGGAGAACGCTTTCACCTTCGGATCGTTCGGATTGCCCGACCACGCGGCGGAGGAGAACACGTTCTCGCTCAACGGCCCGAGCTGCTTGGCGAAATCATCGACGCCGAAGCCGCCGCCGAAGCCGACGTAAGCGCGCGGCGATAAGCCGATCTCCTTCGCGTGGCGCGTGAGCAGTATCGCATCGGTCGTCGCGACCGCTACCATCAACACGTAATCCGGATTGTTCGCCTTCACCTTCGTCACGATCGGCTTGAAGTCGAGCGTGTTGAGCGAATACGCCTCGTCGTTGACGATCTTGACGTTCTTCGATTTCAGAAAACTTATCACCGAATTGGCGATGGTCTTGCCGAAGACGGTGTTGTCGTAAATGACGGCGGCCGACGTCGGCAGCGCGCCCGGCACTTCGGTGATGAATTTATTGAACGCCTGCGGATAGATCGAGCCCGTCGGGTTATTGCGGAACACCCACTCGAAGCCCTTCGACGTGATGATGTCCGCGGAGGGATGATCGACCAAGTACGGCGTCTTCAGCCGCTGCGCGACCGAAGCGATCTCGACGGCCTGACCGGACGCGCGCCCGCCGGTAAGGATCAAAACTTTTTCTTGCGTAATAAGTTTCTCCGCCACCGTTGCCGCGAGCGGATTCTTCGCCTGATGGTCTTCGAGAATCACTTCGAGTTTCTTGCCGTTCACGCCGCCGGCGGCGTTGATCTCTTCGACCGCCATCGAGTAAGCCTTCTTGAATTTATCGCCGAACGGCGCGTCGGGTCCGGTCATCGGCTGCGGCGCGCCGATCTTGAGCGTGCCCTCGGCCGCGTACACCGAAGACGCAAATACGAACGCCAAGCCGCACGCGATGGACAACAGAGGCAACTTACGCATAGCGCACTCTCCTAGTGGATGTTTGTAATATGTGGGCAGGAAGCGGCCAAATCTTCGGCGCGCGGCGGCGGTGTGTCAAGAAAACCGTCGCGCCGATCGGAGGCTACGTGGTTTCCGGCGCTTTAGCACGAGTAGGATGGGTGGAGCGAAGCGCAACCCATCACATGATGGAACTGACTACCATGCCCGATTGCCACCGCATCGAATACGCGGCGGACCTTGGTGACGGGGCTTCTGATGAACTAGCCTGATGGGTTACGCTTCGCTCCACCCATCCTACTCACGCGGCTCAACTTGAACGGTTATGGCTGTGAACTACAGATCCGCTCTCCGATCCGACGCAGTGCAGATCGCCCGGCTTCACGCCGATGGTTGGAGAAGAACGTATCGGGGAATGCTGTGTCTTCCGATTCTCGCCGTGTTCTCGCTGCTTTGCTCCATGGCGTGCTCTGCGCAGTCGAATGCCGCGCCTTCGGCGGAAACTTGCGGCGAAGTAATAACGGTCGAGACGCATAACCGCAGCACCACGCGCTATGCGCTTGCGCATCCCTCGAGCACGAGTCCACAAAGCGGGCCGATCGCGCTGGTGCTGCTTCCTGGCGGCCCCGGGTACGTCGATCTGGACGAGAAGGGCTGCGCGCGTGTACTCGTGGGGAATTCGCTGGTGCGATCGATTCCGCTTTTTCGCGCGGCGGGCTTCGCTACGGCACTGGTCGATGCGCCTTCGGATCTGCACGGTGAAGACGGCTTGGGAGGATTCCGGATCGCGACACCGCACGCGGAGGATCTCGGCAAGATAATCACCGACGTGCGCGCGCGGACAAAGGGCGCGGTCTGGGTCGTGGGCACGAGTCGAGGCTCGATCTCCGCGGTGAACGCCGCGGCGCGGTTGTCCGGCGCGTCTGCGCCCGATGGAGTTGTGCTCACTTCCGCGTTGATGTCGGGCTCGATCGGCGGTGCAAAATCCTGGGTCGCGCATTCAGTCTTCGATCTCCCGCTGGAGGCGATCCGGTTGCCGGTACTCGTCGTCGGCCATGCGGAGGACAAATGTCTGCGCTCGCCGGCGACTCGAATGGGCGAGATCACCGCGCGAACCAACGGCGTGCGCGAGCAAGTCGTCACCGTAACCGGCGGTCCCGGCCGATCAGGCCCCGCGAGTATCGCGGCCTGTGAAGGACGCGCGCCCCACGGATTTGTTGACCAAGAGGCGGAGGTCGCTGCCGGCATAGCGCGGTTCATTCGTGGCGGTGCGTACTAGCCTTTGTAACAGCGACATTGTTGTCCAAGATATCCTTTGCCGCTGACGCCCGCGGGTTACCTCATTCGTTTAGCGGGCACAGGCGATGGTCAGGCTGAGAGCTTATCGTTCCGAGGACGAGGACAGCGTTGTCACGTTGTGGTGGAATTCGTGGCACTCGATTCGCGAAGGATTGCGGCATCCGCACTCGTTTGCGAACTGGTGCGCGCGGTGGGCGAGTGAGATTGCGATCAAACAGGAAATAGTGATCGCCGAGAATGATGGCGTGGTGGTCGGCTTTGCGGCGGCTGACGTCGCTGCCGGGGTGCTGACGCAAATCTTTGTTGACCCCACCCGCAAGCGTCAGGGCGTCGGTGGCGAACTGCTCACTTGGGCAATGAAGTTGATGCCGCAGGGGTTCAGTCTGCACACGCTGGTAGACAATACCGCCTCCCGAGCTTTCTATGAGCGCCACGGTTTGCTCGCGGGCAAGCGTGGCATCAGTCTGATAAACGGGATGGCGACGGTCGAGTACCATTGGCCCGGCGGTGCGCGTTTAACGTGAGCGTCGGATTTAGTATCATGCGCTCGCGCAATTGTTGTTTGTTATTCGCATGAGCGAAGATCCTCTCTCCGGCATTTACAAATATCAGGCGATAGACGTACTGGTGCCCGCGCTCGTACCGGCGCGGTGTCGGTGGTTGTCGGTTGCGCGCTAGTGTCAACCGGGGCTCGGGCAGACGCTCGGGTTCGTACTCGGAGGAGGCGGTGTCGGTTGCGCGGCCGGTTCCGACCCGTCACTTCCCGTTGCGGTATAACTCGTAACCGCAAAGTCAGTATTGGATCCGCACTGACGACGGAAAAAGCCGATTCCAGGATTGCCGGTGGCATACTTGCTGTCCGTCGTCTGGGAGATGAGTTTATCGTTGACGTACGCGCTAATCACATTTCCGACCATGGAAGCTTTAAACGTGTCGCCTTCCTTCAGGCCGTAATAACGGCCGCCACCGCTAAGGACCGTGAAGTCCCCTTGGGCACCGTTCCATCTGACGAACTGCACGCCCCCGTCAGGGTCAAGCACGACTTCATATCCTCGTGCGCTGTGCGCGGAGTCGTCCCAGCGCAACAGCAGCTCGACCTCGGGCGCGCAGTTTGTGGCGATTGTGCCGCGGTGCACCACCGCAGAGACCACTTGGTCGGGCGAAAATCCGGATAGCCTGGCGTAACTGTCGTTGTAGCCGCCGGTCCCGGTTAGCGTGCCGTGAGCAATCCCGTTGTCCTTCGCGACCGCGGTCCAATCGAGGCCTGCATTCCACCACGATCCTCCTTCCGAGATGGGATTTTCGGCGCCATCGAAGTTGCTCGAGTATGTTTGGGTCGCGCCCCACGCAGACGATGCCGCGAGTAGCATCAACGACGCCAGCAACGCCACTGTGGATTTCATGCTTCGCACTTCCGGTCGAGTTCGGTAGATCTGCGTGCGATTTGTCGGGGTGATCGTGCTCATGTGATGTGCTCCTTGCATGTGACGACGCGACCAAGCTACGCGACCCTCAACCTCAGGTCGATCTGGTAGCGCTCTCATGTCGGTCTGATAGTCCGTTGCGGCTATCCGTTGGTCGCATTGTGGTCGGGGCACATGCAATGTCGCCGTACATCGGACCGACGCTCGGACGCTATAGCCCCACCAGCCCTGACGATGTGTGAGCGGCGGATCACGCTGCGGGCGTCTGGTCGCCGACAACGTGGAAGGTGTCGTGATCAAGGGATCCGGCTACTCGCTAATCGATGAGACGACGGGATCAGGTGAACGACGTCGCAACAATCCCACAATCTTCTAAAAAATAAATTCAAGAACATGAACCAACGCGCGCGCTGAGCTTTGCTTCCGCGCCAGGAGCTACAGAAAAAGACGACCGAGTGCTACGCTCGCCGCAGGCGATGACATAGATCGATTCCCGGCATCCCAACGACGAGCAATGGAGCTTTCCGCGCGTGAAGCTAATTCTTTCGATGATATCCCTCATGTCCATGACCGCTAGCGCGTTTGCCGAGAGCGAAAATTTCGACCAGACAAAAGTCGGCGCACTGCCGTCGGGCTGGATCGCCGGCGCTACCGGCCGAGGTGCACCGAAGTGGGTTGTCGAAGCCGATAGTACCGCGCCGAGCCGACCGAACACGCTCAAGCAATCGGGCGCCGCTCCGTTTCCGTGGTGCGTGAAACCGGACGTTTCCCTGCGCAACGGGTTCGTGGAAGTAAAGTTCAAATCGATATCGGGACGAGAGGATCAGGCGGGCGGCGTCGTATGGCGTTGGCAAGACGGCGACAACTACTACGTGGCTCGCGCCAACGCGCTCGAAAACAACGTCTCGCTTTACTACACCGAACGCGGCACCCGCAAAACTCTCAAATACGTGGATGCACCGGTGCCGCCGAATCAATGGCACACGTTACGGGTCGAGTATGCGGGAACGAAGATCCGTGTCTTCCTCAACGGAAAGATGACCATCGAGCTCGACGATAATCATATCGCCGCGCCGGGCGCTGTGGGCGTTTGGACCAAAGCCGACAGCGTCACCGCCTTTGACGACTTTAGTTACGGCGGTGATTCGCGGTAGTTACGCTGGACGTCCGGGACCTGCGCTGGGCCGACCTCGGAATTTTGTTCACGACCGTGCTACTGCCGTTCGGTGCCGAAAGCGCTGGCGGAGCAAGAGGATGTTCCGATAGAAAAGTGGCGACTATCCGATCCAGAACTGCTTGGTGTTGCGCGTGGCGTCGAGCATGCTGAAGAGCGTTGGCTTCTCGGTGTGATCGGGGCACGCGGGGCGGTTGATTTCGCAACGGTTGAGGTCGAAGCTAACCGGAAGAATTGGGGGCAAGACATGTGAGGAACCAATTTGTCGGGACGCGTACTCCGCCGTTCTTCGTTCGTTTCGTATTGAGCTTACTTCTCGGTGCCGTGGCGCTCGCAGCGCACGCGGGGTCGGATGCCATCGTGCTCTATCCCGGTTATGGCGATGCGCGCGGCGCGGTTGTCGAGGGGCGCGTCATCGAAAGCGAATCGATAAAGGCGGCGAGCGCAACGGATTCTCGGTGGCGTAATTTCCTGCGCAACGTCCGCCTGTTGTTCAATGACGAGCGTGAAGGACGCAATGTCACGGTGCACGTTGCCGGTAGAGACTGGACCGCTGTCACCGACGAAGAAGGCTATCTGAAGGTAACGATCGACAGCGCGCAGACTCTTACGCCGGGTTGGCAGTTGGTGACGGCACGCGTTGGAGACCAGAGCGGCGAGGGCGCACTCCTGATTGTTCCGCCGGAGAATGCGCTCGGGATAATCTCCGACATCGACGATACGATTCTGATCTCCGACGTCACGGACAAAGACAAGCTCCTCGCGAATGCTTTTTTAAAAAATCCGTTGCAGCGCAAAGTGGTCCCCGGCGTTGCGGATTTCTACCGGCGCCTGGCTGGGCGCAATCCACGGCCGGAGGCGGCCCCGATAATTTATCTTTCCGCCTCGCCGCGCCAGCTTCACACCTCGATTCAGGCGTTTCTCGATTTCAATCGCTTCCCGCGCGGTGTGTTGATCACGAAGAAGGTCACGAACGACCGCACGAGCGAACCGCTCACGAATCAGATTGCCTACAAGACCCAAAAAATCGAGGACATCCTCGCGCGCCTGCCACACGTGCGCTTCGTGCTGGTAGGCGATGACGGCGAAAAGGACCCGGAGACCTATCGCGACATCCACACACGCTATCCCGCGCGCGTCGAAGCGATCTGGATCCGTCGCGTGCACCCCGATCCCGCCCGCGCCACCTTTCCGGAACAGGGCGATCTGGCTAGGGCGCTCGCAACGACCGCCGACGCGGCAGGGAAAAAATGAAACTCACCGTTCGCGTATATTTGTCACTCTGTATTAATGACTCCGACCCCTTTGGTCCTCGATGTACCATAGCCCAAGGTGCGTTTGACAATGGGCAGAAAGCGACTGGCACCGACCGCGAGCGCTAACTCCACCAATCCGTGCGGTCCATACTTCGCCCTGACCTGCTCGCGAAGCTCGGTATCGGACCCGTTATTGGTGACAACGGCTTCGACAAAGCGGTAGACGAAGCGCAGTTCTTCAGGCAGTAGTTCCGGCCGCCGGTCAATCACGGCTCTGAGCACCGGCAATGCCACCTTGCTCCTTTGCGCAAGGTTGACTTCGACTTGAACACACGCCCCGCAGTCCTCGTCCCGTGCGGCGACGAGGCGTGCGACGTGATACGCGTCTGCCGGAAGCGCGCCCCTGTAATTGGAGATCGGAAATATTTTCGCGAAACGCCAGAACGCACGCCGCGAGACGCTCAGAATGTGGCGCATATATTCGTGCGACTCGCCCAATTCCCGCTCCGCAGCGTCCAACCGTCTCCGTACCAGCGCGGCGATCATGCTATCCCACTCGGAAGCTCAAGCGAGCTTCCACCCGCTCCCGTCACGTTCGATGCTCGCATGTCGAATGCCGAAGGGTTCGGGAGTGCTCCCGGGTACGCAGAGCTCGATGCGCTCGACGTCGACCCCGACAAAGGCGGTGTCGGGATCATCGGGTCCGCCCGGGAAATAGGTGCGCCAGCGCTCGTTCCAGCGACCGCGGATCACGGCTCGGTCTTCGACGACAAATGCGCGGCCAAAAAGCGCGACGTAGGCGCGATCAGGGTCATGCTGGCAGCCGAGAGCAATCCGGCCGAAGCGCCTGATCTCCATCGCCTTGCGCGAGCTGCCTTTGGTCGCGAACCACTGGGTCCACGGATCTTCGCCCGGCACGCCGGGGATCGGCACAACGACGCGCAGGGTCACGCCACCGTCTTCCGCCGGCGTCGCGGCCCACCAATCGGTGATTCTCCCCATGGTCGCGCGCGCTGCTAGCAGCAGCCGCTCGACTTCTACGTCGTTGGTCGTGTTCGCCGTGGTCATGGCCGCTCCGCCGATGGTTGCGTTAGCGCTAAAGCTAGCAGTTCTAGAATGTATCGTCTACATCTGCTAAGTTGTGGCCGATGGGACGAGCACAGTTCGACACTGCGGATTTCGTGGAGGCGGCCCGAGCGGTAGCGGCACGCAATGGCCCCGCGGCGGTGACCGTTGCCTCGGTGACGGCGCACCTCAACGCGCCGACCGGCTCCTTCTACCACCGCTTCGCGTCACGCGACGCATTGGCGGGGGAGTTGTGGCTGGCGACGGTGTTGGCTTTTCAGAAGGGGTTCATTGCGGCGATCGACGCAGGCGATGGGCTCGCGGCGGCGCTGCACATTCCCGCGTGGTCGCGAACGCATGGTGATGATGCGCGCCTGCTACTGCTTTATCACCGAAACGACTTCATTCAAGGCGAATGGCCGCGCGCGCTCAAGCAAGGCGTTGCCGAGCAGGCCCGCCAATTCGAGGCATGCATTGCCAAATTCGCGCGCGATGCTTTTGGCGGCCGCCGCGCTGATAACCTGCGGCGCGCGCAATTCGTCCTTGCCGATGTCCCGTTGGCCGCAGTGCGCTCGCACTTGCAGAAACGTGAAGCTCCGCCGTCTCTTGTGGACGAGCTGATCCGCACGACTTATCGCGCAATCGTCGGCCGCCGCGTGAGTGCTCGATAGCTTCACGACCGGTCTGTCTGCTAGAGAACAACGAGAGAAGCGGTATTGATGGGTAGGAGCAGCGATAGAGTCCGCCGCTACCAGTCGAAGAGCGCGACCACGCGGCACCGAAGTGTGGCTACACGTTGGAAAGAATCTTTTGCAGAACTTGCGGATCGATTGGCTTTAAAAGGTGGGTATCGAAACCCGCCTCGAGCGCACGCTCGCCTTTCGTCACGCCGCCGTCGCGCGCGGCTGACTCTCCTGCCACGCCGGAAGCGCTTCGATCCGTGCGAACCAGCGCTTGATGTTGGGGTAGTCGTCCAGTGGGATGCGCGCGGGTTGCGTGTACATGAGGTGCGAGGCGATGGATATGTCGGCGAGCGTCAGGTTGTCGCCGACCAGATAGTCGCGGTTGGCGAGATGATTGTTCAGCACGGTCGCGAAGCGCTTGAACATTTCGTCCGCCTTTTTGAGTTCCGCCGGATCCGGATCGCCGAGTCCTCTGAGCTTCTTGAACATGTTTTCGAAGATGTAGATTCGCAGCGCCGGCGACCAATGCGCGAGCTCCCAACACTGCCAGCGCGTAATGTCGGCGCGTGTGCTTGGGTCGTTTGGCCAAAGCGTATTTCCGGGCTTCTTTGACGCGAGGTATTGCGTGATCGCGTTCGACTCCGACAACGCGAAGTCGCCGTCCTTCAACGTCGGAACCGCGCCGTTCGGGTTGATCGCCAGGTATTCGGGTTTGCGTTGAGCGCCAGTGAAAAGATCCACGTGCGCGGTTTCGAGCGGGATGCCGAGGATGGCCGCGGTCATAACCACGCGGCGGCTATTCGGTGAAGCGGGGTGCATGTAGAGTTTCATCGTTGTCTCCTTTCGTCGTCTAAGGAAGCTCTGAACAAGTCCGTTCGTCCTGAGCGCCGTCGAAGGACGACTAGCACAGGGCTCTGATTTTCGTGGCCACGTTCATGGTTCGACGGGCTCACCACGAACGGGGGAGGACTTGTTCAGAGCTTCCCTAAAGGTATGACCGCATTAGCGGCTACGGCTTAATGTAGGACCACCCGTCCCGCTGCCTATTCATAATCTCGACTACGCCCGTCGCCACCACCCGGATGTGGCTGTCCAGATCCTTCTCCGTCAGCTTTCGGTTTCTCATCGTATTGCCGCAGGCGAGCAGTGCGACGTCGTCGGCGCTGGCCTGCTTGAGCCGCAGCGCGACCTCGGAGTCGAACGCGAGCATCTCGATCCCTGGACCGTACGCGACGATTTCGATATTGACGTTGTCCTTGCCTAGTTCCTGCTGGATGTTTTTGGCGTTGTTAAGCGCGAGATTCCAGATTGCCGGATTGTTTTCGCTGACCTGAATCACGACACCCTGCTTGCCGGCCTTGTCCGCGGCCGCGGCGGTGATCGTCGCCCCGGCGAAACTCAGCAACAGAACACTGGCGATAACGGCACGGATAAGTTTCGAGCTCGTAGACATGGCATTCGCTCACAGTTGAGATTACGTTGACGGGAGTAAGACGCTACGCAATTGGGTGCGAGCAGCATGAGGCAACAATCCACACGGGGCAATATCCAGGCGATAAACCCTTTGGCCGCTCTCGGTTCGGGACGGTTGCAGCGTTAGACGATTCCGGCGAATGTCCGAGAGAGTAGGGGAAGGAACGAAAAGGAGCGGGTTTTGTTCCTCTGTCGAAAAATAAAATCTGCCCCGATCTTGGAAGCTCTTAAAACGTTCCGTCAAAACTGGGAATTGTAGTCAATCGGAGAGTAGAATCACGGCTTATTCATCTAAACGGCAGACAATCAGTTGGCTAAACCTAACTATCAGTTCGCGAAGCGGCAGAAAGAAATAGCGAAGAAAAAGAAGCAAGAAGAAAAGCAAAAACGCAGATCTTCGAAGAATGAAAGTGAACCTGCGGAAAGCGTGAATCCGCCTCCGGACGACCTCAGCAAAAAATGAGCACTTTATTTTTGTCGAGGTCGGTCAGAGGGCATTGAACTAGAAAATGCGGATATGGGTGGACGCGGACGCGTGTCCGGTTGTTATCAAGGACATTCTTTTTCGGTCGGCGGAGCGGGTTGGAATACAGTTGACGTTGGTGGCGAACAAGCCACTCAATTTTCCGCCTTCGCGCCATATCAATGCGGTACAAGTTCCCGCCGGGCTCGACGCGGCTGACCGGCACATCGCCGCGGCAGTAGAGGCGGGAGACGTCGTCGTCACTGCCGATATTCCGCTGGCCGCCGACGTCGTCGCAAAAGGCGCGGTCGCGCTCAACCCGCGCGGCGATCTTTATACCGTCGACAACATCCGCGAGCGTTTGGGCATGCGCAATCTAATGGATGAGCTGCGCGGTATGGGCGTGGCAACGGGCGGACCTTCCCCTCTTAGTAAGAGCGATCGGCAGGCCTTTGCGAACCAGTTGGACAAGCTATTGGCGCGGTCACGCTCACCGCTTTAGCGCCGTCGACTACAGCGCATCGATCGCCCATCGCACTGAAAAGAACCGACCACACTCAAGCCAGGCGGTTTGACGTAGGCGGCGCTTCTACTGTGACGCCGCTGGAGAAAGTTCGCTCTGTTTCTGTACGGTGGAAAAATCTATCAATAGATCGTGCAGGGTAATAGGCAAAGCGCATTTCGCCGAACGAGACCCGATGTCTCACTTCACTCATCGCCCGCTTACCCCCTTCTCCCTGTCTTGCGAGGGAGAAGGGGCTGAGCCGATGATACGGCCCTACCGTTCTTCAAGATGCCATTCGCCGCCTCGAATGTGTAACCGCTCTTGGCAATGTTGATCGCCGTCAGCTACGTGCCACGAGCGTTCTCATGACGAAGTCTCTCTCATCTCGTTGTCACGGCTTTGGTGGCTGAACCTCCCAGGCTGCTTCGCACGGTGATGTTCCGCGGGTTGCTCGATGAGGAGAACTGGCCGCTGTAGTTGCCGCCGCCGTTGTTGGTCAAGGTGCCGATGAGTTTGCCGCTGGCGGTGACATACGTTGTGAGCGTCGCGTTCGCACTCGTGCTCGTGGCTTGAACCGAAAGTTTCCTCGAGATGAACCGGTACTGGGCGAGTGTGATGGCGACCGTGTCGGCCGTCGCTTGCGGCAGCACCGTCAGCGGGGCGGTCTTCGTGAGTCCGGCATACGTCGCGGAAATGTTAACGCTCGTGGAAACGCTGACTGGAGTTGTCGTGACGGTAAAGTTCGCGCTCGTCGCGCCCTGCGGCACGGTCACGCTGGCGGGAACGCTGGCGACGGACGGATTGCTGCTCGCCAACGCGACGACGACCCCACCGGACAGCGCCGCACCACTGAGAGCCACGACGCCCGTGGACGACGAGCCTCCGGAGACTTGCGTTGGGTTGAGCGTGAGCGATTGGAGCGATACGGCTGGCGGCGAAGAGGCAGAAGCGGGATCGACGCGGAACAGCACGCCGAGCCCGGACGCCCCGCCGACGACAGCGGCGCCGTACAACTGGCCATCGGCGCCCTGCACGAGCGCGGCCTGCGGTCCGCTTCCGTCGGGGCCCGTGAACGTATGCATGACCGTAACGGCGCCGGCCTTGTCCATCCGGTAGACAACCCCGGCGCGGCTCGGGTCGTCGGTCGGCTGGCCGCCGATCGGAGCCGTCCCATAGAAGAAGCCGTCGCGGCCCTCGATCAGCCCGCTCAGCGGCGTCCACCCGTCGCTCGCATAGTTGTCGAAGGGGTGGAGAATATTGAAGGTCCCGTTCGGATCGAGCCGGAAGATACTGCCATTCGAGGCGTGGGTCGTGCCGTAAATCGAGCCGTCCGCGGTGCGCACCAGATTGCCGTTGGGTTCCGACCCCTCACTCACGCCAAGGGCCAGGAGCGTGTGCAGCAAAGTGAAATTCCCCGCCGGATCGACTTTATATATAACGCCACTACTGTCCGGACGTTGAGCACTCTAACATTGTCAACTCACTGAAGAAAAATAGATAACACATGTTTTCCCCTGGTCTCGATTTGAACGCCGTGCACCTGATTTGCGACCCTGCGAGGCAATCCTTCGCAGGGAGTCG
>JBGPKL010000061.1:0-21578 GCA_041485885.1 Sulfurifustaceae bacterium
CGTAGGCTTTGACTTCCCCGCCGTACTTGGCGGCGAGCACCTTGGTCAGGGCCGCGGTCAAGGTGGTCTTGCCGTGATCGACGTGGCCGATGGTGCCGACGTTCAAGTGCGGCTTGGTGCGTTGGAATTTTTCCTTGGACACGGGGGCCTCGTTCTACTGTCGACTAATTGAAAATGAACCGTAACGGATACCGCGCGAATCTTGTCTGGAGCCCACAATCGGAATCGAACCGATGACCTCTTCCTTACCAAGGAAGTGCTCTACCGACTGAGCTATGTGGGCGTAAAAACTTTTGCTCCACGCCGTCCATGGCATCGCACTTGTCTGCTTCCAAACCCGGCCTTGTACATCCTGTACAAGGCGCTCGTCGGCGCGAATGCACGTTGCGCCGCTCCTGCGCTTTCAGCGCTGCGCAATCCTGCTCCGCTCGAAAGCCGGG
Source organism: Sulfurifustaceae bacterium (assembly GCA_041485885.1). GTDB lineage: Bacteria > Pseudomonadota > Gammaproteobacteria > Acidiferrobacterales > Sulfurifustaceae > JACQFZ01. Next base: position 441 of record JBGPKL010000061.1, read on the forward strand.
GCTCGGCTCCTGCCTCGCCCGCTCGCCGGGACAAAGGTCCACCGGACCTTTGTCGGTTTCCGACTCGCCCTGCGCTCGCGGCATTCGTACATCCCTGTACAGCAAGTTCAACCCTTCGCGAAAACCCCGCCTCGCCCAACTGAGCTCTGTGGGCGAAACCTTTATCCCGCACTCCTGAATGGAGCGGGTAGTGGGAATCGAACCCACATCATCAGCTTGGAAGGCTGAGGTTCTACCATTGAACTACACCCGCACAAGGCCCTACAGGGATGTAAAGTCTCTACGACTTCTGGTGACCTCGCCCGAAATGCCGCTCCGACCGGTGGAGGGGGGAGGATTCGAACCTCCGAAGGCAGAGCCGTCAGATTTACAGTCTGATCCCTTTGGCCGCTCGGGAACCCCTCCGTATCGCTCCTGCGCTTTCATCGCTACGCCTTCGTCGCTTCGCAGTCCCTGCTTCGCTCGAAGTCCGGCCCGACCACCCGTGGTCGGGCGTTCGCGGCTCCTATCCCGCCGCTCACCCTTGCTCCGCTCGAAAGCCGGGGATCGGCTCCGGCTCGCCCTGCGCCCGCGATATTCGTACGTCCATGTACAGCAAAATGGAAGCCGCGAATTTTGCGGGACGAAGCCGCATGTTGTCAACAAATGTCGTTGATTTTTTAGCGATCCGGGCGTTACGTCCTTAGCCCAAATCGAGGATTGGCGGCGCTCAGGCCAAAGGTACCCATAGGTTATACCGGTCTCATAGGCAAAACCGTGTCGAAGCCCCGGTTTCCTGCTCCCCGGTAACACGCAGCCCCAGCAGAGCGTCGATGATCTTCAGCAGCGCTGCGTCACGGCTACGGACCATAACTATGTGGCGCCTAGGGCGACGAGGGCACACGGCGGTTGCGACGAATACCAGATTCGCCATGGGGCATGGCGGTATCGGGATACCGACAGGAATGCGCCGGCTAGGCGGTAGTCTTTTGAACGATTTCCCGCAGGACGTACGGCAAGATACCGCCGTGCTTGTAGTAGTCGACTTCGATCGGCGTATCGATGCGCAATAGTACTGGCACGCGTTGAGCCGAGCCGTCGTTGCGCTTGATGACGAGCGTCACGTCCTGCTGCGGTTTGATCTCGCCCTCGACGCCGAGAATCTCGAACTCCTCGTCCCCTTTGATTCCCAACGTCTGCGAGCTGTCGTTGCCTTTGAGCTGCAGGGGCAGCACGCCCATGCCGACGAGGTTGGAACGATGAATGCGTTCGAAGCTGCGCGCGACCACCGCCTTGACTCCGAGCAGGCTCGTCCCCTTCGCCGCCCAGTCGCGCGAGGAGCCAGTGCCGTACTCCTCGCCGGCGAACACCACCGTCGGCGTTCCTTCGGCGATGTATTTCATCGCGGCGTCGTAGATGCTCATCTGCTGTCCGTCCGGCTGATGCAGCGTGATGCCGCCCTCGGTGCCGGGGACCATCAAATTCTTTATGCGCACGTTGGCGAACGTGCCGCGCATCATCACTTCGTGATTCCCGCGGCGCGAACCGTAGCTGTTGAAGTCGCTCTCCGCGACGCCATGCTCCAATAGATACTTGCCCGCAGGCGACGTGCGTTTGATAGAGCCGGCGGGACTGATGTGATCGGTCGTCACCGAATCGCCGAAGAGCGCGAGTGCGCGGGCGCGCATGACGTTGCCCACCTTTCCGTGCTGCATGGAAAAATCTATGAAGAACGGCGGCTCCGCGATGTAGGTCGACGGCTCCCAGCCGTATACCATGCCGGTCGAAGCAGGAACCTGGTTCCACAGCGGATTGTCTTTGGTGAAATCGCTGTAGAGCCGGCGATACGTCGCCGGATCGGTCGCATAGCGCATCACCTCGCCGACCTCTTGCTGCGTCGGCCAAATGTCTTTCAAAAATACGTAGCGGCCATCCTTGCCCATGCCGAGCGGGTCCTTGCTCATGTCGACGTTCACCGTGCCGGCGATGGCGAAGGCAACGACGAGCGGCGGGCTCATCAGAAAATTCGCGCGGATGTTCTGGTGAATGCGCGCCTCGAAATTGCGATTGCCGGAAAGCACGGCGGCGGCGACGATGTCGTTCGCCGTGATCGCTTCGTCGATCGCCGGCGCCAACGGACCGGAGTTGCCGATACACGTCGTGCAGCCGTACGCGACGAGGCGAAATCCGACTTGATCCAAGTACGTCTGCAGCCCCGCGCGCGTCAGATATTCGGTGACGACGCGCGAGCCGGGCGCGAGCGACGTCTTCACGTGCGGTTTGACTTTGAGACCCTTCTCAACCGCCTTCTTGGCGAGTAGGCCGGCGGCGAGCAACACGCCCGGGTTCGACGTGTTGGTGCATGACGTGATCGCGGCGATCAACACGTCGCCGCTGCCGATAGTCGTCGCCTCGGTCACGGCGTCCGGTCCCACCTTAACCCGATCCGGCGTGGGACGGTTGTCCGCCATTTCAAGCTCGCTCACCTGGGACGTATTCTTTTGTGTCTGCGACGCCGAACCCTGCGGCTGCGGAATGTTGTTCTGTCTCCCGCCACCCGCCGCCACGTCGGCGGAGACGTCGTAGTTCACCGGAAAACGTTTCCCCAAATCCTCCGGCTTCTTGTTGTAACCGTTGTCGGCAACCGGCTTGATAAAAAGATCGCTGAACGTGCGCTTCAGGTCCGGAAGCTCGATGCGATCTTGCGGACGCTTGGGTCCGGCCACGCTCGGACGAATCGAGCCGAGATCGAGCTCGAGCGACGTCGAGTAATCGCATTGGCCGGCTTTCGGAATGCCGTACAGACCTTGCGCTTTGAAATAGGATTGAAACGCGTCGATCTCGTCGTCGGTGCGGCCGGTGTTCTTGAAGTAGCTGATGGTCGCGTCGTCGACCGGGAAGAACCCCATCGTCGCGCCGTACTCGGGCGCCATGTTCGCGATCGTCGCGCGATCGGGGATGGCGAGCGACGCCGTGCCTTCGCCGATGAACTCCACGAACTTGCCGACCACTTTCGCTCTGCGCAGCATCTCGGTGATTGTGAGCACGAGATCGGTCGCGGTTACGCCTTCGCGCAGCCGCCCCTTCAGATTCACACCGACCACGTCCGGCGTCAGAAAGTACACCGGCTGACCGAGCATGCCGGCCTCGGCCTCGATGCCGCCCACACCCCAGGCAACCACGCCGATACCGTTGATCATGGTTGTATGCGAGTCGGTCCCGACCAGAGTGTCGGGATAGTAAATGCCGTCTTTGGCGAGCACACCGTGCGCCAGATATTCGAGATTCACTTGATGCACGATACCGATGCCGGGCGGCACGACCTTGAACGTGTCGAACGCCTGCATGCCCCACTTCATAAAACGATAGCGCTCGTTATTGCGGCGGAACTCGAGCTCCATGTTGAGCCGCAGCGCTTCCGGCGAGTTGTAGTAATCGATCTGCACCGAATGATCGACGACGAGATCGACCGGCACGAGCGGCTCGATCGCTTTAGGATTCTTGCCGAGCTTCGCGGCGACGCCGCGCATCGCCGCGAGATCGCAGAGCAGCGGCACGCCGGTGAAGTCTTGCAGCACGATGCGCGCCACCACAAAGGGAATCTCGTTCACGCGCGGCGCGTTCGCCGCCCAATTGGCGAGCTGGCGCACGTGCTCCTCGGTGACTTTTTTTCCGTCAAAGTTGCGTAACACCGACTCGAGCACGATCCGAATCGACACCGGAAGCCGCGAGATCTTGCCGACACCGGCCGCCTCGAGCGCGGGCAGCGAATAAAACTTGCCGGCTTGGCCTTTGCTCGTTTTGAAAGTCTGCAGGGTGTTAAACAAACTGTGAGGCATTACTTGCTCCTTAGACCGTTCTTAAGGTGACCCGAACCAAGGCCCATGTGTTATATAAGGTCGAAATGGTGCGATGCACGGTGCATGACAGAGAGACGACTTTTCTCGCGATCCGTTCGCTCGTTGAAGCGAGCCGATAAATAAGATGGTGCCCACAGGAGGAGTCGAACCCCCGACCTACCGCTTACAAGGCGGTTGCTCTACCAACTGAGCTATGCGGGCGAAATAGTTAGTGCCTGCCGTCCGTGGCGCGACATCCGCGATTCTCTAAACCCCGGCCACGCCATCCGTGGCGTGGCGCTCGCCGGCGCGAATGCATGTTAAATGCATTCGCGAAAACCCCGCCTCGCCCAACTGACCTATGCGGGCAGGCGACTGGTACTTTCAATCACTGACGGCAATTATAACCCTCCCTCCAGCAGCCGACACCGCGGCGATCGAAAATCGTCAGCGCCCCGGAGTGGCATCGGTGTGACAAGCCGTCGAACCCAAGGCGATATTCGGGCTGCCCCAATCCTCCGTTCCGAACCGCTCCAGGGGCACACCGGCGAGTTGACCATCGATGCTCGCGCCCGCCAATCGCAGCCAATAAATAGGATGGACGTTGGGGACCGGCTGTATTATCGCGCGGACGCCCTTCTGGGCGAGCTGCTGCACGCGCACCCGCGCGTTCTGCTCGACCGAGAACAGGCCGAACGAGATCGCGTTCTCCATGCCCTCTTCCTGTTGAATGAGCGCGTTGTCGGTGAATCCCAGCGCGGCAAGCTCGCGGCGCTTGCGCTCGGCCGCTTCTTTCGAGGGCAACGGTGGCAGTACCACGCGATACGCCGGTCCCAAGGTCTCGAGCTCCGCGACTCGTTCGTAGGCGAGTCCCCATGCTTCAAGTTTCGCGCCGGCGGTGCGCGCTCGCTCCAGCGTCGGAAACGACCCGAGCTGATAGCACGACGACGTCACGGCGGCTTCCTCCGTCCGCGCGGTTGAGGGGCTGCGCGTGCGCACCGCCAGTCGCACGCCCGGCTCGGATAGCAATTTCATCTTGTCGGGCGCGACCGCCGGCCGAGGGCTCGGCGTTTCGATGGCGACCAAAGGCTTGTGATACCACAGTCCCCACATGAGGAGCGCGAGGTTCGCGAGTACTAGAAATCCGACAACCCATCTCATAGCGTCGCCGCGATACGTTCGAGCCCTTTCAACACGAGATCGGGAATGCGTCGCGCCGGCCGAATTAAATGGGGAGCCACGCGATCCGCGTCGCCGCCGGTGATAAGCACCTTCAGCGGCTCGCCGAGCGCCTGCTCGAATTCGCTACACACGCGTTCGATCGCGCCGGCTAAACCATACAGCGTTCCCGCCGCGACGGCGTCGGCGGTCGAGCGCGCGAGACACGACGTCTCATCACCCGGCATCGCCCGCACGCCGGCGGTGCCCGTCGCGAGCGCGCCTTGTAACAGCGCGAGGCCCGGAAAGATGATGCCGCCGACGAATTCGCCGCCCGCGCTCAGCGCATCGACCGTGACGGCGGTCCCGCAATTGACGATGGCGGCGGCGGACGCCGGCACTTCGGCACGCGCGCCGATTAAAGCCGCCCACCGGTCGGCGCCAAGCGTTGCCGGATCGCGATAGGCGTTCACCACGCCTAGCTGTTCGGGCCGCGCCTCGACGCGATGCGAGCGCACGCGCCAGTGGCTCTCGATCCACGTCTCGACGGATCGACGCGTTCCATCCGCGGCGACACTCGCCATCACCACTGTCGTCGGCGCCGGTAATACGGCCCACGCGTCATCCAGCACTTGGGTCACGTCATGGCCGCGATACGCCAGCGCCCCGGTGCGCCATTCGCCGGTATCGCTTAGCACCCACTTCAACCGCGAGTTGCCGAGATCGATGAGCAAACGCATCAACGCGCGGCCCGCAAGCTGACTTCTCCCGAATGGAAAAGCTGTACCTCGCCGCGCGCGGTGCGCAAACGCAGCGCCCCGCTAACGTCGATGCCATCGACCGTTCCCTCGACGTACGTATCTCCCCGTCCTACGCGCACCGCTTTATCCGCGTAAAGATGGCGACGGTTCCACTCTGTTTGAAATGCGGCGAAACCGGACGCGGCGAACGTGCGAAACATGCTTCGCAGATGATTCAATACAAGTACGGCCAGGCGGTTGCGATCGGGCGTTTCCCCGGTGATCGTGTAAAGATCCACCCACGGTTGATCGATACGCCTTGCGTCCCGCGCCGCGATACAACAATTGATCCCGACGCCGAGCACGATGGTACACGGACCGCTGGCCTCGCCGTGCGCGTCGACTAACAAGCCGGCGAGCTTGCGGCCTTGCCACAAGATATCGTTCGGCCACTTGAGCCCGAGCGCCGCCGCCGCGTCGATCGTCTCGGACATCATGTCCTTCGTCGCGCGGCGCGGATCTCGCGGTCGTGCGCGCGAGGCACGGTCGCGAGCACGGCCCGGAGCGAGGCCGTATTCCTCTAACGCGTGCAACACGGCAACGCCGGCGGCGAGACTCAATCCCGATACCATCGCCGGACCGACCGCGAATCGCCAGGCGATAGACAGCGTCAAATTCTGGTACGCGCTCGACACCCACGATTTTCCCCGCCGTCCTCGGCCCTGCGACTGCACCTCGGCGAGACACGCCATGCCACTCGGATCCGAAACCGCGAGCGCTTGCGCTAGCAAATGGTCGTTTGTCGACTCGACTTCCTCGAGCACCTCGACCCGATGTGCCGCCCCACCACCGGCGGCGAGTCGCGGCGCGATACGTCGGCGATCGAGCGGAGTGAGCCGCGCGGCCAACCGATAGCCTCGACCCGCGACCGCGCTGACGGCAAGGCCGTTGCCGCCGAGCGTCTTCACGCCCTTCGATACCGCCGCGCGCGATATGCCGAGCCGACGACCGATGGCCGCGCCGGAATGGAGCTTGCCGTCGGCGAGCAACCGCAAGATTTGCAACCGCGTCGTCATGCCACCGGTCGTCTGCTGGATCGAGCACGAACCCCGTCAGCGCGCGAGCGCGCTCAAGCGCTCCACGGCTTTGACGATGGCGGCCGAATCCAGCTCGCTGTCGCCCGCGCCCATCAATGCGTTCAAATGCTGCGCGACGAGCGCGGCGCCGGGAAGCGCGAGCCCGAGCTTGCCCGCGTCTTCCATGACGATGCGCAAATCTTTCTGATGCAGCTTAACCTTGAAGCCGGGCTTGAAATCGTTGTCGAGCATGCGTTGACCGTGCACTTCGAGGATTTTACTTCCGGCGAATCCACCCATCAGCGCCGCGCGCACCTTGGCCGCGTCCACGCCGTTCTTGCGTGCGAACGTGAGCGCTTCGCTCACCGCTTCGATGGTGAGCGCGACGACGATCTGGTTGCACGCCTTCGCCACCTGCCCGGCACCGTTATCGCCGACGTGCACAATGTTTTTGCCCATCGCTTGGAACAGCGGCAGTACTTTCTCGAAAACTTCTTTCTTACCGCCGGCCATTATCGAGAGCGTCGCGTTGACGGCGCCGACCTCGCCGCCCGACACCGGTGCGTCGAGCATCTCGACGCGGCGCGCGGCAAGCTCTTTAGCCATGTGCCGTGTCGCCGCGGGCGAGATCGTGCTCATATCGACCACGACGGTACCGGCGCGCGAGCGATGAATGACGCCTTTCTCGCCGAGGATCACCTGCTCGACGTCCGGCGTATCGGAGACCATCACGAATGCCACGTCGACGTTCGCGGCCACTTCCTCGGGCGACGCGCAGGCCGTAGCGCCCACCTCGATGAGCGGTTGCATGGTGGGCGGCCGACGGCCATAGACCCAAAGCGCGTGCCCGGCTTTGCGCAGATTGAGCGCCATCGGCCGGCCCATGATGCCGAGCCCGATGAATCCGACTTTCATCGCCATGTTTCCTCCTGACTCCTTCGTTCGCTCCGGCGGTTATAAGCCATCTCCCGCGCCGTTGAAAGGGGAAGCGCAGAAGCGCCGCAATGCGCAGACAAAAAAAGGGTGGCGCCAAAATGGTCGCCACCCTGTGAGTTACATCCGTAAAACGTTTTTAGTTAGTGTCAGTGCCTCACGATATACGGTCGCATCATCTCGTTGTCTTCATGGTCGATGATGTGGCAGTGCCAGACGTAGCCCGGTCCACCGGGGTTTGCGAAAGAGTCGGTGTGACCCATACTCGCCGCCGGATCGAACTTGAACAAGTTCGTACCGACAGCGACACCACCGGCGGGCGTGTTTTGCGGCGCCCAGCGGATCGCCACGCGAGTCACTTCGCCGGGGAGCATCTTGAACACATCCTTCCAGCCCGCATCACGCGGATCCGGCGGTTGTGGACTGCCCGTGAAGAACGGCGCCGGATCGAGATTGCCACCACAAACGCCGGCGGGATAACAATTGCCGTAGGGCAAAGGCGGCCCCTGTTCCGGCACAAACACACCGCCCGGAAACGCGGCCTCGTATGCGGCTTCGTAGCCCTCCGCATCGAACGGCTGATGGCTGATCGCCTGGAACTGGATCAGATGGATGTGAATCGGGTGAGCGTCTCCCGTCAGGTTCACCATCTCCCAAATCTCGGTGGCGCCGACGCGCGGATTTTCCGTGACCGGCAAATGCCACTTCGAATTGTTGAGCAAACCGATGAGCGGACCGCCAACGCCTTCGATTTCGTTCAGCGTCACGCGCCGGACCGGTACCTTACCGGGCCGGGCCGTCGGCCGCAGATCGACCATCGGATTGTTCGGACGCAAGTTCAATTGCGCCGACATCGGCACGCTCCTGTCTGCGGTCTTCAGTGACACGACCTTGAACTTCATGACCTGGGCCGTGGTGGCAGGATCCACCACATCGCCGTCCGGGAAGGGGGCGTTGGCGGAGTTGGTCATCGTGATTTCGGTTCCCGGCTTCAATCCCGAAAAATCCACGACCACGTCCGCGCGTTCCGACGGCGCGAAGAGAATCGTGTCCACCGGCACCGGATGACTCAAATAGCCGCCGTCACTTGCGATCTGCCAAAACTTCGGCGCGGTTCCCGTTCCCTTGGTGATCTGCAGTTGCAGAGAAAAGAACCGCGCGTTGGCAAGGTCCACCATGCGGAAACGGTAACGCTTCGGCTCCACATTGAGGAACGGCCAGCTCTTGCCGTTCACCACGATTACGTCGCCGAAGTATTCCGGCTCCCAGAACGGATGGACATCGGGATTAACGCCGGCGATCGGGAAAAACAACTGGCCATTGGTGTCGAAACTCCGGTCCTGAAGCAGCATCGGGATGTCCTGAGCACCGCTTGGCAGGGCGACCGTCTCATTGTCCGGATCTTTGATCAAATAAAATCCTTCCAGACCGGCGAAGATCGTCAGGCGCGTGATGCCCAACGCATGGTCGTGATAGAACAGCGTGGTGGCTTCCTGATTATTCGGATAGATGTATTGCCTCGTCACAAAACCAGGACCCGTACGTCCGTCCGCAGTAAACCAGCTATCGGGGTGGCCGTCGAACGCCGAAGGCACTTCCGCGCCATGCAGGTGCACGGTGAGTGGAAGCGGACCCTTGAACGGCTTGAAGCAATCGGCCGGCAGCGGCGGGGATTCCATAGCGCAATTTAGTCCCAATGGATCCGCCCAATGGATGGTCTGGTCGACGGTGATGATTCCCGAGGACAACAACTTAGGGTTGCTGACATTGTTAACGTAGTTGACCTTCGCGGGAGTGCCTCTTTTTGCCATCACCGTGGGGCCGGGGTAGGAATTGTTGTATCCCCATACGGTCGTCCTCGGGAACTCGCTCGGCAGTATCTGCGTCTGGAATTCCGACATCGTGATGGTAAAAGGCGTTCCTCGCGTCGCGTCTATTACCGGCGGAGTCGGCAGCGGTGTCACGAACTTCGGGATCGAACTACCGGGCAAAGGCCCCGGCGTAGGGTGTGAATGTCCTGCTAAAACTGCCCCGGAAAATGCAATGGATAAAATAAAAGCTGTACGTCGAAATGCTCTTAGCGACGACATGTTGTGGTACCTCCATTTAGTTTTAGTAATAAACACTCTTTCGCATTTTTCGCTCTGCTTGGTGGGTCACCTCCTGGTCCGAAATTGATTGGCGATTTGCCGATCGGTTTCGTCGAATCGGCGATTTGATTTTCCGCTCGACGTATATAAAAGCAATGGCTCCCCGACTGAGCAAACGGACTGGACTTCTTCTAAATCGAGATTCCGTTAACAAGCGCATGCTTTTGTTGGATTGCACGACATTTGAGTTGTCGCAAGTTCGCCTCTCGAACGTGAACTGAGTACAACAACTCATGCGCCGTGCTCGTTACCGTCGTCCGTGACACCATCTGAGATACAGTCGCGGAGCACACTGCTCCGATGATGGGATATAAAAAAATGTCTAAACCTCTCTGGACACCGTCACCCGCGCGCATCGCGCGCGCCGGCATCACACGCTATCTCGCGTGGCTCGAGCGTGAGCGCGGTCTCACCTTCCATGACTACGAGTCGCTCTGGCACTGGTCGGTCACGGGGATCGATGACTTCTGGACGACTATCTGGGACTTTTGCGGCGTCATCGCTCATCGGCCGTACGAGCGCGTGCTCGACCGGCGCACGATGCCGGGCGCCAAGTGGTTCGAGGGCGCGACACTGAACTACGCAGAGCATTCGCTCGTCCACGCACAGCGCCCGGAGTTTGCGCGCAAGCCGGCGATCATCGCGCAGTCCGAAATTCGCCCGCGCACGGAAGTGTCGTGGTCAACTCTTGCCGAGCAGACCGGTGCGCTCAGCGCAACTTTGAAACGTCTTGGCGTCGCGGCCGGCGATCGCGTCGTGTCGTACTTACCGAACATTCCCGAAACCGTCACGGCGCTGCTCGCCACGGCAAGTAACGGCGCCATCTGGTCGAGCGCCTCGCCTGACATGGGCGCGGTCAGCGTGCTCGATCGCTTTCGCCAGATCGAGCCGAAAGTTTTGTTCGCCGTGGACGGCTACCGTTACGGCGGAAAGGATTTCGACCGGCGCGACGTCGTGCGCGAGCTGGTGCGCCAACTGCCGACGCTCGAGGCGGTGATCTTGGTGCCATATTTGAACGCCGGCGCGAGCCTCGACGCGATCGACGTCGGCGCGCGGCGCGTGCCGGTCCTATCGTTCGCCGAAGCGACGGCGCGCGCGGCGCCGCTAGCTTTCATCGCGGTGCCGTTCGAGCACCCGCTTTGGATCGTCTACTCCTCCGGCACAACCGGCATGCCGAAGCCGATCGTTCACGGACACGGCGGCACGACGATCGAAAATCTAAAGTCGAGCGCGCTGCATCTCGACATCGGCCCCGACGATCGCTTTTTCTGGTTCACCTCCACCAGTTGGATCATGTGGAACGTTGTCGTGAACGCGCTTCAGGCCGGATGCACGATCTTGCAGTTCGACGGCAATCCGGGTTATCCCGACATCAACACGCTGTGGCGATTCGGTGAACGCGAACGCGCGACGCTCTTCGGTATCAGCCCCGCATTTATCGCGATGTGCATCAAGACGGGGCTCAAGCCGCGCGATACGTTCGATCTCTCGGAGCTGCGCACGATCGGGTCCACCGGCTCGCCGCTGACGGAAGATGGTTACCGCTGGGTTTACCAGCACGTGCATTCCGACGTCATGCTCGCGTCGATTTCCGGCGGCACCGATCCAGGCACGGCTTTCCTTTCCGCCTGTCCGACGCTACCGATTTACGCGGGCGAGATGCAATGTCGCGGCCTCGGCGTAGCGACGGACGCGTTCGACGACACCGGGAAACCCGTGATGGATCAAGTCGGCGAACTGGTCATGACCGCACCGATACCTTCGATGCCGCTCTACTTCTGGGGTGACAGGGGCGGCAAGCGCTACTTCGAAAGTTACTTCGAAACCTATCCCGGCGTTTGGCGCCACGGCGATTGGTTACGACTCGTGCCGCGCCCCGAATCGGTGACCGGCATCATTTACGGACGCTCGGACTCGACCATCAATCGGCACGGCATCCGCATGGGCACGAGCGAGCTTTATCGCGTGGTGGAGGAGTTTCCCGAAATCGCGGACTCGCTCGTGGTGGATCTCGAGTATCTCGGGCGCGAATCTTTCCTCGCGCTCTTCGTTGTGCTGCGCGAGCCGGGAACCGCCATCGCCGGCATCGGCTCGAAGGGTCCCGCGCTCGATGGCGAGCTCGCCGGCCGCGCGTCGATCAGCGCTCCGGGCACGGCCGACACCGGCGTGCCAGCGACGCTGCGCAAGCAGTTACTCGACGCGATCCGCACCAAACTTTCCGCCCGACACGTGCCGAACGAAGCGTTCGCGATTCCAGAAGTCCCGCGCACGCTGTCCGGCAAAAAGATGGAAGTGCCGGTGAAGAAAATTTTGCTCGGCCATCCGGTGGAGAAGTCGGTGAATCGTGACTCGATGGCGAACCCCACCTCGATCGAGTGGTTCGTCGCGTTTGCGGTCGGGCGCGGCATCACGTCGGTGCAGGCAAACTCTCCATAACGCGCGCTCAAGTACCAGCCAGACACCTGCCGCGCTTAAACCACCTCGCTACGCTTTACCGCTTTCTTAGTTTATAGCGCTCAACCCACGTTCACAGATACGAGAACCATCGTGTCGTTGCCGAAGATGTCGATTACTTTTACAGCCACAGTGTAGCGACCGCCTTTCGTGTAGGTATGCGGGGCAGTGATGAGTTCGAGTTCCCGATTCTTCCGCGTGCGGAAGCTTTGCCACTCGTTTTCGAAGATGTAGCCGCCGGTCCAGCGTTCTTCGTACCCGGTTTGGAGTGCGGGAGCTTGCTCCCGCTTTGAAAGCGGCGGCTCGCCGCCGCACTCCATATCTACTGGGACTTTGATGATCTCCTTGCGGTTCATGTAGCCGAAGTCCACGGCCCAATAGTCCACCCAATCGGTCCAGTGCTTCGTGAGCGTTTCGCGTTTGACGATGCCGTCTTTGTCTTTGCTCACTTTAATGAGCCTGCCTTGCTCGCACACAACTTCGCTCTTGCCGTTCTTGAGACTTGCGGCAGCGGCCTCGGCGGCGCCTTGGGTGTAATAGACGGAGAAATCGGTCAGCTCGATGCGCAGCGTGAGTTTGTCTTTCTTGTCGTAACGCGGCGTGGCTTCGACGAAACTGACGTCGTGAAATACGACTTGTCCTTTCTCCACGGCGCGTTTGTCGAACACTTCCGCCGGAATGAATTTCGGCGCGAGATCGATGCCCTTCTCCTTGGCTTCATCCAGCGCCGCCGGGAACAATCCCATTTCGAATTCGAAGGCGAGCACATCGACGCGCGACGCACCGCGCTTGCGGCATTCGGTGATGACCTCCTCCACGAACAGCCGCCCCACGGGCAAGTTGATCGGGCCGACGACGACTAAGCGGCCCGCGTTCTTGCCGTGAAAGAAGCTCGCGTCTTCCAGCGGCTGCGCCTTGTACGCGCGCAGGATGAGATCGCGGAACTCGCGTTCCTTGCGCGCGAGCACCTCGGCCTTTCTGGAGTGCGGGAGCTTGCTCCCGCTTTCCGAAAGCGGCGGCAAGCCGCCGCACTCCAAACCAAGATAAGCCTGGCGCTCGTAGCGGCCGAGGTTCAGCACCTCGAAGGCGCGGAAAGGCTTGCCGGAATCTTTCGACTCGCGCTGCACCTGAATCAGGCGCTTGCGCGTGGTGTGGATAGCGAACTTGCCGAGATCGGTGGCGATCCACTTGCGCCCGAGTTTTTCAGCCACGGCGGCGGTCGTGCCGCTGCCGCAGAAAAAATCCGCCACCAAATCGCCGGGATTACTGCTCGCATTGACGATGCGTTCGAGAAGGGATTCCGGCTTTTGCGTGTCGTAACCAGATTTCTCGTTGTGCCACAAGCGAAGCGATTCAATGTCCAACCAAATATCCTGCGCGGGCATTCCTTCGCTTTCATCGAGGTAACGTTTGATTCGAGGAATGCCGTTCTTGGTGTAATAAATTCTGTTCTCATTTTCCAACCGCTCCATCGTCTTGACTGGAACTCGCCAAACTCGGCGGACACCTTTCCAAACATAGTCGTAACCACCGCCTTGGAGTCCCGCTGCTCCAAGGTCGCCCGACATCCACTTTCTTCCGTCAGGATCGGAATAGCGGTAGTAACCCTCCAGGTATTCTTTGTCGTAAGCTTGGTAGGGTTGATTCCAAACCCAAGTTTCTCCCTTGTGAAATACTGAACTACATCATGGCTGCTGCCGTACCGCCCTGCGTCGCTGTGGCCTGATGTTCTTTTCCAAATGATTTCGCTGCGGAAATTTCCGCGACCGAACACCTCGTCGAGTGCGAGTCGGATGATTGGATTTATTTTCCAATCGCAATGCACGTAGATGCTGCCCTCACTGTGCATCAAATCGCGCATGAGGATGAGGCGCTCGTAAATCATGGCGATGAACGAATCCGCCCCGCGCCCCCAGGTGTCGCGGTAGGCGATCTGTTCCAGGAGGTTCGGTTCCTTGTGGAAGGTCTCGCCGCCGATCTCGATGTCCATCGGCACCTACATCGAACGGCGGATCGATGTAAATGAGCTTGAGGCCACCGGCGTCCTCGATCTGCCGGCGCAGCGCGCCGCTCTTGAGCGAAGAAAGAATCAGCTTGTTGTCGCCCCAGATGAGCTTGTTGGTCCAGCCCTTGAGCTGTCGGCCGCGGGTGTCGAACATGTCGAGCGTGCCGAGTTCCGGTTTCTCCTGGCGCGGTTCGTCCACGTGCTCCAGCGACTGGAACGGCAGCACTGTGGTGCAAACCTCGCGGGTCTTGCCGTTCCATACCAATTCCACTTCGCGCTTGTCCTCGAACAGCACGAAGCGATACTTCTCCGGCAGCGACTTGCCTTGCTGAATGAGTTGTATCAGGTCGCGCTTTTCGGCGTCCGTCAGGTCGTAAGCTTCTTTCGGTGGGCGGGCCATGGTTATTCCTTTATGGAGTGCGGCGGCTTGCCGCCGCTTTTAAAGCGGGAGCAAGCTCCCGCACTCCAAAGCACTCCAAATTAAAAGTCATCTTGTACATGGACGCGGTCGGTTTTGAACGCGTAGATCGTTTTGACTTGGGCGGGCGTTGCGGTCCGCTCGAACCACGCGGCGGAACATCATGGATAATCGGCGGCGACGCGCGCGACGCCATGCTTCACCGGGTTCTGATGGACGTAGTTCAGCCGCGCAAGATAGGACACCTCGTGCGTTAGCCGGGTATCCCAGTAGTTGTGCCAAACTTTGCGTCCGGGTTTTGCATCGTACCGATTGAGCGCGACCGCGGTGCGCGAGTGAAGTTCGCGCAGAAAAACGGCGAGCGTGCCGGCATCCGCGGGCGCCGCGGCGACAAAATGGTAGTGGTTGGGAAATACCGTCCATGCCTCCAGCCGCCATGCATGCCTATCGGCGACGGTTAACAAGGCGTCGTGGAGTATTTGTAACCTGGGACCGTCGCGAAAGAGATGCTGTTTCCGATAGGTGCCGGCGGTAACCATGTAGATTCCGGTTTCGGTTAAGCAATGCGTGGGAGCGTGAGGCCACGGTTTTGGAGTTTTTGGAGTGCGGGGGCTTGCTCCCGCTTTGAAAGCGGCGGCAAGCCGCCGCACTCCAGATGGGTCTTCGGGCGTCATGGTCGATGCTTCTTTCTTGGTTTCTTTCCGCCGGGTTTCTTGCGCGGTGTCCTCGCAGGGAGTTTTTTCACCGCCTCGTCGAAATCTCTCTCCACGCGGGATGTTTGTGCGAGCTGGCCTACGCGGTATTTCTCAAATTCCAGCTCCGCTTTTTGCAACGCTTCTTCATGGGAGATTTTTCCCGCGTGCGGGAGAATTTCCCGTTCGCTGAGACGCAGATATTCGTCCAGCTTCGCAATCCAACTTTGCATCGTCATCGGTTTGCGGTTCAATGCCTGAAGCTCGGCAAATTCCAAGTAAAGGTTAACGATGCGATTCAGAACATCGAGTTCTTCAGGCGCCAGATAATTCTTGGCGGTTGCCGCTTCATCTTTCCTTGGCTTTTCGCCCAGCCAGTTCGTCATCCCCATGTTCGGCTTGCTCGCATCGGCACGCGCGTGGACGATTTCTGCGGCGGTGTTTCCGTGTGCTGCCCAGTGCATCTTGTTTTGCACCGTGGCGAAGAAACGTTGGGTTGCCTCCTCGGCGGGGTCGTAGTCGATGCTGGTGGCGTAGATATCCAGCACCTTGCGCCAGAACATTTTTTCCGACGAGCGAATGTCGCGGATGCGCGCCAGCAGTTCATCGAAGTAGTTGCCACCGCCCGCGCGTTTGAGCCGCTCGTCGTCGAGCGCGAAGCCCTTGACGATGTATTCTCGCAATCGCTGCGTGGCCCAGATGCGAAACTGCACGCCGCGATGGGATTTGACGCGGTAACCGACCGAGATAACGACGTCGAGGTTGTAGTGCTCGACGCCGCGGGATACCCGGCGGTTTCCTTCCTGCCGAACTGTCAAGGATTCCTTGACAGTTGCGGCACGCTCCAACTCGCGCTCATCGTAAATATTCTGGACGTGAAGACTGACGTTCTGCTTCGTGGTCTGAAACAGCTCGGACATCTGTGCCTGGCTCAACCAGACCGTTTCACCCTGAAACTGCACCTCCAGCCGTGTTTTGCCATCCTCCGTTTGATACAGGAGAATTTCACCGATCGATTCGGTTGGGTTGCGGCCAGTCATGGCATCAATCCTTCTGATACTCGGTAAAGGAAGCCGCCAAACCGGCGAAGTCTTTCGGTACGTGTTTTTCGAATCCGGCCTGATCCACATACACGAAGCGGTACGCCGGGCCAACTTCGGCTTTGCTCGCTGTCGTCGCGTCAGCGCACCACTGGCACAGGCGCGTCATCTTCTGCGGCAGGTCAAGCTCTTCCCGGCCCTTGGTCTCGATGATCCAAACGGTGCCGTCGATCGTCTTCACAATAAAGTCCGGCGTGTAAGTGGAAAGATCGCCGTCCACCTTTACGTAATCGATCTTAAAACCGACGGCGAGATAGTTTTTGGCGAATGCGGTGATGTCCGGCGCGTCGTCGAGAAAGCGCGCGAAGTTCAGTTCGAAGCCGCCGGCACGCGGCTCGCCGACGATTTTACTAAACAACGATCGCTTCGGGGTGAGGTATGGGCGGTTCTCGGTACGAAACGGCCGCGTGTCGCGCAGGCGAATGTAGTCTTCGACCCGCGATGAGCCGGACTCTTGAATGGTGAGCGTATTGATCGCCGCTTTGAACGAGTCGAACAAGATTTTGCCGGCCGCGGGTTCGGAAAGGTTGCGCAGCACGACGGCGTCTTCGAGATTCACTGTGGAGTGCGGGAGCTTGCTCCCGCTTTGATTTGCCGGGGCCTGCCCCGGCTCCAAAAGCGGCGGCAAGCCGCCGCACTCCAAAAAGAGGTGGTGCTGCATGAAGGACTTAACCTTCGGGTACAGCAGGTCGTAACCGCCGACGAGGCGCAGCTCCTTCAAGATTTGCCGGGCGAAGAAACCGACGACCGAGCGGTAATCGGCGGGGCCGACGGCGTCCAGACGAATAGTGTGATGCACCTCGGCATCGAGCATGGTCTTGAAAACGATCTCGCGGGTTTCTTCCGGCGTGAAGGGTTTGAGCGGAAGCTTGGCATTGCCGAACGTGGCCGGGTCTAGATGGTCCAGGTTTTTAAACTCGCGATTGAAGCGCCGTGAGAGTCGGGGAAGTTTGATATCCAACGCATCGAGATTCTTGTCCGCGTTTTGCGTGTCCACTTCGACGACGAGCGAATCTTTGCGACCCGAACCCGCACCCATCGGCACGCGCTCGAAGGTAACGCCTTCGCTCTGAATAGACTCGACGAATTCCATGAACGGCGGCGTGCCCATGACGGACACCGTTTCCTGCGTGTCCGATCCAAAGTACATGCGACGTAGACCGCGGCCCAGCGTTTGCTCGGGCAGAATGTCGCTCTTCGCCGCATACGCGCGCAGGCCGACGATGGTGGTGACGTTGCGTACGTCCCAACCCTCCTTGAGCATCAAGACGGAGACGATAGCTTTGTGCTTGCTCTGCCAGGTGTCGATCGAATTTGCCTCGGCACGCAGCTGGTCAAGGTCTTCCTTGTTTTTCCCTGAGGCCGCCTCTGAGATTTCGCCGTTGTTCTTTGTATGGATGACGAGTACCGCGCCCTGCAACTCGGGGCAAATTCTTTCCAGATACGCGCCGACCTCGTCGCAGTTGCGCGTATCGTCCACCATGACGAACAGCACTGCCTTCTTGCCAAGTACGTCGTGCTCGGCGTAACTCTTGCGCCATTCCTCAATGCCTAACTGCAAATAGTCGACATACCGCTCGGTGAAGATCGCGCTCTTGTGCTCGTTCAACCGGGCACGACTGGCGGCATCCGGCAACACCGGATGCTTCACGACGTTTTGATGAATTGCCTCAACGAGCGGATAGTCAGAAACAGTCTGCACGAAAATGGAGCCGTCGTTGTGCCGCGGTGTCGCTGTCACATCCACTTGCAATGCGAGACGGGCATCCTTTTGCAGCATGCGATGGTGGATGTCCTGAATGCTCTTGAACCAAGCCATGCGACTGTCGTGAATGTGATGTGCTTCGTCATTGAAAACGGCAAGCTCATCTATCTCGCGGACGATCTCCCCAAGATCGGTCTTGCTGTCGGTCGTTTTGCCGACCGGCTTCGGACCAAACGGGGCGAGGAAGTAATCGCGCAGATCGTCATCTTCCAGCGATGGCTCGCGAACGTCGCCAAGATAAACGCGATGAATGTTGCTAAGAAATAGATTGCCCGTCTCCTTAACGACGCGGACGTCGTCCTGAATGTGTAGCGTAACCTGGAAGTCGTCGCGCCAGTTTCGACCTTGATGTCCGTTGTCGGGAAGAATTGGATCGTTGAAGAAAATACGCAGACCGTCGAAGTCGATCCGCAACCGGTCGAGGACAATGATGTTCGGTGCGATTAAGAGAAAATTTCGTGAAAGCGTAGAGTCTGGCTCGTACAACTTGTGGAAGTAGCTCCACGCAATCAGCAGCGACAAGACTTTGGTCTTGCCGGCGCCGGTTGCCATCTTCAGGACATAGCGCGGCCAATTCTCGTCGAACATCCCAGCGGAAACGGCGCCCGAGGCATCGAATCGAAACAGATCGAACTTGTCGCGCACCTTGCGCACGTCATGCAGCCAGATCACCGTTTCCACCGCTTCGCGCTGCGCGAAGTAGTAACGGAATGTCGAGAGCGTCCGATCGGCCTGCTCAATCAGATGCTCCTTTTCGAACCACCAACGGAGAAGAGCGCGGGACGTATCTGTAGCACCGGTGTATCCGGTGTCTCGCCAGGCTGTAACCTCGGTACGAATCTTCGCGACTAGTGGGGGAAGCAGCTTTTCGTAGGCAGTGCTGCGAAGTTCTTCGGCCGCAGGAAACCAACGCTGCTCCGGCAGAAGTGGAGCGTAGGGTGATTCCGGGAACTCAGGATGCAATGCCATTTGGTGATAAGTGTTCCTTGGCTCCGAGGAATTTTTTTAGGACTCTGTGATTTCCGCGAAATGGTCTGCGTTTACGGGTTGCACGATCTGCGCGTACCCCTAGGTCGCATGTTCCCAATGTTCCCTCGAAAAAACCCACGCAAATCTTGGGAGATCGTAACAAGTCTGTCAGTTGCAGACCACGCGTCGCCGCTTTTTGGGGCGAGATTCTCTTGACGACTTCGCCGCTACTGCGCAGACCGGGCATCAAAACGCGAGTCGCGGAAGCTCATGGCGCAATAACGGCGAGCACCACTGCGCAGTCGCGAGCAGCGCGTCATCGGCGAGCGGAGCGCCGACTAACTGCGTGCCGAGCGGCAACCCGAGCGGCCCGTGGCCGCTCGGTATCGTGATCGCGGGCACGCCGCACAAAGTCCACAACGTGCAGAAGCTCGGATCTCCCGTGGAAGTCAGCGTCGCGGGGGCTTCGCCGGTCGCCGGCGGCGTGAGGATGGCGTCGGCGGATGCTAGGAATTCGTCGAGCGCTTGAACGAGCGTCGTTCGTTCGGCCAGCGCATCGTACAAGCGCACTTCTGAAATCGCGAGTCCTTCATCGATGAGCGCATGGATCATTCCGCTCAAGAGCGGTCCGTGCTCGCGTTTGAGCGCGGCGTACGAACGCGCTCCTTCCGCGTACATGATCGTACGAAGGACTGCATGCGCGTCGGCAAATATCGCCGGTAGCTCGCGTTCCTCGACGGCGGCGCCGGCCGCGCACAATGCCTGAATCGTGTCGGCGAAATGCGCCCGGGCATGCGGTTCGGCGCGATCCCAGACCGGAGTGCGCACGGCGATGAGCCGCGGTGGATCTCGTCGTACATGGGCGGCCGCGTCCGGTGCGGGCGCGTCGATACTGTCCGCGTCGCCGGCGTCCGCGCCTGCACAGAGTGAGTACAACAACGCCGCATCGTCGACCGAGCGCGCGAAAAATCCGACGTGATCGAGCGCGCGGCTGAAGCGCAACACGCCGCCGCGCGGCACGCGGCCGAACGACGGTTTGAAGCCGACGCAGCCGCAATACGCGGCCGGACGAATGATCGAGCCGTTGGTTTGCGTGCCGAGCGCGGCGGGAACGAAACCGGCGGCGACCGCGGCGGCCGAACCGCTCGATGAACCGCCCGGCGTGTGCGCGGGGTTACAGGGGTTGCGCGTTTTACCGGGCGTATAGAACGCGAGTTCGGTCGTCACGGTTTTGCCGAGCACGAACGCGCCGGCGTTTTCGAGACGCTCGACCACGGTCGCGGAGCGCATCGGCACGTGGTCGTCGTACGCTGGCGAGCCCATGCGCGTTGGGATAGCACGCGTGTCGATGATGTCTTTGACGCCGATCGGCGCGCCGCGCAGCCGGCCTGCGGTAGCGCGGTCAGCGGCGACGGCGCGCGCGATCGCGGCGGCGGGATCGAGCCAGGCGAACGCTTCGATGCGCGGATCGAGTTGCGCGATGCGCGCGAGCAGAGCGCGGGTCCACTGCTCACTTGTCATCTCGCCGCGTTCGATGGCGCGGATGCCTTCGGTCAGGCTGAGGCGATGGAGCTCCATGCGAGTTGGCGTGGTGTCGGAAATAACTTTAGAACATTCTGATTAATCCCCTCTCCCCTTGCGGGAGAGGGTGGGGGAGAGGGGACGCATGAATAAATCGGAGAGGGAGGGGTTCGATCTCCCTTCTTCCTTCGGGAGAAGGGTTAATGGAATGGACGCCCCCTTCCTATCAACGGCATCGAAGTGCCAAAGTGGAAGCGCGTTTCAACCACTTAACCGAAAGAGGGCGTCCGACATGAAGCTTACCGCGATCGGTATTGATCTCGCAAAGAACGTGATCCA